>NZ_BRCZ01000001.1:0-816999 GCF_023708065.1 Pseudoalteromonas sp. NCCP-2140 | reverse complement strand
TTAGAAGTTAGATATTAGAAGTTAGATATTAGAAGTTAGATATTAGAAGTTAGATATTAGAAGTTAGATATTAGAAGTTAGATATTAGAAGTTAGATATTAGAAGTTAGATATTAGAAGTTAGTTGGCTGGGATACCAGGATTTGAACCTGGGAATGGCAGGATCAAAACCTGCTGCCTTACCGCTTGGCGATATCCCAACGCTAAACTTGAAGAGTTTTAGTTCTACTTAAGAACATGGTGCGGAAGGAGAGACTTGAACTCTCACAACCGAAGTTACTGGAACCTAAATCCAGCGCGTCTACCAATTCCGCCACTCCCGCATCGTTCGTACTAATGTACTGGTAGTTATTTTAGACTCTTCATTGAGCATTCTTTGACACTTTGAGAAAGTGGCTGGGATACCAGGATTTGAACCTGGGAATGGCAGGATCAAAACCTGCTGCCTTACCGCTTGGCGATATCCCAACAAAGAATAATTTGATAGTTTTGGTTCTTATCAAGAACATGGTGCGGAAGGAGAGACTTGAACTCTCACAACCGAAGTTACTGGAACCTAAATCCAGCGCGTCTACCAATTCCGCCACTCCCGCATACCTTTTGCGTTTGTAGTAAGGGAACCTAAATCCAGCGTCTTAATCAAGACATCGGCCAATTCCGCTACTTCGCATCATTCGTACTAAAAGTACTGGTAGTTATTTTAAACTCTTCATTGAGTGCAGCTTTAACTCCTGCAGAGCCATTCTCAAGAAAGAATGGTGGCTAAGACGGGATTTGAACCTGTGACCCCATCATTATGAGTGATGTGCTCTAACCAACTGAGCTACTTAGCCATCGTGGCTGGGATACCAGGATTTGAACCTGGGAATGGCAGGATCAAAACCTGCTGCCTTACCGCTTGGCGATATCCCAACAAAAGCTTGATAGTTTGAGTTCTTATCAAGAACATGGTGCGGAAGGAGAGACTTGAACTCTCACAACCGAAGTTACTGGAACCTAAATCCAGCGCGTCTACCAATTCCGCCACTCCCGCATCATTCGTACTTAAGGTACTGGTAGTTATTTTAAACTCTTCATTGAGCAACAAAAATAATGGTGGCTAAGACGGGATTTGAACCTGTGACCCCATCATTATGAGTGATGTGCTCTAACCAACTGAGCTACTTAGCCATCTTTTTTGTTAGCACTTCATCGCTGAGTGCGGGGCGTATTATGCTGATATGACCTAAATCCGTCAACACCTTTTTTGCAAAAAAATGCTTATCAGTGTTTGTTTGCATTAAAATTAAGCTAAGTGGCGAAATTTCATTTAAATTGCTGTTTTTTTGACTGCAATTTATGAGTTTAATTCCCAAACGCATCGTAAGAGTTTTAAAACGTACATTTAAAGTTGCTTGATTTTCATACAAAAATCAAGTTTCAAAATTAGTTAGCGTGATCTTTTAGGTGATTTAAACATAAAAAAGTGAAAGCGAATGAATTTATATAGGCTATTTTGTCACTAAGGGGGCTTATTTTTACTTTTAAAATCCCCACAATTTGCTAATCGAGCAGTCAATAGGTCGCAAAATTGCTAGCGAGCTTTGAAATCCCCTCTAATTAACTGTTGTTATCACTCATTTGCTTTCGACGACGATTCACTGTTAAGCATAAATAACACCGTACATCACTAAAAAGAACAAGCAGAGGTAAGGCTGCAGAAGTATTACCCACCATGCTTTGATGATTTAGGGAAGGGTTAGTAATATTTAGGCAATAAAAAAGGCTCGTAATAACGAGCCTTTAATAATCGAATGAGCAAATATGCTTATACGTTAAATAAGAAGTTCATCACATCGCCGTCTTTAACGATGTACTCTTTACCTTCTTGACGCATCTTACCAGCTTCTTTAGCACCGCTTTCGCCTTTAAACGCAATGTAGTCGTCAAATGCGATAGTTTGTGCACGAATAAAGCCTCGCTCAAAGTCAGTGTGGATTTTACCCGCAGCTTGTGGTGCAGTAGCACCTACTGGGATTGTCCATGCACGTACTTCTTTAACGCCAGCAGTGAAGTAGGTTTGTAATTTAAGTAACTCGTAACCACCACGGATCACTAAGTTAAGACCTGGTTCTTCTAAACCTAGGTCAGCCATAAATTCTAGTTTATCTTCTTCTTCAAGTTCAGATAACTCAGATTCAATAGCTGCACATACTGGAATAACAACCGCATCTTCTGCAGCAGCAATTTCACGGACTTTGTCTAGGTAAGGGTTATTTTCAAAACCATCCTCTGCCACGTTAGCAATATACATGGTAGGTTTGATTGTTAAGAAGTTAAGCGGCTTAATCGCTGCTTTTTCTTCTTTTGTTAGTTCTAAAGAACGTAACGTTAAACCTTCATCTAAGTGTACTTTTACTTTTTCTAAAACAGCATTTTGCTCTTTAGCGTCTTTGTCGCCGCCTTTTGCTTTTTTAGCATTACGAACAATCGCTTTATCAGCACTGTCCATATCAGCAAGTACTAATTCAGTGTTAATTACATCGATATCATCAGCAGGGTCAATTGTGCCAGCAACGTGAACAATGTTTTCGTCTTCAAAACAACGAACAACGTGACCAATCGCATCTGTTTCACGAATGTTTGCTAGGAATTGGTTACCTAAACCTTCACCTTTCGATGCGCCTTTTACTAGACCGGCAATGTCAACGAATTCCATCGTCGTTGGTAAAATACGCTGAGGATTTACGATAGCGGCTAAATCATTTAAGCGCGCATCAGGAACCGGTACCACACCCGTGTTAGGCTCAATGGTACAGAAAGGGAAGTTAGCGGCTTCAATACCCGCTTTAGTTAGTGCATTAAATAGAGTTGATTTACCAACGTTTGGCAAACCAACGATGCCACATTTAAAACCCATAGTAAGATACCTTGTGTAATTTCATTAAAACGGATTAAGGTTTAAATGAATGTAGTCTGTTTTGTGCTTTTAACACACCATCTTTTGCAAGTATTTCCATACAACGAACTGCTTCGTCAACGGCGGCGTCCATTTTTTCTTGATCGTCTTTCGCGGCTTTACCTAGCACCCAGCCTGTTACCATTTCTCGGTGACCTGGATGACCAATGCCAATGCGAAGGCGCATGAAGTCTTTTTGGTTTGCCATTTTCGCAATAATATCTTTTAAACCATTGTGACCGCCGTGGCCGCCACCTTTTTTAAGTTTTGCAATCCCAGGATCTAAGTCCATTTCGTCATGAGCAACGAGAATGTTCTCAACAGGGATTTTAAAGAAATTAGCGAGACTACTCACCGCCTTACCACTTAAATTCATATAAGTTGTAGGGATCAGTAATTTAAATTCTTGGCCTTGAATAATCACTTTGCCGGTGAGGCCGTGATATTTAGGATCATGTTTGAGTGTGCAGTTATAACGTGCAGCCAGTTCTTCAATGAACCAAGCACCTGCATTATGGCGTGTGTTTGCGTATTCGGGGCCTGGATTAGCCAGGCCCACAAGCATTTGAATAGAATTCAAGGTGTTTACACCTTAAAAATTATTCTGCAGCGTCTTCTGAAGCTTCTTCTTCAGCTGGAGCTGCTTTATTAGCTTTAACAGTAACAACTGACTGATCGTGATCAGCGCCTTTAGTTAGCTCAACAGATGAAACACCTGAAGGAAGTTTAAGGTCAGAAAGGTGGATTGAATCACCAGCTACTAAATCTGAAACGTTAACTTCAACGAACTCAGGAAGTGCTTTAGGAAGACACGTGATTTCGATTTCAGTTAATTGGTGAACAACAGTGTTACCAGCTTTAGTTACTTTCTCTTCACCGATGAAGTGTACAGGCACTTTAGTGTGAAGTTTGTGAGTAGCATCTACACGTTGGAAGTCTAAGTGAGTGATCTTAGGCTTGTACGGGTGACGTTGAATATCTTTAAGGATAGCTTCAACTGACTCGCCACCGATGTTTAAAGTAAGGATGTGCGTGTAGAAACCTTCGTCTTCTTGCGCTTTGATCATATCTTTGTGTGCAAGAACGATTGATGCAGCTTCTTTGTCAGCACCGTAAAGGATTGCAGGAACTTTATCTTCACGGCGTAGGCGGCGGCTCGCACCAGTACCTGTTTCTGTACGTAATTCTGCATTGTATGTGTAAGTTGACATAATGTCTCCAATAATTAATAGTCTTAGGGCCTTTGCGACCAAGGTCCCCAGCCAAAAGGCGCGCTATCATACCACCCCTTTTGGGGAAAATAAATAACGACTACAAAAAAAGCACCTAAGCGGTGCTTTTTTTAGTATTGCAGTGATGTTGATTAGTGTTCAAACATCGCTGAAATAGATTCTTCGTTGCTGATACGACGGATTGTTTCAGCAAGCATATCTGCAAGTGTAAGCACTTTGATTTTATCAATTGCTTTAAGCTCATCAGATAGTGTGATTGAGTCAGTTACGATAACTTCGTCAATGACTGAGTTACGAATGTTCTCAGCTGCATTACCTGAAAGTACTGGGTGAGTAGCGTAAGCAAATACGCGTTTTGCACCGTGTTCTTTAAGCGCTGCTGCTGCTTTACATAAAGTACCACCGGTATCGATCATGTCATCAACGATGATACAGTCACGACCTTCAACGTCACCAATAATGTGCATTACTTGTGAAACGTTTGCTTGTGGACGACGCTTGTCGATAATAGCAAGGTCTGTGTCGTTTAATAGCTTAGCGATTGCACGAGCTCGAACAACACCACCGATATCAGGAGAAACAACAACAACGTCATCGAAGTCGCGTTCTTTCATATCTTCAAGTAGAACTGGGCTACCAAATACGTTATCAACTGGTACGTCGAAGAAACCTTGGATTTGTTCAGCGTGTAAATCAACCGTTAGAACGCGGTCAACACCAACACTTGAAAGGAAATCTGCAACTACTTTAGCTGTAATTGGTACACGAGCAGAGCGCACGCGGCGGTCTTGACGTGAATAACCAAAGTAAGGGATAACGGCAGTAATACGTCCAGCAGACGCACGACGTAGGGCATCAACCATAACGATAAGCTCCATTAAGTTATCGTTAGTAGGGTTACAGGTTGATTGGACAATGAAAACGTCAGAGCCACGAACATTTTCATTAATTTGAACACTGATCTCACCGTCACTAAAACGGCCAACAACAGCATCGCCTAATTCAATATACAAACGTTTTGCAACTTTTTGAGCTAGCTCAGGTGTTGCGTTACCAGCGAAGAGCTTCATGTCAGGCACGGTAGGGTTCCTCAGGCACTGAATTTTGGGACTAACAGGCTATGGTAGGCACCAAAGCAGGTTAACATTTACTTGTACGTTACTTCATTTCAAAGTGAGCATTTAATGCTGTATGAGCAGGAGAAAGTGTAGCACTACTTGCAACAAAACCTGTCCATTTTTCTGGTAATTGAGCTAAAACTTGTTGTGCTTGTGCCTCGGTTGAAAACTCAGCAAAGCAGCAAGCGCCTGTACCAGTCATCTTTGACGGGGCGTATTTTAGCAACCACTGCAGGGCTTTTTCAACCTCGGGGCAGAGCTTTTTAACTAAAGCCTCACAATCATTGCCTAAATTTTCTGTTTGCCAGTCTGCTTTTAGCTTAGGTGTGTCGCGCTTTAAATCTGGGTGAGTAAAAATTTTCGCGGTGCTCACATGCTGCCCTGGATGCACCACACAGAACCAACTTTGCGGTAATTCAACATTTTCTAGTTGCTCGCCAATCCCATGCGCAATGGCAGTGTGACCATTTATAAATACTGGTACATCAGCGCCTAATTTCACCCCAAGCTCTGCTAATTCTGTAAGTGATAAATCACAGCCCCATAGTTTATTAAGAGCAAGTAGGGTAGTGGCGGCATCAGATGAGCCACCGCCAACACCACCGCCCATAGGTAAACGTTTTAATAGCTTTATTGAAGCGCCTTGTTGGCAATTACAGTGTTGTTGTAATAAACGGGCTGCTTTATATATAAGGTTATCTGCAAGCTCAATACCGTTTGTATCACCAGTTACAGAAATATCTGGCTCGTTACTAACCGTAAATGTTAAGTCATCACCAAACTCTAAAAAGGTAAATAAGGTTTCGAGTTCATGGTAGCCATCTTCACGGCGACCATTTATATGAAGGAATAAATTAAGTTTTGCAGGTGCTATAAGAGTTAGCGGGGCGGTTGAAGTGTGTGTCATGATTAATTTAACTGCCAATCATTAAGTTGAATTTTAATACGAATTTTATTGTTTTTAAGGCTTAGCTTAACAGGAAGCCAATAACCATCTTGTTGGATGTAATCTGAATAGGTAATCTGCCACTGTTGACCATTGTGAGCTTGCCAAACAAGACTTTTTAAACGGCCTTGCTCATCATAGCTGGCTTGATCGTTCTCGACAGTGCCTTTTAGCCATTTTGCGGCATTATCCAATGGGATTGAAAAACCGGTTAAACGATATAACAACATTGATGCATCACGGTCGGCATAAACATTGTCGTCATACTCAAGTTCAGCACCTTGTGCATTTTGTTTTAAAGACAAAATGCGTGTACCAATAAAACTGGTAAGTACCATGTCACTGTATTGCTCATCATGTTGCCAATTTAAATTGGCTGACTGGCGCTGCTCTGTACTAATAAATGCCATTTTGCCTTGCACTTGCCATTGAGCTTGTTGTTCTAATCGGCTTTTCCAGTCAGGATAAATGTAATCAACTGTTGAAATTTTTTGCGCACAACCGCCGATAAATAAAAAAAACATGAATAAAATCAAATATTGTTTAATCAAATGTCGTTCCTTACTTTCCATATTCCGCTGATTTTTGGTAAAATTAATGCCTTTACAGCTGGGCTTAGCAATATTTGGTACATATGACCATCGTAGCACTTGGTATAAATCACAAAACCGCATCCGTAGAATTACGCGAAAAAGTCGCGTTTTCGCCTGAGCAAATGTCTGAGGCGTTACAGCAATTAAGTGGTCATGCGCATTTTAATGAAGCGGTTATTGTTTCGACCTGCAACCGAACTGAAATCTATTGTAGCCTTGCCGAGCGTAATTCCCAAACCTTGTTGCACTGGTTAGCCAGTTTCCATGGTTTGGATGAACAAGAACTGAGCAACAATATCTATTACCATGAAGATCACGAAGCAATTAATCACTTAATGCGGGTGTCTTGTGGTCTAGATTCGTTAGTACTTGGCGAGCCGCAAATTTTAGGGCAAATAAAACAAGCCTACCATAATGCAAAAACTCACGATGCCATTGGTGTAACCTTTGACCGCTTGTTTCAAAAAACATTTTCTGTGGCAAAACAAGTTCGTACCGAAACTGACATTGGTGCTAGCGCAGTATCGGTTGCTTATGCTGCGGTTAATCTTGCGAAACATATTTACGGCAAACTAGATAAAACCAATGTACTGCTAATTGGTGCAGGTGAGACGATTGAATTAGTTGCTAAGCACTTATACCAAAACGATCCGCAAAAAATCACGGTGGCAAACCGTACTATTGAACGCGCTAAAACGTTAGCCAGTGAGGTTAACGCCGATGTGATTGCGCTTGCCCAGTTACCTGAGCGTTTACACGACGCCGATATTGTTATTAGTTCAACCGCCAGTACCTTGCCTATTATTGGTAAAGGGGTGGTAGAACAGGCGTTGAAAAAGCGCCGCCACAAACCAATGTTATTTATCGATATTGCGGTACCGCGTGATATCGAAAGCCAAGTAGGCGAATTAGATGCTGCCTATTTGTATTCAGTTGATGACTTACAAGCCATAGTAAGCGAGAATATCGCCGCCCGTGAGCAGGCTGCGGAGCAAGCGCAAGCTATTATTCGCTCACGTACCGATGAATTTGCTATGTGGTTGCGTTCACTCGATTCGGTGGATCTTATTCGCCATTATCGCAACGATGTACAAGATATAAAGTCAGAACTTGTCGAAAAAGCCCTTGGCCAGCTACAAGCAGGTAAAGAGGCAGAAAAAGTAATACTCGAGTTGGCAAACAAACTGACCAACCGCTTGATGCACGCACCTACCCGTGCCATTCAAGATGCTGCTAAAAAAGGTGAAGCAGCGGAGTTAAGCCAATTAAAGAAAATGTTAGGTATTGATCAGGAATAGTCGTTAAATGAAAGAGTCTGTTTATAGAAAATTAGAAACCTTAGTTGAGCGTTATGAGGAAGTGCAAGCGCTACTAAGCGACCCCTCTGTGATCAGCGACCAAAATCGCTTTCGTGCCTTATCTAAAGAATACTCAGAATTAGAAGAAATCGTAAAAGCATTTTTAGCGTACCAACAAGCGCAAGATGATGTTGCTACAGCAGAAGAAATGTTAAAAGACTCTGATCCTGATATGCGTGAAATGGCGCAAGAAGAATACAAAGAAGCAAAAGCACAAATTATTGCATTAGAAGATGAAATCCAAATTCTAATGCTACCAAAAGACCCTAAAGACAATAATAACGTCTATTTAGAGGTTCGTGCCGGTACGGGTGGTGATGAAGCTGCTATCTTCGCAGGTGATTTATTCCGTATGTATAGCCGCTACGCTGAAACTAAAAAGTGGAAAGTAGAAGTAGTAAGTACTAACGAAGGTGAGCACGGCGGTTATAAAGAAGTCATTGCGCATATCTCCGGCGAAGGCGTGTATGGTCAGCTTAAGTTTGAATCAGGTGCGCACCGTGTACAACGTGTACCAGAGACTGAGTCGCAAGGCCGTGTTCATACCTCAGCTTGTACAGTAGCCGTTATGGCAGAAATTCCTGAAGCGGAAGCAATTGAAATTAACCCTGCTGATATCAAAGTCGATACTTTCCGTGCATCGGGTGCCGGTGGTCAGCACGTAAATAAAACTGACTCAGCAATCCGTATTACACACATTCCAACGGGTGTGGTTGTAGAGTGTCAGGATGAGCGTTCACAGCATAAAAACCGTGCCAAAGCGATGTCTGTACTAGGTGCACGTTTACAACAAGCTGAAGATGAAAAGCGTCAAGCGGCTGAAGCGTCAGAACGTCGTAACCTAGTAGGTAGTGGTGACCGCTCTGAGCGTATTCGTACCTATAACTACCCGCAAGGTCGTATTACCGATCACCGTATTAACTTAACACTTTATCGTTTGAATGAAGTAGTTGCCGGTGATTTAGGAAGTGTTATCGAACCTCTAATGCAAGAACACCAAGCTGACTTACTTGCTGCGATGGGCGATGAATAATCGTGCCGCAAAGCATTGAACAAGCAATTGTTGCTGCAACGGCGTTATTAACGCCTAGCAGCGACAGTGCTAAGTTAGACGCACAAGTTCTGTTATTATCCATTCTTGATAAACCTCGCAGTTATTTATTTACCTGGCCCGAAAAACAACTTACCGAACAGCAACAACGTGATTTTGAACAAGCATGTCAGCGTCGTTTAAATGGTGAACCAGTTGCTCACATTGTTGGTTTCCGTGAATTTTGGAGTCTTCCTTTAAAGGTTAATCCAACAACTCTGATCCCAAGACCTGATACCGAAACGTTAGTTGAATATGCTTTAAGCCTTGAGTTACCTACTGCTGCAAACGTGCTTGACTTAGGCACTGGCACAGGGGCAATTGCCTTGGCATTAGCCAGTGAAATGCCTAATTGGCAGGTGACAGGGGTTGATAGAGTGGCTGATGCAGTTGAGCTTGCCAAAGAGAATAAACAACGACTCAATATTAACAACGCCACTTTTGCGTTGAGCAATTGGTTTAGTGCAGTAAGCACACAAAAGTTTGACCTAATTGTTAGCAATCCTCCGTATATTGAACATGATGATGAGCATTTAAGCCAAGGCGATGTTCGCTTTGAACCGCTCTCTGCATTAGTTGCAGATGACGACGGTATGGCTGATATAAAACAAATTATTACTATCGCACGTGACTATTTAGCAACAAATGGCTATCTTTTAATTGAACATGGCTACAAACAAAGTGTGAAGGTACAAGAATTTTTTGCACAAATGTCGTATAGCCATATACTTACAATTAAAGATCTTGGCGGTAATGACCGTGTAACGTTAGCACAATGGCCTAAATAACAATTAAGTGCACTGTGCGTACATAGCCTTTGAGGATCCCATAGAATGGATGATTTTTTGTTTTCGGATGAAGCACTTGATGAAGTAAATGAGGTGGTTCAGGGTAGCTGGAAAGTCATCGTCGTAGATGATGAGCCAGAAGTACATGCCGTAACAAAGCTTGCGTTGAGTGACTTTGAATTTCAAGATAAACGTTTAGAGTTTATTAGCGCCTATTCGGGTGAAGAAGCCAAGCAGGTTATTCAACAGCACCCAGATGCTGCTATCGTACTACTCGATGTGGTTATGGAAACCGACGATGCAGGCCTCAAAGTCGCTAAGTTTATTCGCGAAACCGCAAAAAATAATCACATTCGTATCATTCTTCGTACAGGCCAGCCTGGGCAAGCGCCAGAGCGCCAAGTTATCGTTAATTACGATATCAATGACTACAAATCAAAAACTGAATTAACCGCACAAAAACTATTCACTGTGGTGATGTCGAGCTTACGTTCTTACCGTGACATTTTATCGATTGAGCAATCTCGCCAAG
Organism: Pseudoalteromonas sp. NCCP-2140; assembly: GCF_023708065.1. Classification (NCBI taxonomy): domain Bacteria; kingdom Pseudomonadati; phylum Pseudomonadota; class Gammaproteobacteria; order Alteromonadales; family Pseudoalteromonadaceae; genus Pseudoalteromonas; species Pseudoalteromonas sp. NCCP-2140. The sequence continues at coordinate 806,405 of NZ_BRCZ01000001.1, read as the reverse complement.
GCCTCGAAAAAATTATTAAAGCATCGCGAGATATTTTTTCGACTCATTCTCTTGAGAGCTTTATTGAAGGGGTGATGCAGCAACTTACCTCATTGCTAGGTACTGTTGATCAAGCTATGTATGCAACAAGTTTAGTTGCCAGTAACCCGCAAGATAACCAAAAGAAGCTAGTGGTGTTTTCAGGGCGAGGTGAGTTTGAACGCAGTGAAGGCAAGGCGATTGAAGAAGTGCTTGATGAGGAGCAGTTACAAGCCTGCCAACAAGCACTGAGCGAAAAAACCATCGTCTACCGTGAAAACTATTTATTTGCTTATTGCTGTAGTGAATGTAATCACAACTCGATGTTATTTATTTCCGGTATCCCGAAGCATTTAACTGACACTCAGCGCCATTTGATTGAAATTTTCTCGCAAAATGTACAGCTGGCGTATGAAAATGTGCAGCTACAATCTGAAATTGAAGCAACACAGCAAGAGTTAGTATTTAGACTTAGTGAAGCATTAGAGCAACGTTCAACAGAAACCGGTAATCATGTAAAACGTGTATCGCACATTTGTTATGAACTTGCCATGGGCTATGGTCTATCAAAACGCGAAGCAGAGCTTATTCGCTTAGCTGCGCCACTGCATGATGTGGGTAAAGTGGGTATTCCTGATGCTATCTTAAATAAGCCTGGGCCACTTACCGACGAAGAGTGGGCCATTATGCAGCAACATGCTGAAAAAGGTCATTTAATTTTAAAAGGTTCAAATCGTGACATTGTTAATACTGGGGCGATTATTGCGTTATCGCACCATGAGCGTTGGGATGGTTCAGGCTATCCGAAAGGTTTAAAAGGTGATGACATTCCAATTGCAGGTCGCATTGTCGCCTTAGCTGATGTGTTTGATGCACTGCGCCATAAGCGCTGTTATAAAGAGCCGTGGTCACTTGACGATGTAGTTAAAGAAATTAATGCGCAACAGGGTAAACAATTTGATCCTAAGCTAATCGAAGTGTTTAATCAGCGTGTTAAAGAAATTGAAGACGTACTTGTACGTTATCCAGATTAATTAAAATAAAATTAGGGGCATATGGATTATTTAGCAGTAAAACATACTCACATGTTATTTGCCGTGTTGAGTATTATCTTATTTTACGTTCGTTCTTTTTCACGCTTAAAGACGGGCGCTCTGGCAAAAAATAAAGTGGTGTTTATTGGCAGCCACAGTATCGACACCTTATTACTTGTTTCTGCCGTGGCATTGATTGTAATTGCAGGTTTTAACCCACTTGAACAATCTTGGTTATTAGAAAAGATAATCTTAGTGGTAGCTTATATTGTACTAGGTATTGTTGCAGCTAAGCAAAGCGCACAAGGCGCGAAGGTTATATTACTTGCTATAACCACGCTTATTTTATTAGCAATTGGTTATTTAGCGTCTGCAAAAACAGCACTTCTTTTATAACAAATCTCTAGGCGGTATTTGATGGCATTGGCTGTTGTACCGCTTTTTTATATCTCATCGCTCAGTATTGGTAACTTAGGGCAAAAGTAGGTAAACTAGCTGTTCGTTTTTGAAAGAGATGTAGCAGTATAAATGACCACCCCTTGGTTTGAAGATCAAAATGAATCCTATCAAGATGAGGCCTTTGACGCATTTTCTTCTAAAGTGCTTTATCGTTGTATCGACGCCGAATTAAAGTGGGACCAACAAGCTGATTTAACAGCCTGTTATGACACCCTTAATGAGCTTGAAAATACGGTAACAGCTCTTTGCGCTGAATTAAAAGAGCCACATGAGCGTCTCGATAAGTTACTTGATACCTTTTATCAGCAATGGCTGTTTAGCTCATCAAGCTTAAAAGTGCCTGAGTACACGTTAAATAGCTTTAGCTACACCATTACCATGCGCAGTGGCACACAAACCACGCTGGCAATTTTACTTTGTCATTTATTACAGCATGCTGAACTTGATGCCACAGTCACGCTTAGTCAGGGAGACGTGCACGTTCACGTTGGGATGAGTGATGAAGAAGGTTATTTAATTGAGCCAAGCACAGGTCAGCAGAGCTGGTATATAACACCAGAGAACGCCTGTGAAGAAAATGGCGATGAGCAAGAACCGCTTGAACTGATTTTTGAAGAAGAGCTGTATAAGCTGTATCTAGCTCAACAAAAATGGTCGTTTATCAGCGAAAGTAAATTTGGCCATGCTTTGCATTGTGTAGAAATGCTGATGGAATTACTTGGTGATGACCCGTATGAGCGTCGTGACCGCGGCTATTTACTTAATCAGCTAGATTGCCCAAAAATGGCACGTGATGATTTGCAGTACTTTGTTAATGAGTGCCCAGATGATCCTGCTATCGAAGTTATTCAGCATCAAATTGCTGAAATAGAAGACAACAATAATACACACCACTAATTTAAAGGAACATTTATGACTGACGCCCACAGTGCGCTAATTACCAATGACGCAGTCGTACTTGGTTTGCTTGCCGTTATTTTGGGGTTTATTTTTAAAACCTCGCACAGTAATAATGCTGCCTGCCAAAAATTTTATAAATATGTACCGGCATTATTGCTTTGCTACTTTTTACCATCATTACTCAATACCTTTGGTATTGTTGATGGCCATTCTTCAAATGTATATTTTGTGGCGTCACGCTATTTACTACCAGCTTGCTTGATATTGCTTACTATTAGTATTGATTTAAAAGCGATCTTAAACCTCGGGCCAAAAGCATTAATCATGTTTTTAACAGGCACCATGGGTATTGTTATCGGTGGTCCACTGGCTATCTTAGTTATGAGTGCTGTTTACCCAGAGGCTGTGGGTGGTCATGGCCCTGATGCTGTTTGGCGTGGTATGACGACCATCGCCGGTAGCTGGATTGGTGGCGGTGCAAACCAAGCTTCAATGAAAGAAATGTTTGAAGTAGGCGGCGATATCTTCTCTGCAATGGTGACTGTTGACGTAATTGTGGCTAACTTATGGATGGCTGTACTGTTATTAATGGCAGCAAACCATAAGGCGATTGATGCTAAAACAGGCGCAGATACGCGTGCAATTGAAGATTTAAAAGAGCGCGTAGAAAAGTATCACGCTGAGCATGCGCGCATGCCTACCTTAAATGATTACATGACAATTATTGCAATTGCCTTTGGTATTACAGGCCTGGCGCATTTTTGTGCTGACTTTTTAGGTCCGTTTTTTGGGGCTAACTTCCCGTGGGCACAAGAGTATAGTTTAAACAGTAAATTCTTTTGGTTGATCGTTATCTCAACCACAATTGGTATTAGTTTATCGTTTACTAAAGTTCGCCATATTGAAGCCTTTGGCGCTTCAAAAGTAGCATCAAGCTTTTTGTATATTCTTGTTGCTTCAATTGGCTTACACATGAATATTACCGCGATTTTTGACTCGCCAATGTACTTTGTACTCGGTGTTATTTGGATGATTACTCACGCAAGCTTAATGCTTATTGTGGCGAAACTAATTAAAGCACCACTTTTTTATATGGCAGTAGGCTCTCAAGCCAATGTAGGCGGCGCGGCATCAGCACCTGTTGTCGCATCAGCATTCCACCCATCACTTGCGCCAGTAGGTGTTTTACTTGCTGTCTTAGGCTATGGTGTAGGTACTTACATGGCTTATATTTGTGGATTAATGCTACAAGCTGTTGCACCTTAAGGAATAGAAATGAACAACCAGTTAATTAAAATTAACGAGATTGAATTAGCCAACGACAAACCATTTGTATTGTTTGGCGGTATGAACGTACTTGAATCACGTGATTTAGCGATGCGTATTGCGGAGCATTATGTAGAAGTTACATCAAAGCTAAACATTCCATACGTGTTTAAAGCCTCTTTTGATAAAGCTAATCGCTCTTCAATTAATTCATACCGAGGCCCTGGTATGGAAGAAGGTTTAAAAATCTTTGAAGAAATTAAATCTACTTTTAATGTGCCACTGATCACTGACGTACATGAGCCGCATCAAGCTGCTCCTGTAGCTGAAGTGGTTGATGTAATTCAATTACCGGCATTTCTTGCTCGTCAAACTGACTTAGTTGTAGCCATGGCAAAAACTGGTGCTATTATCAATGTGAAAAAGCCGCAGTTTTTGGCACCACACGAAATGCGTCATATCATTAAGAAGTTTAATGAAGCGGGCAACAACAATGTTGCACTGTGTGAGCGTGGTACTAGTTTTGGTTATAACAACCTTGTGGTTGATATGCTTGGTATGGATGACATGAAGCCTATGGCGCCGGTAATCTTTGATGCAACACACGCATTACAACGCCCAGGAGGTCGAGCTGACTCTGCGGATGGTCGTCGTGCTCAAGCTGCAGAACTTGCTCGCAGTGGTATGGCATTAGGCATTGCGGGTTTATTTATTGAAGCGCACCCTAATCCGAATGAAGCAAAATGTGATGGTCCATGTGCACTTGCACTAAGCAAGCTAGAAGGTTATTTATCGCAAATGAAAGCGGTTGATGACTTAGTTAAAAGCTTTGCACCACTCGATACCAGCGCAAGCGATTTATAATTTAAGTATATAAGTATTTAAGTATGAAAAAGGCGACCATGGTCGCCTTTTTTTATTTGTATCGCTATAATCGACGCATAAGAAAAACTAATTATAAGTTTGGTGTTTATGTCTCGTCGTTTACCTCCTTTAAATGCACTAAAAGCATTCGAAGCCGCTGCCCGCCATTTGAGCTTTACCAAAGCAGCAGAAGAGCTATATGTAACGCAGGCCGCGGTGAGCCACCAAATTAAAACCCTTGAAGAGCATTTAGGTTTAAAGCTGTTTTTACGTAAAAATCGTTCTTTGCTGTTAACCGAAGAAGGCCAAGGCTACTTTTTAGATATTAAAGAAATTTTTACCCAGTTGATCGATGCCACAGAAAAACTACTTGCCCGAGGTGCGAAAGGGTCATTAACGGTAAGTTTAACGCCAAGCTTTGCGATTCAATGGTTAGTACCCAGACTTAGTTTATTTAATGAATTACATCCAGAAATCGACGTGCGAATTAAGGCGCAAGATCAGGATGAAAATTCACTTTCTGACGATGTAGATATTGCTATTTATTATGGTCGTGGCCACTGGAGCGGGGTGCAGACATATAAACTGCACACTGAATACCTAGTGCCTTTATGTAGCCCATTGTTGTTAACGGGCCCTAAGCCGCTTAATCAACCTAGTGATTTAGCAAATCATACCTTATTGCATGATACCACCCGTAAAAATTGGAAAACCTGGATGAAAACGGCAGGTGTACGTAATGTACAAGTTAACCAAGGGCCGATTTTTAGTCACTCATCGATGGTATTGCAAGCCGCGGTGCATGGGCAGGGGGTTGCAATTGGTAATAGCGTTTTAGCAAAACCCGATATTGATGCGGGTCGACTCGTCATTCCATTTAGTCACTCATTAGAAAGTAAAAATGCTTATTATTTAGTGATCCGCGAATCGCAAACAGAGCTTGGCAAAATAGTCTCTTTCAAAGACTGGATGCTGAGCTTAGTTGAACAAGAACAAGAGTATTAACATGTTACAGTGGTTTAAAAGTGCAACGGGTAAGGCGCGTGCACAGTTTATATTTGCCCATGGTGCAGGGGCAGGCAGTGATTCTGAGTTTATGCAAACAATGGCTAACTTGATTAGTCAGCATGGGATTGATGTAGCCTTGTTTGATTTTCAGTATATGCAAATTGCAAAAGAAACAGGCAAGCGTAGGCCACCCGAGCGTGCTCCTAAATTACTTGGCTACTTTAGTGAAGTTTTAGCCGAGCGCCAGCCAGAATTGCCGCTATTTATTGGGGGTAAATCTATGGGTGGGCGTATGGCTTCTATGCTCTGTACCGAGCAGGACCATGCTCAAATTGCTGGCGTGGTTGCTTTTGGCTATCCGTTTCACCCACCGGGTAAACCCGAAAAACTTCGCATAGACCATTTTGTTGATATGCCATGCCCTTTTTTAGTCCTGCAAGGTGAGCGTGATACGTTTGGGAATCAGCAAGAACTGGCTGAGCTTGAAATGGTTAATCCGCCAGAGATTAAATTTCTCAAAGATGGTGACCACTCATTAAAACCTCGTAAAAAAAGTGGCATTACAGAACAAGAAAACTTACAGCAAGCTGCAGATTATGCAGCGCAGTTTATTATGAATTTAGCGGCTGGAGATGCGCAATGATCAAACTATATTTAATGATTGGTAGCTTACTTTGCATGCTTTCGGTAATGCTTGGCGCATTTGCTGCTCATGGATTAAAAAGCCGCGTTTCTGAGTATGCGATTGGAATTTTTAAAACTGCTGCTGAATACCAAATGGTGCATGGCCTTGCATTGATAGCAATTGCTATATTAATTAAGTGGGGCATGAACTTAAGCTGGGCTGGTGGATTTTTTATCGCAGGTACCGTTTTATTTAGCGGTAGTTTGTATTTACTCGCACTAACGGGCATGAAGTGGCTTGGGCCTATCACCCCAATTGGCGGTGTTTGTTTTATTATTGGTTGGGCTATTTTGTTAGTTCAAGCAGCACGATATAAGTTTTAAGGGTTATCTATGTCGAGTGTAGTTATTTATTGTCGCAGTGGTTTTGAAAATGATGCCGCTGCTGAAATTACTTTTCAGGCTGCTGAACAAGGCTTTGCAGGTTACGTAAAAACAAAACCAAATACGGGCATTGTTGTTTACGAATGTTTTGATGCAAGCCACGGTGAAGAAATCATCAAAAAAGTAGATTTCAAGAATATGGTATTTGCTCGCCAATGGTTTACTGGCACCTTAGTCGATAACATGCCACTTGAAGACCGTGTAAGTGCCATTGTTGAAGCTGCCGCTGAGTTTCCTGAATGTGGTGACCTACGTGTAGAAACGCCAGACACCAATGAAGGTAAAGAGCTTAGTAAGTTCTGCAAGAAGATTTCGACGCCACTGAAAAAGTCACTTGAAAAGCGCTCGAAGGTAACACGCGAGCTTGCCGAGAAAAAACCAGTTATGCATGTGTTATTTTTAGCAAACGACAGTGCTTATGTTGGCTACTCATACACATTTAATAATTCGCCTTTCTTTATGGGCATTCCGCGTTTACGTATGCCTAATGATGCGCCGAGCCGCTCAACATTGAAACTTGATGAAGCCTTTAACGTATTTATTCCACCCCATGAAGCTGAAGAGCGTATGCAACCTGGCATGCGAGGGGTTGATTTAGGCGCTTGCCCAGGTGGTTGGACTTATCAGCTGGTGCGCCGTGGCATGTTTGTAAGCGCAATCGATAATGGCCCTATGAATGATGACTTGATGGAAACTGGTCAGGTAAAGCACTTTAGAGTAGATGGTTTTAAATACCGCCCTGAAAAGCGCAATATTCAATGGTTAGTGTGTGACATGGTAGAAAAGCCGGCTAAAGTGACAAACCTTATGATAGATTGGGCGGTGAACGCTTACGCAAAAGAGCTTATTTTTAATCTTAAACTACCGATGAAAAAACGTTTTGATAGCGTTTACGAGTGTTTAAAAATGATTAAAGAAGAGCTTGAAAAGTATGGTGTAAGTTACGAACTACAAGCCAAACATTTATATCATGACCGTGAAGAAGTCACGGTACATTTAAATGTAACTAAGGTGCCACAAAGCCTTTACAGTTAATATTAATTTGAAATTTAAAAGGCCAATAGTTCACACTATTGGCCTTTTTATTAGGTATCAGAAAACCTAAATTTTAACGGTATTTACTACGATAATTATCGACCCACAAACGGGTGCCACCGCACACAGCAACAGGCATGACAATTAAGTTTACGAATGGAATGGCAGTTAAAATCATTACCGCTAATCCAAAACCATAAGAAAGCGTTTGCTTTTGCTTCAAGTCATTTTTCATTTCGTTAAAGCTAATTTTATGGTTATCGAACGCATAGTCTTCGTATTGCACTGCATACATCCAACAGGTGAATAACACCCATAAAACTTGCCCGATCACAGGTAAAATCCACAATAAAATAAAAAAGCCTATAGCGCGCGGTAGGTAATAGCATAGTTTTGTCCATTCTCGGCCGAGCATACGTGGCACATCTTTCATTGTATCGAAAAGGCTGTCGTCATTAATTTTTTGCCCAGTTAAGTAAAGCTCGACTTTTTCACTGAGTAGGCCGTTGAATGGGGCTGCTATAAAATTAGTGATAACCGTGAAGAGCATGCTGTAACTAAATAAAATCACCAGCACGGCAATCGGCCACATTAGCCATTCAAGCCAGCTAAGCCATTCGGGTAACAACGAGTTCATGTAAGCGAAGCCATCGGTAAGCCAGCCATATAAAAAGAACAGCGAACTACCAAAAAGCAGGATATTGATTAATAAAGGAATAAGTACAAAACGTTTCAACCCCTTTTGGCTAATTAATTTAAAGCCAGAAAAGAAGTATTCCATACCTTGAGTGAACTGCACGAGAAAACCTCATCTTTTTTCTTGTTGTTTGCAGTATATGGATTTAACGATATTTGAACAGCTTTTTTCCGTAACAAAGTGTTTAACCCTTTACATGGACAGTCACTTTAAGTCTAGGCCTCAGCTGTATTCAGAAGGAATAAATTTAAATGGACAGGCACTACATATAAGTGCTCTTGCAGTACAAAAGTTTTTGTCTACACTTTAGTTACAGCTAATGTATTTCAAATTATCAGTTCAAGGAGTGAACGATGGCTTTAGCAAGGAAGCGGCAAATCTGTTTGTCGAACACTAAGTATTATCACTGCGTATCCCGTTGTGTTAGACGCGCTTACCTTTGTGGAGAAGACGCACTCACTGGTAAATCATATGAACACCGCAGAGGATGGGTTGAAGAGCGCCTACTTTTTCTTGCAAAGGTATTTTGTATTGATGTGTGTGCTTACGCAGTGATGAGCAATCATACTCATGTTGTGCTTTATGTTGATGATAAGAAAGCAAATAGGTTAACCGACAAGGCTATCCTTTTACGATGGTTTAAGCTCAGTAAAATGACGCCTTTAGGTCAAAAGTTCCTTCATGGTGAACCGCTAAGTGATGGTCAGCAAGCCTTCTTAAATAAGGAAGTTGCAGAGTATAGGGCACGCCTTTCGAGCATTAGTTGGTTCATGCGAACGCTTAATGAATATATTGCCAGACGTGCAAATAAAGAAGACGAGTGTACGGGTCACTTTTGGGAAGGACGCTTTAAGAGCCAAGCATTGCTTGATGAATCAGCGCTTTTAGCATGTATGGCCTATGTTGACTTAAACCCTGTCCGTGCTAAAGCTGCGAGCACGCCGGAGCAATCGGACTATACCAGTTTTAAAAAGCGATGCCAGAGCACGAAGGAGTCAAAGCAACCTAAGGTACTAGCTCGTTTCATTGGTGGCATGAGTAAGTATAAATCAAAGGGTATACCTTTTGAGTTAAAGTCATACTTGTTACTGGTAGAGCAAACTGGTCGTAGTATCAGCGCGGATAAGCCTGGGTATATAGAGCATAATTTACCTCCTATTCTTGAAAGGCTGAATTTCGAACCGGAAAAATGGTTAACAGTAACAACCCAATTTGAAAACTTATTTCATGGGGCTGTAGGTCGAATGGGGGCTATTGAACGTTATTGCAGTAAAACTGCTCGTAAGCGACGAAGTAACCTAACAAGCTGTAAGTTATTACTTGCTAGTTAATTTCTAAGTAATTTTAGTTTAGAGCTTTCAATCCCTTGTTTTCGGAATGCTTTGAGATAATTAAATTGACCGAATTAAGCTTTAAAAGTCTGGGCTAAGTTTAATACTTCATAAAAAATACATTTTCTAAGATTAAATTCAGCAGAAATTTAGTAATTCTTCTTTCAATTTTAATATTTTCCAATTTATAAGATGCAGTCTTGCAAGATCAGTATTTTTAAAATTAAAAGTGACTGTCTTGTTAAAAGTTGTCAGTAGAAAGCATTAATCCTAAATAGGGTGGTGTAGGTTGAACTTTAATTTTTATCAACTGGGCGTTTTTTCAGTTACATACTGTTGAACTAAGCGATAGTATGGCGGTCTGAATAGTACCTATAAAAATGAATATTGAAAACAACAGTAGAGGATCAGACTAATATCCGATATTATTGTTAACACCATTAACAAAACCGACATATGAAAATGGGAGTTTTATGCAGTTAGTCGATTTAAATCCACATGATCCTGAAGTAGTAAACGTGTTTTCTGATATAGACCGACTCATAAACTCATTATACCCTGTTGCTACCGCCCAATCTTTAAGTGTTGAAGAGTTAGCTGAGCCTAACGTATATGCTATAGGCTTAAAAAATGAAGATGGTATCGTTGCATGTGGCGCAATCGTGATGCAAGAAGGCAACCCTCCATACGGTGAAATCCGCCGTCTATATGTAAAACCAAGTTACCGTGGTAAAGGTTTGTCACGTCGAATTATGCAAATATTATTACATCACGCTGGTGAGCAGCAAATTCCACTAATTCGATTAGAAACAGGTCCTAAGCAAACAGAATCTATTAGCCTATACGAAAACTTAGGTTTCAATCGTTGTGGTCCGTTTGGTAACTACAGTGAAAATCCACAAAGTTTATTTATGGAGTTAGGGCTTAACCAGTAATTTAAGTGTTAGCCATGTTTTAGTGAGGTCACCTTAATTTATAAATACTCCTTAAAAATCATGTGCTTTACTATGGTTTAACTGGTGGCTGCTTGCGGTGAGAAACGAAGCTATCTAATTTTACTCAAAATAAGTTACCAGACCTTACTATTGGTGCCCACAGGTTCTACTTAAACTCATGTCATTCCTTCACTGGTGTCTTCAATCATGATGGCACCATAAAAACAAAAGTAATTCTCACATTTCCCACTCGTCCTTTAAGTGTTTGCAATAATAAGCAATCACAGCTGAATTTTGACGGTACTCATCTTACTGTAAAAATTTGCCGCACTGCTTTTGGCACAGGTTGCTGTGGTGTTGAAAAATATCGCACAACAGACTTCGAAAATTGGCAAGAGTATATTGGTATTACGTGGCATGACAATGAGCAATATGAAGCGTGGAGGCAATTAGGGTCAAACTCTTCAAAAGCTGATGACATTACAAAAGTAGTGCCTGTCCATTGAAATGAAGATGGATTTCACAAACACATATTTTCTAACATATATTTTTGCAGTGACTGTCCTTTTAAAAATTGCTCATTTGCCATATTGAGTGCCTGTCCATCTAACTAAAGACTTCGAGAATTGGCAAGAGTACATAGGTATTACGTGGCATGAAAATGAGCAATATGAAGCGTGGAGGCAACTAGGGTCAAACTCTTCAAAAGCTGATGACATCACAAAAGTAGTGCCTGTCCTCTGAAATGCATTTACAGTGACTGTCCTTTATAATTGCTCACTCATTTGCCATATTGAGTGCCTGTCCATCTAAAGGAATTATTGAGTGCCTGTCCATCTAAAGGAATTTTAAAATCTAACAACCAAATTAAACCCTAATAAAACTGGGGGTTTATCGATTAGTTTTTCACATCAAAAATCACTCGTTACGAGTAAAAATTCTTGTTGGACTTGAATCACTATTTTTCTTTTAATGCGCGGCAACAACCCTTGCCGATTTCGGCACTACTAAAATAAAAGAGAAAGATAGATGAAAGAGACAACATCACTAGAACAAGCTCGCACGAGTTACAATGTTCGTCATTGGAGCCAAGGTTTCTTTGGTATTAATGATCAAGGTGATGTGTATGTTGCGCCAAAGGCCCATGCCCCAGAGCAAACCATTGCACTAATCGATATCGCACAGCAGTTACAGGATAAAGGCTTAAGCTTGCCTGCGTTGGTTCGTTTTCCACAAATTTTACATCATCGTGTACATAGCTTATGTCAGGCATTTAACACGGCGATTGAAAATTATGGTTACCCGAAAGACTATTTGCTTGTTTACCCAATTAAAGTAAACCAACAGCGTGAAGTTGTTGAAGAAATTGTTGCAAGCCAAGCTGATATTGAAAAGAAACAATTGGGCCTAGAAGCGGGCAGTAAACCTGAGCTACTAACTGTATTAGCAATGGCAGAAAAAACTAGTGCTGTCATTGTGTGTAATGGCTACAAAGACCAAGAATACATTCGTTTAGCACTGATTGGTGAAAAGCTAGGTCACAAGGTTTACATTGTTCTTGAAAAACTGTCTGAGCTAGACATGGTGCTTAGCCAAGCTAAAGAGTTAAACGTAAAGCCGCGTATTGGTATTCGTGTACGTTTAGCGTCGCAAGGTAAGGGCAAGTGGCAAGCAAGTGGTGGCGAAAAATCAAAATTTGGTTTGTCGGCATCGCAAGTACTCAGTGTGGTTAATCGCTTAAAAGCGTCTGAACAACTCGATCTGATCCAACTTGTACACTTTCACTTAGGCTCGCAAATGGCAAACATTCGCGATGTTCGCTTAGGTGTGAGTGAAGCTGCGCGTTTTTACTGTGAGTTACGCAAATTAGGTGCACAAATTGATTGCTTAGATGTGGGTGGCGGTTTAGCGGTAGATTACGACGGTACTCGTAGCCAGTCACATAACTCAATGAACTACAGCCTAAGTGAATACGCTAATAACATCGTATACACCATTGGTGATACCTGTAAGTTATATGAGCAGCCAATGCCGCGCATTATTTCTGAATCAGGTCGTGCGTTAACAGCGCACCATGCTGTGTTGATTTCGAATGTTATTGGTACCGAAAGCTATGTACCAGAAGACATTCAAGCCCCAGCCGCTGATGCTCCACTTTTATTAAAAAACATGTGGACATCATGGCAACAGTTAAGTGATGACAATGACGACCGTGCATTAATCGAAATTTATCATGATAGCCAAGGCGATTTAGCCGAAGCACATAATCAATTTGCACTTGGTTTGTTAGATTTAACAGAGCGAGCATGGGCGGAGCAAGTTAACTTACGTGTATGTTATGAACTTAACAAACATATGGATAACAAAAACCGTTTTCATCGCCCGATTATTGATGAATTAAATGCGCGTTTAGCAGATAAGTTTTTTGTGAACTTTTCATTGTTCCAGTCATTACCGGATGCATGGGGTATTGACCAAGTGTTTCCTGTTCTACCATTAAGTGGTTTAACAGAAGCACCACAAAAACGCGCTGTGTTACTTGATATTACCTGCGATTCAGACGGTGCTATGGAGCATTATGTAGACGGTCAAGGTATTGAAAGTACATTGCCTGTGCCAGCATTTAGCGAAGAAAAACCTTACTTAATGGGCTTTTTCTTAGTGGGTGCTTATCAGGAGATTTTAGGTGATATGCACAACTTATTTGGCGACACACACAGTGCAATTATAAAAATGGATGAGCAAGGTCAGGCGCAAATCACTGAAGTTAACGAAGGTGATACCGTTGCAGACATGATGCGTTACGTACATTTAGATGTAGAAAGTTTCCAGCAATCTTACGCCCAGCTGGTGGCAGCTAAATTGCCAGAAACTGAGCAGCAAAGCGTTTTAGATGAGCTGCAAACTGGCTTAAATGGTTACACTTATTTAGAAGAGTTATAAGCAATGTCGACATTGTTTGACCACACAGATCATTCATTGTACTCAAACGGCATGACGTTTTTACGTCAGCCGATGGTGCAAAACATCACAGCAATCGATGCCGATGTAGTGGTGTTAGGTTTACCCTTTGATTTGGCGACCTCAGGTCGCCCAGGTGCACGTTTAGGCCCTGATGCAATTCGTCGTGCCTCAGTGCACCTGGCATGGGAAGAAACCAAGTACCCGTGGACGTTTCCGTTGTTTGAGCGTTTAAAATTAGCTGATGCGGGTGATTTTACTTACCCAGTAGGCGACCCAGAATATTTTACCGCGCAGTTAGAATTAGCGGCTGAGCAAATACTTCGTCAAGGTAAAACATTATTGGGTTTAGGTGGCGACCACTTTGTGACTTTGCCATTACTACGTGCTCACGCTAAGCAGCACGGTAAAATGGCATTAGTGCATTTTGATGCCCACACAGATACTTACAGCAATGGTTCGCGCTATGATCACGGCACCATGTTTTATCATGCGCCGATGGAAGGGCTTATTGATGTTGATCACAGTATTCAAATTGGTATTCGTACTGACTTTGATCAGAGCAAGCATGAGTTTGCGGTGATTGATGCAATGGCAGCCAATGATTTGCCAGCGCAAGATATCGCAGAGCAAATCAAAGCACGTGTTGGTGACTTACCTGTGTATCTAACCTTTGATATTGATTGCCTTGATCCAGCATTTGCTCCAGGGACAGGCACTCCAGTGTGTGGTGGCTTAACCAGCGATAAAGTACTCAAAGTACTTCGTGCATTGAAAGGCATTAATATGGTCGGTATGGATGTGGTTGAAGTGTCGCCATCTTATGACCAAAGTGAATTAACGGCGATTGCCGCAGCGACCATTGCCAATGAGTTATTACACTTATGGGCTTTGAGGCATAAATACTAAATGAGAGAGACAAAGAGCGCCATTAGGCGCTCTTTTTTTGATATTAGATGAAGCAATTAAGCGCTTCTAACATCAACCTTTAATTTAAGCTTTTGCCCAGGTTGAATGTATTTTTGCCCAGCTAATGAGTTCCATTTAATAATATCTTCTACAGACACATTAAACTTAGCAGCAATGCGCGCTAACGAGTCACCACGACGAACTTTATAGGTAATGGTGCGCTCTTTGCTTTGTGTAGCAGCAAGTTGTGACTTTTCCTGTTTATACACAGTTAGCTTTTGACCAACACGCAGTACAGCGTCTTTTTTTAGCTTATTCCATGTTGCAAGTTCAGCTATGGTCACATCGTACTCACGGCTGATATCCCACAATGTATCGCCACTGGCCACTTTATGGCTAAGTTTTTTACGTGTTGCTTTATTCGCTGCCATACGCACTGATTTTGGTAAATGCTGGCTATTAATCTCCCCATCGCTCAGTGGCACAAGTAATTGCTGACCAACACGAATAGTATTCGATGAAAGCTTATTCAGGGTTTTAATCGCGTTTGTGCTTGTTGAAAACTTCTTCGCAATCACAGATAAACTGTCACCTCGTGCAACAACATATTGCTGCCAGCGTAGGCGGTCTTTTTGCTCTGTTTTAGCTAGCTTGTCAGTAAACGCTTCAACTTTATCAGATGGTAATAATAAAAAGTGTGGGCCGTTTGGATCTGTCGCCCAGCGATTGAAGCCAGGGTTCAAACGATACAGCTCTGTTAAGCTAATACCTGCCATGTCAGCGGCAAGTGCTAAGTCAATTTGGCTCCCTACATTAACTGCTTCAACGACTTGAGCATTAATAATTGGTTGCCACTTAACACCAAATTCGTCACTGCGCTTTACTAGATCAGACAGCGCTAACAGCTTAGGTACGTAGGCAGTGGTCTCTCTTGGTAAATCAAGTGACCAAAAATCCGTTGGTAAATGCTTTTTACGGTTCTTTTTAATGGCACGCAGTAAACGACCTTCACCTGAGTTATAGGCTGCAATGGCATTTAGCCAATCGCCTTCTAAGGTTTTGTGTAAATATGATAAGTAATCTAGCGCTGCACGGGTCGATTGTACAATGTCACGGCGACCGTCATACCACCAGTTCTGTTTTAAATCGAAACGCTCACCAGTTTGTGGCATAAATTGCCAGATGCCAGAAGCACTGCGATGTGAATAACCAAATGGGTCAAACGCACTTTCTACAATAGGTAAAAGCGCAATTTCGATTGGCATTTGACGCTTTTCGACTTCTTCTACAATAAAGTATAGGTAAGGCTCAGCGCGCTTAGAGATACGATCTAAATAGGCCTGGTGACGCGCATAATAGTTACGCTCAGCAACAACTGGGCGGTTTTGTGGCACATCAATCGAAAGCTGATAACGAATACGCTCCCATACATCATCAAATACAGGAGGCGGCTCATCAATATCGGTTAATTGTTGATATTGAGCGTTAATCATCAATGCATCATTGATATCGCTCGGACTTGCGCCGTCTAATTGTTGCTCAACATTATTGCTTGCAACATCTGTACTTGCTGAATCAGAAGCTGTTAATTGACAGCCACTTAAAATCAGCGCAAGTGATAAAACTAAAGGAGACTTATACATATATACCCATACATCAGGTAAAAAAACTCGGCGAATATTACCTGCTCTGAGAACATATTGCCACTTTATGACCAGTTTATGTCAGCTTATTATTGCAAGATGCTGATCTAAATATACAAAATTGTAACTACCGGCGTTTACGTTTTTTTAAAAGTTATCTTTCCAGGCTCTGAGACCTGCAAAGCGTTGCCAAGGTTCATTCAGATCCAAATTAATTTTTAGCTCATCAGGCAGCTCATCAGTGATTGTTGCTATATTGCTACGTAAAAATGGATTTATTTGTTTTTCCACGCCTAATTGAGTTGGTAAACTTATTTCGCCTTTGGCGCGCAGCGCATCAACTTCATCACTGTAGTTGAGAAGGTATTCGTTATTTGGCTCTACAGCTTTTGCGAAGGCTAAGTTGGCTTGCGTGTATTCATGGGTGCAGTAGATTTTACACTCATCTGGCAAGGCTCTTAGTTTACATAACGAATGCCACATTTGTTCTGCGCTGCCTTCGAATAATCGTCCGCAGCCAGCACTGAATAAGGTGTCGCCAGTAAAACTTAATTCGTCGTTAATGTAACAAATATGGTCTAGGGTATGGCCAGGTGTTGCAAGCACGGTAAAGGTGTAATCATACACAGTGACTTTATCCGCTTCTGATACTCCATGAGTAATGCCTTTAAAAGGGCTGTGTCTTGGTCCGTAAACGGGAATATCACGAAATGCTTTTACCAGTGCAGCCACGCCATCGGTGTGATCATAGTGGTGATGGGTTATCAAAATCCCCCGAAGTGTTAAGTTATGTTCGCTTAGATAGTTTAAAACAGGTTCAGCTTGACCGGGGTCGACGACCCAGGCTGTTTGCTCAGCTTCATTGCTGATGCACCAAATGTAATTATCAGAAAAGGCTTTAATTGCTTTAACTTGCACCATGTTTAATTGCTCTATAAAGTGACAGTTAACACACAGTATAACGAGCTCAGAAAATGAAACCAGCCCTTAGTTTTCAAGAAGGTCCTAAGCCATACTCTTGGCAGCAGTTCCCTCATGGTGACTATTTACGTGCTGAAATTGAACGTAAGCTAACGCCATGGCTGCCACGTATGTTTGGCTATCACATGCTTAAACTTGGTAATTTAAGTGGCGAGCTGGCCACCAGTGAAAGTCCTATTAAGCATCAAGTTTGTGTCGCAGAGCAGGGGCTTTTTACTGGTGTTATTGCTGATGTCGATGAGCTGCCTTTTTATGAGCACAGTGTTGATGCTTGCATATTATCGCATTGCTTAGAATATCATTCTGATCCGCACCATATCTTACGTGAAGCGCATCGTACTTTAATTCCCGGTGGTTACATCGTGATCACAGGTTTTAACCCGTTTAGCTTGTGTGGCTTGGCGCAGTTATTACCTTTTAGCCGCCAAAAGCTACCGTGGACAGGGCGCTTTTTCACACCATCGCGAGTAAAAGATTGGTTGAATCTATTGGGTTTTGAAATTATTTCCGACGAGCGATTTATCCATTCATCGCTTGCAAGAGGCAATCGTTTGTCGCGTTTTGCTGCGTGGCGAAGTTTTGGTCAACAATATTTAAAGCCAATGGGCAGTGTGTATTTGCTGGTGGCTCGAAAACGTGTGGCCCCGCTTACACCAATTAAACCTAAATGGCATGCAAGGCCGCAATTTTCGCCGGTAAAAGGAGCAGGGCTCAGGCAAACATCAAAGCAGCACTGTGAGCGGGATGGCTAAATAGTGTTGTTGCGTATCTGTTTTGCTTGGGTACTGACCTGCACGAATATTTAATTGAATAGAAGGGTGCAACAGTTTTGGTACTGCTAATGTTGCATCGCGGCCTTCCCGAGTTTCAATAAAATGTTGCTTATCGCCTTTTAAATGAATGTTTTGCTCACGCTGCTCTTTAACCGTGGTTTTGTTCGCCAGCGGGCGCCCATCAGGTTGGTAGTCATGACACATCCAAAGTAGCGTATCGTCAGGAAACGCTAAAATTCGTTGTAGTGAATCATATAGCTCGCTCGCGCTACCGCCGGGGAAATCACAACGGGCTGTGCCACTGTCTGGCATAAAGAAGGTGTCACCAACAAATACATTGCCATCAATGTGAAAACACACGCTGTCAGGGGTATGGCCCGGTGTGGCAATCACATCTACTGTGTAATCACCTAACTGAAATTGTGCTTTATCAGCAAATAAAACATCAAAAGGTTCACCATTACATGGCATATCAAGATTATAAAGTTGGCTAAAGTGTTGTTGCACTTGTGTGATCCCTTCACCCGTGCCGAGTTTACAAGGGTGTGTGTCTTGTAATTGCTGCTTTATGTAACTTGCTGCAGTGATATGGTCAGCATGGGCATGAGTTTCAAGGAGCCATTGTAGTGTCAGCTGCTCAGTCTTTATATAGTTGATGATCTCATTGGCGGTGGTAAAACTTAACTCACCACTTGGCATATCAAAATCAGCTGGCGCATCAATCAGCAAGCACTGTTTAGTGTTTTCGCAACTGACTAAGTAACAGAGGGTGGCACTTTGTTGATGAAAAAAAGAGTGAATGCGCAGAGCCATAATGAATCCTTTATATTTCTTTATAGCCAAATCTTATAACATATAACGAAAATATAAAACGGCCTGCGCCAAGTTTATTTCAAGGGGCTTTTAATTATCGTCGTAACCTGTGTCTTCAAGTAATTGATCGCTGCCAGCTGCTTCGCGGGCTAGATCGTCAACAATCTCATTGTATTTATTGCCGCTATGGCCTTTTACCCAACGCCACTCTACCTCGTGTTGTTGGCAGGCAGCATCGAGTCGTTTCCATAAATCGACATTCTTAACTGGTTTTTTAGCAGCGGTTTTCCAGCCGCGCTTTTTCCAATTTTCAACCCATGACTCAATGCCTTGTTTCACATATTGGCTATCGGTCGTCAGAATGACGTGACAAGAGCGGGTGAGGGTTTCTAGTGCAACGATAGCTGCGAGCATTTCCATCCGATTATTTGTTGTTAGGGTGTAGCCTTGACTTAACTGCTTTTCGTGGCCGTTGTATCGCATCACGATGCCATACCCTCCAGGCCCTGGATTTCCTAAACATGATCCATCGGTGTAAATCTCTACGGTTTTCTGCACTGTTTTACCTTGATATTGTGTACAATAAAGTGAATATAGAAAGATACCAGAGTCAGGCTTAAGACGATATGGCACATAGACAAATAGTTTTAGATACAGAAACCACGGGTATTGACCCAAAGCAAGGCCACCGCATTATTGAAATCGGTTGTGTTGAACTTGTAAATCGCCGTCTTACTGGCAACAATTTTCATGTGTATATCAATCCACAACGTGAAATAGAAGAAGAAGCAATAGACGTTCATGGTATCACCAATGAATTTTTGCGTGATAAACCCCTGTACCACCAAATTGCCCATGAGTTTTTAGAGTATATTCGTGGCGCTGAGCTTGTTATTCATAACGCAGCGTTCGATATCGGCCACATGGATAATGAGTTTGCATTGTTAAATCAAGGTTTTCCGAATACTGCCGATGTATGTACTGTACTTGATACTTTAAAAATGGCGCGTGACTTGCACCCAGGTCAAAAGAATAACCTTGATGCACTTTGCCGTCGTTACGATATTGATAACTCAAAGCGTACGTTACACGGCGCTTTACTGGATTCTGAGATCTTAGCCGATGTTTACCTGTCGATGACGGGTGGGCAAGTAAAGCTGAATCTTAATCAAAATAAAGATGAAGGCTCAACTCAACAAGCTGGTGGTATTCGCCGACTAAGTGCTGATAGAGCACCGCTTGTGGTATTAAGAGCAACAGAACAAGAGCACGCCGCTCACGAAGAGCGTTTAGACTTGGTTGCAAAGGGTGGCCAATGCCTGTGGCGTGCAGAATAAGGTAATAAAATGAGAAAACAACTACTAGCAGGATTAGTGTGTTTAATTCCCTTAGCGGGATTTGCCAACGAGCAAGATAAAATAACCCCATTAGAACGTGATGGGGTGCAAAATGAAATTCCCCTGCTAGAGAACCGTTTTCGTATTGACCATAAAGTCGATAAAGTAACCTTACTCTTCTTTCGTAAACGCGGTGCTCCTGCCGTTGTTTTAGTACGCCCTGACGGCACTAAGTATTACGCTACTGACTCAGTAAACAATGATGACCTCGACTGGCATGATGAACTGAGCTATGACCTGATCACCATTAGCAACCCTATGCCTGGCCCTTGGCAAGTGGTCGGCAGTATCTTGCCAGATAGCCGTATTATGGTGCTAGGTGAAATAGAGCTTAATGTTGATCCACTCCCGCCTATGCTGTTTCGTGGTGAAACAGTAAAGCTGACTGGCCGTGTATTAAATGATGGTGAACCAATAGAAGTTGGTCAGTTTCGCGATGTGATAAGTTTGCACGTTGATTTTGTCAGCACTAATAATAGTGATTACGCAAACTTTGGTGCGGGCACGCAAAGTGTTACTGACTTTAGAGATGATGGCCGCGGCTTTGATGAGCGTCCGCTTGATGGTGTGTTTACCGGTGAGTTTAAGCTGATATTCCCGGCTGGAGAGTGGCAACCAGAGCTATATATAGAAACGCCTATATTAAAGCGTACCGTGGTGCAAAAACCGATAGTCGTGCATGAGCCGCCTTTTGATTATGAAGTAGCACTTGCTGAGCAAGATGAAGATGACCACATTTTAACAATCTCGCTAAATCCTGAAATCGTCAAACCAGAAACTGTACTTATTCAAGGAAAAATATATTACCCCAATAATGAAGAGCAAATGTTCTCTTTAGATGCTGATAAATCGCAAACACGAGAGCTTGCAATTAAAAATTATGATTGGGGACGATACAGTATTGAGCTCTCTGTATTTGGTAGCAACATAAATGACCGTGAATTTATGGCAACGTTACCGACTTATAAATTTGAAATTGAGCGACCAATTGAAGCTGTACCAGAAATTGTTCGCCCAGAAATTGATTTAGAAGCGCAAGCAGAGCAACAACGAATTCTTGAAGAAGAACAAAAAGCGTCCACCATGCTCATGGTGACATTAATTGTTGTTGGAAATTTAACCGTCCTTTTATTAGGTTGGCTGGCAATTAGAATCTTTGTTCAGAAGAAACCGCTGAAATTTAAAATTTCTTTACCGTTTTTAAAGAAAAAAAATCAAACCGAAAATGATGAGCAAGCAACGAATGAAAATGAAGTTGGCAAAAATGGCTCAAAAAATGACAAATCAGGTGAAATTTTAAACCTTTCGATGTCAGATGACTAAAAAACCTGTAAAAATACAAAAAACCCCTTGACGAACCAGAGGGTGATTCGTATTATTCACGCCGCTGTCAGGGGAGACTCAGTCAGCAACGAAAATGTGGAGTGGTAGTTCAGTTGGTTAGAATACCGGCCTGTCACGCCGGGGGTCGCGGGTTCGAGTCCCGTCCACTCCGCCAATTTTCGACAATTTGTAAGTATGCGCTGGAGTGGTAGTTCAGTTGGTTAGAATACCGGCCTGTCACGCCGGGGGTCGCGGGTTCGAGTCCCGTCCACTCCGCCAATTACTTACACAACTTATGGTTGTAAAACATTTTCCTTTGCGGAGTGGTAGTTCAGTTGGTTAGAATACCGGCCTGTCACGCCGGGGGTCGCGGGTTCGAGTCCCGTCCACTCCGCCAATAGGAAAAATAAATAGCATTAAATACTGCGGAGTGGTAGTTCAGTTGGTTAGAATACCGGCCTGTCACGCCGGGGGTCGCGGGTTCGAGTCCCGTCCACTCCGCCACTATTTAAACGCTATTTTATTACAAAATTTGTATCGCGGAGTGGTAGTTCAGTTGGTTAGAATACCGGCCTGTCACGCCGGGGGTCGCGGGTTCGAGTCCCGTCCACTCCGCCAACAAATTAAGTAATAACAATGATATCTCTGCGGAGTGGTAGTTCAGTTGGTTAGAATACCGGCCTGTCACGCCGGGGGTCGCGGGTTCGAGTCCCGTCCACTCCGCCATTTGATATCATAAACAAATTAAGTGCATTACCCCATGCACATACCACTGCGGAGTGGTAGTTCAGTTGGTTAGAATACCGGCCTGTCACGCCGGGGGTCGCGGGTTCGAGTCCCGTCCACTCCGCCATTTGTTTTCCTTAAGCAAATTATTAGATAATTCTTTACTTTACACCTTACTATTTCCTTATACTGACAACGTATCTCGTATCTCGTATCTCGTATCTCGTATCTCGTATCTCGTATCTCGTATCTCGTATCTCGTATCTCGTATCTCGTATCTCGTATCTCGTATCTCGTATCTCGTATCTCGTATCTCGTATCTTTCATCCTACCTTGCTAATATTCTTCATTATTCCTATTTATTCAGCTTTTTATATCTGCATGAATAGCAAAGAATGGCGGCTCCACAACAAAAAGGAAATGCGTTATGAGTACATTCGGAACACAGCTAAAATACTATCGCAGTGAGCTAAAACTAAGCCAACCAGAATTTGCAGAGCAAGTTGGAATAGAGCAAAGTTACCTTTCAAAACTTGAGAACGATAAATCAGTGCCTTCAAATGACACATTTCGTTCAATATTAACGGCGCTCAATCTAACAATTTGCGACTTTATGGAGCCATTAAAATATTCTGTAGATAAAGCTCGGTTGATTAATGTGCCTGACATTGAAGCTTGGTATAAGCAACAAAGTAATAAGCAATTCATTAAACAGCGTTCACTCGTCTATATTGCCATACTGTTAAGTGCGCTAGGCTGTGCCATGTTTTATTTAGGGCATCAAGAAAAGCTATTCAATACAAAGTTCTATGAGTACAAATCATATGGTGTAGTGAAAGATAATGAACCAGATGGCATTTTTCATGATTGGCGTACGCTACTCGTAGAACAAAGCCGCGAGAAAATAGATGCTAAACGTCGAGAAATGATCAGCAGGCATGATTTTAAATTTATTATTTCAGCGGACTATAAAGGTATTTCGTTTGTAGAACCTGGCGAGCAAGGCAGGCGTTTATATAGCCTTACTTCAAAAACACCTATTATCAAGCCCCATAAAGGCCATGTGTGGCTTGAGTTTATAGGTATCTTATTGTTTGTAGTTGGTGCAGGTCTCATCACATTTGAGAGTAAACTGACAAGACAGCATTAATGAGTTGTAGAACCTGACGCGTGTTAGCTGGCGTCAGGATCACGAGGAGTTAAATGTGCAAATTGCTGCTGGTGGATTTGTTCATATAGGGTAGCTGCATAGCTTTGCGCATCATGTAATCTGCGCGTACTGATGTGTTTTCTAAGATCATCAAGTGCAGCCGTTGCAGGTTCATAACCTTGGCTACTTGCCAGACTTAACCACACCGCGCCATGAAAAACACTGTGCGGTACACCTTGCCCTTTGATGAAAAACAGCCCCATATAAAATTGCGCCCTATGGTTACCTGCCATAGCTGCTAAGCGCATCCATTTTGCAGCAAGGGGAGGCTGTTCATTTTTTAAATAATACAAAGCTTTGTTTAGTACGTTTTCAACAGATTGAGTACTTTTATCTGGCGCCGACCCTTTATCGGGTTGGGTAATAAAGGCAAGTACATTATCAAGCTGTTGCTCTAAATCTAAGCCTACTGGCGAATTATCAGACATAGTTTAGTTATTTTCTTGAAATAAAAGACCTTATTAGTTTAGAACATTGCAAGGTAAAATGTCCTCTTATTGAGATAAAATATGATAAAATTAGCCAATTAATCTCAACTTAAAGTTCAACATGTTCGAAAGACTTTTCAAAATCACTGAAAACAACACCTCTGTGCGCCGCGAGACTATTGCTGGCATCACAACATTCATTACCATGGTTTACATTGTATTTGTTAACCCTGCAATGCTTGCAGAAGCGGGAATGGATCAAGGTGCGGCATTCGTAGCAACCTGTATTGCTGCTGCAATTGGCTGTTTTATTATGGGTTTATGGGCAAACTACCCATTAGCACTTGCTCCGGGTATGGGCTTAAACGCCTTCTTCACTTATGGTGTTGTTTTGGGCATGGGCTACACTTGGCAAGCTGCATTAGGTGCAGTTTTTATGTCTGGCTGTATCTTCTTATTCTTAAGCCTATTTAAGGTGAGAGAGTGGATCATTGATGCTATTCCTCTGGTGTTAAAACGTGCCATTGCTACAGGTATCGGTGCTTTCTTAGCCCTTATTGCACTGAAAAACGCCGGTATTATCGTAGCAAGCCCTGCAACCTTAGTGCAGTTAGGCGATATCACAGCCCCAGGCCCACTACTTGCGATTTTTAGCTTCTTTGTTATTGCAGCACTGTTATACCGCGATATGAAAAGCGGCGTACTTATCAGTATTTTATTAGTAACCGCAATTGCCCTTGGTTTAGACCTTGTGGAGTATCAAGGAATTATTTCAATGCCGCCTTCAATTGCACCAACCTTTATGCAATTGGATTTTGCAGCAGCATTCGAAATCTCAATGCTAACAGTGGTTTTTGCGTTCTTATTTGTTGATTTGTTTGATACTTCAGGCACTTTAGTGGCTGTAACGCAAAAAGCAGGTATTGCTGATGAACAAGGTAAAATGCCTCGTTTAGGTCGCGCACTAAGTGCCGACAGTACAGCTACTATTGCAGGCTCAATGCTTGGTACGTCAACAACAACGTCTTATATTGAATCAGTTGCAGGTGTGTCTGTGGGCGGCCGTACAGGTCTTACCGCTGTGGTTGTAGGTATTTGTTTCTTGTTAATGATGTTCTTTGCGCCACTTGCTAGCATGATCCCAGCTTATGCAACGGCAGGTGCAATTTTATATGTTGCTGTGTTAATGATGCAAAATTTAAAGCTTGTAAATTGGGATGATATGACAGATGCCATTCCAGTGAGCGTTGTATTATTGATGACGCCGTTAACTTTCTCGATTGCGCACGGTATCGCCCTTGGTTTTATCTCGTATACTGCCGTGAAGTTGGTATGTGGTAAAAAAGATGAAATCAGTATTAGTGTGTGGGTATTAACAGCGCTGTTTATTGTTAAGTTTGCGTTTTTATCTTAATTTGCACAAAGCAAAGAAAAAGTGGTTTACCACTTTTTCTTTGGTGCGAATAATACGTCTAAATCGTCCTGCTCTTGTTCTGCTTTCTTCTTTAGTGACGTTGCATTTGATGCTTTCAACTCAGAGCTAATCGTTTCTAAATAGCCTTCAACTTCTTGTCTTTTCGAGTTTACATATTCATCGCTATAGCTAACTGAGGTCAGTGTTGCTAGTGCTTTTTCAAAATACTGTCTGGCAGAGCCCACCATATTTGCTGAGCGAGCTGAAATCCCGCGCTTAATTTGACTTTCTACATTGATTCTTAACTGCAATTTTTCAAGGCGTTTATCTTCAGCAACAAATACTTGGCTATCTACTTTGCCTTTACCATGCTCTGAGCGAAGTACTGCTCGTAATTTCTTTATACCTTGAATTAGAGCTATTAATTGTTTGTCGTTATCTGGTAGTGCTAATGCATCGCTATTATTTGATTCGATAGGAGAGGCTAGGCGTTCTTTAGATTCTTTTAGTCTGTTTTTTAATTCTTTTGAGCTTGGAGAAAGCTCGACCATTGAAACAAGTGCATCATAAATACGGCGTTGAATAATACGCAGAATATTTTCAGACATGGGGATATTGGCACTGTTAAGCAGTACATCTTCTGCTTCTTCAATGATTTTTTTCTGTTTTGTAAGCTCTTTACGGCGCTCTGCTTCTTGTTTTTCTTTATGTTGTTGCACAGCACTGACCCATAATGCGATCACGATTAATGCAACAATGAGCATGATGATGATAGAAACAATCATTACTAAATCTCAGTTTTAACTATCTAATTTTTTTATCTTACCTTAAAAAGATTAGATCTGAACAGTTTTGCGGTAGTTATCTCGAATAAACTTATTACGATTACTACTTTATAACGAGTATAGCGCTAAACTAGCACCTTTATTGAATATTTTGCGAGTAAACACGGCTACCGAGCAGTAATTTAATGTGTTAGCCTTAGAAACAATCGATATAAATGTATAGCGCGATGAAATATCGCTTGGCATTGCGCTTTGCAGCCTTTATAAATAAACAATAACAACGTCTACAATGCAGCCATGAAACTACAACAACTCAGATATATAGTCGAAGTCCAAAATCATAAACTGAATGTCTCTGCGACAGCCGAAAGTTTATTTACCTCGCAACCGGGGATCTCAAAACAAGTTCGTATGCTTGAAGACGAACTGGGTGTACAGATCTTTGGCCGTAGTGGCAAACACCTTACCCATGTAACCAGTGCCGGTAACGAAATTATTAATATTTCACGAGAAATACTGTCGAAAGTTGAAGGTATTAAAGCGGTTGCCAATGAGCATACCTTGCCTGATCAAGGTAAACTTAACATTGCGACCACTCATACTCAGGCTCGTTACGCATTACCGAATGTTATTCAAGGCTTTATGAAAAAGTACCCAGCAGTGTCTTTACACATGCATCAGGGTACGCCACAGCAAATTTCTGATGCGGCAGCACGCGGTGATGCTGATTTTGCCATTGCGACTGAGGCGCTGCATTTATATTCTGATTTAGTTATGTTGCCGTGCTATCACTGGAATCGCAGTATTGTTGTGGCAAAAACACACCCGCTTGCGCAAAAGGCCGATAATTTAACGGTTGCCGATGTGGCTAAATACCCACTTATTACTTATGTGTTTGGTTTTACTGGTCGCTCTGAGTTAGATAAGGCCTTCAATGCACATGGACTTGAGCCGCATATTGTTTTTACTGCAACAGATGCTGATGTAATCAAAACTTATGTTCGTTTAGGTCTAGGAGTAGGTGTTGTTGCGTCAATGGCGATTGATCAAATAACCGATACTGATTTAGTCTGTATTGATGCAAGCCACTTATTTGAAGCGAGCACCACTAAAATTGGTTTTAGAAAAGGCAGCTTTTTACGCAGTTACATGTATGATTTTATTGAGCGTTTTGCACCGCACTTAACGAAAGAACTGGTTGAGCGAGCAAGCTTATTACGTAACCAAGAAGATGTTGATAAGCTCTTCGAAAACATTGAGCTACCAGTAAAATAGAGATAAAAAAGCCGCTTTAAAGCGGCTTTTTTATTATGCTGAAAACGTGCTGTAAATTAACACTCGATGATATTAACCGCTAAGCCACCGCGAGCGGTTTCTTTGTATTTCGTTTTCATATCATTACCTGTGTCGAGCATGGTTTTAATTACCTTATCAAGGGTCACTTTTTGCTCGCCAGAACCACGCATTGCAAGGCGTGACGCATTAATTGCTTTAATTGAGCCCATCGCATTACGTTCAATACACGGTACTTGCACAAGACCGCCAACCGGGTCACAGGTTAAGCCTAGGTTGTGCTCCATGCCGATTTCAGCGGCGTTTTCAACCTGTACTACATTACCACCCATGATTTCAGTTAGTGCACCGGCTGCCATTGAGCAAGCAACGCCCACTTCACCTTGGCAACCTACTTCAGCACCCGAAATTGACGCGTTCTTTTTGTATAAAATACCAATTGCTGCCGCTGTTAATAAATAACGAGTCGCAATATCACGGTCTACTTCTTTAATGAAAGTGTGATAATACATTAATACCGCTGGCAAAATACCTGCAGCACCATTGGTTGGTGCGGTAACAACACGGCCGCCGGCAGCGTTCTCTTCGTTTACTGCAAGGGCAAATAAATCAACCCAATCCATAGCACGTAATGGGTCGTTGTTTACCTCAATATTTAATTTAAGGTGTAAACTAGGGGCGCGACGCTTTACCTTTAATCCGCCTGGTAAGATACCTTCTGTACGCATACCACGTTCAATACAGGCCTTCATTACTTGCCAAATATTAAACAGCTCATCTTTGATGTCTTTTTCGCTGCGCAGGGTTTTTTCGTTGTGCATCATAAGCGTTG
Organism: Pseudoalteromonas sp. NCCP-2140; assembly: GCF_023708065.1. Lineage (NCBI taxonomy): Bacteria > Pseudomonadati > Pseudomonadota > Gammaproteobacteria > Alteromonadales > Pseudoalteromonadaceae > Pseudoalteromonas > Pseudoalteromonas sp. NCCP-2140. Next base: position 778,302 of record NZ_BRCZ01000001.1, on the reverse strand, counting down.
ATACACTGAACCCTGACTCACGGCATAGCTCTAACAACTCTTTTGCCGTGTTAAACGGATAAGGTGCTGGGTTTTCTTCGCGGATTTCGAGTGCTTTTTGTTTTTCGTTCTCGAACTCATCATCACTGACTATAAAGCCGCCACCGATTGAGTAATACACTTTACTGAATAACTTTTCGCCATTTTGGCTGGCAATGATTTCCATTGCATTTGAATGTTTTGGTAATGTTTTACGACGATGAAATACAATCGCACCTTGCTTCGGAAAGTTGGCTTTATGGCTTTGGTTTAAATAAATAACCTGTTCTTTTTCGATTTTTGCGAGGATATCGTCGACTAAATCAGCATCAATGGTTTCTGGATCATAACCGGCAAGGCCTAAGATCACAGCTTTACCAGAGCCATGGCCAATACCTGTTTGACCGAGTGAGCCAAATAGCTCAACTTTAATATCGGTGACGTTTGCAAGTAAGTTTTTTTCTTCTAGTTCGTTTACAAATAAACGCGAAGCGCGCATTGGGCCAACAGTGTGAGATGACGATGGGCCAATACCAATACTAAACATATCGAATGCACTGATCATAATTTGCTACTCATTTTTCTATTAACGGCATACTACCTGCCTTTGAACGGTGCCACATGATAACGTTTAAACGTGCCTGTGTAACCCTAAAAGCAGGATAATTAAACTGGTAGGGCGAGCTGTTTTATAAAGTTATTAATTATGCTCGCTGTTGCTCCCCAAAGCAGTCCGTGGGGGGTCATCAAACCTTGCAAAGTAATGGTTTTGCCATTTCTCTGAAAGGGGAGGGGTTGCCAATTTTGTTGATTACTTAAATAAGATAAGGGCAGTAAAAAGCTGGCAGCAACTTCGTTGGGATCTGCTTGCCACGTTGTGCCTTCACTAAGCACACACACAAAAGGCTCAATAGTGAAACCGGTTAGGGTCGCGTACTGATGTAATTTACCGTGGACAGTCACTTGATGTGTGCCAATATTAAGCTCTTCATTGAGCTCTCGAAGGGCGGTGTGCATTAACGTGTCATCTTGTTCTTCATACTTGCCACCCGGTAAGCAAATCTCCCCCGGGTGATGAAGTAAATAGCTAGGTCGCTTGCACAGCAATAAATGCGCTTCGTCGTTAACATCAAGCAGAGGTAACATTACAGCACTGGCTCGCTTTTCGGCATTAAAGCGAATGGTCGCTGGGCGCTTTGTGGTTTGACTTAAACTAAAACGGGCAATTATTTGCTGACTATTCAAGGTAGTTACTTCAACTTTTACTTTAATAAAGGCAGTATTTTATTTACTTTATCGTAAGTTTCTTGGTACTCCAAGTCGACCTTTGAATCAGCCACAATACCACCGCCAGCCCAGCAATAGATTGCACCTTTGTGGCACACTAAAGTACGAATTGTGATACTGGTATCCATGTTGCCACAGGCACTCAAATAGCCAATTGAGCCGCAGTACACACTACGGCGATGTGGTTCGAGTTCTTCAATAATTTCCATAGCGCGAATTTTCGGTGCTCCGGTAATTGAACCACCCGGGAAAGCGGCATGAATTTGGTCAACGGCATCTTTGCCATCTGCTAACTCTGCGCGCACAGTACTTACTAAATGATGTACAGCTGGAAAGCTTTCAATGGCAAATAACGAGGGGACGGTGACACTACCTGGACGAGCCACTTTGCCTAAATCGTTGCGCAGCAGATCAACAATCATGACATTTTCTGCGCGGTCTTTTTCTGATTGCTGTAAACGAGTTGCTTGCGCTTGGTCTTGTTCAGAGTCAGCCAAACGAGGGAGCGTTCCTTTAATTGGCTTGGTTTCTATTTGGCCCTGATTAATCGAAATAAAACGCTCTGGTGAAATAGATAAAATAGCGCCATCAGGGTGATTTATATAGCTTGAAAATGGTGCTTTATTGGCTTCTCGAAGTTGTTTATATGCTTGCCATGTTGAACCTGAAAATTCAGCTTTAAAACGCTGTGCAAGGTTGATCTGGTAGCAGTCACCACTTTTTAAATAAGCTTGAATTTTCTCGAACTTTTCGCTGTAGCTGGCTTGACTCATGTTTGATTGCCAGTCGCTTTGTAGCGCGAACTCTGCACTTGTTGGTGTTTCGTTTAGCTGCTGCTGATATAGCGCTAAGCGATTATGATTTGGCTGACAGACGTAAAACCAGCTTTGCTGTTGCTTATCATAAATAAGCGCATCTGGATAAAGGCCTACAGCCATTTGCGGCATGTTAATGTCGTTTTCGGCAGTACTTGGCATGCTTTCAATCACACGACCTAAGTCATAACCAAAATAGCCAAGCCAACCACCTGTAAAAGGGAGGTTATTAGGGTTAGCTGTGTGATTAAATTCCTGAAGGCCTTTTTTCATCAAGCTAAAACAATCACTTGATTGCGCCTTGCCGTCGACAAAGCATGTATTTTCACGCACTTCTAATTGCTTTAATGGCGCAATGGCAATGATATCGAAGCGGCTATTTACATGCTCGCTATTGGCTGAATCGAGCAACACAGCATGAGGCAAATGAGCAAAATGACTAAATAGCGCGATGCAATCACCACTTAAATCTAATTTAATGCACAAATTTTCATCGTTTATCATCTACATTGCCCTGAATAACTAGCCCGAAACGGGCGAGGAGGGTATCATAAGTTAAATTTGATTGGCAGCGTTATGATTTCCTTTATAGTGATGCCATGACTAACCCGTAGAGTAAATCTTCGTCACCGGTTTACTCAGGATCACGTACAGCGCTACGCGATAAAAACTTAAGGAACCCGTAATGAGTACAATTCGTCAGCAAGACTTCATTGATAGCATTGAAGATGCATTGCAATACATTTCTTTTTATCACCCTCTCGATTTCGTACAAGCCTTAGAAAAAGCTTACAACAAAGAGCAAAGCAAAGCGGCAAAAGATGCCATTGCGCAAATTTTAATTAACTCTCGTATGTCTGCTGAAGGTAAACGTCCACTGTGCCAAGATACAGGTATCATTACTTGTTTCGTAAAAGTAGGTATGGATGTTAAGTGGGATAAAACAGACATGACTGTTCAGCAAATGGTTGATGAAGGTACACGTCGCGCATACTTAAACCCAGATAACCCATTACGTGCATCAATAGTTGCAGACCCTGCTGGTACGCGTAAAAACACCAAAGACAATACTCCATCAGTTGTTCATATCGACTTAGTGCCAGGCGCTGAAGTAGAAGTAATGGTGGCAGCGAAGGGCGGCGGCTCAGAAAATAAAACGAAAATGGTTATGCTTAACCCATCTGATGATGTGGCTGCATGGGTTGAAAAAACATTACCAACAATGGGTGCGGGCTGGTGTCCACCTGGCATGCTAGGTATAGGTATTGGTGGTACTGCAGAAAAAGCTGCGGTACTTGCTAAAGAATCATTAATGGATCCGGTTGATATTCACGAGCTGATTGAGCGCGGCGCAGAAACAACTGAAGAAAAAATGCGTATCGATATCTTCGAACGTGCTAATAAATTAGGTATTGGTGCACAAGGCCTAGGTGGTTTAACAACCGTGGTTGATGTGAAAGTTAAAACGGCACCGACTCACGCAGCATCAAAACCAGTGGTTATGATCCCGAACTGTGCGGCAACTCGTCACGTTCACTTCACATTAGATGGTTCAGGCCCAGCTGATCTTAAAGCGCCTAAACTTGAAGATTGGCCAGAAGTTACGTTTGAAGTGGGTGAAGGTACACGTCGTGTTGATTTAAACACACTGACTAAAGAAGACACGCAAGAATGGAAGATGGGTGAAACGGTTCTTCTATCTGGTACTATCTTAACGGGCCGTGATGCAGCACATAAACGTTTACAAGATATGATCCAATCAGGTGAAGGTTTACCTGAAGGCGTTGATTTTGATAACAAGTTTATCTACTACGTTGGCCCTGTAGATGCAGTGGGTGATGAAGCGGTAGGTCCTGCTGGCCCTACAACTGCAACGCGTATGGATAAATTCACTGATATGATGTTAGAAAAAACGGGCATCATCGGTATGATTGGTAAAGCAGAGCGTGGTCCTGCAACAGTTGAATCAATCAAAAACAATAAATCTATCTACTTAATGGCAGTAGGTGGTGCAGCTTACCTTGTATCTAAAGCAATCAAGAAAGCACGCGTTGTTGCGTTCGAAGATTTAGGTATGGAAGCAATCTACGAGTTTGAAGTAGAAGATATGCCAGTAACGGTTGCTGTTGATAGTGAAGGCGCCAATGCGCATACGCAAGGCCCTGCTATTTGGAAAGCAAAAATCGAAGAACTTGATGGCAAATTAAAGTAACCATCTTGCAACTCTCTTAAAAAACGGCGCACCTGCGCCGTTTTTTTCAGCTCTGACCAGTCTCAGCTATTTCTCTAACATCTCTTTAAAAAGCCGATTTTACTTGGCTTTATTGGCACATTTTTCTTGTCACTTTTTCTTTACGCTATACTTTACCTTTACGTTCACGTAATAAAGTTAGTAATGTTAATATTTTGTTTTGAATTAATAATGCTTAATGCGTACATTGATTGGTATATTTTTTCCATAAAGTGTTAGTTTTTGAGTTGTTATTTCGGCCTGAGAACTTTGCTTAGTTTTATCATCTCATTTAGTGGCAAGGGAGCAAACGAAGTGATAAAGTCTCGGCACTTTCAGCGCTCACACCCCTTAGGGTAAAAAATTTCGGAGTATTTAACTGTGGCTGTATTTAATAAAGTCGACTTTGATAACCACGAGCAAGTGGTGTTTTGTTCAGATAAAGAATCAGGCCTAAAAGCTATTATCGCGGTACACAATACCAAGTTAGGTCCAGCGGTTGGTGGTTGCAGAATGTGGGACTACACAACTGATGAAGATGCTGTTACTGATGCACTTCGTTTATCAAAAGGTATGACCTACAAAAATGCTGTGGCACGTTTACCATTTGGTGGCGGTAAGTCAGTGATCATCGGTAATGCTAAAGAAATTAAATCAGAGCAACTTTTCCGTGCATTTGGTCGTCAGTTAGAGCGTTTAAGCGGTAGCTACTATTCAGCTGAAGATGTAAACATCACATGTGATGATGTGGCTATCATGAATAAAGAAACTAACTATGTATTAGGCCTTGAAGGTAAAAGTGGTAACCCTTCACCGTTCACAGCATATGGAACATTCTTAGGTATTAAAGCGGCTTTACAACATCAACGAGGTCATCAAGATCTTGCTGGTATCAAAGTAGCCGTGCAAGGTTTAGGTGCAGTAGCATATGGCCTTTGTAAACACCTACATGAAGCGGGCGCAACATTATTTGTAACAGATATCAACGAGCAAGCTGTTGAGCGTGTTGTAAATGACTTCAATGCAACGGCTGTGGGTATTGATGAAATCTACGACTTAGATGTTGATGTGTATGCACCATGTGCACTTGGCGCAACGGTAAATGACACAACTATCCCGCGTTTAAAAGCAACAATTATTGCAGGTTGTGCGAATAACCAATTAGCAGAGTCTCGTCACGGTGAGATCATCCGCGAAAAAGGTATCTTATACGCACCAGATTACGTAATTAACGCAGGTGGTATTATCAACGTTTATTACGAAACTGCACCAGAAGGTTATAGTGCAGAAGCATCAACGAAACACGTTGAAGGCATTTTTGATACGCTAACAGAAATCTTTGCTCGCTCTGAAAAAGAGCAGAAGTCGACGCATTTAATTGCCGATGAACTAGCATTAGAAATCATCGAAAACGGCTTATAATTTAGTAAATCGATAAATTTACAGGTAAAAAGGTGCGCAAGTCGCACCTTTTTTGTCTCTGTTATTTATCGCATCAAGGTGACGAAATCACGCAGGCTAGGTAAACTCGGTTTTTAAATTTCGAGGGCACCTAATGAAAACTCCATCTTGTGAAATTACACCTATCGATCTAGCTACTTGGCCTCGTAAGCAGCATTTCGCTTTTTTCAAAGAATTTTCTCTGCCATATTTTAATGTGTGTGTTTCACTCGACATGGCGGCTCTTTACAACAAGTGCAAATCAGAACCGTATTCGTTCTTTCACAGCTATGTTTACCTAACACTTGAAGCATGTCATGACTATGCACCAATGCGTCAACGTATTATTGATTCATTGCCTGTACAACTGTCATCGGTAAGAGGCAGTGTGGTCGAGCTTGCAGAAGATGAAACATTTCGCTTTAGTTATTTTGAAAAACAAGCGTCGATGGCAGACTTTTCAAAACACGCTATTGCTGTGGGTAAAACAAGTAAAGCAAAACCATTTTTCTCTGATGCATTTGCTGCAACAGAAGGGCAGCCTGACCTTATTCATATCTCAGTACTTCCATGGTTAAACTTTACCGGCTTCTCGCATGCTGTAAGTGAGGGGCATGGCCTTGGTATTCCTAAGTTTGTGTTTGGTCAGTATGACTCACAAACTGGCAAGATGCCGCTTTCAATTGATGTGCATCATGCTTTGATGGATGGCTTGCATGTGGCGCGATTTGTGAAAATACTGCAAGAAAAAATCACGAATTTTTGTAATTGATTGTTGCTAAATGTCATTAAAGTGAGTAAAAATTGCAACTAATGTAGTATTATCTGAAGTTAGGGATGACTTTGGCTTCACAGAGCTACATCACTGAATAGAACGATAATAAATATCAGGGTTTTAGTTTTATGGTGCGGGTAGTTAGTTGTATTTTTCTTTTATTGAGTTTCAGCGCTTTAGCTGATTCTGCACGCCTCTCTTTAAGTGATTACTTTACAGAGACTTGGAGCACTCGCGCCGGCCTTCCTCACAATAGCATTAATGGCGTAACGCAAACCAAAGATGGTTACATTTGGATAGCGACTTGGGAAGGGCTTGCTCGCTTTAATGGTCGTGAGTTTAAACTCTTTACTCGAACAGAAATTCCTGGTTTACCTGACTCAGGCCTACGCAGCCTGATTCCGATGGATAATGGTGATTTATATATCGTGGGTGCCCGTGGCGGTATTGCGCTTCGCTCACAAGGGCAATGGCGAGCATTACCAAGTTCATCAGCCATGGTTAACCATGCACTTGTTACTGAACAAGGTGAGCTATGGCTGGCACTTGAAGGGCAAGGCATTGTTTACCGCGCTTCTGAAACTGCCACTGAGCAAAAACTGCTTGATAAGCTAAGCGCATACCGTCTTTTACAAGACAAAACAGGGACTATTTGGGCTGCCACCAGTGATGGCCTTTATCAAATAAAGAATAAGCAAGTCAGTAAGGTCAGTGAAAACTCTGGGCTCCCTAATGCCTCTGTGTTTACCTTATTACTAACGGAGTCAGGCACATTAATTGTCGGCACCGAAAAAGGCGCATGGCAAAAGAAAAACGATAAGTTTGTTGCTATTAATCCTGTCCTTAACAACGAATCAATTGCCAGCTTACTCGAAGATGCGCAGGGCGATTTGTGGTTTGGCACCATCAATAAAGGGGTGTTCAGACTCAGCAGTTTAGGCCTTGAAAACTTAGCCGCAGATGATGGCTTACCCAACAACCGTATTTTATCTTTACTGCAAGACCGCGAAAAAAGTATATGGGTTGGCACGAATGCCGGATTATTTCGCTTGCGTGAAGCGCCATTTACAAACTGGAGTCAAAGCCGTGGGCTTGCATCTGACTATGTGCGTACCGTGTTATCGCATTCTGATGGCAGCTTATGGGTGGGCAGTAGTAATGGCTTAAATCGTATTGAAAATGGCAAGCTCACCACCCTTATTCAAGCTTATGAAAAAGATCCGCTATCCGTATTAAGTTTAACTGAAGATAAGCAGGGCGGAGTATGGGTTGGTACTTACACTGCCGGTTTAATGAAAGTGGTCAATGGGCAAATTTATCCCGTAAAAAACCGCAGTAATGGCCTGATCAGCAACGAAGTTCGCGCTGTGTTTTTTGATAAAGCGGATAACTTATGGATTGGCACCGCCGGTGGTTTAACCAAAATAGACCCTGCTGGGCAAACTGAATTATTCACCACCGAAGATGGCTTAATTGGTGATTTTATTATGGCCCTTGTTGAGGATGACCATGGCAGGTTATGGGTCGGCACGGGAGTGGGTGTGTCCATTTATGACCCAGCTACTAAGCAATTTAAAACTCTCGAGTTTCCAAAGCAGTTCAGTACTGAGTATGCATTCGGCTTTTACTTAGATGGCGATAAAATGTGGCTTGCAACCGATAGAGGCTTAGTTCGTTACAATCTCAGTACAGATAAAATGAGCTTGTTTGGTCGAGACCAAGGTTTACCGGTCGATAAGTTGTTCCAAGTGATTGAGCAAGGTGACTCATTATGGTTGACCAGTAACCGCGGTGTTATTCAGGTGAACAAAGCTCAGTTAGTTGCACTTTTAGATAACCCTGAAAAAGTTCAACCAATGAGTGTTTCGATGCAGCTTTATGATGAAGGCGATGGCATGCTAAGCGCGCAAGCAAATGGCGGTTCAAACCCTGCTGCTGTGCTTCATTCAGATGGTCAAGTATGGGTTGCAACAGCCAAAGGCGTCGCTATTGCGACACCAGAACGCTTAAAAGAAGCCAGTAAACGCCGTTTATCGACCGTTATTGAAAGCTTTGAAGTCGATGGCAAACCCATGACTTTACCTGTTGGTAATGAGGTTTTGAGTTTACCTGCTGGTGTTTCTCGTGTTTCGTTTAATTACGCTGGGCTAAGTTTTATCATGCCTGGGCGGTTAAATTACCAAACTCAACTAAGTGGTTACAATCAACAATGGGTAGACAGGGGGCGCTTGGTCATTACCGAGTACACCAATTTACCACCAGGTAAATATACCTTTAAAGTGCGTGCAGGTTACCCTAATAGTGACTGGCAAAATAATGAGCAAGTTCTGCGTTTTAAAATTGCCCCTTATTTTTGGCAAAAAACCAGCTTTAAGTTATTTGTCTTAGTTGCTGTGCTTTTTGCTGCTTATGCTATTTATAAATACCGCTTATATCACTATAAGCGCATCGAAATTGAGTTAACTGAAAAAGTTGAACAGCAAATGCATGATTTACAAACGCAAGCTGATGCTTTTGCTCATTTAGCGAATCATGACCAATTAACGCAGTTACCGAATAGACGCGCTTTCGATATGTGGCTGTCTGAAAACTTTAATCAGTTTCAGCGTGACAATAAAACGCTTAGTATTGCCATTATGGATATTGATCACTTCAAACTAATTAATGACAATTTCTCGCACTTAATTGGTGATAAAGTGATTTGTGAAATCGCACGCTTACTGCGTATGAATTTCCCTGATGAAGGTTATGCGGCGCGTTGGGGCGGTGAAGAATTTACCTTGTTGTTCCCATACAAAAATGCTGAAGAAGCCGCAAGATTGTGTGAAATTATCCGTTTAGAGATAGCGGGTTATGATTTCTCAGAATTAGCAGATAGTCTTTCTGTAACGGTAAGTTTTGGTGTAGCAGATAACGCGCAGGTTACTGACTATGACCGCTTGTTAGCACATGCCGACAACGCTTTATACAATGCAAAGAATAACGGTCGAAACCAAATTTTTATTTATAATCAAGGCTGTATTACGCTCGATTAATCAGCTTTAAAAATAAAAATGTGTGTAAACAATTGATCTTTTTTTGTTTGCACACATTAAAGTATCAAGATTGTTTTTTAGGCGATAGTAATGCTTAACCTGGTTTTGATACTTTTTTTAATAATTTTTGTTGTGTGTTACTGGCGCTGGGACGATATCCGTAATCACTTTTGGCAGAAAAAATACCTTAATAATTCCCTCAATGTTCAGCAAAAAAATCTGCTGTTAAAATATATGCCTATCTACCGAAAGATGACGGATGCCGATCGTGAAAAGCTGGAGCGTCACATCGTTTGGTTTTTAAATGAAAAACGCTTTATTGGTTGTGATGGTCTTAAGCTTATTGATGCAATGAAGCTGATTGTAGCGGCAGATGCCTGTGTTTTAGTGCTTAATAAACCGTGGCCATTGTATCGCAATGTAAAAGAGATCCTTTTATACCCAAGCGCGTATTATGCCCCGCAAACTTCTCGTGATAATGCTGGGCTTGTCAGTTATCACAATACCGTGCGTCAAGGTGAATCATGGCCGGGTGGAACCTTGGTATTGAGTTGGCATGATGTCCTTGAGGGGAACCGCTTACCAAGTGATGGTCATAATTTGGTATTTCATGAATTTGCCCATCAGCTCGACCAAGAAACCGGTAAAACCACGGGTACACCACTGCTTTCGAGTAACGAAGACTACCAAAAGTGGGCAAAAGTATTTAGCCGCGCGTTTAATCAACTCAAAACCCATTTAGCTTATGGCATGCCGCATGTTATTCATAGCTATGGCGCGACCAATGAGGCAGAGTTTTTTGCTGTTATCACCGAAACCTTCTTAGAAAAACCCGCTGAACTCAGACAATTTGACCCAGAAATTTATCATTTACTGGTTGGCTTTTATCAGTTTGATCCGATTGCGTGGCATTAGTCGACTATTTACGTCTGTTTAACACGAATCACTGGAATCTTGCTATGCTATTTGGTGCAATCTTAAAAGTGTGCATATAAGCAAAACAATAAAAAGTGAGATTTCAATGAAGAAAATGCTTCATACAGCGCTCGCTGTATCTATTTCACTTGCTCTAACTGGGCAAGTGGCAGCAGCTGAGCAATCAAATGACGACAAGTGGCAGGTGGACGCACCAAAAGGCCAATTCCTAGACGCTAAAATTAGTGTTGAGCAGGGCACGTGGATGAACGTAGATATTAGCCCTGATGGTAAAACAGTGGTGTTTGACCTACTCGGCGATATTTATACCATGCCAATGTCAGGTGGCACAGCAACGCAATTAACCAGTGATATTGCATGGCAAATGCAACCACGCTTTAGCCCTGATGGTAAGCACATTGCGTTTACTTCAGACCAAGGAGGTGGCGACAATATTTGGGTTATGGATTTAAATGGTGAAAACCAAAAAGCCGTAACGAACGAAACATTTCGTTTGTTAAACAGCCCAGCTTGGAGCCCTGATGGTGACTACTTAGTTGCGCGTAAGCACTTTACAGCAAGCCGCTCTCTAGGGGCTGGTGAAGTATGGCTTTACCATAAAGCGGGTGGTAAAGGTGTACAGCTAACAGCACGTGAAAACGACCAAAAAGACTTAGGCGAGCCAATGTTCTCACCGGATGGTCGTTATGTTTATTTTTCTCATGATGCAACGCCGGGTAAAACATTCCATTACTCTAAAGATTCTGTAGCGGGTATTTATAAAATTAAACGCTATGACCGTGAAACCGGCGAGATTGAAACAATTATAGATGGTATGGGTGGGGCTATTCGACCAACACCTTCACCAGATGGTAAAAAGCTTGCGTATATCAAGCGCGATGATTTCCAAACAAGCTTGTACTTATACGATCTTCACACCGGTGAGCATACCAAGCTGTATGGCGAGCTTGAGCGTGATATGCAAGAGACATGGGCTATTCATGGTGTATACCCAACAATTGCTTGGACACCAGATAACGAACAGCTGGTCTTTTGGGCGGGTGGTACCATTCATAAGCTAGACGTGGATGATAAGTCTGTCTCGACTATTCCGTTTAAAGTGGAGACCAATAAGCAAATTCAAAAAGCCGTGCGTTTTACACAAAACATTGATAGCGATAATTTTGATGTGAAAATGCTGCGTAATGTACAAATTTCACCGGATGGTGAAACGGCTATATTTGAAGCGCTAGGTCATATTTATAAACGTGATTTAGAGTCTGGCAAAGTAAAGCGCCTGACTAAGCAAGACGACCACTTTGAATTATTCCCGCAGTTCTCTCGTGATGGTAAGAAGATTGTTTACACCACATGGGATGATAACGAACAGGGCTCAGTACGTATTGTATCTGCGCGCAGTGGCCGTGGCGATACCATTACTAAAGAGCCGGGTAAATATGTAGAGCCAACTTTCAGCCCTGATGGCAAAACAGTTGTTTACCGTAAAGCGTCTGGCGGCAGTATCCTTAACCCAACATGGTCATTAGAGCCAGGCATTTACTCAGTAAGTGCTAAAGGCGGTAAAGCGACGCTAATCACTAAATCAGGATATCAGCCGCAATTTGGTGCAGCGAATGACCGTATTTATGTGATGAGCCCTTGGCCGAAACCAACATTAAGTGTTGTTGAGCTTGAATCAAAGCAAGTTCGTAAACTTTACGAATCAGAACATGCTACAGAGTTTAGAGTATCACCAGATGGCCAATACTTAGCGTTTGCAGAGCGTTTTAAAGTATTTGTAACGCCATTTGTTGAGCGTGGCAAAACCATTAATATTGGCCCGAAAGATAGCCAATTCCCAATTGAGCAGCTTTCTGTTCGCGCGGGTGAAAACATCAGCTGGAGTGGCACAAGCGATAAACTTTATTGGAGCTTAGGCCCAGAGTTATATCATGCAAGCCTAGCGGGTTTATTTGAGATTAACCAAAATGCAGAGACTGACTTTAAAGTTAAAAGCGGCGACAACATCGGTTTTACAAAAACCATGGCTGAGCCTAAATCAGTATTCGCGTTAACTGGTGCGCGTATTATCACCATGAACGGTGAGCAGGTCATTGAAAACGGCGTTATTGTTACTGATGGTAAGCATATTAAAGCGGTTGGCAGTAAAGACAGTGTTGCTATTCCTAAAGGTGCAGAAGTAATTGATGTAACTGGCAAGACGATTATGCCGGGTATTGTTGATGCGCATGCGCACGGCTCGCAAGGCAGCGATGAGATCATTCCACAGCAAAACTGGAAGAACTTAGCTGGCTTAGCGTTAGGTGTGACAACGATTCACGATCCATCAAACGACACCACAGAGATTTTTGCTGCAAGCGAAATGCAAAAAGCAGGCATGATTGTCGGCCCTCGTATTTTCTCAACGGGTACCATTTTATATGGTGCAAATATGCCAGGTTATACATCGCATATTGACTCGTTAGAAGATGCTAAATTCCATCTTGAGCGTTTAAAGAAAGTAGGTGCGTTTAGTGTTAAATCATATAACCAACCTCGTCGTGAACAGCGCCAGCAAGTTATTGAAGCAGGCCGTGAGCTTGAAATGATGGTTGTGCCAGAGGGCGGTTCATTACTGCAGCACAACTTAACTATGGTAGTTGATGGTCATACGGGTATTGAACACTCAATTCCTGTTGCTAATATTTACGATGATATTCGCCAGCTTTGGTCTCAAAGCGATGTGGGTTATACGCCGACACTGGGTGTAGCTTACGGTGGTATTTGGGGTGAAAATTATTGGTACGACAAGACGGATGTGTGGAATCACCCACGCTTAAGTAAGTTTGTACCAAAGAATCAGCTTTTACCTCGCTCAATGCGTCGTGTTAAGGCGCCCGATCATCACTATAACCACTTTAACAATGCCCGTGTTGCTAAAGAGCTGCAAGACTTGGGTGTTTTAGTAAACCTTGGTGCTCACGGTCAACGTGAAGGTTTAGCGGCGCACTGGGAAATTTGGATGTTTGCGCAAGGTGGTATGACACCACTTGAAGCAATTCGTGCAGCAACCTTAGATCCTGCTAAATACATTGGCCTTGATAACAATATCGGTTCTCTTGAGCCGGGTAAACTTGCCGATTTAATTGTTATTGACGGTAACCCGCTAACTAACATTCGTGATACAGATAAAATCGATTACACCATGATCAATGGTCGTCTATTTGATGCTGCAACCATGAACGAAGTGGGTGAGAAAAAACGCGAAAAGTTATATTTTGAAAAAATCTAACTTAGCGGAAATCTAAACTGAAAGCGGCCATTGTGCCGCTTTTTTATTGTTTATTTATTGCTTTAAATGAGGAAACTGTTTAATTCCTACTAGTTTTGCTTGGCAGATCATGCCCTCTACAAGCGTCATCAAATAGTGGCTGTGCGAGTCTAGCTGCGAGCTTTCCATGTTTTCACACGCTGATAGACGCTGTTTAATTAACTGTTGTACTGCCATTTTATGCTCTTTGCAGGCTTGATTTATCGGGCTTGCAGGATCAGCAAACTCAGCAGCGGTGTTAATAAATAAACAGCCATTAAAATCACCTAACTCAGTCACCTCAGAATTAAACCAAGCTTCATGGCAGCTGATCAAAGCTACTTTAAATTCTTCAACAGTAGTGAGCTTGCTGGTGGCATGCGTTAACCAATTTAAAAACCTGTTATGTCGCTCACTAAGGCACGCTAATAATAACTCATCTTTACTTGCGAAATGATGGTACATGGTTTTTTTGGCGACACCCGCCACATTAATAATTTCGTTTATTCCCACACTATGAATGCCTTTTTGATAAAAAAGTGACAGGGCGGTCAAAATAATATGTGTTCGTTTATCCATATTAAGGTCTCATTAGGTGACTAAAGATAGCTTGACAGAAGTAGACCGACTTGTCTACCATTTGCGGGTAGACAAGTCGGTCTACCTTTTGGAGGTTTTATGGAGTATAAAGTAAGCAAGGCGGCCATTGCGGGTATTTTTGCTTGTATGGCAATTTTTGTATTGGCCTATTTACAGCAATTAGGAAGTTATGGTGTGTGGTTAATGGCCCCATTTGGAGCAACTGCGGTGCTGGTATTTGGTGTGCCACACAGTCCTTTAGCTAAAGCGAAGAATGTTATTGGTGGGCACCTTTTAACTGCACTAATCGGCGTTGTATTTGTAAATTATGTCGGTGTAGGGCCTGTTGAAATTGCTATAGCTACAGGGTTGGCAATTAGCCTAATGATGATGACGGACACAGTACATCCAGCGGCAGGCGCAAACCCAATTTTGATAATGCAATCTATGCAAAGCTGGGACTTTTTAGTGATGCCTGTATTGATTGGAACCGTATTTATTGTGTTGTTTGGCTATTTAAGCCAATGGGTTATAACTAGCCAAATGAACAGCCATAAAAAAACCGCTAACGAGTAGCGGTTTTTAAAATTGCTAAGTGTAATTTGATTACACAACACCACGCGGTAAACGACAATCGTGGTCTTTTTCAGCTAGGTTAACAATCCAAAGCTCTTCAGCTTTGTAACCATCATCGTTTGCTGTAACAACAGTGAACGATGCTTTCTTAGCTGTTTTAGCCGGTGCAGCGGTTTTAGTTTTGGTTTTTTTCGCTGGTGCTTTAGGTGCTTCTTCTGCTTTAGGCTCAGCTGTTTTACCAGAAGTGAGCTCTTCAGTCAGCGCTGCAACATCAGCAAGGCGCATATTTTTGCCACCGTCGATGCTATACCAACCAGGTTTTGTTGTGATTTCAGGTTTCTTACCATTCGCTGCTTCGTATGCTGCTTCGAAGGCATTTAACACTTCTGTTTTGTCTAGTTTGCTCATCAGAGACCCTATACGTTGTAAACACAGATTAAGAATATATATTTATACCTATTTTCAGCTTACTTTTCAATTTTTTGCGATTTTCCTTCCATTTTTCACTCATAAACGCCAAAATTTGCACAAAATAGAGGGTTGAAGGACGATTTTTATATGCAACGAAAACAATTTACTCAATTATTAAACGACATTCTTAAACCTGATTCTATCGCTGACTTTTGCCCAAATGGCTTACAAGTTGAAGGTGCGAGCGACGTAAAAAAGATAGTGACGGGTGTCACAGCTAGCCAAGCATTGATTGATGCTGCTATTGCAGAAAATGCAGATACTATTTTGGTACATCACGGCTATTTCTGGAAAGGGGAATCGCAGCCAATCACGGGCATGAAAAAGCGCCGTATTGCAGCGCTTTTAAATAATGATATTAACTTATATGGCTATCATTTACCGCTAGATATACACCCTGAAATTGGTAATAACGCGCAACTGGCTAAGTTACTCGATATTGAGTTCACAGGTGGGCTTGAATCTGGTCCAAATAGTGTGCCGGTAAAAGGCCGTTTAAAAACACCTTTAAGTGGTGAAGAATTTAGCGCCAAAATAACCCAAGTTCTTAATCGTGCACCATTAACTAGTTTGGTAAGAAAAGAGAAAATCGAAACCATCGCTTGGTGCACAGGTGGCGGACAAGGGTATATTGATTTAGCGGCTGCTCAAGGAATTGATGCTTATCTTACAGGTGAAGCCTCTGAGCAAACGATTCATAGTTCACGCGAGCAAGGTATCGACTTTTTTGCAGCTGGTCACCATGCTACTGAGCGTTATGGCATTAAAGCCTTAGGCGAGCTTTTAGCTGAGCAGCACGGTTTTGATGTAACGTTTATCGATATCGACAATCCAGTCTGATTGTTCTACAGCGCTTCTGGATCAATCCAGCGGCGCACACTCACCCAAGCACTGCCAATTTTCTCATGAGCGACTCTGGTCACTGCAACAAGTACTGCAATGTTAGGTATAAACTGTTTGTACGTTGGATACTGACTAAAATCTTGAAAGTCGGTTGCCGCTGGGATCACATCAATGCCTTGTGCATTAAATAAGTCTTTCGCTCGCGGCATGTGGCTCGCTGAGGTGACTAAGGCATTTTTTTTATCGACTAAATAAATGGCAAGTCGTTTCGCTTCTTCTGCGGTATCCATAGCGAGGGAGTTTTGTTTAATTCTCGTTGCAGAAATACCTAACGCTTTTGCCGTTTCAAACATGAGCTGGCTATTGGTAGTATTGGCAAAACCGCCTCCTGATACATAGAGGGTGGCATTTGGGTAGTGGTGGGCAAGCTTAACACCTTCAAGTAATCGAGCAAGCGCGCAATCGCCTAACTGGTGGTTTGCTTGTAGGCGCGAGTTGGGCATTATAGAGCAGCCAAGTACCACAATGTTATCGAGTTTAGGCTGTTTCGCTTGGTTAAATTGCCAGGCTGGGTTATTGCTTGCAGCTATCAGTGATTGACCAATAAATGGCGTGCTTATCAGCATTAAAATTAAAATACTAACAAAGCCAAAATAGAGTGCTTTGCGTTTATGTGTAATGGCTAAAAATACCATCATTAAAGTAAGCAGCCCGAGCAACGGCAGGGGCATTAATAATGAGCCAATGATCTTTTTAATTTCAAACATGTATCAATATTATTGTCTGTAACAGATGCAGCTATGTTAGTTATTTTGCCTTGCTTTAGCGACCGTTATTTTGCTTACATGTATTTAAAAAGTGGCGATAAACTGGGTTATCTTTCATATTCTTTTTCATCGCTAAATACATAGGGCGAGTAAGACCTAGTGCACCTAACGGAATAGACTTAATGAGCCCCTGGCTTTCATAAGGGGTGACTAGCCAGTCTGGTAATGCTGCAACGCCCATACCTGCACTCACTAATTGAAATATCAATAAGCCTTGGTCAACCGTTTTAAGCGTGCCATCAAAGCGTGCATTTTGAATAAAATGTTTAAAGATGTCTTGGCGCTCACGGGGAATAGGGTACGAAATAATTGTTTCGTTTTTTAAATCAAGGGCGGTGACATAGGCTTTTTTTGCCAACTCATGATCCGGTGCAACGATTAGTTTTAATTTAAAATCAAACAGGTGAGCATACTCAAGTTGATCGGGTTCACGAATATCAGAAGTCAGCACTAGATCTAATTCATCATTAATTAAATCTGGAATGGCGTCGTAACTAAAGCCGCGCTCGTAATCAATTTTAATATCAGGCCAAAAATTATTAAATTCTTTTATGGTTGGGAGCAACCAATGAAAGCAGGCATGACACTCAACGCTTAAACGTAAATTTGAGATTGGCTGGTTAAGGCTTTCTTTTAACCGACATTTTGTTGCCTCAACACGAGGTAATACTTCATTAGCAAGTTCAAGAAGTAGCATACCTTGCGGAGTAAAACGCACAGGCTGTGTTTTACGTTCGAACAGCTGGCAATCTAACTTATTCTCGAGATCTTTAATTTGATGCGATAAAGCCGATTGAGTTAAAAACAACTCACGGGCGGTATTGACCAAAGAGCCTGTTTCTTTAAGGGTCGCTATGGTTTTTAGGTGCTTTATATCAATCATCTTTAAAAAATCTCATGGAAAATGTGAGTATAACTCAGATTACGAACATACTACGCCTTAGAATTTAATTTTTCAACGTCTAGACGTCTAAAACCTGAAGTTATTTTAACTGCTTTTTTACAATACGCCTTTTTATAAATAATTGACAGCGTTGTCATAGGATTTTTTTGTAGTTTAACTATGAAATTCCATGAATTTACCTCAAGTTGAAACTTGCAGTTTAAATCGTGATACAGCTTGCGATTAGTAATTTGATATTTAATTAAAATTACTGAGAGTAGGGTTTAGTTGTTTGCTAAGATATTATTTTTTAAGGTGTTATTATCTTCTATTAGGTGTAACGTGATTTTTTAAAGGAATGCTTGTGATACGTACCGTACTTTTACTCTGTGCATGCTGGGTGTTGCCTGTTTGCGCTGGCACTATTTACAGCCAGTTTCCAACAGAGATTGACCCGCATGGTCACTATGTTTTTTATTCACATGGTTTTATCGTCGAAGGGACAAACCCTAAGCCTGTTCACAAAACCTTTGGTGTTTATGACTTTATTGCAGTAAAAGAAGCACTGACAGATGAGAGCTATCATTTAATTGCCTATCACAGGCCAAAAGGTACTGAGCCATTTACGTTTGCGAAAAAACTCGCTGCAGATGTTGAAGCATTGATCAGTGCCGGTGTTGCTGAGTCAAACATTAGTTTGATTGGTTTTTCACGGGGCGGGGCATTATCGATACTGGCAGTCAATGAACTTAAACGCACACATATCAACTTAATTATATTGGCAGGTTGCGCAGGCCTTATAAAAAATCACACATCAGTTAAGGCTTATGGCAAGGTGTATTCTATCTTTGAGCGCTCAGATCAGGTTGGCTCTTGCCAATTTTTAATCGATAGAAGTGACGTAACTAAGTTTGAAGAAATAAGCATTAATACAGGGCTCTCCCATGGCGCATTTTATAAACCAAAAGATGAGTGGCTGTTACCAATTAAGAAGTGGTTAAAGGATTAACTATGCCTTATTTACTGTTAGTTATTGTGATCAGTATTTTGGGCGTGAGCGATGTAAGCCATGCTGAGCCGTTTACTTTGCCACGTACTAATACTGTGTTACTTAAAGATAAACATACCAAAAACGAATACCCCATTACGATTAAGTTGCCACGCAGCTACCAAAAGCAAAACCAGAAGCGCTACCCAGTTGTTTACCTGTTAGATGCAAACTACAGTTTGCCAATTACCTCTGGTGCTAGTCGCTTTATGATGAATTCGGGGACTATAGAAGAGGTAATTATCGTTGCAGTAGGATATCAAAAAGGTGTATCTGGACTTAATAGCCGTATTTATGACTATACGCCATTTGAAGATAAAAATTGGCAGCGTAAAACTGGCGGAGCAAGTCAGTATCTAAACTACCTAAAACATACTGTATTGCCTTATATTGAGGCCGACTTCAGAACAACCCAAAAAAGTACGTTAGTCGGTAACTCACTTGGCGGTTTATTTGCGGCTTATACCTTATTCACTGAGCCTTCGCTTTTTTCAAATTATATTATCGGCAGTCCTTCAGTGTGGTTTAAAGAAAACTCAATATTAGCTATGGCTGTAAAACCAGCTGCCAACACAACAAAAGTTTACATCGCAGTGGGAGAACTTGAAGAAAGCGAAGGCGAAAAAATGGTGTCGGGCGCAAGGCAATTAGCAGCTAAAATTACTAAACAAAGCGGCGCGCTGGTTACGACAAATTTATTTGTTATTCCTCAGGCACGCCATGCAACGGCATTCCCAACAACGATTACCCAAGCCTTAGACTGGATTTACCAGGTTAATGATAACTAAAGAGCGTGACACTTTTTATATTTTTTGCCGCTACCACAAGGGCACTCGTCGTTACGGCCAATTTTAATATCTGCAACTGGCGTTATATCACCATCTAGGTAACGCCATAGGCCATCTTCTTTAATAAAACGCGACTTCTCGTGTAACTCACAATACAAGCTTTGATAAAAGTAATTAGCTTTAAATTCTACAAAACCTTCTTGCTCGTTATGTTCAGTATCTAAAACACTTAGCTTGGTAAAACGGCAGCTATTAGCAAAATCTTTAATTTCGCGAACAGGGTTCGCGGCTTGCTGGCTTTGTGCATAAGTACTAAATACATATTTTGCATCTTTTAGCGCGTATGCACTAAAACGAGAACGCATAAGTTGCTCTGGGGTATCAGCTTGGCTTGCACCGGTATGAAAAGGCTGGCAGCAAAGCTCGTAAGTCGATTCGCTGCCACAAGGACAAAGGGAGTGTGTGAGTGATGTCATAACAACTTACCTAAAACTATAAATTGTTATTTTAACAAGCCTATTGTGGCTGCGGTACTAAATTGTTTAATTGAGCGCTTTTTGTAAAACAATAAAATTTAGCAGATGCATGCTCAAGGTTTAAGTTCATCGAATCAAGTTGATGATTGTTTACAATATCTGTCCATGTGATCACAGCAGCAAAATTACCGTTATGTAATGCTGAACTAAGAACATACTCAAGATTAACTAAATGTTTTTGTCTGATCACAAGTAGTTTGCTGGTATCAATCGAACACGAATCTAGTAAAGCTTTACTAGGAACATGATCAGGAGCAATTAATAGTGTCCATGCATTTTGGCTATTGTAATGATGCAATACTTTTAATAGCTCAAAAGTTGCTGAAATTTCGTCTTCAATCTGAATTAAATTAACAGACGCTTTATCGTTATCTTGTTGGTAGCTTTTAACTGTTCTTAAGGTAATTGGCTGTAACATAACTTTCACTCACTGGTT
This sequence comes from Pseudoalteromonas sp. NCCP-2140, assembly GCF_023708065.1. Lineage (NCBI taxonomy): Bacteria > Pseudomonadati > Pseudomonadota > Gammaproteobacteria > Alteromonadales > Pseudoalteromonadaceae > Pseudoalteromonas > Pseudoalteromonas sp. NCCP-2140. The sequence continues at coordinate 757,490 of NZ_BRCZ01000001.1, read as the reverse complement.
GTTTATACAGTATGTGTATACAGTAGTTTATACAGTGTTTTTGCGCAAGTACTTTTTTGCTATTTTTTAACCAATGATTCAGTTTTATTTTAGTCAAAATAATTTAATTGTTATTAAACAGTGGTTTATGGTTTTATTTTGAAGGTTGGAAAAGGTGAAAAATTTACCAGTAAAGATATACAGTATTTTATACAGTACTGTGTAAACTGTTAAATTTTGATTCTATACAGGTGTTTTGCATAAAAAAGCCGGCATAATACCGGCTCTTTATCTTTGCAATTTTGCTACTTATCTAAGTAGGTATTTAAGAACTCAAGGTATGCATTTGAGGCTTTTATGCGGTTTTCTTTTTTAGTAAAACCATGGCCTTCATCATCGAATAATACATATTCAACAGGCACACCATTTGCCTTTACAGCGGCAACAAGTTCATCGCTTTCAACTTGTAAAACGCGTGGGTCGTTAGCACCTTGGATCACCATTAATGGCTTGGTGATGTTTTTAGCATGAAATAGTGGCGAAATGGCACGGTGACGTTCACCGTCTGTCGCTGGGTCGCCCATTTCATCATACAGTGCCTTTTTAAAGCTTTCCCACCATGGTGGAATCGAGTTTAAGGTTCTAACCCAGTTTGTTACACCAAATATATTAATGCCTACTTTGAACTCTTCAGGTTCAAAGGCAAGTGCTGCGGCGGTCATAAAGCCACCATAGCTGCCCCCCATGATGCCAATTTTATCAGCATCAACCCAATCTAGGCTTTGCAGGTGTTTTTTACCGTAAACAATATCTTGTAAATCGTCAGTGCCGTGTTTTTTATCATCTAAATGAAAGAAGGTTTTACCATAGCCTGAGCTGCCACGGTTATTAACTGCAAAAATGGCATAACCATGATTGACTAGATGCTGTTGCATTGCACTATATCCTGTGCGACTTTGTCCGCCAGGACCGCCGTGCACCCAAACTAAAGCTGGTACTTTGTTGTTGCTATTAGCTTGCTTAGGCTTATATAAAACCCCAGGGATCTCTAAACCATCAAAACTTTTAAAGCGCACAATTGTGCTTTCAACCAAGTCATTTTGATCAATTGCATCACTTAATGTGTTGGTTAATTGTTTAGCTTTTGATTCACCGAGTTGCCAAACAAATAGGTTACTTGGCGAGGTATCTGAATTTAAATAAAACGCCATGGTCTTTTCATCAGCTGAAAAGTTCACACCACGTAAATTACCAGCTGGCAGCGATGGCATGGCAATACCTTTACCGGTGGTGGTATCAATTATCGACACTTTAGTGCTTGCGTCAGCATTAACACCGCTTACTTGATAACGGCCAGATTTAGAGAAGTAAATAAAGCTCACATCCCACTCATCTTTGAGGGCTGGGCTGTGCTCGCCAGTCGTTAAGTCATAGCGCCACACTTCTGCAAATTCACCTTTGGCATCGGTTGAGTAATACAATGATTTACTGTCTCTTGAGAAGGTTTCGGGGCCATATTTAGCGTCATCGTCATGACGGGTAATGAGCTCTGGTTTCAGTGTTTTTTTACGCGTATCGAGAATAAACACATCACTGTCTTTGTTCGAATTGTTTTTCGATAAAGCAATAAAGCGACCGTCAGGGCTGATCGCACCAACATCTAGCCCCATAGTATTTTGATAAACAGGCGTTACTTCATAGCTGTTAGCATCAACACGATATAGGTCCATAAACTTAGCATCACGCTGATTGCTGGTTATAAAAAAGTGTTTACCGTCTTCTGTGAAGCCTGCAAATCCTGCACGGGTTTCTTCACCTGGCGTAAGATCTTTAACTGTGCCATCTGTTTCGCGAACGTAGATGTGATAACGCTCGTTACCGCCTGAGTCTTTAGTAAATAGTACGCGCTCATCTTTAGGGAAATAAGCCACAGCATAAGTACTGTCTTCAAAGTCTGTTAAGCGGGTTTTTTTGGCGGTTTTTATATCTACTTCATAAAGGCTATAAATGCCGCTTTCGTCACTGCTAACGAGTATTTTGTCGCCTTTCGGTGAAAAGCTGCTGCCCATAATTGAGGTTGTATCAAAAAAGGTTTCAGCATCATACTGTTTAACAGTTTGGCTTTGTTGCACGCTTTCGGTGCTACTTGTTGATGGGGTTGATTGAGAACATCCTGCAAGCGCAAGGCTAAGCGCGCATGCAACGGCAGCTAGTTGAAAACTCGGTTTCATTGTAATTATTCCTTGTTAATTTTTCGTTATCAAGTGTTGCCTGTTCATAATCTAAACGCAAGTTTTACCACTTCGATATTTGTTACAAATCATGTAAATAAATAGGGACATGAGTGTGCTACTATTTTTTCATTATTAAAGGAATAAACATGATTGAAATTAACAACCTCAATAAGCGCTTTGCTTCAGCCCACGTTTTTGAAAACTACAGTAAACTATTACAAAGTAAACGAGTTTGTTTACAGGCAGCGAATGGCAAAGGAAAAACAACATTACTGATGATGCTAGCTGGCCTTGAAAAGCCACAATCAGGGCAGGTTTTATATAATAATGAAACATTAAAGTCGCCGCAAAACGATGTTTCAATTGCTAGCGACCGTATTGCTCTGCCAGATTTTTTAACCGCGCGACAAGTTATTGAACTTAGTTGCAAGGCGTTAAAGAAAGATATGTCTGAGCAACTCATTACTGGATTTAACTTTACAGAGCACCTTAATACTCGTTTTAGTGCTTTGTCGAGTGGTAACCAAAAGAAATGCCAGCTTATCACTGCTTTTTTAAAGCAAGCTCCATTTTTGCTATTAGATGAACCGAGTGCAGCACTTGATCAAACAAGTATTCAATTTTTGCTGACCTTACTTGATGGCTACTTAGATGATAAACCTAATGGGCAAGTCATCATTACAAGCCACGAACCTGAGGTGTTTATACAGCATGGTTTTGAGTGTACAGCATTATGATTGAATCTCTTGCTAGCTACGTGTCATTCCTTTCTTATAGATACCTAGCATATACAACCACTCTCAAAAGCATGCTATCTCAGTTAAAGAGTTTTAGCTTGCTGTTCGCTCTGGTACTAGGCCCTGCATTTCTTGGTATGGTTTTACTTTTGTTTTTAGGTCTTGGGAAAATAGTCGATAGCCATGCAGAACCCGCTTACGGTGCAAAAATAGCTGTGGTTTATCTTTTACTTGAATCGGTGATGTTATGGGCCATGGCATCAGCCATTAAAAATTCGCAAAATAGGGCGTTTCAGCGAAGCCTTTATAAATCCTTTTGGCGAGTATCTGCTGACTGCAAGTTACTACTTTTAAGTAATGCTTGGCTCATTGCCAGTTTATTAATCGCAATAGATCTATCGTTAAAGCAGTGGCTACAAGTACCTCATTTTATGCTGTTTATGTTGTTGCAGTGGCTATGTGGAGTATTTGTTCTTTATAGACCGCGTACACTTTTTTATAGTTTATTGCTCAGTTCTGTCTTGGTATTACTGCCCGTTAGTTTATCACCGCTGCAATATTATCTAGGTTTTGTTGCTATTTTCGGCTGTTCGATTTTACTCCCACCTGTAAGAATAAGTCATAAATTAAAAGTACACTCGCTTGCTTTATTTTGGCTTAGTTACTTTATACAGCACAGCTGGAACTTAATATGGCGTGCGGCAATACTGGTTGCATGTTTGTTTGCTTTATTACAACTAATTGCAGTGCGTAATGACTTTAGTGACTTGATACTGGCTTTGGCTTTTTCTGTATGCGTGTTGCTTACGAGCTCGCTGCAGTTCGATTGCTTGGCTGTTTTTAAAAAATATCGGCTGTTCTTTCAAAGCAATAACCAAGATAAGCCGTTTTATAGAAGCCAGTTTTTACCGAGCTTTATATTTTTTGTTGTGGCTTTAATTGTCGTTATAAGCATGCTTGGCACTAACTTGATTTACATCCCCATAGGGGCAGTATGGTGTGTATTGCAGCAATATTTAGCGCAAAAAAAACCAGCGCAATTTGCGCTGGTTTGGTTTTTCATAACAATTGGAATTGTTTTGCTAGCTTAAGCAGCGTCGGCTTTTTTATCGCTCTCGCCGCGGGCAACATTACCTGCAACTAAGTCTGCTGGGTCAAAGTCGTCAACGTTAATAACGTCAAGACGGGCTTTTTCAACAGCAGCTAGTTTGTCGGCTTCAGCTTGGCTTAAAATGCCTGCTTCTAGGCCCATTTGCGCTACTTTATCAAGTTGGAAGAAAGGCAGTTTTACGCCTTTTTCACGGCATACCTTGTCAAACAGAGGCTCAACTTCAAGAATGTCTTTAAGCGTTTGCTCTTGACGACCAACAAGGTTAAGTGGCTCGTTTTTAAGGTAAATGTAGTTAGCTAAACGGTTACGAGTTTCGCTTGGTACTTGTAATAAGTGTGCAAGTTTGTGCTCAAGCTTATCAGTAGGCTTACGTACTGGACGACCGAATGGGAATAACATGATTTTTAGCATCGCACGTAGTGGTGCAGATGGCATGTTATTGATTAAGTCAGCGAGTGCACGTTGGCAGTGGTAAAGGTGATCTTGGCAGCTCCATTGAACAAGCGCAAAATCTTCTTTTTTACGGCCTTCGTCGTTGTAACGTTTAAGTGTTGCAGATACAAGGTATAAGTAGCTTAGTAAGTCACCTAAACGTGCAGAGATACGCTCTTTACGTTTTAATGAACCACCAAATACCGCCATGCTGATATCTGACATTAATGCTAATGATGCACTGAAACGTGACGCAACACGATAAAACTCAGCTGTTTCGTCTTTGTACGGTGTACTTGTGAAGCGAGCATTTGTTAATGCTAACCACTTAGTACGAACAAGGTTCGAAATAGTAAAGCCAACGTGACCCATTAATGCTTTATCGAATACTGCTAGCGCTTCTTCGCGGTCTTCAATAGCACAAGCACCTAGCTCAGTTAACACGAATGGATGACAACGAATTGCACCTTGACCATAAATGATCATGTTACGCGTTAAGATGTTTGCACCTTCAACGGTAATTGCAATTGGCGCACCTTGGTAACCGCGACCTAAGTAGTTGTTTGGACCAAGCATGATGCCTTTACCACCATGAACATCCATGCCGTGAATAGTCGCTTCACGCATTTGCTCAGTTAAGTGGTATTTGATAATCGCAGAGACAACCGATGGTTTTTCACCAAGGTCAACAGCCCCTGTAGACATGCTAACTGCGGCATCAGAGCTATATGCGTAACCTGCAAGTTTTGCCATTGATTCTTCAACGCCTTCCATTTGACCAATAGGTAAACGGAATTGACGGCGAATACGGCTGTAAGAGCCTGTTGCAAGCGCAATTGTTTTAATGCCACCTGTTGAGTTAGACGGCAATGTGATTGCACGACCAACAGATAAACATTCAACAAGCATACGCCAGCCTTGGCCGGCCATTTTCGGGCCACCAATGATGTAATCAAGTGGTACGAAGATGTCTTTACCGCGAGTAGGACCATTTTGGAATGGAACGTTTAGCGGGAAGTGACGACGGCCAATTTCGACCCCTGGAGTATCTGTAGGGATCAGCGCACAGGTAATACCAGGCTCTTTGTCATCACCTAGTAAACCGTCAGGATCTTGTAGTTTAAATGCAAGACCAAGCACAGTCGCAACTGGAGCAAGAGTAATGTAACGTTTGTTCCACGTTAGGCTAATACCAACAACTTCTTCGCCGTTCCATTGATCTTTACAAACAACACCGTAATCAGGAATTGCACTTGCGTCAGAACCAGCTTCTGGTGATGTTAAAGCAAAACATGGGATCTCTTGACCACTTGCTAAGCGTGGTAAGTAATGATCTTTTTGTTCTTTAGTACCATAGTGCTGAAGCAATTCGCCCGGACCTAATGAGTTAGGTACACCTACGATAGAAGAAAGTAGCGTCGATTTACTGGTTAGCTTTTGCAGTACACATGATTGTGCATAAGCAGAAAACTCTAAACCGCCAAATTCTTTTTTGATGATCATGGCAAAGAATTTATTATCTTTTAGATATTGCCAAACATCTTGCGGTAAATCAGTTAGTTCGTGAGTTGCGTGCCAGTCATCTAGCATGCTACACACTTCTTCAACTGGACCATCAATAAACGCTTGCTCTTCGATAGTCAGTTTAGGTGCTGGGTATTGGTGTAATTTGTTCCAGTCAGGACGACCACAAAATAGATCCGCTTCCCACCACGTAGTACCGGCATCGATTGCTGATTTTTCAGTATCCGACATAGTCGGGGTTACTTTTTTGAAAGCAGCGAAGATAGGTTTAATGATGTATTGTTGACGAACGCCAGTCACAGAAAGTGGCACAGCGATAAGTAAGAATAGTAGCCAACTAATTGCGCCAAACGCGCCAGCAAATGTGCCAACAAGTAAAGTCGCAACGGCAATACCTAAGCAGGTATTCCAGCTTGCTCTGTGGTAACTCGCAATACTAAGCAGCACGAGTAAACCAAGTAAAAATATGAGAGTCATTGATTATTCCTTAATAGAGGTCAGACCACCTCTTTTAGAGTAGCGCTAGAAAAGCGAATTATCAAGAGGGGAACAAGGATTAAAACGGCTTGTTTGGTGAGTTTTATTATTTTAAAAATGGCTATCAGTGCAAAAACATTTACAGCAGATGAAGAATTGTTGAGTAATTACTTATAATCAGCACCGTGACGGCAGCGATTAGTTGTGAATTGCTCAGATAGTTCTGAAAATCTCAGCATAGCAGTTGCCATCCTTTGCGGTATGTTTAACAATGAGCGCAGGCAGGGATCAGCCCATCATGCCTTCCTTCGATTAGTTTTATAGGTTAAGAGTTCTATGTGTGAGTTGCTTGGCATGTCGGCCAACGTACCAACGGATATTTGTTTCAGTTTTTCAGGATTATTAGAACGCGGTGGTAATACTGGTCCGCATAAAGATGGCTGGGGCATCACTTTTTATGAAGGTAAAGGCTGTCGAACATTTAAAGATCCAGAGCCAAGTTGCCAATCAGAAATTGCCAAACTCGTAAAAGCTTACCCAATAAAAAGTATTTCGGTGATAAGCCATATTCGCCAAGGTAATCGTGGTCGAGTGTGCCTTGAAAATACCCACCCATTTACTCGCGAGTTATGGGGACGCGAAATTACGTATGCTCACAACGGGCAATTATCAAATTATCATGATTTAAAACCAGATTACTATCGACCTGTTGGCAATACCGACAGTGAGCTGGCGTTTTGCTGGCTGCTCGATAAAATTCGCGAAAAATACCCAAAGCGTCCATCAAATATGGCGTCTGTATTTCGCTATGCTGCTAAGCTTGCTCACACATTGCGTGAAAAAGGCGTATTTAATATGCTACTTACCGATGGTGTTTTCGTTTTAGCTTATTGCACCAATAATCTACATTGGATCACACGCCGTGCGCCGTTTGGCAAAGCGACATTAATTGATGCTGATATGGTGGTTGATTTTCAAAAAGAAACCACACCGAACGACGTGGTTACTGTGATTGCAACAAGGCCACTCACCAATGATGAACGTTGGCAGAAAATGGAGCCAGGTGAGTTTGCACTTTTTAAAATGGGCGAAAAGATTTAAATAAAAGATGAAGCGCTACTCAGGCGCTTCATTACTCACTTCATTATTTGTTACGGCGACTGGCGTGGTCACGGTAAATGAATTAAGTTGCACTTCAAATTGCTCTACGCCTTTTTCACCTTTCCACATACGAACTAGCATGTAGTCCATTTCTGGGGCAAACCAAGCGAGTGCTTGACGCTTGTCGTTATCGTATAAACGTTTTACTTTAATCGCTTCTACATTGCCGATGGGCAATGAAATCATTTCTGTGCCGACAACTTCAAAGTTGTAGTTACGTAAATTGCCTTTTTTATCAACCAGTGGGTAAGATAATTGCGTTTTACCTTGTTTTAGCTCTTCGCGAACTTGCACTTGATAAGACAGTGAATCTTGAAATTCATCTGACCAATCCAGCTTCAATGGATATTTACTTTGGCTGCTTTGAACTTGTTTTTGCGTGGCATCAAATTTCAAGCTGTATTCTTTATCAGGCCCTGTGCCTGAGCGCTCCATGGTGTAACTCATTGGAGAAATTTTCTGATCGTGATAAGTAAACATGGATGTTTCTTTTCGTGAGTCCGAAAAAATCATCCATTCGATTTCACTGTGATAGGTGATCACGTAGTTACCGTCAGCGGCTTTTTTCAGCTCGCGTACTGCTTTACCATGGGTTTCGCCTTTACGAAGTACATCGTATTTGGCTTGGTATTGAGTGAGGTCGCCAGCTAAAACACTGGTAGGAAGTAATAAAGTGCCCACACAAGCGAGTAGGGCACTTAGATTTTTATTCTGGGTAGTGCGCGCCGTGTGCAGGAAGTTTCTTTTCGTCAAAAACTGCATAATCTGCTTCCATCTTGAGTCGTTGTTCACTGAACCACTTGACCACCAATGGATAGATTATATGTTCTTGCTGATGAACACGTTGTGCGAGTGTCTCTGCGGTATCGTTTTCGAGTACCGGCACTTTGGCTTGAAGAACAACGGGGCCGCCGTCTAGCTCTTCTGTGACAAAGTGAACACTAACACCATGAACGTCATCTTTTGCATCTATCGCTCGTTGGTGGGTATTCAGCCCTTGGTACTTAGGCAACAAAGAAGGGTGAATGTTCAACATTTTTCCCTTAAATTTTTGCACTAAGCTAGGTGTAAGAATACGCATAAAACCAGCTAATACAACTAGATTTGGTTCAAAATTGTCAATAATGTCCATTAACTCAGCATCATAGGCCTCGCGCGAGTCAAAATCTTTATGGCTAAGTACACGTGTTTGTATACCTGCATTTTTTGCTCGCTCAAGGCCATAGGCGTCGGCTTTATTACTAATTACAGCGGCGATTTCGGCCTTAATCTCACCACGCGCACACGCGTCGATGATGGCTTGAAGGTTTGAACCGCTACCAGAAATTAATACAACAAGACGACAAGGGGTCATTAGTCACGACCACCTAAAATTTCTACTTGCTCTTCGCCTGCTTTCGCATCTTGGATCTCACCAATATGCCATGCATTTTCGCCAAGATCTTTAAGGATTGTTAAGCTTTGCTCAAGTTTGTCAGCTGGAACAACTAAAACCATGCCTACACCACAGTTGAATGTACGGTACATTTCGTGTGTTGTGATGTTGCCGTTTTCTTGTAACCAGTTGAAAACAACAGGCCATTCCCAGCTATCACCTTTGATTACTGCTTTTGCAGATTCAGGAAGTACGCGCGGGATGTTTTCCCAGAAACCACCACCCGTGATGTGAGATAACGCGTGAACGTCAACCTGCTTGAATAGCTCAAGTAGTTGTTTAACGTAGATACGAGTTGGCTCTAAAAGGTGATCGCCTAGTGTTTTGCCTTCAAGCTCTGCGCTTGTGTCTGCGCCAGATACTTCAAGAACTTTACGAATTAATGAGAAGCCGTTTGAGTGAGGACCACTTGATGCAAGGGCGATTAATTGGTCGCCTGCAGCAACTTTAGTACCGTCGATAATTTTTGATTTTTCTACAACACCAGTACAGAAACCAGCCATGTCGTAGTCTTCGCCGTCGTACATACCTGGCATTTCAGCAGTTTCACCACCGATTAAAGCGCAGCCAGAAAGCTCACAGCCTTTACCAATACCTGTTACAACATCAGCCGCAGTATCTACGTCTAATTTACCAGTTGCATAGTAATCAAGGAAAAATAGTGGCTCTGCACCTTGTACAATAAGGTCGTTTACACACATAGCAACAAGGTCGATACCCACTGTGTCGTGCTTTTTAAGATCGATTGCTAAACGTAGTTTTGTACCAACACCGTCTGTGCCAGCAACCAGTACAGGCTCTTTATAGCCAGTTGGTAGTTCGCAAAGTGCGCCAAAACCACCGATACCGCCCATTACTTCAGGACGTCTGGTTTTTTTAACTACGCCTTTAATACGCTCAACAAGTGCATTACCGGCATCGATATCTACGCCCGCGTCTTTATAGCTAAGAGACTGTTTTTGTTCGCTCACAGGTTTTCCTCAAAAAAGTTGCATGTGGGTTGCTTAGAAACGCGCGTATTTTACAACAATTGCACTGGCGCGGCTAGTTGAAAAATCACTTTAACCGACTTGACAAGGACAGTTGTCCGGTTTTTTGTTTTCAAGTTCCAAGGCAAAAGTATCAGGCAAATGAACTTTTAGCCTTGAAACTCGAAACTTCTCACTATTTGTTAAGCTTTCGCGGTTAAAATAGCGCGAAGAGGGGCAGGGTAACCTTCAATGGTTTTGCTGGTGTCATTTGGGTCTAAAAAGTCGACCAGTGATTCGTTTTCCATCCACTGGGTTTTACGTTGTTCTTCAAGCGTTGTGATTGCGCAGTCTTTAACTTGTACATCTTTAAAGCCAACGCGCTCCATCCATAGTTTTAATGCCGCGGTGCTTGGGATAAACCATACATTACGCATTTTCGCATAGCGGTCAGTTGGCACTAAAACTGTGTGCTCATCACCTTCAACAACCAGTGTTTCAAGGACTAACTCACCCCCTGGGCGAAGCTGTGCTTTTAATTGCGCTAAAAAGTCGATAGGCGAACGACGATGATATAAAACACCCATTGAAAATACCGTATCGAATGCTTTTAGCTCTGGCAGAGCTTCAACACCTAACGGCAATAAATGCACGTTTTCATCTTGGTGATAATGCTTTATCGCTTGGAATTGGCATAAGAACAAATCGGATGGATCAATGCCCACTACAAAATTAGCGCCTTCACCGCGCATGCGCCACAAGTGATAACCTGAGCCACAGCCAATATCAAGCACAGTGCGGCCTTTTAACGGTTCGATATGAGGCAGTAAACGATCCCATTTCCAATCACTGCGCCACTCAGTATCAATTTCGATACCGTGTAAGCTAAATGGCCCTTTACGCCATGGCATCATGCGCTTTAATAAATGCGTTAACTGTTTTTGCTGACCTTCAGATAGCTCATCACCGGTGCCAATTTGTACTTTATCCTGAAGATTCACATGGTTTGTGCTTACCTCAGGTAAGTTTTTCAGCACTTTTTGCCATTTAGGTAAATCACCGTGGCTGGCTTCTAGTTCCCAGTGCTTTAATTGACCTGGCAAAGTTTCGAGCCAGTGGCTAAGCGGGCTTTGTGCAATCGCAGCGTAAAATTGGTTAAACCATTGAGACATGAAATACTCTTTATATCGTTGTGATGATTACTTGATTGCAATCATCGAGCAGAAGTTAAAACATTGATACCACACTTGCGTTTGGCTAAAACCAATTTCACTTAATCGGTTTAAGTGGGTAGATAAATGATCAGGGCGCATGACATTTTCGATAGCCGTACGCTTTTGGCTGATCTCAAGCTCTGAATAGCCGTTGTGACGTTTAAAATCATGGTGTAAATCAATGAGCAAATTATCGCATTGCTCATTTTCACCTCTAACTTTTTCGCTCAGCAGCAAAACACCGCCTGGTTTTAAATTTGCGTAAATCTTTTCAAGCACCGCTTGGCGCTTTTCAGGTGGAATAAACTGTAGTGTAAAGTTCATTGCGACCACAGAGGCATTCTCGATAGCTAAATCGTTGATATCACCTAGTGTAACCGTGACCGGCACGTCAGAGCGAAAACCTTGTAAATGTAATTTACAGCGCTCAACCATCGCTTCTGAATTATCAACAGCAATGATATTACAGTTATCAGTGCGAATATTGCGGCGCATACTTAAAGTTACAGCACCAAGAGAACAGCCTAAGTCGTATAGGTTTGAATTGCTTTGCGCGTACTCGCCAGCCAACTTACCCATGGTGCTAACAATAGTTGCATAACCAGGCACCGAGCGCTGGATCATATCAGGGAAAACTTCTACTACATGTTGGTCAAAGCTAAAGTCTTTAACCGCTTGCTCAGTGGCATAAATACTGTCTTTTTGCGTCACTTGAACAGTCTCTTTAAAAAATAATACCGCTATTTTAGCATTTTTAACTGGATAGTCAGTGATAAATTCAGTAGCTTGGCTAGAATTATCAATAACAAGTACAAAAAAGAGAAGTTTAATGACAAAAAGCAAAGTGATCAGTACAGAAGATATCTTATCAACTCTGTGTCATTCAGTGACTGGAGTTTTGTCTTCAGCAAGCGGTAACAGTATTAGTTATTCTGCTATGGTTCAAAAAATCACCCGCACCTGTATGCGCCCAGATATTGGCTGTTTTGTATTGTTCGATGGTGGCTTTACCGGTCTTGTGGTAACAAACTTCACAGCGCAAGCAGCCATGGAAATTTACCATGACTATATGCGTAACATGGGTATGCCTGAGGACGAAATTGCACAAAGCCATTTATCAGATGATGTGGCAAACGTACTCGGCGAGCTGATGAACCAAATCGTTGGTGACTTTACGTCAAAAGTACGCGACCAGCTGCATACTTCTATCACGCAAAACCAACCTAAGATGATGGCGATTAACAAGCAGGTGCAAATCTCTGTTGATACCACCATGGATAGGCCACAAGCGCGCCGTGTGACTTTCACTACAGCGAAGCAAAATATCTTCTATCTAGAATTAGCCATGGATAAAACTGAATTTATCAAACTACATGACTTTGATATTTCAGAAGCCGTTGACCCAGATGACATCATCGAAAACGAAGCTAAACAAAAAGCTGAAAAGCAAAAAGCGTCATCACAAGCCGACGATGCAGATGATGATTTTATGGCAGAACTTGGTTTGTAACCCAACGACTTGAGCTGTCAGCCATCAGCTTTCAGCCGTCAGATAAAATAGAGGCGCGGTCTAGACCGCGCTTTTTTGTGTTTAAATTGTCTGTAAAGTCAATGTGGATTTGTGTATAGATTATAAACTACACATCCATATTTAATTTTTTAATTTCGCCAGAGCAACATAGGATCTTCAACTGAGGATAATTTAGTTAGTACTACCCAATCAGTTCCTTTCCCAAACGCATCTTTTACAAACCAATCCATACGGATGAAAATATCTTGGTAACCATCACGATTAAAGTCTGCACGTGCAACTTGAGTATAATGCACCTCTAAACCATCTACCTCTACCGAAATACTGTTTTCACGTGATGCTGCAACGAACGTAAGGCTTTTATCGTAAGAAGATAAACTACCAGTTCGCCCTTCTAAACTTTCGCCTCCTAAATTGGGAATCGCCGAAGCAGGAAGGTGCTTAATTGTTTCGTAGTCAAATAATTCAGGCCAGAAACTATAGGCAGTTTTTGGTGCGTTGAAGTATCTATTTGCCCCCACACAGTTGGCTTTAAGCCATTGCCAGCGGTCATACTCCCAGTCCACAACAATATCATCGCCGTTTTGAAGTACAAAAGAGCACCCTTTAGCAAAAAATAGCTTTTCATCAGTTCCTGTAAACTCAATATTGAATTTGATATCCTCCAAAGAGCCATTAGTCTCGATTTGTTGTTCAAATATCAACGGATTCAGCCAAGCAGTTTCAATGTTTTGCTGTTGTTTTGATGGTTGGTTGCTTGTAGAGCAAGCGCTTAACAAGGTAAAAATAACACTAACGTATATTCCTAAACGTAATAATTGCTGAGACATGCTTTTAACCTCTTAAGGTGTGATTGACTGTTTTTGGGCAGAAAGGAATAAGTTGCTGACATAGTTGTTTCGTGAACTTGAAATGCCAACCCTTTTACTCTCGGCTGCTGCAACAATCCAGTCTTCTTTCTTAATGGCGTTATTCATCTTTACATACTGCGTACGCAGCTTTGTTATTCCCAAATTAAAGACCATATCAAATAATGCTTTCTGTACTGAATAGGGCATTAAATCAAAGTTTTTAGCGAAGCCATTAGACGTGGTGTAATATTTAGTAAGTTCACTATAGAATTTTAAAATGTGTTTTTCTTTTTGCGCCACTATATCATGGTCTTTCATAATTAAAGTTGTATGCAATTTGTAAAAATTTGCATTGCGACTAAAGCCATAGGGTTGCTTTTTTATCAAGTCATACTCAGCTTGCTTCTCAGCTAATGAAGCTAACACAAGCGTGTTGTTTGAATTCTTTTTATACATGACAACTGATGCCATGGCTGCTTTGTTTGAAATTAGATGACCGATTCCCACAGTAACTAATCCTCTGGTATCAAGATACAAATGAGGAACTCGTCCTTCAAACTTCTCAGTATTTTTAATAACCTCTGTTTTTACGTTTGCATTTAATGGCATTAGATATTCCTTTCTTTACCTTTTATTTTATTAGGAGTTAATTTTCGTTATTAACAAGATTTAATATTAACTGGAAACTAACTTTTTAATTGTATATTGGTCCTGCATTGGGTTCAATTATTAATTTTATATTAATGCGAGGTTTGTTGAGTCAATAAATGGGAGGCGTTATGTGTATTGTTATAAAATGCTAAATAGTAAATAAATGCAGGAGTGGAATGCGGTTTAAGTTGCAATTTAAATTTTTTAATGTGTACGTTACAGAACCTTTTGTAACCATGTTTTGTCATCTATTTTTAAATAAATTGCGCTAGTATTCTTTGAAGCCAATAATATCCCATTAGGAAAAGAAGTTACTCTAAAATTAAATTTTTCTGCTTGCATTATTGAAAAAATAGAAACATATAAATCGTTTTTTGTAGCTTGAATATCACCCTTAGATTCTAAAATATTCAACATCATTTCGAATGCTTCACCTAGGCTCATTGATGAGTGTATAGTACTGGATGAAATTGCTTCAGCACCTCGACACTCTGAATACAAAGTAGTTTCACCTAGTTGCATTGACTCTGCACATTGCTCTGCTTTTGCGCAGCCAATAGAAAGTAATAAAGTGAATTTCAATTTAACGTGCATAATCTACCTCTATTCTCCAACCTCTCCACTGTGAAAAAATAATTTCAAGCATTCTAGGTGTTCGACTGAAGTTATCCAAAATTGATTAAATAGTCAAAAGTGTATTTATTTAGCATGAGCTTTCAGCCGTCAGATAAAATAGAGGTGCGGGTCAGACCGCGCTTTTTTGTTTTTAAAAGGCTATAGCACTTAGTGTTTTATGTTGAGTTTATTTCAACGCAGAAATTCAATTGAGGGTACTAAGCCCTAAGTTTGAAATATGGTTTTGCAGCTTTCGTTAAGTTAATGTTTTGGTGTGTAATACATAAATTAATCTACTGAAATAACTCAATAGGCAATTGAATTGAAATTTAATCACATATACCAAGATGTTATAGTCGATGAAGTGAAGTTAAAACGCGCTGGGAGTGAATTTCAAGTGTTAGTGACATTCCAAACTCAATCGGAGACTTTACATGTTGTACTTACATGGAGTCCGAGAGATTGATAATATTTCTGGTTTGTTAGAAGCAAAACAACTTTGGCTCGAATATAGCGAATCACATCAAGCTGAGTATGGCAAATTTACCCTAGGTATATCACATGAGAGTTATACGGAAATTTGCTTTGACTCATTAGGTTAAGGGCCTTGTAAGCTACCTCGGTATAAAAAATAGTGCTTGGTAGCAATTGCTTACATTCTTTTTTGAGGAAAACCGTGCTGGAAGAATTAGAAAATTGGAGAAATTCTAAATCTAAAATTTTGACGATTGAAAATCTCAAGGTGGTTCTTTCTGCTCAATTAGGTGAGCCAATTAAAGCTCAATACATTGAAATTAAAGGCAATGGTCTTATAGCAAGAGCAACACTTTGGGAAAATGGTAACCTTGTATTAAAAGCAGTTAGTTGTCAGTCTGATAAGCAGGTAATTTTAAAACAGCTGAATTCATGTGAGGTATGGCAAATTGACGATGAACTTAACTGGTGGTTGAGTCAAATTGTTATTTACGACCCCTCATAATCGATGCGGTTGAGTAACTAGTCTTGGCTCAAAACTTACAGTTTACAGCTTTGAACTTAAAGCTCCTTTTAAAGCCTACATTCATCCAATTTATGCTTTACTCATAAAGCCTTAAATGGATTTGATGATTGCATGAATTACTTAAAAAACTTTATAACTAAATTTGTTTTCATGATGCAGAAGCGGCCGGGGTTGATGGCGGTGTTGGCTTTTTGTAGTGGTGTAGCAAGTTTTGTCTTTGTTGAGCGAAAAGAATCGTTTTCGCAACTTATCTCTATTTTGTTATTAGTCACTTGGTTGTGGTTGTTAATAGATAACTGGCTAAGAGATAAAGTAGAGGAGCGTTTTGGTGTGGCGGTGTCGCCTAACGTGATGCGCTTTGCGCTGCAAGTTGTGCAGCAAGAAAGTTTGTTTTTTGCCTTACCATTTTTCTTAGCAGTGACAACCTGGGACCATGGGCAGTCTGCGTTTACCGTTTTAATTATACTTTGTGCATTCGTTTCTGTTGTTGACCCCCTCTATTATAAAAAGCTTGCAAGACACAGTGTTTGGTTTAGTGTGTTTCATAGCTTTTCTTTGTTTGTCGTGCTGTCGGTTACCTTACCCATTTTATTAAAGTTAACGACCAGCCAAAGTTTTGAAATAGCGCTGATTACGGCTGTTATTTTAACGATTCCAAGTCTTGGTAATTTGATGCCCAATGCGAAATGGTGGCGTTTCCCGTTATTGGTGTTATTGCTTTGTGCATTAAGTGCAGGGCTTTGGCAATTACGTAGCTTTGTGCCACCTGCGGCACTGCGTTTAACCGATATGAGTATGTCATATCAGTTAGATGCACAAGCACGTAAACCGCTTTCGCCAATAACAGAACTTACTGAGCAGAGCTTACATGAAAAAGGTTTATATAGTTTTAGTGCGGTAAAAGCACCGCGAGGGTTAAATGAAAAAATCTTCCATGTTTGGGTGCATAACCGAAAAGAAGTTGACCGTATAGCCTTGGATATTTCTGGTGGTCGTAAAGAGGGCTATCGAGCGTGGAGCCATAAAACGAATTTCCCTGCTAATGCTGCAGGGAAATGGGTCGTTAAAGTGGTTACCGAATCTGGGCAGCTGATAGGGCAAAGAAGATTTGAGGTTTCGGAAGTTTAGCTGTCAGCTTTCAGCCGTCAGTTTTTAGCTGATCGAGATGGGGGATAGTTATTAGTGTTTTTGAACAACAAGAGCTTAACATTCATTCCCCAGGTTTTATGTTTTTGGTAGCTGATAGCTTTAATACGGATTCTTCCCTTCACCTACCAGCACACTGAATATTCTTAAATCCAGTTCTAGTTGATGATATTGCGGCTCCATGTGGCAGCAAAGTTGATAGAAGGCTTTGTTGTGGTCTTTTTCTTTAAAATGAGCCAGCTCGTGTACGACGAGTGCTTTGAGAAGGGGCTCAGGTGCGCGAAGTAGGTCGCTATTAATGGCAAGATCGTGTTTTCGGGTTTTACCTTGCATACGGAAAGTATGGGTACCTAAGGCATTTGTAACCATATCGCCTTGTTTTTTGAATGCGGCACGGCCAAAAGGCAGGGCATTTTTAAGGTAGCGCTTTTTCAGGTCAGTGGCGTAATTGTATAAAGCTTTATCGCTGGTAATGCAATGGGCATCAGGGTATTTGCCCTTTAGGTAGTTAGCAGCTCTGTCGCCATTAAATAGCTGTAACACTTGCTCAATGATGTGCGGCGGGTAACCTTGAAAATAACGGCTGTAATCTTTCATGTTTTCTCTGATAAATCGGGCGCTAAAATAAACTACTTTGGCTTGCTTCGCGTTCACCCATAAAAGGCGCAAGCACGGGGTGATTGTAACCTAAATCTTGGCAAAACTGTCTTGCTAAAAGTGGTGACTGGCGATTATCAGCGGTATGAAAAAACAAATAGGGTGATTTTCCTTCATCAAGCCATTGCTTTACTTTTTTCAGCCATGGCTGGTAATACGACTTGTATTCATGTTCAAGACTGGCAATCACAAAGCGTAACATTGGCTGATTTCCTGTTGCAATGGCATGCACAGGTAAATAAGGCTTTTTCTTTTGCGCATCAATGAGTGCATCGGTATCGGCGGGTACAGCAAATAAAGCGCGGGTATCCATACTGATACGATCTATATTATTTTCAATTAATAGCTGATTTAAACGAATTTCTGCATCATCTTTTTGAAAGAAACCGGGGTGACGTACTTCTATACCGTAACTAAGTTGTTTGGGGAGTTGTGCAATAAAATTAGCAAGAAGGGGTAGAGCATCTGGGCCAAAGGCACGGGGTAGCTGCAACATAATTTGCCCCGTTTTAGCAAAAATTGGCTCAAATAAGTTTAGCCACGCATTAAGCTCACTAGTTATATTCGTCAGCTGTAATTCGTGACTAAAACGCCGATGAAACTTAAAAGTAAATTTAAAGTCTTCGGGTACCGCATCATGCCAGCGTAATAATGACTCGTGACTCGGATCAGCATAAAAACTGGTGTTGCCTTCGACTGAGTTAAAGCATTGCGCATACTCACTGAGCATGTCGGCGCTTTTACAGTGACTAGAGAGCAAATTTCCTTTCCATGCGGTGCTAGACCACTGTGGACAACCTAAATACAGCATTAAATCAACCAATAAATTTAAACTTTAGCTAGTGTATCAAAAGAAATGTTTGCTCAGAAGTCGAGGTATATATTTAGCCCCCGACAGGCACTGCTGGCACTCGCATTTTGCGATGGTTTGGGTATAATGCTCTGCCTTAAATGATTACTTTGTATAGTGGCTTTTGCTCTCAAAATAGCGAACTCTTAAGAGCAGGCGGCTATAAGTCTTTAACTGACAGGAATACTATGCGCTCTATATATTGCGGACAGCTAAATAAATCTCACGTAGATCAAGAAGTTGAACTATGTGGTTGGATCAACAAACGCCGTGACCTTGGTGGCCTTATCTTCGTCGATTTACGTGACAGAGAAGGTTTAGTACAAGTTGTTTTTGATCCTGAAGTAGAAGGATTAATGGATACTGCGAATAAACTACGTCAAGAGTTTTGTGTGCAGTTAAAAGGTGTTGTTCGCGCACGCCCTGAAAGCCAAGTAAATAAAGACATGGCAACAGGTGAAGTTGAAATTTTAGGCACAAGCTTAACTATCATCAACCGTTCAGAGCCATTACCACTTGATTTTAATCAGCAAAACTCTGAAGAGCGCCGCTTAAAATACCGTTACCTAGATTTACGTCGTCTTGAAATGAGCGACCGTATCAAACTTCGTGCAAAAGCGAGTAGCTTTGTGCGTCGTTTCTTAGATGACAATGGTTTCTTAGATATCGAAACACCGGTACTAACAAAAGCAACACCTGAAGGTGCCCGTGACTACTTAGTACCTAGCCGTGTTCACAAGGGTAGCTTCTACGCTTTACCTCAGTCACCACAGTTATTTAAACAATTATTAATGATGTCGGGCTTTGACCGTTACTATCAAATTGTTAAATGTTTCCGTGACGAAGACTTACGTGCTGACCGTCAGCCAGAATTCACACAAATCGATTTAGAGACGTCATTTATGAGCTCTGATGAAGTGCGTGCAATGACTGAGAAAATGATCCGCGAAATGTGGCAATCATTATTAGACGTTGACTTAGGCGACTTCCCAGTAATGCCATACAGCGAAGCAATGAATTTATATGGTTCTGATAAACCAGACCTACGTAACCCAATGCAACTTGTAGACGTTGCTGATTTAGTAAAAGACGTTGAGTTTAAAGTATTCTCTGGTCCTGCTAATGACGAAAAAGGCCGTGTTGCTGTATTAACTGTACCAGGCGGTGCTGAGCTTTCTCGTAAACAAATCGACGATTACACTAAATTCATCGGTATCTATGGCGCGAAAGGCCTAGCATGGATGAAAGTGAACGACCGTGCTGCGGGCGTTGAAGGTGTACAATCACCAATCGCTAAGTTCTTAAACGAAGAGGTGATCAACCAGTTACTTGAGCGTACTAACGCACAATCTGGCGACATCATTTTATTTGGTGCTGACAAGCGCAACGTTGTAAACGAAGCAATGGGTGCGCTACGTCTTAAGATTGGTGTTGATTTAGGCATTACCGATCTAGATAGCTGGAAACCATTATGGGTTGTTGACTTCCCTATGTTCGAAGAAGACGACGAAGGTACATTGCATGCGGTTCACCACCCATTCACTGCACCGAAAGGTATTTCTCCTGAAGAGCTTGAAGCAAACCCAGCTGGTGCACTATCAGATGCATACGACATGGTATTAAACGGCTACGAAGTTGGTGGTGGTTCGGTACGTATTCACAATGCAGAAATGCAAGAAACAGCATTTAGAATCTTAGGTATCGAAGCGCAAGAGCAGCAAGACAAGTTTGGTTTCTTACTTGACGCACTTAAATACGGTACACCACCGCATGCAGGTCTTGCGTTTGGTCTTGACCGCTTAGTTATGTTGTTATGCGGTACTGATAACATTCGTGACGTTATTGCTTTCCCTAAAACAACTCAAGCATCATGTTTATTAACAGATGCACCAAGCAAAGCAAATGCAGATGCATTAACTGAGCTTGCAATTGATGTTGTAGCGAAAGACGCTGAATAATTCATAATAGCCTGAATTATAAGACTTAATGAATAATAACCCTAAGGTGTATGCCTTAGGGTTTTTTTGTGCTTAAATGAATATTTAGTATGTTCTTCAAGGAGAGAGAATGAATATCAATGCAACTTTAATCGGGCAAATAATTGTTATTTTAATTCCTGTGTTTGCCGCTATCAGCTATTACTTAGGTAAGCGCAAAACCTCAACACCAATCGTGGTGGCCGTTATTGGTGGGTTACTAGCGCTAATTCCATTGTTTGGTCTTATTTTTATTGCAGTACTTGCGCTTAAACAAGATATTGAGACCACCGCGTGATCGCAAGCCATTCGCTTTATTTTGAACACACCTTTGAAGCAAACCTTGCAGGGCAAACATTTTCGCATTGCGAATTTGAGCAATGTGAATTTATCGACTGTGACTTTAGCAATAGTCAGTTTGAAAACTGTCGGTTCATAGAGTGCGAGTTTAAAAACTGTAATTTAGCTGCGCTTGGGCTTAGATACACCTCGCTTGAAGAAGTAAGCTTTAAACAGTGTAAATTAACCAGCGTGCGCTTTACTGATGTTGATTGGCCGCTACTCGCCAGCCGTGCTCCAGTGAGTTTTGTTGGTTGTGAACTTAGCCACAGCAGCTTTTTTGAACTTAGTTTAAAAGCTTTAAAAATGCGTAGCTGTTTTGCCAAAGATGTTGATTTTAGACATGCAGATTTATCTTCAGCTGATTTTACTGATACGGACTTTCGTGACAGCTTGTTTCAACAAACCAACCTCAGTAAAGCTAATTTTATAGGTGCTAGTCACTTTGCCATTGATATAACTACTAACAAAGTCAGTAAAGCCAAATTTGAACGTTATGCCGCTTTGGATTTATTAGCAGGGCTCGATATAGAGCTGGTGGATTAAATATTTTTGCTAATTAAGGTTAAGGAAAGTTATGGATTTAAGTCCCATCACCTTAGAAGGTCAATTTGTTAAATTAGTGCCGTTAACGCTTGAGCACCGTGATGCTTTAGTTAACGCCGCTTCAGATGGAAAGCTTTGGGAGCTTTGGTTTACCTCGGTGCCCAATGAAGAAGGTGTTGACGATTATTTAAGTATGGCGTTTGAACAACAGTCACTTGGTCGCGCATTACCATTTGCTGTCATCGATAAACACACCGATGAGGTGATAGGCTCAACTCGCTTTTGTAATATCGACAGTAAAAACCGCCGTTTAGAAATTGGCTATACCTGGTATGCCAAGCGTTTTCAGCGTACTGGGGTTAATACTGATTGTAAAAAACTGCTGCTGAGTTATGCATTTGAAACACTTAATGTGATTGCCGTTGAGTTTCGTACTCATTGGCATAACCAGGCTTCGTGCAATGCCATTGCTCGCTTAGGAGCGAAACAAGATGGGGTGCTTCGAAATCACCAAATAATGGCCGATGGATGCGTACGCGACACCGTGGTGTTTTCAATTATTGATGGTGAGTGGCCTATGGTTAAACGTAGCTTAAAATTCAAATTAGAGCAGTTATAGTATGTTAAATATTAAAAAGGCGGCGCTAATGCTTGCTTTAACTCTTTGCGGGCAAACAGCCTTTGCAAATCAAACAGAGACACTGTTTGATACTGAGCGGGCACGCCATATTCCGGTGACCATTACAGCAGCCGATAGCAAATGTACGATAAAGAAGAAATGCCCCGTGGCGTTTATTGGGGCAGGCTATGATATGGCACATACAGACTATCAATTTGCCCAGCAGGCCTTTCATCAGCATGGTTATTTAACGGTTGAAGTTGCTCATGAGTTAAAAGGTGATCCGAGTTTAAACCCGGAGCCACCCTACATGACCACACGCATGGAAAACTGGCACCGTGGTGTACAAACCCTTGAGTTTTTAGCCGTAGAACTTGCAAAGCGTTATCCTGAGTATGACTTTAATAAGCTCACTTTATTTGGGCACTCAAATGGGGGAGATATTGCAGCATTATATGCGGCTATTTATCCCGCTAAGGTAGCTAAGCTGATCACCCTTGATCATCGCCGTATGCTGATCCCGCGAAACAAAAATATTGCTGTACTGACACTACGCGGTAGCGATTACCCAGCAGATGACAACGTATTGCTAACGCCGCAAGAGCTCGCTGTATACCCAGTGACGCAAATTAAGCTTAAAGATTCGCGCCATAACGATATGTATGATGGTGGCCCAAAATCGCTTGTTGCACGTATGAGTAAAGAACTTAACGCGTTTTTATCTCGCTATTGATGCTCAGTTAAAACTGAGCATCAATGTCGCTGCGAAAATTAAAATAACCCATCTCGACAAGGTTGTTATACACACCCTCAATATTCAGTGGTAGCCATTGCTGGTACATTTTTAAATGGCTGTATTTAGGTAAGCTTATTTCTTTTTGTAAGGTCGCAAGATTTTTACCTTTTAACATGCCATCGCGCACAGCAGTGTGTAAGTCTTGAATATAGTGTAAATAAGAGACAACATCATCGCGGTTGCCAGTATCTGCATGGCCACCTATAAATGCAGCAAACGCAGGTTCATTTAGTACTGCTTTGGTTGAATGCAGCATGCCGTTAATATCGTAACCAATCAGGTTTTCATATGGCATGCGGCCAAGCACAATCCAATCAACAACATAAAGTACATTGGCAGGCATAAAACGCATACTGACATTGCCGCGGCCATTATTGGGCCCGTAGTAATTAAGAAGCACGTAGCTATCACCTAAATCGACTTTGAGTGTATCGGTAAATGTAAGATCAGGCAGGGCAGTTGGCACTTTATTTAATTTAAGGTCCTCAGCTGCAAATTGATGAGCGACGACCGTGGTGTTGTTATCGATTAGCTCATTACCGCCCATTGCATGGTCAACATGGCTATGGCTGTACAACATGTACTTGATATCGGCATTAAAGGTTTTCTTGATATAGCTTTTTAAGTATTTTGCGGCATCGCTATTAATAGGATCAGTCACCAAGGCAAGGTTATCAACAATCATAAAAGCGCTGTGGTAATGGCCAGCACTAAAGCGATATACGTTGTCTTTAATATTTTCGACTTTATAGTTTGCTTGTTCTGCACAGATGGCCTGGTTGGTAACGAGTATCAGCGCACTGAAAAGTAAGATTTGCAGATTTTTGAACATTAGCGATCCTTTTGCGTTGAAATGTGTCTAATTAACCATATCAAAGTTTAGGTAATAGTACATATTATACTACTTAAAGGCTTAGTTGATCTGTATCAAAGTTAAGGAGCTAAGCAAGGTGGGGCGGACATAAGTCCTTATGTTTTTGCCTGTGTTTCTCTATCCTCGCGAAGCGCTATAATGAAGAAATGCTATGCTTAGCACAGACTTCTAGAACCTTATTCACTGGAAAAGACAAATGCAACATTTACCTACCGTTGATTATAAAGCGAGCGATGCGGCCGCTCAATTTGTTGAGTCACTAAGAAACACAGGTTTCGGTGTATTAAAAAATCACCCAATCCCTCAGTCATTAGTTGAGTCTATTTACAAAAATTGGCAAGAATTCTTTAATTCTGAGCAAAAGCACGAGTTTTTATTTTCAAAAGAAACACAAGATGGTTACTTCCCACCATCAGTGTCAGAAGTTGCAAAAGGCTTTACCGTTAAAGATATTAAAGAGTATTACCACGTTTATCCAAAAGGCCGTGTTCCAGCACAGCTAGAAGAAGAAATCCGTGAGTACTACCGTTTAGCGAATGAGTTTGCAGCAACATTATTAAGCTGGGTTCAAGCTGAAGCTCCAGAAGAAGTGCGTGCTAAGTTCTCTATCGACCTTAAAGATATGATTGCTAACTCTGAGCAAACACTCCTGCGTATTCTTCATTACCCTCCAATGACAGGTGATGAAGAGCCAGGTGCAATCCGTGCGGCAGCGCATGGTGACATCAACTTACTAACTGTATTACCTGCGGCGAATGAGCCAGGTTTACAAGTACAAACAACGGATGGTGGTTGGTTAGACGTACCATGTGATTTTGGTAACCTGATCATCAATATTGGTGACATGTTACAAGAAGCGTCAGGTGGTTACTTCCCATCAACGATTCACCGCGTGATCAACCCAACGGGTAAAGCGTCAACGAAATCACGTATCTCGTTACCACTATTCTTACACCCGCGTCCTGATGTTGTGCTTTCTGAGCGCTACACAGCAGACAGCTACTTACAAGAGCGTTTACGCGAACTTGGTGTTAAGTAAAGATTGGGTATATGAGAACAAAGCGGCATTAAAGCCGCTTTTTTTATGCCTTAAATTAGTCTGCTAAGTTCAGCATTAAGTGTTAGTTTGCAAATAATTCCATGCATTATTGACTATCCTAGGTATAATGCGCGCACTTCGCCGAATCGGCTGAATTTTTTAAAGAGAGATAGTATGAGTTTTGATGGGTTAGGTTTATCACCAGCTTTAGTAAATGCAGTTTTAGAAAAGGGCTATGAAGCACCAACGCCTATTCAATCACAAGCTATCCCTGCGATCATTGAAGGCCGCGATGTTATGGCTGCCGCACAAACGGGTACAGGTAAAACTGCGGGTTTTACGCTGCCGTTAATTGAGCGCTTGTCAAAAGGCCCTAAGGCGGGTGGTAATAAAGTACGAGCATTGGTACTGGCACCAACCCGTGAGCTTGCTTTACAAGTAAGTGAAAATGTTGAGCAATATGCAAAACATTCAAATGTCAGCTCATTTGTTGTTTATGGCGGCGTTAAAATTAATCCGCAAATGATGCGCCTTCGTAAAGGTGTTGATATTTTAGTGGCCACACCTGGTCGTTTATTAGATCTACACAATCAAAATGCTGTTAAGTTTGATGATTTAGAAGTGCTGATCCTTGATGAAGCAGACCGTATGCTTGATATGGGCTTTATTCATGACATCAAACGTATCATTGCTAAATTGCCTGCTAAACGTCAGAACCTGATGTTCTCAGCGACTTTCTCTGATGAAATTCGTGAACTTGCAAAAGGGCTCATTAACGACCCCGTTGAAATTTCAGTCGCTGCAAAAAACACCACAGCTAAAACGGTTGCTCAATCTGTTTATGCGGTAGATAAATCACGCAAAACAGCATTACTTAGCCATTTGATCCGTACCAATGATTGGCAACAAGTATTAGTATTTTGCCGTACCAAGCATGGTGCAAACCGTTTAGTTAAGCAGCTTGAACGCGATGATATTGTCGGCGCTGCCATTCACGGTAATAAATCGCAAGGCGCTCGCGTTAAAGCGCTCGAAGGCTTCAAATCCGGTGAAGTGCGCGTATTAGTGGCAACCGATATCGTTGCTCGTGGCCTAGATATTGTTGAGCTACCTCACGTTGTTAACTACGATTTACCGAATATTTATGAAGATTACGTTCACCGTATTGGCCGTACAGGCCGAGCGGGTGCATCGGGTCATGCTATATCGTTTGTAACAGCTGATGATGCCGATGATTTATATGGCATCGAGCGCTTTATTGGTGAGCTTATTCCACGTGCAACAGAAGCAGGCTTTGAGCCAAGCAAACCAGTTGCTGAAAAGCCACTAGATACGCGTCCAATCAAGCCGAAAAAACCAAAGAAACCGAAAAAGCCAAAAGCACCAGCTCAAGATGGTCAAGGTGCAGCAAAACCTGCACAAAAGCCAAAACCTAAATCGCAAAAGCGACCTTCACAAGGTAAGTGGCAGGGTAAGGGTAAAGAGCAGGGCCAAAACCAAAAAGGCGCTAACAACGGGAATAAATCGAATAACAATAAACCAACAGGTAATAAACCAGCGGGTAATCGCCAGCGTGTATCGGGACCATCTCGCCCAAGACGTAAACCCGCTGCGGATAGTTAATAACAGTTAAAACAAAAACGCGCAATTGCGCGTTTTTGTTTTTCTGAGCGATTAAACGAGTTTAATGCAATACAAGGTAGCGACACCAATAAAGAGTGTCACGGTGACACTTAACAAAGTGCCCAGCATGACATATTCAGTGAGTTGTTTTTCGCTACTTTCTTTTAAATCACCAAATCGGAAGATAGACTTGGCCGCTAGCAGAAAGCCCACGCCGCCGTATTCACCTAGCAAAATAAAGCTCAACATCAACACTCGCTCGAGCAAGCCGATAAAATGCCCCGCAGCAGGAATACTGCCTTCATTGTTTATCTGAATATTGATTTTCTCCAGCATCATGCGAATAAACACAGAGCTTGGATTGAGCACCAACAAATAAGCTGCAATAACAAACAAGGTATCGAGGGCAATCAGCTTCTGCCACGCTAAACTATAAAATTCATTCTTATCACTAAGCCAAACGCTTAGCATTACAATCACAACAAGATGTGCCAACTGGTCGAGTAAAAACGGCACTACGCCTTTATTTGAATACGACTTTGCTAAGTCAATGACATAGTGGCTTAGCATAATCGCACCAGCTGCTAACAATACACGAGAGAACTCTTGCCAGCCGTATGTGTATTCCCACAGAGTGAGTACAGCTAAAGAGGTCACACCGTGTGTTAATACGTGCAAATAGAGCTTACTAGCACGAAAGTGACGGTTGTTTCTATCGTGTACCCAGCTCATTGGCTGCCAATAAAAGTCTGCAAGTAAGTGACCTAGCACTAACCCGGCGAGTAATAGAGCAAAACTG
The DNA here is from genome assembly GCF_023708065.1 of Pseudoalteromonas sp. NCCP-2140. NCBI lineage: Bacteria > Pseudomonadati > Pseudomonadota > Gammaproteobacteria > Alteromonadales > Pseudoalteromonadaceae > Pseudoalteromonas > Pseudoalteromonas sp. NCCP-2140. The sequence goes on along the minus strand of NZ_BRCZ01000001.1, from coordinate 730,306 downwards.
GTCATAACAATCCTTTGAGTGTGGTTTGGCTGTAATTTATAAAGCGCTCGATAAGTTGATAATGGGCTAGGTTGAGTAACTTAGTGACATTCTCTCGGCTAGTATTAAGCTCTTTGGCAAGCTCTGCATGGCTATTGTTCTCGGCGGTTAAATAATAAAACAGGGCATTAGCCTGCTTTTGACTCATTTTTTCAAGCAGGACTTCGACAAGCGCAATATTAAGCGCAAAGCCTTCTTTAAGGGGGTTATTTTCAATATTTAACACTAAGCGTTGCTGGCCGATGTTATCTAAACCACGGCCAGATAATGTATAAGCACTGCCTGTGGCTGTTTTTATATCGGCGCGTGGGTTGTCGAGTGAGCCAATAGCCAAGCTTTGTCGCAGCTCATAATTGGCTGCCTTCATTTGCAAATACAACAAGATGGCAGCATGACATACCAGCTCAGGCTCTGTTAGCTGTACTTGCAATGCATCGCCACGGTAAATGGTAAAGCTTGCGTTAAAGCGCTTAGCAACAAAGCGTAAGCTTTGATCAAGCTGATAAAGCATGGCGTCGTATTCTTGTTGTGGAATTTTTTGTGATTTAATTAAATCACCGCTGATCACCGCAATCATTATGATCCCTTAGATTAAGTAACTTAATTTAGTTACATCGCGATAAGTAACTAAATTTGGTTACTTTGTTTTATGTAACCAATTTAGGTTACTTTTTCGTAAATATCAACCTAGATATGCTACAGTGGACACAAATCACTAAAAACAGAAAAGTTATGTCAGCAGTTGATAAGCCAAAAGTCGGTATTTTTGTAGATGTACAAAACATTTATTACACCTGTAGAGAAAGCTACAAGAAAAATTTTGACTACAATGCCTTTTGGGCACAAATGAGCGAACGCTACCAAATCGATTGCGCCATTGCGTATGCAATTTACCGTGGGGATGAAAAGCAATCGCAGTTTCAAAATATTTTGCGCGCAATAGGCTTTGAGGTAAAACTGAAACCTTTTATTCAGCGCAAAGATGGCAGTGCGAAAGGGGATTGGGATGTTGGCATTACCATTGACATGCTAGAGCATGCTAAGCAGCTCGATAAAATGGTATTACTTTCGGGTGATGGTGATTTTGCGTTATTGCTTGGTCACTTAGCAAATAAGTATCAGCTACCGTGTGATGTCTATGGTGCAGAGTACCTCACCGCTGATATCTTAAAGCAATCTGCTGCTGAATTTCATTGTATTGACGATTCACTGCTACTATCAAGGTAAAAAAATATTCCTATAAAAATAAAATGTTTAACTAAAGTATTATTTCAGCTAAGCTAACATTAGCTACACTTGATGATAAATAAAGGAATAGTCACGCACAACGCATTAAATTATGCAAAAAAGCATAAATAAAGGTGTTATAGGACATTGTTGATGTGGTTTCTAATTTTCTTGTCTGTTAAATAAAGCGTTTTAATTCAATAAATTAAAAATAAATATGAAAGTTATACGAATTTTTATAAAAAATATAATGACAACGCTGTCATTTGTTGTGTAACATTAAATCAACAAAGGTTGAGATGATTTCGCATTCTGATAAGAAAAATAATGCGATTTAGACAAAAACTAAACGAAGGCTAGGGGTCGTTAAATGATGGCGAAGAGTGTGAATGAGGACCAATTGTTTATTGGTATCGATGGTGGCGGAACGAAATGTCGAGCAACTATCTACTCTGTTAAACAAGGTGTATTAGGAACTGGCCTAGGTGGTCCTGCAAATCCATTACATGGTTTGGAACGTACTCTCGAATCAATTATGGTCTCAACACAATTAGCACTTCGTGATGCGAGTTTACCGCTTGAAACCGTTCATCAGCTTTATGCCGGCTTAGGTTTAGCAGGCGTAAACCTACCAAGCTTGTACGACAAGATTATGGAATGGGAGCATCCATTTAAACAAATGTTCCTCACCACTGACTTACACACAGCCTGTATCGGCGCACACGAAGGGAGTGATGGTGCGGTGATCATCACAGGCACTGGCTCATGTGGTTTTTCATGTGTAAATGGTCGCACAACTAACTTTGGCGGTCATGGCTTTGCTCTAGGCGATAAAGGCAGTGGTGCCTGGATGGGTCTTGAAGCAATAAAAGCGACCTTGTTAGACCTTGATGGCCTAGGCGAATCAACAAATCTGACTAACGTGATCACCGAGCATTTTGCAGCTGACAATGCAATGGCGATTGTTGAGAAAATGTCTGGTCAGCCTTCGAGTAGTTTTGCCAAATTAGCCCGCTATGTATTTGAAGCAGCCAATAACAATGACAAAGTTGCGGTTTCGATTGTTAAAGAGGGTGCAGATTACGTTAGTAAATTAGCTCAGCGTTTATTAGAGAATAACCCGCCACGTTTATCTATGATTGGTGGCTTAGCTGAGCCATTAAATAAGTGGCTTGCAGAGGATATTGCGAAACGCGTTGAATCTCCTATTCAACCACCAGAAATGGGCGCGGTGTATTTTGCTCAGCAATCTGTGCTTGAACAAAACCAAGAGGTAAGTTTGTAATGACGATTTATCATGCAAGTTCATTGTTTACCGGTGACGAATTTTTATCTGACGTGTATTTTAGCGTCGATAATGGTGTGTTTAAGCGTGTTGAAGCAGATGCTAATGCCGTTGCATTAACGGGTTTAGTGGCCCCCGGTTTTATTGATGTACAAGTGAATGGCGGTGGCGGGGCGTTTTTTAACGCTGAACAAACGCCAGATTGCTTAGATAGAATAGCCAAAGCACATGGTAAGTTTGGTTCAACTGCTATTATGCCAACCCTGATCACTGACCAAGTCGAAGTCATGGCAAAAGCGGCCGATGCCACTGCACAAGCAATTGCTGAAGGTGTTCCGGGCGTAATGGGTGTGCACTTCGAAGGCCCGCACCTTTCATTAGGGAAAAAAGGCACCCACAGCGAGCAATTCATTCGTCCTATTACAGAACAAGAATTTGCGATTTATGCCCGCCAAGACTTAGGCATTAAAATGGTTACCTTAGCACCTGAGAATGTCAGTGCTGATGATATCGCGCGCTTGGTTGAGTGTGGTGTAAAAGTATGTATTGGCCACACCAATGCAGACTTTGCGACCACCAATGCAGCACTTGCGGCAGGGGCTGATGGTTTTACCCACTTATTTAATGCCATGTCAGCATTTACATCACGAGAGCCGGGTGTTGTGGGTGCTGCACTTTGGGATGATAACAGCTGGTGCGGTTTAATTGTCGATGGTCACCATGTACATCCAACATCAGCAAAATTAGCAATTCGCAGCAAACAGCGCGGAAAAATTATGTTAGTCACAGATGCAATGCCACCTGTAGGGACTGACGATATGGAGTTTGATTTCTTTGATGGTCGTAAAGTTATTCGTACTGGCGATCGATTAAATTCAACGACCGGTGAATTAGCAGGCAGCGTACTTGATATGGCAAGTGCGGTGCGCAACACAGTGAACACATTGGATGTTAGCCTTGCTGAGAGCTTACGTATGGCATCACTTTATCCTGCACAATATTTAGGTTTACATAAAAAAGGTCGCTTACTGAGCGGGTTTGACGCTGACTTTGTGGTGTTAGACGAACAGCAAAATGTACAAGCCACCTTTATTGCTGGAAAAGCGCTATAACAAGCTTCCCTGGTAAAAACCCCGCCGTTGTATCGCGGGGCTTTTTCTATTTAAGGTAATACAATGACAACAACACAACCAACAAGAAAACGTTTGGCATCGCTGGATGCACTGCGCGGCATGGATATGTTTTGGATATTAGGCGGACAGTCACTATTCGCAGCGCTCTTCGTTTTAACAGGCTGGACTGGCTGGAAAGTTTTTGAAGCACACACCGTGCACAGCGTTTGGCATGGCTTCACATTTTACGATCTGATTTTCCCATTATTTATATTTTTATCGGGTGTGGCGATGGGGCTAGCCCCGAAACGCATTGACCATTTACCGTTTGATGAGCGCAAAGTGTATTACCGCAAGGCGGGTAAACGTCTTTTACTATTGTGTTTATTAGGTATTTTGTATAACCACGGCTGGGGCACAGGGATGCCGATGGCGTTAGATGAAATTCGCTATGCCAGTGTGCTTGGCCGCATCGCTATTGCATGGTTCTTCTGTGCAATGTTGGTTTGGCATACTAGTTTACGAACACAAATTATTACCGCTGCGGCTATTTTAGTGGGTTATTGGTTACTACTTTGTTTTGTTCCAGTGCCGGGTGGCAGTGCTGGTGACCTTTCAGCAGCAGGGAGTTGGAATGCATGGTTTGATGCACACTTACTGCCGGGGATTAGTTATCAAAACCGTGTAGTAGATCCAGAAGGTGTGTTGTCGAATATCCCTGCGATAGTCAATGCATTAATGGGTGTGTTTGCAGGTCAACTAGTGGCTCGTGCTCAGCAAATTGGCGAGTGGAAAATGACCGCCTTATTGTTCGCAGCAGGTGTGGTAAGTGTGTGTTTAGGTTGGTTATGGGATTTACAGTTCCCAGTAAATAAAGAACTTTGGACCAGCTCATTTGTGCTTGTAACCGTTGGCTGGAGTGCCATATTGCTCGCCGTTTTTTATGCACTGGTTGATATTTTACCGGGGCAACGCGCTGCGTATCCATTTGTGATCATAGGTGCAAACTCGATTATTATTTATTTAGCGTCAAGTCTTGTGAATTGGGGCTATGTAAGCCAAAGCGTATTTGGTGGGGTGGTTCGAGCTGTGCCAGAGGCGTGGCAACCCCTGATGGCGGTCATTGCGTTATTAGCAGTACAAATGCTGGTATTGCATTGGATGTATCGCCGTAAGATCTTTGTTAGTGTTTGATAATTATTAAACACTAACAGAAAGAGTAATTTTTTATTCACTTTTACTTTACAAAGATAAAACTAGAAGGGATAATGACAGCGTTGTCATAATGGTTATAGCTACTGCATCGTATCCTGGCAGTGGTTTGATCTAAAACCCAGCTCGATTGCACGTGGGGTTGGGTTTTAGGTCCCATTTTTTTCCAACTTATAATTAGAGCTAAACGATATGCAAATAGTGATTCTTGATGATGCAGCCCAAGTTGCAGCGTATGGTGCCAACATCTTTGCGAAACAATTACTAAAAAAACCAGCCTCGGTACTTGGTCTTGCCACAGGTTCAACACCTGTTGCTTTATATCAAGAGCTGATTGCTAAAAATAAAGCTGGCGATATTTCGTTTAGCCAAGCGACAACATTTAACTTAGACGAATACTTAGGTTTAACTGGCGAGCATCCACAAAGTTACCGTTACTTTATGAATGAGCAGCTGTTTAACCATGTTGATATCGACAAACAAAACACCCATGTACCGCCGGGTGATGCAGTAAACCCGCTTGTTGCTTGTAATGAATATGAGCAAAAAATCACTAACGCTGGTGGTGTTGACATACAACTACTTGGTATTGGCCGTAATGGTCATATTGGTTTTAACGAACCTTCATCTGGTTTGACATCACGCACCCGTGTTAAAACACTGACGAAAGCGACAATTGAAGACAATGCGCGATTTTTTGCTGAGGGTGAGTATCAACCGCATTTATCAATCACTATGGGTATTGGCACTATTTTAGAAGCCAAAAAAGTAGTGCTTTTAGCAACCGGTGCAAGTAAAGCGGATGCCGTTCACGCCATGGTAGAAGGCCCGTTAATGGCTAAATGCCCAGCTTCAGCACTGCAACTTCATAAAGATGCGGTGATCATCATTGATAAAGCTGCCGCAAGTAAATTAGAAGATTTAGAGTTCTATCAGCATATTGAAGCTGAGAACCAAAAACTACAAGCGCACCTAGCGACCTTGTAAAATTGTGAGAGAGAATAAAAAAGCCCAGTTTGGGCTTTTTTTATGCCTGTAATAAATTGGGTTTATCATCCGCTTATGGTAGTTTTAGCGAGTAAACTATTTTCAAGGAATGCCATGCTGAATTACTCTCAAATGCCATTGGATCGTGCATCAAATCGCCGTAAAGATCCAAAGTGGTTAAAGGCTCAAATGAATTCTCAGAGTCGCTGGTTATTGGTCAATAACAATCAAAGTTTATTTGTTAAAGACAGTCCTGAAGTGTGTTATTTACGCTTATCTCAAGTGGATCATCTCGATTTATCAAAAGGCATTTTATTGGGTTTAGACGACCATGATGTTGCTCATTTTGCTTTAGATGTCAGCCATGTTCCAGACTCACTCATTGAGCCTATGCTTAATGGCGCTGAATTTGTTGATATTCGCAAGTTAGGCCCACAAGTTGAGCTAAAACAAGGCTCGATTGCTGCACTGGCAAGGGGCTTGTGTTTTTGGCACGCAACGCACCGGTTTTGTGGTCGTTGTGGTCATGAAAATAACATGGTTGAAGCAGGGCACTCGCGTTTATGTGAGAACCAAACTTGCCAGCATCAAACTTTTCCGCGAACCGATCCTGCGGTGATTATGATAGTCACAAAAACCTTTTCAGATGGAGTTGAGCGCTGCTTGCTAGGCCGTCAAGCAAGCTGGCCTGAAGGTGTTTTTTCAACTCTTGCTGGTTTTGTAGACCCAGGTGAAACACTAGAGCAGGCCGTTGCCCGCGAAGTTATGGAAGAAGCAGGTGTTGCGGTGACAGATATTCAATATATCGCTTCACAGCCTTGGCCATTTCCATCATCAATTATGTTTGGCTTTATGGCCACAGCAGTTTCAGAAGATATTCAAGTAGATAAAGATGAGTTAGACGATGCAAGATGGTTTAGCCGTGCTGAACTTAATGAATTCGGCCAATGGCATGAGCAGGGCAGTCATCTTAAACTAACCCGACAAGATTCTATTTCTCGATTTTTGGTTGAGCACTGGCGCAACCTGTAAAGCACAGCTTGGACAAATTATGACAAAGACAAATAAAAATACCCAAATCGTCTCTGCAGGGCGTAAAAAAGCGTACACACAAGGGGTTGTGAACCCTGTGGTGCAACGTGCATCAACGGTAGTATTCGATTCAGTAGCTGATTTAAAAGCAGCGGCGAAGAAACGAGGCGACAAAACTTTATTTTATGGCCGCCGCGGTACGACGACACACTTTGCTCTTCAAGAAGCAATTGCAGAACTAGAAGGCGGCGAAGGCTGTGCGCTATATCCATCAGGTGCGGCTGCAATAAGCAATGCGCTACTCTCGTTTGTGAAAACGGGCGATCATATTTTAATGGTGGATACTGCTTACGAGCCGACCCGTGATTTTTGCGACAAAATACTGGCTGGATTAGGAATTGAAACAACTTATTACCCGCCGGGAATTGGTGCAGGGATTAGTGAGCTTATTAAAGATAACACTCGCGTATTGTTTTTAGAATCACCTGGCTCAATCACCATGGAAGTGCAAGATGTGCCAGCCATGGTTGCTAAGGCAAATGAGCGTGGTGTTATGACCATGCTAGATAACACCTGGGGTAATGGCCTGCATTTTAGACCGCTTGAGCATGGCGTAGATATTAGTATTCAAGCAGCGACAAAATATATCGTTGGTCACTCAGATGTGATGATGGGGGTGGCGGTTGCCAATAAAAAATATTGGCCAACCCTTCGCGAAAATTCATACCTACTTGGACAATGTACCTCTGCTGATGATGCTTATTTAGCGCTACGTGGTCTGCGTACTATGGCTGTGCGTTTAAAACAGCATGAACAAGCAGCCATCGAAGTGGCTAAATGGCTTGAGACACACCCATTGGTTGATCATATTCGCCATCCTGCTTTTGCAACGTGCCCGGGTCATGAGTTCTTTAAACGAGACTTTGATGGCAGTAACGGCTTATTTTCATTTGTAATGAAGCAAGGTAATCAACAAGCGATTGATGCGTTTTTAGACAACCTACACCATTTTAAAATGGGCTTTTCTTGGGGGGGTTATGAGAGCTTAGTCACGGCAAACCTGAGCATGAAAGGGCTTCGCTCTGAAACAGGTTGGTCGCAAGGTCCAGTAATAAGACTTCACATTGGTCTTGAAGATGTGGCTGATTTACTAGCCGACCTTGACCAAGCGCTTGCAGTGTACGAAAGCCACCTCTAGGTTAAAAGTTTATACTTTGTTACATAAGACCCGCTTGTCGGGTCTTTTTTTTCTGGTAATTCAAGCTGTTTCAACTTAGTGTAATTCTAATAATAAAATTCATTAAGGATTATGAGTGACGCAGTTACATCCTAAACGTCTTGCACAAATTGCCCAATTTGAGCTGGTACGACTATTTCTGACCAAACGTGGTTTGTTGGCGGTTGCCGCTTTTGCCATTTGTTGGCTACTTATTTTACGCTATCCCATTGCCCAATCTGTGACCTTGATTAGCTCACCTGATTTTGCCGACTTTGCTAGACAAGCATTTGGCGCCATTGGCATCAGTAAATTGCTTGATTGGCCTGAATCTGAACTGGCTGTGTATTGGCTGATTGCCTTATTTAGTTTCCCAAGTTTTTGTTTGTTTTTATGTAGTGATCAAACAGTGGGCGACAGACAACGAGGTACGTTACGCTTTTTATCACTTAGAGCGACTCGTTCAGAAATTATTATTGGTCGCTTTTTAGGGCAGTTACTCATTTTAGCGGCATTGTTGTTTGTTACCTTGATGGCAACCGTTGCAATGCTCGGTTATCGTGAGCCAAGTTTGCTGCTTTCTGGCTTATCGCGAAGCTTTATGTTGTTATTTTATTTGCTTGTTGCGGTTATGCCATTTATTGCCTTGATGAGCTTTTTGAACACGTTTGCCCGTTCATCGCGTCTTGCATTTGTATTGGCTATTTTGTTCTTTGCTGGCGGTAATATTGTGATTGGCTTACTAACATGGCAATGGCCTGCATTTGAGGTTTTAAATTACATATTTCCGGGCTATCAACTTGATTTAATGGCAGGTCAACGTGCCGGCATCACATTGGCTCTAGGTTTACCACTTTTACAAACGGCAGTGCTACTGCTTGCTGGTGAACGAATTTTTGCAAGGAGCTCATTATGACCGTTTTAATTCAAGCACAAGGCTTGTCAAAAAACTATGGGGCTAAACGAGCGCTCGATAACGTCAGCTTTGAGATAAACAAAGGGGCACCGGTAGCGCTAGTTGGTCCTAATGGAGCGGGTAAAACAACGTTATTCAGTTTGTTATGTGGCTATATTTTACCAAGCTCAGGAAAGCTATCGGTAATGGGGCATACCCCAGGTAATGCGGCATTATTCGGTAAGCTAACTGCGTTACCGCAAGATGCCCAGCTTGATCCTCGTTTTAGTATTGCGCATCAACTTAACTTTTATGGTCAATTACAAGGGCTCAGTGGTGCGGCTCGTAAAAAAGAAACGGCTCGTGTTTTAGAGCTGGTTGGTTTGTCAGAAGTGGCTAAGCAGCGACCGGATGACCTTTCTCATGGTATGCGTAAGCGAGTGACGATTGCACAGGCATTAATTGGTTCACCTGAAATAGTGATGCTTGATGAAGCAACTGCAGGTCTTGACCCAATTCATGCTCGTGAGGTGAGAGAGCTGGTAAGTTCTTTAAGTAACGAAGCAACATTTATTTTAAGCTCCCATGACTTAACTGAGCTTGAGCGTTTATGCTCTGGGGTTTTGCACCTCGATAAAGGGGTGTTAAGTGAGCATCAAGCCCGTTCTAGCACGCAAGATAATAAACACTTTATTACGCTGCAGTTAAATCAAAACTATGATGATGTCGAAGCAAAGCTTGCAAGCCTTGCCCATGTACATCATGTTTATATGAGCCAAGCAAAAGAATATGTGATCGAGTTTGAGAAAACCACTGAGCCTTTTGATATCAATCTTCTACACTTTTGTTATCAACAAGGTTGGCAGTATCGTCAACTAGTGAATGGTCACACACTCGAAAATCAAATTTTTCATAAGGAGAGCTAATTATGGGTTTATTAAGCGGATTAATGGGTAACGCAAGTGAAGTCGATAATGATGATTTAGAAGAACTACTTGCCAATACGCTGATTGATGGTGAAACAGTACAAAAAGCCTATAAAGTCATTCGTGATATGTTCATCTTTACCAATAAAAGATTAATTATTATTGATAAACAAGGTGTTACTGGCTCTAAAGTTGAAATGCTGAGCATTGCTTACTCAAAAATCACAAAGTTTAGTAAAGAAAGTGCCGGGCATTTTGATCTAGATGCTGAACTAAAAATTTGGGTAGGTTCAGATCCGACGCCAATCAGTAAAGACTTTAAAGCAGGAGATAACATTAATGAGGTTTATAGAATTATAAGCGAGTTTGCTTTATAAGGTACTGACAAGCTTTATTTTTTCACTAAAAGTTGGTTTAGAGACGCAAGTTTCGGCCAACTTTTTCTTTACATTTGCCGACACTTTATTACAATTAATCAAGTAAAAACAAATGCTTAGTTAAGTTTCCATTCAGTTTTCTCACGTTAGCATGTGCCCAACTTAGCCATCAGGCTAGTTTTCAACAGCAATGAAACAATGTTAATAGGGAAATCTGTTTATGAAAAAGTTAGCAGTTATTATTTCGAGTATGCTTCTGTCAACTGCCGCGACTGCTGCGGATAGTTACCAATCAATCAGCCATTTAGGGTACATGGACACCGATGGCAACGACACAGTAAGTGTTGATTCAACGTATTACTTCGCGCCAAAGAAAACAATGGGTCCATACGACCAGTTTGAATACATCAACAGAACAACCAACGTGTTTGGTTCGTACGCAGATGATGACTTTGGTGATGTAACTAACATCGGTGGTGAATACTTCGTACAAGATTTTGTATTTGGTGCGGGTTACAGCAACTACGATTACGGTTCAGATACTGATTTATTCAATGTGTCTGCAGGTTACTTCTTTAATCCTAACCTTCTTCTTAAAGCGACATTTATCGACGTAGAAGACGGCGATAACACTGTAATGTTCGACCTTAAGTACAATCACCAGCTTAACAGCACTGATTACTTAGGTTTTACATTCACAGCTGACGATGAGTTTGATTACCGTGCAGTAAATGCAAAATACTTCATGGATCTTCAACAAGGTAACTACCTAACAATTGAAGGTACAATCTCAGATACAGACGATAGCGGTAGCTCTTGGGAACTAGGTTCTAACTACTACTTCTCTAAAGCAACGTCAGCATTTGTAACGTTTAATAAAGAAGATGACTACAGCTTTGGTGCACAGCACTTCTTTAACAAAAACGTTGGTTTAAAAGCAGGTTATGCAAACAACTGGGATGACTCAGACTACGATGCATACTTTGCAAACGTAAGCTTACAGTTTTAATCATTAATTTGATGATATAAAAAAGCCCGCATTATGCGGGCTTTTTCGTTTTTATCATTACCAACCGCACTGGCGGCCTTCATTTTGCTCATCAAGGTATTTTTGTAACGGTGCAAAGTAATCTAAGATTGCTGTTGCATCCATTTCTTCTTTACCAGTGATCGTCGCAAGAGCTTCTTGCCATGGGCGGCTTGAGCCCATTTCTAACATAGCATTTAGTTTTTCACCTGCCTCAGCAGAGTTGTATACAGAACAACGGTGAATAGCTTCTTCGTTACCGGCAATTTCACATAAACTTCTGTGGAAGTCGAATTGTAAAATGTGCGCTAAGAAATAACGTGTGTAAGGCGTGTTGCCTGGTACGTGATACTTAGCACCTGGATCGAAGTCTGCTTCGCTACGTGCGATAGGCGCTTGTACACCTTGGTATTTTTCACGTAATTCCCACCACGCTTTGTTGTAGTTCTCTGGCGTTACTTCACCTGAGAAAACTTTCCAGCGCCATTGGTCTACTAATAAACCAAATGGGATAAATGCTACTTTATCTAATGCCATTTTCATTAACAGGCCGATATCTTTTGATTCATCAGGCACTTCATCTAATAAACCAATTTCTTTTAAATAACCTGGCGTTACAGAAAGAGCAATGGTGTCACCAATCGCTTCGTGGAAACCATCGTTCGCACTTTCTTGATAATAAATAGGCTGCGTGTTGTACGCGCGTTGATAGAAGTTATGGCCTAACTCATGGTGAATAACAGAGAATTCTTCACCTGTGCGTTGAATACACATCTTAATACGTAGGTCGTCTTTGCTATCAATATTCCAAGCTGACGCATGGCACTGTACGTCACGATCTTGTGGTTTAGTGAATAGTGAGCGTTCATAGAAGGTATCTGGCAATGGTGCAAAACCCATTGAGGTGAAGAACTTCTCAGCGCCACGTACCATTTTAAGTTCGTCGTAATCGTGCTCAGCTAATAGTTCTGTTACGTCATAACCAGGATCGGCATTTTCTGGTGCAACAACATCGTAAATGTTACCCCACGTTTGTGCCCACATATTACCCAAAAGGTGTGCAGGGATAGGCTGGTCTTGTGGTACTTTATCTTCGCCATATTTTTCACCTAGCTTGGCACGAACATGACAATGTAATGAATCATAAAGCGGTTTAACTTGGCCCCAAATACGGTCGAGTTCTTTTGCAAAATCATCGGCTGGCATGTCGTATTTACTACGCCACATAGCACCTGTATCTGCATAACCTAGCTCTTTTGCACCTTCATTAGTGAGGGCAACTTGTTGCTCATAAAGCGGGCGCATAGGTTTTGAAACTTGACGCCAACCTTGCCATAAATCAAGCAATTCATTGTAATCACGGCTCGTTGCCATTTTAGCGGTCATGTCGCCAAGGCTTAAACAGCTACCATCTTCTTTACAGTATTTACCTTTACCATAAATACCCCCTAGCTCAGCCACTAATTGTGAGAGCTTAGCTGTTTTTTCAGCATCTTGTGGTGCAGGTAAGGTAAGCGCTAGTTTAAGTTTATCGAGTTTACGACGCGCATCGTAATCTAGCTCTAAACTATCGAATTTTGCAGCTTCATTAGCAAGGCGAACAACGGCTTCGGTCATCTTGCGATTTACTTCAGCAGATAGTTCCGCAGTATCATGGGTGATGAAGTTGGCATAAATCCATTCAGCACGGCTTGCTTCTAAATAAAGCGCGCTTAATTCTTTTTCAGTATCGGCGATAAATTTAGCAGCATTTTGTGCTGTTACTTGGCTTGTTTTGACTTCAGCAGTCGTTGTTTTAGTGCTCGCAGCGTCATCATTACAGCCAGTAAGTGCTAGTGCACTTGCGACCATAAGTGCGCTCATGCTGAGCTTAAATGGAGTCTTTTTCATAACGTTCCCTAGAAGTTTATTGTTATTTATTGCCCATGCATAATAGCAGTGTCTTAGTAAACAACAAACTGCATCGGCAAAAACAACCTAGGTAAGAGCCGCTTACGTTGTATTTATGGCACGATCAGTCATACTTGAACCAGTTAATTAAAATAAAAGGATTGCACAATGACGACCGTAATCATTCTGTTACTGGTTGCTGTGATTGTAATTTTTGCTGTGAAAGACATTCGCATCAATCTTGTCACACGACCTACGTTTAGTATGTTTAAAAAAGTTTTGCCGCCGTTATCGCAAACAGAACGTGAAGCTATGGAAGCGGGTGATGTTTGGTGGGATGGTGAACTATTCAGTGGTAACCCAGATTGGCAAAAACTGCATCGTTTTCCTAAACCTGAATTAAGCGAAAAAGAACGCGCATTTATGGGCGAGCAAGTCGAAACCTTGTTAGCCATGCTTGATGATTATCAAATCGTGCAAAAAGATAAAGACCTACCAAAAGAAGTGTGGGACTACCTAAAAAAAGAAGGGTTCTTTGCGTTAATCATTCCTGAAAAGTTTGGTGGTCGCGAGTTTTCGGCGATTGCAAATTCAACCATCGTATCGAAAATTGCCACTAAGAGCTTAACCGCTGCGGTCACCGTAATGGTGCCCAATAGCTTAGGTCCAGGTGAATTACTTCTTCACTATGGTACTACCGAGCAACAAGAGCGTTGGTTACCAAGCCTAGCTAAGGGTGATGATGTGCCTTGTTTTGCATTAACGGGTCCAGAGGCAGGCTCTGATGCAGGCAGTATTCCTGATACAGGGGTGGTTTGTAAGGGCATGCATAATGGTGAAGAAGTGATTGGTTTAAAACTTAACTGGTCAAAACGTTATATCACCCTTGCGCCAATTGCCACCGTGCTGGGTCTTGCATTTAAAATGTACGATCCTGAGGGCTTATTAGGAGATAAAAAAGAGCTTGGCATTACGTGTGCGCTTATTCCAACTGATCACGAAGGTGTACAAACAGGTGAGCGTCATTATCCGTTAAACATGGCATTTATGAATGGCACAACATACGGTAAAGATGTGTTTATTCCGCTTGATTGGATCATCGGTGGTGAAAAGGGCGCTGGTCGAGGCTGGCGTATGTTAGTTGAATGTTTAAGTGCGGGCCGCGGTATTTCGTTACCGGCACTTAGTACAGCAACTGGCCATTTGGCTTCAAGAATGACATCAGCCTATGCAACCGTACGCCAACAATTTGGTGTGTCGATTGGCCAATTTGAGGGTGTCCAAGAGGCATTGGCACGTATTGGTGGATTAACTTACACCTTAGAATCAGCAAGGTTAATGACCGCAGGGGCGATTGACTTAAAATTGAGTCCGTCTGTGGTTACCGCTATAGCTAAGTACCATATGACTGAAATGGGTCGTACAGTAATGAATGATGCTATGGACATTCATTCTGGTAAAGGTATTCAAGTCGGGCCAAATAACTATTTAGCCCATGGCTATATGGGGATCCCGGTATCGATTACCGTTGAAGGTGCAAATATTCTTACTCGTAATTTGATGATCTTTGGTCAAGGCGCTACTCGCTGTCATCCGTTTGTTTTAAAAGAAATGGAAGCAGCAGCAATGGAAGACCATGATGTTGCCTTAAAAGAATTTGACTCATTACTACTGCAACATATTTTATTTGCTGGCAGTAATGCAGGTATGGCATTTGTGCACGGTTTAACACGCAGTTACTTCGCTAAAGCCCCTGTATGTGGCGCAACCACGGTTTACTACAAACAGTTAAGCCGCATGAGTCGTGGTTTAGCATTTTGTACTGATGTTGCGATGCTAGTATTAGGTGGTGAGTTAAAACGCAAAGAGATGATTTCGGCACGTTTAGGTGATGTGCTTAGCCACTTGTATCTTGCTTCATGTGTACTGAAACGCTACGAAGATGAAGGGCGTCAGCAAGCTGACCTACCATTTGTGCAATATGCCGTTGAGCATTCGTTATTCTGCATTGGTCAGGCATTCGACGGCTTCTTTAAAAACTTCTCTAATCCTGTAATTAATTTCTTACTGAAACGTATTGTGTTCCCACTAGGTAATCATTACCACCGTCCGAGTGATGAGTTAGCCCAAACAATGTGTGAGCACATGAGCAAACCTGGGGTCTTTAGAGACAGATTAACCCACCTTTGTTATGTCGATGAAAATGCAGGGACTGGTGTCATGGAAAATGCCTTTTTAGCCATGATTGATACCCATGAAGACTTTAAGCAACTTCGTAAATGGCAAAAAGAAGGCACTATTGCCAAAAACCTTGAACTTGAGGGCGCAATTGCCGCAGCGGCAGAGAAAAACTTAATTAATGAAACGGTAGCAGAGCGCATGAATCAAGCCAATGAGCTACGTAAACAAGCAATAGCCGTTGATAACTTTGCACCCGGCGAGCTGTAACTTTTTGGAAAGTATAAACAAACTAAGCCTTGCATTTGCAAGGCTTTTTTATATTAGCATTATAGGCCGTGAGTGATGACTTTTTCTGCTTCACTGGCTGGCATGGGTTTCGCTTTTAAGAAGCCTTGACCAAACTTACATTGAGTTTGCTTTAAGATTGCCAATTGTTTTTCTGTTTCAATCCCTTCAGCAACAACATCGAGCTTTAACGATTGGGCTAACGATAAAATGGCATCAACCAAGGGGTTATGCGCTTTATTTAAATGATCGATAAAGCTTTTATCGATTTTTAAAATATGGATAGGTAATTGGTGTAAATAACCAAGCGCAGAGTAGCCAGTACCAAAGTCATCTAAACACAGTTTTACTTCAAGAGGCTCAAGGCCTTTTATGATTTTTGTAGCCAGCTCTAAATTACCAATAAGGCCAGACTCTGTGATTTCTAAGCATAGTGAGCCAAGTGGCAATTTATATTGTTTGTATAAGGAATGTATTTGCGCTACAAAATCTAGGCTCGCAAAATGACGTGATGATACATTCACGGTAATTCTGCCAAATGCTTTACCTTCACTTGTCCACTTTGCTATTTGCTTTGCAGCAAGCTCAAGCAAATGTAAATCTAGATTAATAATTTGGCCTGTGTCTTCTGCAACGGGAATAAAATCATTTGGCGAGACAAAGCCTTTACTTGGGTGGTGCCAGCGCACAAGTGCTTCAAAACCAACAACTTTTGTGTCTTGAATGGTAAAAATGGGCTGGTAGTAAAGCTCAAAATCGTCATGCTCAATACCATGCTGTAAATCATTTTCTATATCAGCATGATTTTTAAGTTTTTTACGCATGGTATTGTTGAAAAACTTAACCTTACCACGGCCAGATGACTTTGCCTCGTACATTGCTGCATCGGCATGTTGTAATAGCTTATAAGCTTGGTCGCGACTGCTTTCACAAAAGGCAACGCCTATACTGGTAGATGCTTGCAATAGGTGGCCGTCAATATTGAGAGGCTCTGATAGTACCTGTTGAATACGCTCTAGAGCATCATTAATTTGTTGTTTATCGGTGATGTTTTCCATAAAGATGGCAAACTCATCGCCCCCTAAACGGGCAAAAGTATCCGTATTGCGAATAGTACCTAAGATCAACTCACAGATTTTGACCAAAAAGTGGTCACCAACCTCATGACCTAATGAATCATTGATACTCTTAAATCGGTCAAAGTCTAGATAGAGCAGGGCGTGTTGATTGCGCTTATCAGCTCTTGCTAGGCGAAGGATCGCATGTTTGATGCGTTCAATTAACAATGAGCGATTGGCAAGGCCGGTTAATTCGTCGTGAAGAGCGCGGTGCTCAAGCTCTTGTCTTGATAATTGACGGTCTATCGCCATGCTAATTTGGCGGCTCACATACGTAAGTAAGGCACGGTCATGCTCGTCATAGTGATAGCTTTTACTGTAACTTTGTACGGCAATGACACCGCTTATACGCTCATTTACTTTAAATGGCACACCTAGCCAAGACTCGGCCTGGCGACCAACCATTTTAAAATGACCTGCATCAATGTGCTGTTGAAATTCTTCTTTAGTAAAAAGTAAAGATTGGTCGATGTTTAATAAGTAATAAGATGCAGTATCTTTTAATTGTTCTTTCGATATTTTCTTGTGTGCGTTAGAACGCACACCTTCTTCGATAATGTACACCAAATCAAGCACATCGAGCTGCTTATCATACAGGCCAATGAAGAAGTTATCAGCCCTCAGTAAAGAGGTAATAATGCCGTGTAAAGATTCAAAGAAACTATCTAGCTCGCTCGATTGATAAGTTAGATTGGCTATTTGCAGCATCGAACGCTCTAGCTTTTGTGCATCGTTTAACTGCATAACGGTTTGCTTTAAGTCTTCTACAGTACGAACTTGATTTATCTTGGCACTTAATAGGTGCGCCACTGTTGATAAAATCTCTAAATGCGCATCGTTGTAGTAATCTTTTTGCGGGTGCTCACAGTCAATGACACCCAGTACTTTTTCTTTGTAAACTAATGGTACGCAAAGCTCAGAAAGAGCAGGGCGAGAATCAGCGATATAACGTGGGTCTTCACTGACATCGCCAATCATTAACGGTTTACCAGTGCTTGCGACATACCCCGTAATACCTTGATCAAAGCTGATTTCTGTTCGGTCGATATGATAAGTATCGTGGCTGCTTGCTGTGCCAATAGACGCCATTTCTTTGAGGGTGCGAGTTTTATCATCGGCTAGATAAATAACACACTCTATAAAACCTAGGCGGCTTACCACTTCTGACGTGACATACTCTAACAATTCTTCAACTGTGTCTAATTGCATCACAGATGATGAGAACTGATTAATAATATGTAGTTGGTCTGTTTTGACCTCAAGTGCAAAAGCAGCGTCTAAACTCTTAGGCATAGAATAAAAGGTAACCGAAATGTTGTATTAATTTATTACGTTAACCTACTATCAAACTATCCACAAAGTTATTTTCAAAAAAAACTGGAACTGGTGTAAACTAGGCACCTGAATATGAACTTGGGTAAATAAGCGAGGTTATTTGCTCAATGTTTACGCTATCCCCCTAACTTTAGCCGTGGAAACAAGCAATGTCAGATTTAAATTCGATGCAAACTCTAACAATTACACGCCCTGATGATTGGCACATTCATTTACGTGATGGCGAGCAACTCGTTGATACCGTTCGTGATGCTAGCCGTTACATGGGGCGCGCGATCATCATGCCGAACCTTGTTCCACCGGCAACCTGCACAGACACTGCTTTATCTTACTACGAGCGAATTAAAGCTGCGGGCCCACAAGGTAACTTTGAACCATTAATGGTGCTTTACCTAACAGATAAAACTACACCAGAAGAAATTAAAAAAGCTAAAGCAACAGGTAAAATTGTTGCTGCTAAGTTGTACCCGGCTGGTGCGACTACCAACTCAGATTCAGGTGTAACCTCAATCAAAAACATTTACCCTGTACTTGAGGCAATGCAAGAAGTAGGGATGTTACTGTTAGTACATGGTGAAGTAACCGATTCATCAATTGATATTTTTGACCGTGAGAAGGTATTTTTAGAAACAATTCTAGCGGACGTGGTAAATGACTTCCCGAGTCTTAAAATTGTGCTTGAGCACATCACCACGAAAGATGCAGTAGAGTTTGTTAATAATGCACCAGAGAATGTTGCTGCAACAATTACTGCTCATCACCTTCTTTATAACCGTAATCATATGCTAGCAGGTGGTATTCGCCCGCATTATTACTGCTTACCTATTCTAAAGCGTAACATTCACCAGCAAGCGTTAATTGGTGCTGCAACAAGTGGTAGCAAAAAGTTCTTCTTAGGTACTGATTCTGCACCACATTACAAAGACAAAAAAGAAGCAGCCTGTGGTTGTGCAGGGGCTTATACTGCTCACGCAGCTATTGAGCTTTATGCTGAAGCGTTTGAAGAAGCAGGTGCTTTAGACAAGCTAGAAGGTTTCGCGAGCCACTTTGGCCCAGACTTCTACGGTATGCCTCGAAACCAAGATACCATTACATTGGTAAAAGAGAGCTGGACAGTACCAGCAAGCTATAAACTAGGTGATTCAGAAGTAGTGCCAATCAAAGCAGAGGCGCAAATGGATTGGCAAGTTAAATAAGTTTTAGCAAGCTACAAATTGAGAATTAAAAGCCCATCTATTTGATGGGCTTTTTTCATTGATAATTAATTGTTTATAAATAGTACTGTCATATATTTTTGTTTAGGCAGTTGACCTTAAAATTATTTTCGATTAATAGAGCTAAAAGCAATTTAATGTGTTAGTCTTAAATTGCTTTGAGTTTTTGCGTATTGAATTTACGGATAATGTGCGGCTGTACGGTTACCGGTTTGGTTATTGGTTCTTCCTGTACTTTACCCCAAGTTTTTTGGGCATTCACTCAGGGAGGATAGAGCCATTATGGCTGAATTTTAATAATTGACTTACAGGAAAATTTGGTATGTCAAACACGGTTACTGGTAAAGTTAAGTTCTTCAACGAAGCTAAAGGCTTCGGTTTTATTGAACAAGAAAATGGCCCTGATGTATTCGTACACTTCAGCGCTATCACAGGTACAGGCTTCCGCACTCTAAGCGAAGGTCAGCAAGTATCTTTCGGCATCAAACAAGGTCAAAAAGGCCCTGAAGCTGAGAACGTAGAAGTAGCATAATTAATTATGCGAACCTAAGCATTTTGGTGAAACAGTTTCTGTTTCACCAAAAATTCATTTTATCTCCTGCTAAACCCCAAGTTTTAACTCTCTATAAATAGTCATAAACTGTACCGAATTTATATTCCTCCAAAGGCATTGTTTAAGACTAAATTAATCAGCCAATAAGCTAGAACTTCGCATTCTATGCCCTAAAAGCTACTCTCCATAACTAAAGTATTATATGCTGTACCGATAGGATTTATTTAACATGACATCACCCGTTATGTTTAGTTTGTAGTTTTGATCGAACTCGAAAGTGAGCAGCTAAAAAAGTTTATAGTTATTTTTCACCAATCTAGAAATAACCCGCTAAACTTAAATTATCCACATGTGGAATAAATGCTGAGTAACTTATACTTGTTTGATGAAATATAATGAAGGTTTGCTAATCGATGAGCATAGGAAACAATATACTTTTGGTAGACGACCACCCGATGGTGGCAACAGCAATTAAAATGGTACTCGCTAAGTCTACATTAGTTAACGAAGTACAAGCTGTTGGAAGTCAAAAGGAAGCATTGCAGTTTTTAAAAAGTAATAATGTAGCGCTGGCAATTTTAGACATTGAGCTAGAAGACTCAGATGGCTTTAGTTTATATAAGCGCGCAGTCAGTAGTGGCTTTACTGGCAAAGTATTGTTTTTATCTGCTAAGCAAGACAAACACATTATTCGCACTGCAGCAAAGCTAGGTGCTCAAGGATTTGTTAACAAGGCCGAAAGCCTTGAAGATATCTCCTCTGCAGTTGAAATGATTTTGCGCGGCTATACTTTCTTTCCACAAGAGCACCTAATAGCGTCTGAAAAAGACATAGACGAGTTACTCACTGAACGTGAACTCGCAGTGATGAATTATCTACTACAAGGCTTATCAAACAAAGATATTGGTGAAAAACTTTTCATCAGTAATAAAACGGTAAGTACATACAAAGCGAAAATATTTGAAAAACTTGAAGTTGATTCAATTATCTCACTCGCTAAGCTAGTTAAAGACCGCGCCGTATTTTAACTCTCTCACCCGTAGCGGTGAGAGATTTCAACTCTCTCATTCTTGTGTTTAGTGTCTGATTTGGCTGCTTTTTGAGCGGTTAGATGTAGTGAGTGCATAAAAATTCTTCAAAACAGATTTTTTAGATGAACAAAGTGAATTTTTTTTTCACTTTTCTTCAGCACTTTCAGATTTCATAAAATGTTACATTTATGTTTAAGGTTGAACCTAATATGAATGCAATGTTCGCCAGTAAAGGGCTATAGAAGTACCACATGAATACCTCTGTTATATTTTTGTTAATTAGTTGTTTTGGTTATTTTCATCTCAACGACGAGTCACCAAATTTTTCCGATGAAAGCCGAACATCAAGTTGACAGACTCTGAAGCATTTAGCATTATTGGAGAGTTGATATCTATTAAAAGATATCAGGGTTGTCCTCTTCGGAGGATAATTAAATTATAAAAGTAACATTACTTAATTGGTTGGGAACTATGTCTGTTAAAATCAGAAAGAGTCTTGTAGCATCAGCGTTGGTTGGCGCTTTTGCATTTGCAAGCAGCAATGTGATTGCAGATCCTTTGAAAGATGTGCAAGATGCAGGTCAACAAATTCAAAAGGCTGCTGTTAAGTCTCAAACTAAAATTGACAATGTATATGGTCAAACTCAAGAGCTAATCGCTGAGTACCGTAGCATTGTTGACGAAACTGAGCTAATGAAGGTTTATAACGATCACGTAGCACGTTTGGTCGCTGACCAAAACGCTTCAATCGAATCGTTTGACCGTCAAATCGCAACTATCGATAACACGAAACAAAACGTTGTGCCTTTGATGTATCGCATGATCGATACGCTTGAGCAATTCATCAAAGCGGACGTTCCGTTCAATCTTGAAAACCGTCTTGCACGTGTTGAAAGACTTCGTGACATCATGGCGTCAGCATCAGTTACTACATCTGAAAAATTCCGCCAAGTTCTTGAAGCTTACACTGTTGAAACTGCATACAGCTCAGCTGTAACTGCTTCTCAAGGTACTCTTGAGATCGATGGTAAGAGCATCAACGTTGACTTCGGTCGTTTAGGTCGTATCACTTACGTAGCTCAGTCTTTTGACCTTAAGCACGCGTGGGTGTGGGATAACAACACTAAACAGTGGAAAGAATTAGGTGAAGAATACCTAAAACCTGTTAAAGAAGTTATCCGTATGGCGCGTAAACAAGCGACATTAGAACTTGTTAAACTACCAATCTTTGGCGCGGAGTAATCAATAATGAAGAAACTATTTAAAGGTTTTGCTGTTGCAGCAGTACTATCTGTTTCTGCAGGTACCGCGCTTAATGCACACGCAAACACTGATGCTTTAGACAAAATTCTTGAGCAAGTTAAGCAAGAACGTATCTCTGAAGGCAAATTAAATAAGCAACGTGAACAAGAGTTCCTTTCAGCTCGTGCTGACAAGCAAGCGTTACTTAACAAAGCTAAAAGCGACCTAGCTGCTGAAAAAGCACGTGGTGACCGTTTAGCTAAAGAATATGCTCAAAACGAAAATACTTTAGCTGAAAAAGAGCAAGCTCTTTTAAACGCTCAAGGTACATTAGGTGAGATGTTCGGTGTTGTACGTCGTGCAGCTGCTGATGCAATCGGTTCAATCGAAGCATCACTTGTTTCTGCTGAAAAACCAGGACGTGCTGAAGTACTTCGCTCACTAGCTGCTGCGAAAGAACTTCCAACTGTTCGTGAACTAGAAGAGCTTTGGATTTCTCTTCAAACTGAAATGACTGAGTCAGCTAAAGTTTCAACTTTCGAAACTGAAGTTGCAGGTCTTGACGGTTCATCTTCTGTGAAGAAAGTAACTCGTATCGGTAACTTCAACTTAGTAACTGACGACGGTTATTTAATCTACTCTCCAGAAACTAAAGCGATTCAACCTCTAGGTAAGCAACCTGATAGCTACATCTTAGCTGGTATCAGCGATTTAGAAGGTACTTCTGCAGATAACTATGCTGGCGTATACATCGACCCGACTCGTGGCGCGATTTTACGTATCAACACGCAGAAGAAATCACTAATGGAATACTACGAGCAAGGTGCTGAAGTAGGTTACATCATCACATTACTATTAATTGTTGGTCTACTTATCTTCATCGTTCGTTTCATTGATCTTGCGCTTACTAGCACTAAGATTAAGAGCCAGCTTAAAAACCTTTCTACTCCGAATACAAACAACCCACTGGGTCGTATTCTTAAGGTTTACGCTGACAACAAGAATCAAGACGTTGAAAACCTTGAGCTTAAACTTGACGAAGCAATCCTACGTGAAACGCCTCGCATCGAAGCTGGTATCAACATCATCAAGATCTTGGCAGCAATCGCTCCATTACTAGGTCTACTAGGTACGGTAATCGGTATGATCCTTACGTTCCAAACAATCACATTGTTCGGTACAGGTGATCCGAAGATCATGGCTGGTAATATCTCTCTAGCACTTGTTACTACAGCGTTAGGTCTAATTGCAGCTCTACCACTTATCCTACTTCACTCAATTGTTGCGGGTCGTAGTAAGTCGGTTCTACATGTCCTTGATGAGCAAAGCGCTGGTATCATCGCTGCTCACGCGGAGAAGGAGAAAGCCTAATGCTAGTCCTGATGGAGATCTGGGAATCTATCAGGGATTTTGTTGGCACAGGCGGCCAGGTATTATACGTGGTCGCGATAGCACTCTTTCTTATGTGGGTTTTAATGATTGAGCGCTATTGGTTCCTACTAGCTGAGTTTCCTCGTATGACGAAGAACATTGTAGCTCAGTGGGATGCCCGCCAAGACACTACGTCTTGGTACGCACACAGAATCCGTGAAGCATGGATTTCTGAAGCGTCTGAAAAATTAGATCAGCGTATGTTGTTGATTAAGACATTAGTAGCTGTTTGTCCTTTAATCGGCTTATTAGGTACTGTAACGGGTATGATCGCGGTTTTCGAAACCATGGCTACTCAAGGTACTGGTAACGCACGTTTAATGGCATCAGGTATTTCAATGGCAACAATCCCAACAATGGCTGGAATGGTTGCGGCACTATCTGGAGTATTCTTTAGCTCACGTCTAGAAGCGAGAGCGAGAATGGCGAAAGCTAAACTTGTAGATAGCATGCCTCATCACTAGAGAGAGAATTAAATATGGCACGTAAACAACGTTTTCGTGAAGAAGAAGAAGCAGCGGTTGACATGACGCCAATGCTTGACATCGTATTTATCATGCTTATTTTCTTTATCGTAACTACATCGTTCGTTAAAGAGGCTGGTATCGAAGTCAATAAACCTAAAGCAGCTGCAGCTACGAAGCAAAAAAATGCAAACATTTTTGTTGCTATCCGCGCTGACGGTGCGATCTGGATTGATAAACAACAAGTAGACGTTGAGCGTGTATCAGCTAAGCTTGAAAGTTTATTAGCAGAACAACCTACTGAAGTTGTAATTTTGCAAGCTGATAAAGAAGCAAAACACGGCGTAGTAGTTAAAGTTATGGACCAGATCAAAGCGACGGGTGATAACCTTAAAATTTCAATAGCTGGAGATCAGTAATGATTCGTTTTCTGTTTTCACTGATTGCAGGTGGGGCAGTTACTTTCGGCTTGTTCTACTTCATGGCGTACCTCATCTCCGGTGGAGCTGACCGTGCGACTGAACAAAAAGAACAGATCGTAGTCGAAATTATGACGAATCCGCCTGAATCTAAGGTGCAGGAGAGGAAGCGTGTTCCGCCTCCGCCTCCGCCACCGCCAAAGCAGCCGCCTAAGCCGCAGCCGCCTCAGCCGGAAAACAGCAACCCGAACACTGGTGGTTTGTCATTTAATATGCCAAGCATCGATGTGGGTAGCACAGCTGGTGGCCTAAGTGGTCCAGGTGCATTTGGACGTGATGGTGACGCGACACCTATCGTTCGTATTGAACCAAAATACCCTACGCAAGCAGCGCGTGATGGTAAAGAAGGTTGGGTACAACTTTCATTTACTATCAATGAAGTGGGTGGTGTAGAAGATGTTGAAGTGATCGACGCAGATCCTAAACGTATCTTCGACCGCGAAGCTAAACGTGCGCTACGTAAGTGGAAGTACCGTCCGAAAATCATCGATGGTAAACCACAGAAGCAATTTGGTCTTCAAGTACAATTAGACTTTAAACTTAACCAAGGCAACTAAGGAGGCGAGTAATGAGAAATTTATCTAAAGTAACTGCACTTGCGCTTCTTATGTCTCTATCAGGTGTAGCTTTCACTGCACCTGCTTTAGCGGCGCCAGATTACGCGAAGATTGAAGCGCGTAAAAAAGCAAAAACTAAAGTTATGGGCGAGCGCGTTGGTAAGAAAGTTATTAAAGCGTTTGACTTGTACAATGAAGATAAGCTTGATGAAGCGATTGCACTACTTAAAGAAATTGATCCTTCAGATGATTTCGATAAGGCAACAGTTGATCGTTACTTAGGTCAAATGTACGCTCAAAAAGAGCAGTACCAATTGGCTATTAAGCACATCTCAGCGGCAGTTAAACCTGACGTTTTAAACT
Organism: Pseudoalteromonas sp. NCCP-2140; assembly: GCF_023708065.1. Taxonomy (NCBI): domain Bacteria; kingdom Pseudomonadati; phylum Pseudomonadota; class Gammaproteobacteria; order Alteromonadales; family Pseudoalteromonadaceae; genus Pseudoalteromonas; species Pseudoalteromonas sp. NCCP-2140. The sequence continues at coordinate 704,828 of NZ_BRCZ01000001.1, read as the reverse complement.
TTGCTGACCAAGAGCAAGGCCTAAAACTTCTAGGTGATATGTACGCGGGTACTGAGCAATATGCAAAAGCAAAAGAAGCTTATGCATCTTGGATGGACTTCACAGGTGAGGAAGACGACAAAGTTTATACACGTATTGCGCAAGCAAACTACGAGTTAAAACTTTACAAAGACGTACTTCCTGCTGCAGACAAAGCAATCGAATTGGCAAAAGAACCTGCTAAAGCTTCTTACCAATTAAAGCTAGCTGCCTATTTTGAACTTAAACAGTACAAAAACATGGTAGAAGTAGCTGAAGAGATTGTTCGTGTTTGGCCTGAAGACAAAAAAGCCTGGGTTGGTTTAGGTAAATACTACCTACAAACCGAAGACTTCAAGAAAGGTCTTGCGACCATGGAAGTTGCCTATAAAAATGGCTATTTTGAAAACGAAGTTGAATACAAAGTACTTTCTAACTTCTATTCGTTAAATGATATTCCTTACAAAGCAGCAGTCGTGCTTGAAAAGGCAATCAACGAAGAAAAAGTTAAGCGTAACAAGCAAAATATCAGTGCAGTGGCATCTAACTACCACCGTTCTAAAGATATTGAAAAAGCAGCTAAATACTATGAAGAAGCGGCTAAATTTGATGACGATGCAGAGCTTTATCGCAAAGCGGGTTCATTACTTTTACAATCGCAAAACTATAGTGCAGCCGTTGTTCGTTTGAACAAGGCATTAGAGTTAGGTTCTGACAAAAAAGGAACTATCTACTCTGATTTAGCTGAAGCTTACTACTACCAAGAGAAGTACAAGCAAGCTTACAACGCTATCACTAAAGCAATGGATGATCCGCGCACGCGTCGTTTCGCGAAGAGCTGGTCAACCTTCATCAAAGATAAAGCCGCTCGTAACGGTGTAAAAATCTAATTGATGTTGTTTTAAACTAAAAAGCCCCTCTGGGGCTTTTTTTATGGAATTTTAAAATGCTAAGACAGATCGTATTATTAGTTGTCGCAAGTGTGATGCTGATAGCTTGCTCTGAGCAAACATCAGGTTTCAAAACATTTAGTGAAGGGCAGCAAGCGCTGCAAACTATTAATAATTTATTATCGACTCAAGAACAGCAAAGTGAAGCTGCTAGCTGGCCTTTCTCAGAAAGTTATTTGCAAGCGCGTCATCAAGCTTATCAAGGACTAAAAGCGACTAAGTTAGATGTGTCACAACAGGCGCAATTAAATTATTTAATTATTGCTGAGCGTTATCCTGAGCGTTACTTTGTATGGCCTGTACAACGTGATGTTATTAGCCAAGCTCGTTCATTAGATGACTACTCAGAAAATGCACTAGCTAACTGGCTAGAGTTAGTTGAAACACAGTTAATTGCAGCTGAGCAAAGCAATCTGAAATTAAATAAAATCGAATTAACGCTTTTACATAATATGGTCAAATCGTACCTTGATAATAGCGATGACAGTGTACAAGCAGCACTAAACAAACTTAATCAATATTTAACTCAGTATAAACCGCGTACAAAACTTGGTTTAGTTGGTTTGGCAAACGGTAAAGATTGGTATCAAAGTAAACTTAATTACTTTAGTGGTGAAACTAAGCCACCTTTAAATTGGTTAAGTGAGATACAGGCTTCGTTAAAGCAATCGCAGAGTGCAGATTTTGTATTACCTGTATCAGACTCTCACGCTAAACCATTAGTAATGAATTATTTTGTAGAAAATCATCAGCACACAGGCCTTGATTGGCAACTTGATTATCTCGACCCGCTCAAAAGTAAGCGTAAATTAACACAAGGCGAGCAATACTTCTGGCAAGTTATGATGGAAACTGACTTAGGTATTCATTATCACACGTGGAGTGAACAGCAAGCACGTGTTAACTTGATGAAGCGTTTAGGTGTAGATCAGCAGCAAGCTGATTGGTTAATTGAGGATATCGTGCTTTATCCTGCGATGAGCTTTATTTTTATAAATTAGTACAGCGCTGCGCTCTATGGAGCGCAACGTCGACAGCGTTGGCTTGCAGGATCTGCAAGTAAACGTTCGTCATCAATTTTTTCTTCACAATCACAGCAATAGCCATACTGCCCAATATCGATTTGGCATAGTGCTGCTTCTAACTTTTCTATTCGAGCAATCAATATTTGATACTCAGAACCGAGATTATTTGCTGTCAGCTCTAACCAGTCTGAAGGGGGATTATCCTTGAGTTGCGATAGCAGTTGCTGATGATAGGCTTGATCAGAATTAGCCAGCATATCGAGTAAACGTTGTCTAACCTGCGCAAGTTCCGCAGATAACTTTGTTTGAATTTCAGTATTGTTCATCGCTTTTCTTCCAAGTGGGCAATACTAGTATTATCAAACAAAATCGATTGGCTAATTATGATTTGTATCAATACTCGGCGCTTTCGCGTACTTTCTTAGTACATCTGCAACTTCATCTTTGGCTTTTAGGCGGCGGATCTCATCAAAAAGTGCGTTAGCTTGTGGGTATTGGCGTTTTAAATAGCCGAGCCACTGCTTAGTACGAGAAGCAAAATACTTTTCACATTTGCTCTCGTCTTGATGCATAGATGAATGAATAATGTGGTATATTACATGCTCCCATAACATCGGAGTGTAATGCTCGTTTTCTGCATGAGATTTTATTTGTTTTGCTAAATCAGGCATCGCTAATGCACCACGACCAAGCATTAGGTCTTGGCAATGACTGCGCTTTTGACAAAGCATGGCATCTTCAACTTGCCAAATTTCGCCGTTAGCAACGACCGAAATATTTTTATCTTTGATCAATGGGGGGATTTTTTCCCAATATGCCGGTGGGTTGTAACCATCTCTTTTAGTTCTGGCATGAATAGCAAGACTTGAAGCACCCGCGCTAACAACAGCATCAACAATTTCTTGGCTGTTACTATCATCATCAAAACCAAGCCTAATTTTGGCACTAACTTCATGGCAAGGATCAACAGCATCACGCACGGCTTTAATAATTTCGTACATGTGCTCAGGGTCTTTTAACAGTACCGCACCACCTTTACTTTTGTTCACTGTTTTAGCAGGGCAACCAAAATTTAAGTCGATGCCATGAGAGCCTAGGCGTATTGCTTTAACAGCATTTGCTGCCAAAGCATCGGCAACTTGACCTAGCAACTGAATACGCACTGGCGTACCTGCACGAGTATAGCCACCTGCTTTTAGCTCAGGACAATAGCGATGAAATACGCGTTCGGGCAGTGTGTCTTCAACGACACGAACAAACTCTGTTACGCATAAATCAAATCCACCTAAATCAGTTAGGAGTTGTCGCATTTTAAAATCCACAACGCCTTCCATCGGTGCTAAAACTAGTCGCATGATACCTGTTAACTCATCAAAAATTAGGACGCGTATTCTAGCTGTTCTGGATTGTTTTATAAATCGTAATTTGCATTCTTGGCACTTTCAGAAAATAATTATAAAAATTTTGAAAGTAATTTTTAGTTCTCGGGTCTTGTTTAATAACCCTTTATAAAAAAGAGAGTCATCGAATGAACACAGTTAAGAAAAATTCAATTGCATTAACATTAGGTGCGGTTGTAGTAGGTGCGTCAAGTTTTGCAGCCACTGATGCCAGTGCAAATCCATTTGAATTTCAGCAAATGCAAGCAGGCTATCAACTAGATGCCGCAGAAGGTAAATGTGGTGAAGGTAAATGCGGCGGCGATAAAAAAGCCGAAAAAGAAGGCAAATGTGGCGAAGGTAAATGCGGCGCAGACAAAAAAGCAGCTAAAGAAGGCAAGTGCGGCGAAGGTAAATGTGGCGCGGACAAAAAAGCAGCTAAAGAAGGCAAGTGCGGCGAAGGTAAATGTGGTGCAGATAAAAAAGCAGCTAAAGAAGGTAAGTGCGGCGAAGGTAAATGCGGCGCAGACAAAAAAGCGGCTAAAGAAGGTAAGTGCGGCGAAGGTAAATGTGGCGGGGACAAAAAAGCAGCTAAAGAAGGAAAGTGCGGCGAAGGTAAATGTGGCGCAGACAAAAAGAAAGCTAAAGAAGGTAAGTGTGGCGAAGGTAAATGTGGTTCTAACCACTAAACGCTCATTTAGCTTTTAAAAGGGCCGTAAAGGCCCTTTTTAGTAGGAGGTAGTATGTTAAAAGAATCAGTAGCTGATTTTGGGCAGGTTGGTTTAGGTTTGCGCCGAGAAATGCTTGATGAAATGCTCATTGATGTTCCAAAACCCATTGAGTTTTTAGAAGTTGCACCAGAAAATTGGCTCAAGCTAGGCGGGCGTTTTGGTAAACAATTTAAACAGCTTACCGAACAACATGCCTTTGTATGCCATGGTTTATCGTTGTCGATTGGCTCACCTGCAGCACTTGATATTGACTTTGTGCAATCGCTAAAAGCTTTCTTTAAAGAGCATAATATTCGTGTATTCAGCGAACACTTAAGCTACTGCTCGGGAGAAGGGCATATGTACGATTTAATGCCTATTCCGTTTACTGAAGATGCAATTAAACATGTGGCCTCTCGTATTAGGCAAGTACAAGATATTCTAGAGCAGCCAATTGCCATCGAAAATGTCTCTTACTATGGCGCGCCCGGCCAGCAAATGACAGAACTTGAATTTACCAATGCCGTTTTAGAAGAAGCGGATTGTAAACTACTGCTCGACGTGAATAACATTTACGTTAATTCGATTAATCATGGTTATGACGCTGAGCAATTCTTAGCGGCGTTACCAACAAAACGTATTGCCTATGGGCATGTTGCGGGCCACTACACTGAGGCAGAGGATTTACTGGTTGATACCCATGGTGCGCCAGTTATCGATCCTGTTTGGCAATTACTTGAAAAAGCTTATGAAGTTCATGGGGTATTTCCCACTTTGTTAGAACGAGATTTTAATATCCCTCCTATGAGTGAGTTATTAGCTGAACTGAAAACCATTGAAGCACTACAGCAAACAGCCAACAAACAAAACCAAGCAAGGGTGAAACACAGTGCCTAATCATTTTATGCAAGTGCAGCAAGCGTTTATGGCACATATCCGCGACCCTCAGCAACATGCTAAGCCTAGTGATGTTGAAGAGCGTCGGATGGCGATTTACCGAGACTTATTTTTTAACAATGTGGATGGCTTTGTTAGCTCTGCGTATCCAGTACTAAAAAGTTTATATTCAGAGCAAGCTTGGCACAGACTCGTTAGGCAGTTTTTTAGCCAGCATGATTGTAAATCACCTTATTTTTTAGATATTGCAGGGGAGTTTTTGGCCTTTCTTGCTAATGACTATGAAATGCAAAGCGATGATCCCGCGTTTATGTTAGAGCTAGCGCACTATGAATGGGTTGAGCTTGATGTATCGTTTGCTCAAGAGGTGGCAGAAGAAGTGAGCTTATCGGCTCATCAAGTGACAAGCTCTGCATTATTCTTAAGTTCACTTGCGCGTAACTTGAGTTACAGTTTTCCTGTTCATACCATCAGTGCAGATAATCAACCAAGTGAACCGGCAGCACAACCAAGTTACTTTGTGGTTTATCGTGATAGCGATGACGAAGTACAATTTTTATCGACAAATGCGATGACCGCATTACTTCTTAATATTATAGAATCTCAGTCGGGTGCAGATTTAAATGATGTATGCCAAGCAGTTGCAGAGCATGCGCCTCAATTTAGCCAAGAGCAGCTGTATCAGGGAGCGCTCAATACCTTAAGCGCCATGGCAGAGCGCGGCATTGTGGTGACTAATACATTGGTTTAAAAATCGGCTAAAGCTCTTTATTGATGAGGGCAGTTCGACTATTATGTGCGCCTTATTTTGTCGTGCTTAAATAAAGGTAGTAACTATGTCGAATGATAAAGACTTTAAAGATCCGTTCAATGCAACTTATTTCATTGCGTTTTTAGCTGTATTCGGTGGCATTGGCTGTCTAAACGCTATTCTTGGTTGGATCACTTCTTTATCTTAATCTGCGTAAGCAAATTTAAGACAATAGGCTGCATAATGCAGCCTTTTTTATAGTTGATATTTCTTGTTAAGTGATTAATTTCGAAACTTGCTACCGACTTTCCACTAAGGTGATGTTATACTCTCGAGCTTTGTTAGATAAACTTTTTGAGCAGTATAATTATGACTCAAGCAACTTCAACGCTCATCAAACAGAGCATTGCAACGATCGCTGATTACCCAAAGCCGGGCATTATGTTCCGCGACGTAACAACTTTAATGGCTAATGCTGACGCATTTAAAGCAACTATCGACAGCTTTATTGCAGCATATAAAGACCAAGGTTTTACAAAAATCATCGGTACTGAATCTCGTGGTTTTATCTTCGGTGCACCACTTTCTTATGCACTAGGTATTCCATTCATTCCAGTTCGTAAACCAGGCAAACTTCCTCGCGAAGTGATTTCACAAAGCTACCAATTAGAGTATGGTGAAGATATTCTTGAGCTTCATACAGACGCAATTGTCCCTGGCGATAAAGTGTTACTGGTAGATGACTTACTAGCGACAGGTGGCACAATCGAAGCAACTGCTAAATTAGTTGCTAAACTAGGCGGTAACGCAACTGATGCCGCATTTGTTGTTTCTTTACCTGAGCTGGGTGGTGAGCAACGAGTTGCTGATATGGGCATCAAAATCTTAAAGTTGGTTGAATTCGAAGGCGAATAATTAATGAGTTATCAGGTTCTAGCAAGGAAATGGCGACCACAAACCTTTCACGAGTTAGTGGGGCAGTCTCATGTTAAACAGGCATTGGTTAATGCATTAACACAAAATAGACTCCATCATGCTTATCTCTTTACTGGAACCCGTGGGGTGGGTAAAACAACCATCGCACGTATATTCGCAAAAAGTCTCAACTGCGATAAGGGTATCTCTGCTGAGCCATGCGGCCAATGTTCAAGTTGTACTGACATTGAAGCAGGCCGTTATATCGATTTGTTAGAGATCGATGCGGCATCACGTACCAAAGTAGAAGATACCCGCGAAATCCTTGATAACGTTCAATACGCACCAACACGTGGTCGTTACAAGGTATACCTAATCGATGAAGTTCACATGCTGTCAAAGCACAGTTTCAATGCATTACTTAAAACATTGGAAGAGCCCCCAGAGCATGTGAAGTTTTTATTAGCGACAACCGATCCGCAAAAACTGCCAGTGACGATTTTATCGCGTTGCTTACAGTTTAATTTAAATGCTTTGTCGCAATCAGAAATTCATGATCAGCTTGCCCATGTTCTTAATCAAGAACAGCTAAGTTTTGATGATAAATCATTGTCTATTTTAGCTAAGGCAGCCGATGGTAGTATGCGTGATGCATTGAGTCTTACAGACCAAGCAATTGCGCAAACCAATGGCAATATTAATCATCAGGCTGTGCAAACCATGCTTGGCTTGATGGATACTCAATATAGCCAAACCATGTTAGCAGCGTTATTGTGCCAAGATGGCGATGCGTTACTTCAAGAAGTAAAAGCGGTCGTTAGCCGAAACCCTAACTTTGTAGCTTTGCTCGACGATTTAATTGCCCTGACGCATCTCATTCAGCTTGTGCAACTAGTGCCTAGTGCAGCGGCCCTTGATGATACTAACCGAGATTTTATTGAGCAGGTGGCACAAACCACTGATGCACAGCAAATGCAGGTTTACTACCAATTGCTATTAAATGGAAAAAAAGATTTGCAATGGGCACCCGATGCTAAACTTGGTTTTGAAATGATCATGTTGCGACTGCTTGCATTCCAGCCTACGCAATTTGCACAAAGCCAAACACCAACGAATACCCAGCAACAGGTTAAGCCAAGTGGTGCCGGTGCACTGCGTGATATATTGAAAAAATCAACGGCGCAACGTGAACAAGCAGCTTCAGAGCAAGCACCAGTTGCACATAGCTCTGCACAGACAACTGCTGTTCCTTCAGAGCCTCAGCCAACACAAGCTGAGCCTATTCAAGCAGAACCTAATCAAGCTGCCAAGACAGAGACGGCATATAGCTATGAGCCTGCCCAGCAAGTTGAAGCAACTGCAGTAGCACAGCCTGATGCTGGTCAACAGCCTCAGCAATCTGTTGAAACTGCAATGGCCGCTGAAGTTCAACCAGCGCCTCAACAGCAAGAGCAAAGCCACTCAGAGCAAGTGCCAGCTGCTGAGTACTCATCATCAGAGTATTCTTCGCAAGATTATATGGAAGATAATGATGCAGAAATGGACTCATCACTTGCTGCGCAATACGATGATGTGATGAATAGCGCCTATGATCAGGGCTTTACTGCCAATGAAGCATCTGCGCCTCAGCAACAGCAAACTGCACCTGCACAATTACAACAGCAGCAAAGTCAGGCGCAGTCGGCCATTGCTCGTATTTTACAAGACCGCAATATTTCAGGTGCTGGGCGTTTAAGTGGTGCAGCAACGCAAACTAATGCTAAAGCAGAACCACAGCCTGAAGCTAAGCCCAAAGCAGAGCCGCCAGCGCAACAAAGCACAGCCGCGTCCAATATTCAGCCTCAGCAGCAAGCAATGGCTGCTGAAGTAAAAAAGCCCATCCCCCAGCAAGCGGGGGAGAGCAGTAGTAAAGTAAAAAAAGTCGACTTTCGAGAAAAGCATCAAACAATCACCGAAAACTTAGCGCCAGAGTTACTTGAGCAGATCAATCCACAAAAAGCGCCAGAGCCAGTAGTTGAAGAAGCCAGTATTCCGATACCTGATGATTTTGAAAGCCCGATCAGCAGTATTAAATTTGCACACGAACAAGACGAATGGGCGTATTTAATTAAACGCATGGGACTGGGTGGTCGCATGCGCCAATTTGCGCTGCATTCAATTTTTACCAAGCAGAATAATCAGCTTCACATTGAAGTTGATTCATCACAGCGCCATTTAGATAGCGCAGTGCTTAGGCAAAAGCTCAATGCTGCATTGAGTGAAATTTACGGCCATAATGTTGAGCTTAGTATCGAGTTTGCTGATGGCGTAATTGATTCACCATATTTGATTCAACAAAAAATTGATGCGGGACGTCATCAACAAGCCATTGATGTAATAAATAGCGATGAAAATATAGTGCAATTTCAGCAGTTATTTAGCGCTATAATCGATGAAAACAGTATTCAGGCATTGTAATTAGTTACAATAGCCCTTATCTTCATGCCAATTAAAGTAGTTTAGAAAGAGAGACAGTTATGTTTAAAGGTGGAATGGGTAACATGATGAAGCAAGCGCAGCAAATGCAAGAGCGCATGCAAAAAGCCCAAGAAGAAATCGCAAACCTTGAAGTTGTAGGTGAAGCAGGTGCAGGCCTAGTTAAAGTAACTATGCTTGGTAACCACAATGTTCGTCGTGTTGAATTAGATGACAGCCTAATGGAAGACGACAAAGACATGATTGAAGATTTATTAGCGGCAGCGTGTAACGATGCTGTACGTCGTGTTGCTGAAGAAACTCAAGAGCGCATGAGCAAAGTAACTGGCGGTATGCAATTACCACCAGGTATGAAAATGCCATTCTAAGTGATTTTGTATGCAACTATCTCCTAGTTTAACACAGCTAATTGAAGCGCTACGATGCCAGCCGGGCATAGGTCCTAAGTCGGCACAGCGCATTGCTTTTCATTTGCTTGAGCGTGACCGTCAGGGTGGTAAACAGCTTGGTCATGCATTAACCAAGGCAATGGATGAAGTAGGGCACTGTCAATCTTGTCGTACTTTTACAGAGCAAGCTGTATGCGATATTTGTTCAAGTGTTAAACGCCAGGATAGTGGTTTATTGTGTGTGGTTGAATCACCAACCGATGTACTCGCTATTGAGCAAACTGGTCAATACCAAGGTCTTTACTTTGTTTTAATGGGTCACTTGTCGCCAATTGATGGCATAGGACCAAAAGAAATTGGCCTTGATATTCTTGAAAGCAAGTTGCAACAAGGCGGCATTAATGAGGTGATCCTCGCAACCAATCCAAGTGTTGAAGGTGAAACCACTGCCCACTACATTGCTGAGCTTTGTCATAAGTATCAGGTTGGTGCATCTCGTATTGCTCACGGTGTCCCTGTTGGTGGTGAGCTCGACTTGCTCGATGGTATGACATTGATGCACGCATTTAGCGGACGACGCGCCGTAAACCAAAACTAATACCGAAAATGGTATCAAAAGCCTGCTTTAAGCAGGCTTTTTTGTGTATAGCTCCCCAATTTAGCCGTAAATTTAATTTTTTGCCTTGAAGTTCAAAAAGCCTGCCCCATATAAAGAGTCATAGTGCAGATTAGACACTTTGTTAATTGGAGATTTACACAATGACTGCAGCACAAAAAGAAACATTAGGCTTTCAAACAGAAGTCAAACAACTATTAAACCTGATGATTCACTCTCTTTACTCTAATAAAGAGATTTTCCTACGTGAGCTTGTATCAAACGCGTCAGATGCGGCAGATAAATTACGTTTCCTTGCGCTTTCTAATGGCGATTTATACGAAAACGATGCGGAACTAAAAGTACGTATCAGTGCCGATAAAGACGCAAACACGGTCACCATTACTGATAACGGTATTGGTATGAGTCGTGAAGATGTGATCAATTCACTAGGTACAATTGCAAAATCAGGCACCGCAGAATTTTTCCAAAACCTAACTGGTGACCAAAGCAAAGATTCACAATTGATTGGTCAATTTGGTGTTGGTTTTTACTCAGCGTTTATCGTTGCTGACAAAGTAACAGTGCGTACGCGTAAAGCAGGTGAAAGCCAAGGTATTGAATGGCAATCTGCAGGCGAAGGTGAGTACACATTACAAGAGATTGATAAACCATCACGTGGTACTGAAATCATTCTTCACCTTCGTGAAGACGAAACAGAGTTTGCTGATGAGTTCCGTTTACGTAGCATCGTAACTAAGTATTCAGACCATATTTCTATTCCAGTAGAAATGTATAAAGCAGAAGTACCTGAATCAGAAGGTCCTGACGGCGAGAAAATTCCAGCGCAGCCAGGCGAGTGGGAAGGTATTAACCGCGCAACAGCACTATGGACTCGTGATAAGTCAGAAGTAACAGACGAAGAGTACAAAGAGTTTTATAAGCATATTGGTCATGATTGGGAAGAGCCACTAAGCTGGGCACATAACAAGGTTGAAGGTAAAACAGAATACACCAGCTTGTTATACATCCCGAAAAAAGCACCTTTCGATTTATGGAACCGCGAACGTCAATCAGGTTTGAAACTGTATGTGCAACGCGTTTTCATTATGGATGATGCTGAGCAGTTCATGCCAAGCTATTTACGCTTTGTAAAAGGTTTACTTGATTCAAACGACTTACCACTAAATGTGTCGCGTGAAATCTTGCAAGACAACAAAGTAACGCAAGCAATCCGTAAAGGGTGTACATCGCGCGTACTTAAGATGCTTGAGCGTATGGCGAAAAACCGCGAAGAAGATTACCAAACGTTCTGGAACGAATTTGGTCAGGTGTTAAAAGAAGGCCCAGCTGAAGATGCGGCTAACAAAGAAGCCATTGCTAAGCTATTGCGTTTTGCTTCTACACATACTGATGAAAGCACACAAAATGTATCGCTTGAGCAATATATTGAGCGTATGAAGCCAGAGCAAGACAAAATCTACTATGTAGTTGCTGATTCATTCGCTGCAGCGAAGAACTCACCACATTTAGAGATCTTCCGTAAGAAGGGCATCGAAGTATTGCTTCTAAGCGACCGTGTTGATGAGTGGATGATGAGCTACTTAACAGAGTTTAACGAAAAATCATTCCAGTCAATTACCCGTGGTGACTTAGATTTAGGCAACATGGATGACGAAGAAACGAAAAAAGCGCAAGAAGAGTCAGAAAAAGAAGTTGCTGGTCTAGTCGAGCGCATTAAAACAGCACTAGGTGATAAGGTTAAAGACGTACGCTTTACGCACCGTCTAACTGACTCGCCTGCATGTGTTGTTGCAGATGAGCACGATATGAGCTCGCAAATGCAAAAGTTAATGGAATCAGTTGGTCAAACAGTGCCTGAGCAAAAGCCAATTTTTGAGCTTAACCCAGAGCATCAGCTTGTTAAACACTTAAATGTTGAACAAGATGAAGACAAATTTGCCCAGTGGTCAGAAGTACTTCTAGATCAAGCATTATTGGCTGAGCGCGGTACTTTAAAAGACCCCGCAGGCTTTGTAACTCGATTGAACAAACTTATGCTAGATTTAAGCAAATAAGCGTTTTAGCGCAATGAGTTGGAAAAGGGAGCAAGGCTCCCTTTTTTATTGCCGCTAATATAGGCAATTGGTATAAGTTACTTGAGGTATAGCTTCAGTTGTGGAAGAATTCAGGCTCTAAAAACAAAACTCCACTGATCGACCATTTTTTAAGATTAGTATCACACAGAGGACAATGATATGCGCATTATTCTTTTGGGCGCGCCGGGTGCAGGTAAAGGTACTCAAGCTCAGTTTTTGATGGACAAATACGGTATTCCACAAATTTCTACGGGCGATATGCTGCGTGCAGCAATCAAAGAAGGTACACCACTTGGTCTTGAAGCTAAAAAAGTAATGGATGCAGGTCAATTAGTATCTGACGAAATTATTATCGGTCTAGTTAAAGAGCGCATTGCTAAGCCAGATTGCGAAAAAGGTTTCTTACTAGACGGTTTCCCTCGTACTATTCCTCAAGCAGATGCAATGAAAGAGAATGGCGTGGTAGTTGATCACGTTATCGAATTTGACGTTGCTGATGAAATCATCGTTGAGCGTATGGGCGGCCGTCGTGTACACCCTGGCTCTGGTCGTGTTTATCACGTTGTTTATAACCCACCTAAAGTTGATGGCAAAGATGACATCACAGGTGAAGACCTAATCATTCGTGATGACGACACTGAAGAAACAGTTCGTAAGCGTTTAGGTATTTACCACGACCAAACTAAACCATTAGTTGATTACTACCAAGCTGAAGCGAAAGCAGGCAACACTCAGTACCACAAATTAGACGGTACTCAAGCTGTTGAAGCTGTTAGCCAACAACTTGGTGAGCTTTTAGGTTAATAGCCTAATTGTTGACATAAAAAAACCGCCTCTGGGCGGTTTTTTTATGTCTGTCTCACTGCAAGTTAAATTGCGCTTTATAGTTTCTTTAATGCCGCAATAGCACTGTCGTAATCAGGCTCTTTTGAAAGGTTATCGACAAGCTGCTTGTAAACGATGTTATGTTCTTTATCGAGCACAAATACGGCGCGGGTTAACAAGCCCATATCTTTGATAATCAAACCATAGTTCTTACCAAAGTCACGCCATACTGAGTCAGATAAAGTCACTACTTTGTCTATATTCTCCGCTTTACAAAAACGCTTCTGTGCGAACGGTAAGTCTGCGCTTAAGGTTAGCATCGCCACACTTGGGTATTCTGAAGCTACTTTTTCATTAAAGTGTTTGGTTTGAATACTACATACACCGGTGTCTAAACTTGGCACAACGCTTAAAAGCACGGCTTGGCCTTGATAGTTGTCTAGTGTGACTGGCGTAAAGCTGCCATCTACTACTTTAAAATTAGGCGCTTTTTGACCAACTTCAACACCTTGTCCTAGTAAAGTGACTGGCTTAGACTGGGCAGAAACCTTACCAGCATCTAAACTATTTTCTGATAAATCACCTGCATAACTAAACGTGCACACTGCACTTAATGCAAATATAAGTGGACGTAACATAATAAGATTCCTTCAAATTAACGCATTTAACATCAGTGTATTATACTCATGAGGTGGCTCCAAGGATTAGTACAATTTAAAATTGTAAATAACCAGTAGTTTGATTAACATGTGTTCGTGACCCTATTTTTTATATATAAAAATAAGAATAAAGTTGCTAGGCCAATTTGCGTCTAGTTAAAAAGTACGGATTTAGAGAGAGAGTATGTCAACATCGGTATTAGTTTGTGATGATTCAAAGTTAGCTCGTCGACAATTAGCACGCTCTTTACCCGATGATTGGGATATTAAAGTTGAGTTTGCTGAAGACGGTGTTCATTGTATTGAGCAAATCAAAAAAATTCAGCCTGAAATACTTTTTCTCGATTTAAACATGCCTGAAATGGATGGCTACGAAGTACTTCAAGCTATTCAAGAACAAGACCTTCATGTTCTCACCGTGGTTGTGTCTGGTGATATTCAGCCTAACGCTCACCAACGTGTGCTTGAGTTAGGCGCTATCGACTTTATTCAAAAACCTTGCTCTGCAGAAAAGCTTGCTAATATCATCGAGCATCATGGCATTAAAGATAAAGCCATGCGTGAGCGCCTTGCTAATAAGCTAGGTGAGCAAGTTGACCCTGATGTACGTGACATCTATCAAGAGCTCACAAACGTGGCTATGGGGCAAGCAGGGGACTTATTAGCGCGTCTTCTTAATGTATTCGTAAAGCTTCCTATTCCTAATGTAAATGTATTAGAGGTAAATGAGCTCGATATGGCTTTACGCTCGATTGATGCGAATGCCACTACATCTGGTGTGTGCCAAGGTTTTATCGGTGGTGGTGTATCTGGTGAAGCCTTATTGCTATTGAATGATTCAAGTTTTAAAGAAATTGCGTCACTTATGAATTACGAAGGCGAGCTTAACGATAAAGTTGAGCTTGAGCTGCTGATGGATGTCAGCAACATTCTAATTGGCGCGATTTTAACTGGGCTTTCTAAACAGCTCGATATGCGTTTTAGCCAAGGTCATCCTGTGGTGCTAGGACAGCATTGTGATGTGACCGACTTAGTAAAAGCCAATAAATCTCGCTGGCAACGAACGCTGGCGATTGAGATCAGCTATGGCATCGAAAATCATAATATTAACTGTGATTTGATGTTGCTGTTCACCGAGGACTCATTAAAAACCCTTAAGTACAAAGTAGCTTATTTATTAGAAGACTAAACTATGCCTGCAGCCGATTTTAATATGAATGAACTCCATTGGTTAATGGATATGTTTAATACCGTTGATGTAGGCCTAGTGGTGCTCGATAGAGACTACAAAGTATGCATCTGGAATGGGTTTATGGAAAACCATTCCGGCTTATTACCAAGCGCGGTGAAAGATAAAGACCTGTTTGACTTATTTCCATCAATTGATGAAAAATGGTTTCGCAGCAAATCTGAGTCTGTATTCATTCTAAATAATCGCTCGTTTACTATTTGGGAGCAGCAGCCGTATATTTTCCGTTTTAAAAATTACCGTCCGATTACCGGTAAAGCGGATCATATGTATCAAAATGCCACTTTTATTCCGCTGACGACGACCACAGGTGAAGTATCGCATATCTGTATCATTATCTATGATGTAACCGATGAAGCGGTGAATAAAAAAGAGCTAGAAGAAGCCAACAGTAAGCTTGAACAAATGAGCCGTACCGATGCACTTACTAAGCTTACTAACCGTGGTTATTGGGAAGAAAAGCTACGCAAAGAATACATGCGCATAGTGCGTAGTGGCGGGTGCAGCACCTTGTTAATGTTTGATATTGACCACTTTAAAAAGGTGAATGATGAGCATGGCCATCGCGGCGGTGATGAGGCGCTGCGTCATATTGCAGACTTACTGCGTAAAACTCTACGTGAAACAGACTTAGCAGGTCGCTATGGCGGTGAAGAGTTTGCGGTAACCTTGCTTGATACTGATCATCAAGGTGCACATATCTTTGCTGAGCGACTAAGAACACTGATTGAGAACTCATCAATTTACTTTGATGGCAAACAAATTCAACTGACGGTCAGTATTGGTTTTGCGTGCTTCGACGAGAAGTTTGATCGCTACGAAAAGTGGGTTGAAGCAGCCGATAAAGCCTTATATCACTCAAAAGAAAACGGCCGTAACAAGGTCACAGCTTATACAGATTTATAAACAAACAAGGGGCAAATAAGCCCCTTTTTTATAACAATCCGATTAAGTTTGCGGGTTAAACCCCAAGTGGCGGAAGAACAAGAATATCTGTTTTAAGTAGCTTCATGACTTTTTCGGCGGTATTACCAATTAGATGACCTTTAATACCTGTATTACCCACCGACCCCATAATCACTAAGTCTGCATTTAATTTAGCTGCAACACTTGGGATCACTTGCTCAACCACACCGGCTTTGATTTTAAGCTTGTCTTTTAAGTCGTGGGCTTCGATTAAGGTACGCTGGGCTACGGGTAGCTTTTCAAAGGCGTTAATCACTTGCTCATCTGAAAATACAATACCTAAATCACGTAAAAACGGCGATACATGTACGGTATAACAAGCGTAAAACTCGCTGTCGTAGTCTTTAGCATAGGCTAAGCCTGCTTTGATAATTGCTTCGTTTAAACAGTATTTAGTCGCCTTTTCGCTGCCTAAATCAAGGGCTGCCAGTACATTGGTATTGTTACGCCACTTGTTATCGGCGGCCAAATAAAGCGGTAGTGGACTAAAGCGAATAAGCTGCCAGTCTAGCTCTGTAAATTGCGTTTCTTCGTCGATGTGGCGAGTTTTAATCACCATTTCATAGTCTGACGTATCAAGCTCATTGGCTAGCCACTGTACTGGGCTTTCATGCCACAGGGTTTGCAAAGTATAGCTACCATCATCTAAATGCTCACTAATAAATGGACCAAGTGCTGCACGGACTTTAGCGAGCTCTTTGTCTTGAATAGCGAGCGCTTCATCAGGTGGAATAGAGAATAAAATGTTATTGGTGTCTTCGTAGCTAAAAGCAACAATATCAATATGCTTCACGCCTTTGGCTTTTTGCTTTGCATGTAATATAGACGTTTTAGCATCGGCTGTAGAGTCGATGATCACCAGTATTTTTTTATTCATTTTTGGCTACTCTGTTGTGTGTCGGGTATCACTGCTTGGGCATTCACCCAATAATGAAACTTCACCTGTTGCGGTTTCTTGTTCCAGTTTTACCTTAAAGCCCCATAGCCTGTAAAGGTGTTTTAACACTTCATCTTTGGATTTAGCTAACGGAATATTGTTATGCGGTACATAACGCAGAGTAAGTGAACGATCTCCTCTAATATCAACATTATACACTTGAATATTTGGTTCGTGATTACTTAGATTGTATTGTGCCGACAGGGTTTCACGAACCTGATGATAGCCCATTTCATCATGGATGGCACCGACATTGAGAGTCGGCTCTTTTTCATGATCAATAATGGTAAACAACTTAAAATCACGAATAATTTTTGGTGATAAAAACTGGCTAATAAAGCTCTCGTCTTTAAAGTTTTGCATTGCAAAGTGCAGGGTTTCCAACCAATCACTGCCGGCATACTCCGGAAACCATTTCTTGTCTTCTTCTGTTGGGTTTTCACAAATACGGCGAATATCAACCATCATGTTAAAGCCAAGAGCATAGGGGTTGATCCCTGAATAATAATTGCTGTTGTAGGGCGGTTGATACACCACATTGGTGTGACTTTGCAAAAACTCGAGCATAAAGGCATCGGTGAGCTTACCTTCATCGTACAGGTGGTTCAAAATGGTGTAATGCCAAAACGTAGCCCAGCCCTCATTCATCACTTGAGTTTGTTTTTGTGGGTAAAAATATTGCGAAATTTTACGCACAATTCGAATTATTTCTCGTTGCCATGACTCAAGTAGTGGGGCATTTTTTTCGATGAAGTACAAAATGTTTTCTTGTGGCTCTTCTGGAAAACGGCGCTCACGCTTTTTCGACTCTTGCTGCGAAGTAGGGATCGTGCGCCACAATTCGTTGACTTGTGATTGTAAGTAGTCTTCACGTTCTTGTTGGCGTTTTTGTTCTTCAAAAAGTGAAATACGTTGCGGTCGCTTGTAACGGTCTACACCATAATTCATTAATGCATGGCATGAATCAATCAGGTTTTCGACCTCGGTAATACCGTATTTCTCTTCGCACTTAGCAATATAATTTTTGGCAAATAATAAGTAATCGATAATTGAGCTGGCATCAGTCCAGGTTTTGAATAAGTAATTGCCTTTAAAAAATGAGTTGTGACCATAGCAGGCGTGGGCCATTACCAAGGCTTGCATAGGCAGTGTGTTTTCTTCCATTAAATAGGCAATACACGGGTCTGAGTTAATAACTATTTCATAAGCAAGGCCCATTTGCCCACGTTTATAGTTTTGCTCTGTTTGAATGAACTTTTTACCATACGACCAGTGGCTGTAGCCAATCGGCATACCCACACTCGAATAGGCATCCATCATTTGTTCAGCAGTGATCACCTCAATTTGATTCGGGTAGGTATCGAGTTTATAAATTTTCGCTACCCGTTCAATTTCAGTTTGATACTCTGTTAATAGATCAAATGTCCAATCAGGACCGTCGCTAATACGTTTATCGGCCATACTTTACCTCACTGGCAAGGCTATGCGGCGCCTTGCTGCTGACGATTCTTTTTAAATAATTCACGGAAAATAGGGTAAATGTCCTCAACGCCACGAATGTGTTGCATGGCAAAATTGTCGTGGGTTTGCACTATTGATTGATACTCTCGCCATAAACTTTGATGAGCACGAGCGGTAATTTCGATATAGGCGTAATAGCGCACCGCCTTTAACAGTTTATTTCGTAAGATTTCACCACAGTTTGGCGAGTCATCGGCCCAGTTATCACCATCAGAGGCTTGCGCTGCGTAAATGTTCCACTCTTCAGGGTTATAACGTTCAGCGATGATTTCGTTCATCAGTTTTAATGCACTTGATACTATGGTGCCACCCGTTTCTTGAGAATAGAAAAACTCTTGCTCATCGACTTCTTTCGCTTGGGTATGATGGCGAATATAGACAACCTCTATATTTTTGTAGCTACGAGTTAAAAATTGATAAAGCAGAATATAAAAGCGTTTTGCCATGTCTTTCGTTGCTTGATCCATCGAGCCAGACACATCCATTAAACAAAACATCACAGCTTTGCTTGTTGGGTGTGGTTGCTTTTCATAATTACGAAAACGTAAGTCGTAATTATCAATAAATGGTACTGCTTTAATGCGGTTTTGCAGCTCCTCAATTTGGCGTTCAAGTAAGGCAATTGCCGCCTTGTCTGGCTGCTGCTCAGCTTGTAGCAGAGCGAGCTGACCCTCAAGCTCTGCAAGGTGACGTTTTTTGCCTGCAGTCATTGCCACTCTGCGAGCAAGCGAGCCTTGTAGTGAGCGAACAATATCAATATTGCTTGGCATGCCGTCGTTACAAAAACCAGCGCGATGGGTTTTCATTTGCACCAGTTTATCGAGCTGGTTTTGTTGCAGGTTAGGCAGCTCAAGATCTTCGAACAATAAGTCTAAGTATTCATCTTTTGAAATAGAAAATACAAAGTCGTCTTGTCCTTCACCAGAGTCACTGGCTTCACCTTCGCCACTACCACCACCTTGACCGCCTCCTTGCGGGCGCTTGATTTTGTCGCCCGTCGAAAACTGATCATTGCCTGGGTGGATCTGTTCACGGTCGCCACCACGTCCTTGATGAAAAATTGGCTCACTGATATCACGTTGCGGAATAGAGATACTCTCGCCGCTGGTGGTATCGGTTACGCTGCGCTTATTAATGGCATCAGATACCGCTTCTTTAATCTGTTTTTTATAACGCCTGATGAACCGTTGACGATTCAAGGTACTTTTGTTTTTTCCATTCAGGCGTCGGTCAATAAAATGCGCCATAACAACCCCCTTAAAACAAACGTTTTTTACTGCGATTTTCTAACGCGTAAATACCATTCAGAAAGTAAACGTACTTGTTTTTGGGTATAGCCTTTCTCAACCATACGATTGACAAAGTCTTCGTGTTTTTTCTGATCTTCAGCCGAGGTTTTCGCATTGAAGGAAATAACCGGCAGCAGATCTTCGGTATTTGAGAACATTTTCTTCTCAATAACTGTGCGAAGTTTTTCGTAGCTGGTCCAAAGCGGATTCTTGCCTTGGTTGTGGGCACGCGCCCGCAGTACGAAATTAACTATCTCATTACGGAAATCTTTAGGGTTTGAAATACCCGCAGGTTTTTCAATCTTCTCAAGTTCTGCGTTAAGAGCTGCACGGTCAAATAACTGGCCTGTATCTGGGTCACGGTATTCTTGATCTTGGATCCAGAAATCTGCATAAGTGACGTAGCGGTCAAAGATGTTTTGCCCATATTCTGAGTACGATTCTAAATAGGCTGTTTGTAACTCTTTCCCGATAAACTCTACATACTGAGGAATGAGGTATCCTTTTAAGTGGCTTAAGTAACGCTCTTCAACATCGGCGGTAAATTGCTCTCGCTCAATTTGCTGTTCAAGAACATAGAATAAGTGCACTGGGTTGGCTGCCACTTCAGTGGTATCGAAGTTAAATACCCGCGATAGAATCTTGAACGCAAAGCGGGTAGAAAGCCCGGTCATGCCCTCATCAACACCTGCGTAATCGCGGTATTCTTGATACGACTTCGCTTTCGGATCAGTATCTTTTAAGCTTTCGCCGTCATACACCCGCATTTTTGAATAGATACTTGAGTTTTCTGGCTCTTTAATTCGCGAAAGGGTGGTAAATTGTGCCAGTGTTTTTAATGTGCCCGGTGCACAAGGCGCATCATGTAATTCACTGTTTTCGAGTAGTTTGTTGTAAATTTTAACTTCTTCAGATACACGTAAACAATAAGGCACTTTGACGATGTAAACACGGTCTAAAAATGCTTCATTGTTTTTGTTGTTCTTAAATGTTTGCCACTCAGATTCATTTGAGTGAGCTAAAATCATGCCATTAAACGGCAGGGCGCTAATGCCTTCTGTGCCGTTGTAATTGCCTTCTTGCGTTGCTGTAAGCAGTGGGTGTAGCACCTTGATTGGCGCTTTAAACATTTCCACAAATTCCATTAAGCCTTGGTTCGCTAAACAAAGTGCACCTGAGTAGGCATAGGCATCAGGGTCGTTCTGTGCAAAGTGCTCAAGCTGGCGAATATCGACTTTACCCACTAACGCTGAAATGTCTTGATTGTTTTCATCGCCAGGCTCTGTTTTCGCAATCGCGACTTGATTTAAAATAGATGGGAAGCGCTTAACCACTCTAAATTGGCTAATATCACCGTTAAATTCGCTTAAGCGTTTTGCAGCCCACGGTGACATCACGGTTTTTAAATAACGCGGTTTAATGCCGTATTCTTTTTCTAAAAGCTCTGCGTCTTCATTTGGGTCAAATAACGCTAAAGGGTGGTCGTTAACAGGCGAGCCTTTGATTGAGTAAATAGGTACCTGCTGCATTAAGTATTTTAGCTTTTCAGCAATTGATGATTTACCGCCACCTACCGGGCCAAGTAAATACAGTACTTGCTTACATTCTTCTAAGCCTTGCGCAGCATGTTTTAAATAAGAGACAATTTGTTCAATGGCATCTTCCATACCATAAAAATCGTGAAATGCAGGGTAGCGTGCGACTACGCGATTAGAAAAGAGCCTGCTTAAGCGCGCATCGGTTGATGTGTCGATAATCTCCGGCTCACCAATGGCCATCAGTAGCCGCTCAGGTGCGCTGGCATAAGCTGATTTATCCTTCTTACAGATCTCGAGAAATTCCTCAATACTGTATTCTTCTTCTTGCGCTGCTTCGTATCGTGATTGGTAATGCTCAAAAATACTCATAGAGACCTCCGAAAACCCGCTAAAATGACGTGTAATTAGATTAAGAGAAAAGCAAAGGCTAATTAAAGCTTAGTCACGATTTTGAATTTTTGCGCAAGAAAATTAAGAATTTAATTGAAAAAAGCTCATCTTGATTACGCTTTTTGGCTGAGGGCTTGGCTGCGACTTAGAAGGGGCGTGCACTGGCAATAAAAAAGACGCCGAAGCGTCTTTTTTTGATTACTGCTAGTAACAGAAGATTAAGCGAAGTTAGCGTTCGCGAAGTCCCAGTTAACTAATGCCCAGAAACCTTTTAGGTAATCTGGACGAACGTTACGGTAATCGATGTAGTAAGCGTGTTCCCAAAGATCCACAGTTAGGATTGGAGTAACACCTTCATCAGTTAAAGGCGTTGCAGCATTTGATGTGTTAACGATATCAAGTGTGCCGTCAGCTAGTTTAACTAACCAAGTCCAGCTTGAACCGAAGTTGTTTACTGCTTTGTCGTTTAACGCTTCTTTGAATGCGTCGAAAGAACCCCATTTAGCGTTGATCGCGTCAGCGATTGCGCCTGTAGGCTCGCCACCGCCGTTTGGAGATAGGCTGTTCCAGTAGAACGTGTGGTTCCAGATTTGTGCAGCATTGTTAAATACGCCACCTTCTGAAGAACATACGATTTCTTCTAGAGATTTGTTTTCGAATTCTGTGCCTGGGATCAGACCGTTTAATTTCACAACGTAAGTGTTGTGGTGTTTACCGTGGTGAAACTCTAGAGTCTCTTTTGAAATATGTGGCTCTAATGCATCGATTGCGTATGGTAGTGACGGTAGTTCAAATGCCATTTTTTATCTCCATCTTCTTGGTTGATAGTCCACTCAGTTATAGGTAATAGCAAGGTAAACCGCGTACTTCCCTATACCAAGTGGTATTATAGTGTTACTATAATTGTTGAGTATTTTACTCAAGTTTTAGCAAACAGCAATGCTATTGCTAAAGACTATTTAAAATTGTGGCTACGAATGCCGATTTTAAGTTATATATCTGAGGCCACAGTGAAACTTTTTCAAGGCCAATGTAGTAAGCCAATGTCTTTTTTGAGGTTGTAAATGGAAACCATCGATAAAATTAAACAGCAAATTTCTGAAAATCCTATCCTTCTTTACATGAAAGGATCACCAAAGTTACCTAACTGTGGTTTTTCTTCACAAGCATCACAAGCACTTATGGCGTGTGGTGAGCAGTTTGCTTACGTTGACATTCTACTTAACCCAGATATCCGTGCAGAGTTACCTGCATACGCAAACTGGCCAACTTTCCCACAACTATGGGTAGAAGGCGAGCTTATCGGTGGTTGTGACATTATCATCGAAATGTTTCAACGTGGTGAATTACAGCCACTAATCACTGAAACAGCAGCAAAGTACAAAGAAAAAGACGCTGAATAATTATTTTTAGTGTAGAGAAAAGCCGCTGATTGCGGCTTTTTTTATATCAAATTTATTAAGCTGGCAGCAAAACATGCACGCTTAATCCACCTTGCTCGCGGTTATGCAAGCTAATTTGCCCGTGGTGCGCTTCAACTATTTCCCTGCAAAGTGCTAACCCTAGGCCACTGCCTGTTGCTTTAGTGGAGTAAAAGGGAATAAGTGCGTTAGCCATTACAGCTTCACTCATGCCTTTGCCTTTATCGCTCACTGTGATGTGTGTGCCACTTGCTTCTTGTTGCACTGTTAAGCTGACATCTTCGGGGTTTGAACCCGATTCATAGGCATTTTTTAATAAGTTTATAAGTAATTGTTCGAGCTGAGTGTGATCAGCGTCAGTTGTCACTCGCTCATCAAGTGATACTTCAACCTGCCACTGACTTTTTAATTGCTCAATCAGCGTCGGCCAGTTAATCGTTGATAGTTGAGGGGTGGGTAACTTGGCAAATTTACCATAGCCTTGCACAAACTCATTAAGGTGTTTTATGCGCTCTTCAATGGTGGTAAATACCCTTTTTAAACGTGGTTCATCGACTTCTTTCGTTAATAGTTGCGCGCTATGAAGCATCGACGACATTGGCCCTAGGGAGTTGTTAAGCTCATGGCTAATAATACGAATAACTTTTTTCCATACCTCTACTTCTTGGCGGCTAAGTTCACGGGTCAGTTGTTTAAAAACATACAGTTGGTGAAACTGATTATTTAGTAATAATCGGCCTGTTGCCATGTGCCAAGTTTGTGATTCTTGATCTGCTTTGTCGAGGGTAAATAAACCATCAACGCCTTTGTGAATCGCGCGGGTTAATTGCTCGCAGCTTGAATCTAATAAGTTTTCAAGCTTGGCGCCTTCAAGGGCTGATTTAGCATCAAGTAAGCTGCGGGCACTGTGGTTGCTATACACAATAAAGCCTTGGTCGTTAGTCAAAAGCACAGCTTGTGGCGAGCTTTGCAGCACTTTGTCGAGCATCAACTCGCGCTGATATATCCATTGTTTTTCTTGGCGAAGCTGTTTTGCGGTTTGGTTATAAAGCCGGCATAAATCACCTAGCTCATCACTGCCATCATAGGCTAATAATGTAGCCAGCTCACCATCTTTAAAATTAAGCAGCCCGGTTTCGAGCGAGTTCATGCCATCAATGAGCGGAGATGATAATTGCGCGGCAAAAAATCCGCTGATCAAAGCGCAAGCGAGCAGGGCTAATAGGCTGTAAAGCAAGCTTATGCCCGCAAAATAACAAACCAATATAAGCGGCAATGTAGACGCTGCAATACACAAAGTTATGATTTTATATCGAAACGAAAAACGCATTAGTACTCAATCTTAAATTTATCAAGCCTGCGATAAAGCGCTTGGCGGCTTAAGCCAAAATGGCGAGCCACTTTAGCAATCACACCTTTGTACTCGCGCATGGCAAGTTCGATCTCTTGTTTGTTAGGCTCTGCTCTTGTTTGTGTTGGGCTGTTTGTTTCAACTTGTAAGCCAAAATCAGCAAGCTCAATCACCCCTTTGGGTTTTAAAACGCCAGCGCGTTTACAGGCATTTTCAAGCTCGCGAACATTACCCGGCCAGCTATGGGCGAGCAGGGCTTTTTCTATACTTAGTGACAGTGTGCGCTCAGGTAAAAAGTGTGCGACCAAAGCTAAAATATCATCGGGGCGATGGGCAAGGCTTGGTAAATTTAACTCAATTACATTTAAGCGGTAGTAAAGGTCTTCTCGAAATTGACCTGCTTTAATTGCATGGCTTAAATCTTCATTGGTTGCTGAAATCACCCGCACATTCACTTTACGTGTTTGTGTTGAACCTAAACGTTCAAATTCACCGGTTTGTAAAATGCGTAATAATTTCATTTGCCCAGAAAGTGGCAAGTTACCAATTTCGTCTAAAAATAGGGTGCCACCATCGGCCGCTTCAAAACGACCAATGCGCTGTTTAGTAATACCTGTATAGGCGCCAGCTTCTGCACCAAATAACTCAGCCTCAATAAGCTCGCTTGGTAAAGCACCCGCATTAACAGTGATAAAGGGTTTATCTGCTAATAATGAATTGGCCTGTATTATTTGCGCAATGCGCTCTTTACCACTGCCGTTGGGGCCTGTGATCAGCACTGAAATGTCTGATTTAGCAACTTGAATCGCAAGATTAACAATGTGCTCCATAGCGGTACTTTTATAAACCAAGCCTACTAAATTTGCTTGTTGTACAGATGCGTCACGTTCTTGCTGGTGGCGGGTAAAGGTTTCGTTTTGCTGTTTTGCTTTACCCAGCTCGATTAGGTTATTTACACAAGTAAGTAGCTTGGCATCGTCCCACGGTTTTGGTAAATAATCAGCCGCCCCAGCTTTGACAAGTTCAACGGCAGTAGAAAGCTCTGTCCATGCGGTGATCAAAATAATCGGTAGGTGAGGATTTATGTCTCTTAAGGCATAAAAAAGTTCTTTGCCTTCTTCGCCGGAAGTGGTGTCGGCGGTAAAGTTCATGTCTTGAATAACAAGCGCAATGCGTTGGTATTGTACGGCCTGAATTGCCTCAAACGGGTTACTTGCTGTAACAACACCAAAACCGTGAATTTCGAGTAATAACGACAATGCATCCAAAATGGCTGGGTTATCGTCGACGATAAGTATTTTTTCCATATTTTTGTTTTAGTTATTTTCCTAATAAGGGTGCAAGATGAATGCTACACTGTTAATCCAGTGTAGCATAGGTTGGGAGAACTAAATTGTTCGAGTTGCAATGCTCGGTGAGATATTCGCAGCCCGTTTTGCAGGGGCAAGTACTGCTAATAAACTCATAACGAACACTGCCAGTGCTGTAGCAAGTACGTAACTAATATCAAGCTGAGCAATTGAAAAGTGCTGCATCAGTAATTGCCCTAAATACACGGCAGCAATCACACCAATCACTAAACCAACTATACATATCATGGCGTTTTCAACTAAGAAGTAGCTAATGATGGCAGATTTTCTGGCGCCTAAAGCGCGGCGAGTACCTATTTGTTTAGTACGCTTACTAATATTGAATAGCGTTAGACCGAAAATACCCAGGGCCGTCACCAACACTAAAATAGTAATAAGTACAATCAACATCCGCATCATTAATGTATCTTCAGCCATGTATGACTCTTTATCGTCATCTAAGCCACGAATGCGAGAAATAACGCGTTTGTTGTAGTTTTTCAGCATGGCTTCTTCAACACGATTCATGACTGATTGACGTTGACCAGGCTCTGTTCTAACCACAAAGCGTGCATTTGTACCAGGCTTAATAAAAGGCAGCAGTGCTACGTTATCTGGGCGGCTGTCTTTAAGCCATGGGCCTTTCATAAGTTCAACAACACCAATTACTTTCATTGGAATGTCACCAAAATAGACAGTTTGACCTAAACCATTGCCGTCAGGAAACAGCTCATCGAGTAGGGTTTTAGTGACTACGGTTACTTTTGAAAGCTCATCATAGTTATCGGTAACGATCACTTCGTCTTCGGTGTAGTTACGCCCAGCAATGAGTTTTACACCATAAGTATTGATACCATGCTCATCGATAAACATGTAAGAGCTACGCGCTGATTTACTCTCTTCAGGTGCTGGCTTTAAACTAAAATCTGACGAAGAGCCACTGCCCGAAAGCGGTGTATTACTTGAATAAGCAGCATCAACTACACCAGGTATTTGACGAAGCATGGCTTCATCAAGCTCATATTGCTGAGACGGTGACACATCTTTGCCAAACATCATGACATTAAAAACAAAAATGTCTTGTTCAGGATAGCCAGTCTCTTGGCTTAAATAGCTAATTCTGTCTTGAATAATAAACGCTGCGTTACTGACAATCGCAGTGGTGATGGCAATTTGGATCAGTAATAAAATAGCGCCAACTTTTGAGCGGCATAAGGCGTGAAAGATAGGTTTAATTTCTAACATGGGTGTCTTCCTTATTGGCTCTTAAGATAAATAGCAGGGTTGGTTTTACATACCAGCCAAGCAGGGTATAGACCCGCTATCACACAGGTGCTAATTGCAATCACAGGTGCGCTAAGTAGCATGGTTAAGTCCATAGTGGCTAAGCTTTGGTAGTAGCTATAGCTTTGACGTACGCCTAACAAACCTACTTGTGCCAAAATAATACCCAAGATGCCACCTAAGAAACCTAACATCGCTACCTCAACAATATGTTGAAAGAATATTTGGCGTTTGCTGGCACCTAATGCACGGCGCACACCGACTTCCGGAGCGCGGCGTAAAAATTTCGCTAGTAATAAACCTAAAATGTTGGCAAGGCATACCGCCAAAAACATAAAGCTTAGGCCAACCAGAATTTCGTTGTCTTCGCTAACGACATTGTTGTACTGCATCCACTCATTTACATCGCGTAAGGTGGCGGTTAATTTATCGCGGTTAAAACGACCTAGCTTTTGTTGTTCTTGCATATAGGCCATTAAAAAGTCTTGGTAAGCTTGCTTTTCTGCAGGAGTTTTTAGTTCAACCCAAAATTGTAACCACACCATTTCTGAATTGAGTTTATCGTTAAAGGTATTGGTTTTTTCGTGCTTCCAACCATTGGTATTACCCCAGTTTTCAAGCTCTCGGGCTTTCATAAGGCTGAATGGTAAAAATAGTTGCTCGGTCTTATTAAATGCACCGTTGTTCAGATCATAGTATTTGGTGGTGATATCCCAATCATCAATCACGCCAATAACTTCGTAGCTGGCATCATCGAGGTACACCATTTTGCCTACCGGGTTTTCACCTGCGAATAGTTTGTCGTTTAATTCTTTATTGATCACCACAACAGGGGCCGCACCGGCTTCTTGTTGCGCGCTCCAAACCCCACCGTAAATAAACGATAGGTTAAACATATCGAAAAAATCAGGCGTGGTTAGGCGTGCTTGGCCAATAAATGGTTTAACTTTATCTGAGTCTAAATAAACCGAAAAACCCGTTCTAACCATAGTGACACGTTTACCACCTGCTTTGGCTTGATTAAGGTTAACGGCATCTTGATAAGTTAATTGCAATGGCATGTTATCGACAGTCCACCACGTACGGCCTTCATCCATGGTTTGTAACTGAACAGAATAAAGGTCGCTACTTTTTTCAGGAATAGGGTCTGCCGACATCATGTGATACACAGATAAACTGGTCATGGTTACGCCAATACCAATGGCAATGGCCAATACCATTAAAAAGCTCACAAGTGGCGTACGCTTAAAGCTGCGCCAGCTTAAATCTAAATAATGAAGGAACATGGTTACACTCCAGCCGCTTTAAGGTTTTGAGTGCCTTGATACAAGGTGAAGTCAGCGAGTTGGCCATCAACAACTTGGATGTTACGTGGTGCTCTGCGGGCAAGCTCTGGATCATGGGTAACCATGATGATAGTAGCGCCATCACGGTTGATTTGTTCAAGTAGCTCCATTACTTGACGGGCCATTAAGCTATCTAAATTACCGGTTGGCTCATCGGCAAGTAAAAAACGCGGTTCACCAGCAAGGGCTCTGGCAATAGCGACACGTTGTTGTTGACCACCAGAAAGTTGTTGCGGTAAGTGTTTAGCGCGTGAAGCTAAACCAACTTGCTCTAGGCATTGTTCAATTCGGCGCTTACGCTCGGCGGCCTTAATACCACGATAACGCAGTGGTACTTCAATATTTTCATAGAGGTTCAAATCTGGAATTAGGTTGAATCCTTGGAAAATAAAACCAATTTTTTGATTACGAAGATCTGCACGCTGGTTGTCGTTTAGCTTACCCACATCAATACCGTCTAACATGTATTGGCCTTCGCTAAATGGTTCTAACATACCGGCGATGTTTAAAAATGTGGTTTTACCTGAGCCACTTGGGCCCGTTACGGCGATAAACTCACCTTCTTCAACTTGGAGATTAAAGTCGCGAAGGGCGTGCGTTTGTACCATATCTGTTTGATACACTTTGCTGATGTTGTTCATTGTAAGCATGTTGATTATTCCTTTTATTTGTTAGCGTAAAACCAGTGTGGATGCTTTTTTAAAGCGATCGTAGTTTGAGATAATTAACTTATCGCCAGGCTCTACGCCTTCAATTATCTCCACAGCATTGATACTGCTTGCACCGGTTTTTATATCGATTAAATAAGCCATGTCACCGTCAACTTTATAAGCATGGGTGCCACCTTGTTGTAAGAATGCGCCGCGTTTTACTTGTAATACATCGTCGCGATTCTCTAGTAAAATACGTGCGGTTAAGCGTTGGTTTTGGCGAATGCCAGAAATCTCATTGTCAAAGCGTACGCGGGTTGTGACCTCGCGGTTATTCACTTCAGGCGAAATAGCCGATAGGGTACCTGTGACATGACGAGCACCTAAAGTAAGCTCAACTTGCATACCAAGACCCAGCTCATTGGCGTAGCTTTCTGGTACTTGCAGTTCTGCTTCAAAGTTACTTAAATCGACCAATGTCATTAGTGGTTGGCTTTGTGTGACCGCTTCTTTTTGTTGCACTAATAAGTTACCCACAATGCCGCTTACACTAGCGGTGATAGTGAGTTCATTTACTTGTCTGAGTAAGTCATCAACAATCAGTTGTTGACGTGCAAGATCACGCTCTGCCGCTTTTAACTCAAATGCGAGGGTATCTTTAGCGAGGTTAACTTCTTGCTCGGCGTGCTTATAAGAAAGCTTGGCACGGGCTAAGTCATCAACGGCTTTTTCTAAATCTATTTGGCTAATTAAGTGTTTCTCGATTGAGATTTTAGCTCGGCGGTTTTCTCTATCTGCGGCATTGAGTTCAACTTGTGCTAAATCGAGCGCTTTAGTCAGGCTTAGCTGTTGTCTGCGCGCTTCAAGTTGCTTGCGTTGTAATTCACCTTCTAATCGCGCTAATACTGATTGTTGCTGTTTTAGTTCGTTGGTTAGCTCAGGGCTGGTTACGGTTGCGATCACTTCATTTACTTCAACGCTGTCACCGGCTTTTACTTTTAAGTCGACAAAGCCGCGTTCAGGGCTGTAAACCTTTGGCGCATTAGCTGCAACGATTTTACCGCTTGCTGCCACATCTCTGGTGAGTGTCTTTTGGCTTACCTCACTAATTTGTAGGCTTGCTACATCAACCGAAATGCTGCCATCGTTACTGGCAAATAATGCTTGAAAGCCGAGCGCACCAACAAGTATTACACCTGCAGCTATTATTAGTGGCTTTTTAATGGTGTTTTTCTTGGCCACGGTAATATCTTGGGCACTGGTATCCTTAATCATCATAACTCCTTACGATTCTCAAAACACACAATCATGAAGCCAACGGCAAGCATGGTAAGTGGAGAAGCCATAAACAAACTGATAGTGAACATTTTGAAATCCTCAATTTCGCTGATGTCTTATCTATACCAGTAGCGTGCCAGTTTTTAATTAATTGATTTTTAATGGTTTTATGTTTGGTTGGTGAGTTGAAGCCTGTCCGCGGACAGAAAAAGTGTCCGCAGCGGACACTTTTAGATTGCTGATTGTTGACGCAAGGGTAAAGAAACTCAGTCATTGCGACTAAGGTAGTCTGCTCAGATGCATAGTTTGTAACTATGCTAAAGCCAAGAGTAAATAATGATGCAGTTAGGCTAGCCGAGACCCCGTCAAAAACTGCATTGATATTCATAATATGAATAATTATTCAAAATAAGGTGCAGTTTACGTTAACGTAAAGAGTCCGGTTTTTAGATTGTTTTTTTACAAGTTGTTAAATTTGACACCAGTGTCATAAAAAAATAACGGGTAAAATACGACTAAATGTAAAAAAATAGCATAGAATTTAAAAAGTGCCTTAAGTGAGAAATATTCATGAATATGAATATGTATTCAAAACTCTATTGACTCATGAGGTATTTGGCGATAGTTTTGTTCGTCTGCTAGCACTGTCACAAAAGACTGAACCGCTAGTCGTTGTAGCAAGGGGAGGGGTCTATGTTATACGACTCAAAATTAGAAAAAGATAATTGTGGCTTTGGCTTAATAGCCCAGGTCAATGGTCAGGCGAGTCACCGCTTGATTCGAACAGCAATCACTGGCTTAGATCGCATGGAACACCGTGGTGGTATTTCTGCTGATGGTAAAACAGGTGATGGCTGTGGTTTATTAATGCAAAAACCTGATAGTTTCTTTCGCGCTATTGCCAGCGAACATGATTGGCACCTAGGAAAGAATTACGCCGTTGGCATGGTATTTTTAAATGCCGATCCTGTACTTGCGCAAACAGCTAAAGATGTGTTGAGTGAAGAACTCGAAAAAGAAACCTTGAGCATTCAAGGCTGGCGCGTTGTACCTACTGATGCGTCTTGTTTAGGGCCAATTGCAAAAAAACAACTACCAGGCTTTGAACAAATTTTTGTAAGCGCACCAGAAGGCTGGCGTCCAAAAGATTTAGAGCGTCGCTTGTATGTAGCGCGTCGTCGTGCTGAAAAACGCCTCGAAAACGATGAACATTTTTATATTGCCAGCTTATCTGGTTTAGTTACTGTCTATAAAGGCTTAATGATGCCTGTAGACTTACCTAACTTTTATTTAGACCTAGCTGACATTCGCATGACCAGTGCGATTTGTGTATTCCACCAACGTTTCTCTACTAATACACAACCTCGTTGGCCACTGGCGCAACCATTCCGCTATTTAGCGCATAATGGTGAAATTAATACGATTCAAGGTAATCGCCAATGGGCGCGTGCCCGTGCGTATAAGTTTGCCTCACCACTTATTCCTGATTTGCAATCAGCAGCACCATTCGTGAACGAAAGTGGCTCTGACTCTTCAAGTTTAGATAATATGCTTGAATTGTTCTTAGCCGGTGGCATGGATTTATTCCGTGCAATGCGTATGCTTGTGCCGCCAGCATGGCAAAAAAACCGTGCTATGGATGATGACCTACGTGCATTCTACGACTTTAACTCAATGCATATGGAACCATGGGATGGCCCAGCTGGTATTGTAATGTCTGACGGTCGTTTTGCAGCTTGTAACCTTGACCGTAACGGTTTACGCCCTGCGCGCTATGTAATCACGCAAGATGGTTTTATTACCCTTGCTTCAGAAGTAGGTATTTGGGACTACGCGCCAGACGA
Source organism: Pseudoalteromonas sp. NCCP-2140 (assembly GCF_023708065.1). Classification (NCBI taxonomy): domain Bacteria; kingdom Pseudomonadati; phylum Pseudomonadota; class Gammaproteobacteria; order Alteromonadales; family Pseudoalteromonadaceae; genus Pseudoalteromonas; species Pseudoalteromonas sp. NCCP-2140. The sequence continues at coordinate 672,728 of NZ_BRCZ01000001.1, read as the reverse complement.
AGTGGTTGAGAAAGGCCGTGTTGGCCCTGGTGAGTTATTAGTTATTGATACTCATCAAGGTAAAATTTGGCATTCAGATGAGATTGACCAAGATCTTAAGTCACGCCATCCATATAAAGCATGGCTTGAAGCAAACGTTAAGCGTTTAACGCCATTTGAACAGTTATCTGAAAAAGATGCGGGTAACCGTTCTTTTGATGACGAAACACTGCTTAAATATCAAAAAATGTTTGGCTACACCAACGAAGAGCTTGATAGCGTGATTCGTGTTATGGGTGAAAATGGCCAAGAAGCAACAGGTTCAATGGGTGATGACACGCCATTTGCGGTACTGTCAGAGGGTCATCGTTCACTGTTCGATTACTTCCGACAGAAATTTGCGCAAGTAACGAACCCACCAATTGACCCGCTTCGTGAAAATCACGTTATGTCACTGGCAACCTGTATTGGTAGTGAGCAAAACGTATTTAACGAAACAACCGGCCATGCTAAGCGTTTACAGTTTGATACGCCGATTTTGATGTATGCTGATATGCAACAGTTGATCAATGCTGACGATGAGCATTACAGCTATTGTAAAATTGATATCACTTACACACTAGAAGAAGGCTTAGAAAACGCAATCACACGTATTTGTGATGAAGCACAAGAAAAAGCAGCGTCAGGCTGTGTCATGCTTATTTTAAGTGATCGTAACTTTAGCGAAACGCATTTGCCAATCCCGGCTGCGATGGCGGTTGGTTCAATTCAAAAGCGTTTAGTCGATAATAACTTACGTTGTGAATCTAATATCATCATCGAATCAGGCAGTGTCCGTGATGCGCATCAATTTGCGGTATTACTTGGTTTTGGTGCAACGGCAATTTATCCGTACCTTGCTTATGAATCATTAGTTGCAATGAGCGACAAAAAGACCCTGAACAAAAGCTATTGCGAAGTAACGCTTGCTTATCGTAATGCGATTAATAAGGGTCTGTATAAAATTATGTCGAAAATGGGTATCAGTACTGTCGCTTCGTACCGCTGCTCAATGTTATTTGAGGCAGTTGGTTTATCAGATGCGGTTGTAGAAACTTGTTTTAACGGTGTAGCTAGTCGAATTAAAGGGGCGTGTTTCACTGATTTTGATGATGACCAACGTAAACTTCATAAGCTGGCATTTAGTAAACGTAAGTTATTAAGCCATGGTGGCTTACTAAAATATGTTCACGGTGGTGAGTACCATGCTTATAACCCAGATGTTATTCAAACACTGCAAAAGGCTGTGCGCTCTGGGGATTATAAAGACTACTTGGCTTATGCTGATTTAGTAAATAACCGCCCGATCACCAATTTACGTGACATGTTGGCGGTGAAAATTCCTGATACTGGTGTGAGTGTAGATGACGTAGAGCCTGCAACTGAGCTTTACAAACGTTTTGACTCAGCAGCAATGAGTATTGGTGCATTATCGCCAGAAGCGCATGAAGCACTCGCGATTGCAATGAACCGCTTAGGTGGTTGTTCAAACTCTGGTGAAGGTGGTGAAGACAAGCTTCGCTACGGTACAGAGAAAAACTCACGTATTAAGCAAGTTGCTTCGGGCCGTTTTGGTGTAACACCACATTACTTACGTAGCGCTGATGTCATTCAGATTAAAGTGGCGCAAGGTGCAAAACCAGGTGAGGGTGGTCAATTACCGGGTGAAAAAGTAACGCCGTATATTGCAAAATTACGTTACTCAGTGCCGGGTGTGACCTTGATTTCGCCTCCGCCGCATCACGATATTTACTCGATTGAAGATTTAGCTCAGCTTATTTTCGATTTAAAACAAGTAAACCCAGATGCACTGATCTCGGTGAAACTCGTTTCTGAGCCGGGTGTAGGTACTATCGCAACTGGCGTAGCTAAAGCCTATGCCGATTTAATTACCATTGCTGGTTATGACGGTGGCACAGGTGCAAGCCCGCTTACTTCTGTTAAGTATGCAGGTAGCCCTTGGGAGCTTGGTCTTGCTGAAACCCAGCAAGCGCTGGTAGAAAATGGTTTACGTCACCGTATTCGTTTGCAAACTGATGGTGGTCTTAAAACGGGTTTAGATATCATTAAGGCGGCTATTTTAGGTGCTGAAAGCTTTGGCTTTGGTACTGGCCCTATGGTGGCACTTGGTTGTAAATACTTACGTATTTGTCACTTAAACAACTGTGCGACCGGTGTTGCAACGCAAGACGATACGCTGCGCCAAAAGCATTATCATGGTCTGCCAGAAATGGCGATGAACTACTTTAAGTTTATAGCCGAAGAAGCACGCCAAATTATGGCAAGCTTAGGTGTAACTCGTTTAACTGATTTAATTGGTCGTTTGGACTTACTTGAAGCAATTGAAGGCAACACAGAGAAACAAAAGAAAGTAGATCTGTCGTCTGTGGTTGCTGTGCCTAACAACCCAACGGGTGAAACACTGTATTGTAGTGCGCCAAATAGCTCACACTACTTAGGTCAGCTAAATGAAACCTTGCTTGAAAAAGCCAAGCAAGCAATCGATGAAAAATCGGGTATCTCACTGGTTAACCGTATTTGCAATACAGACCGCTCAGTGGGCGCTATGTTGTCTGGCTATATCGCCTCTAAACATGGTAACCAAGGTATGGCTGCAGATCCTGTCTCTATTGAGCTTCATGGTACAGCGGGCCAATCATTCGGTGTGTGGAACGCTGGCGGCCTTGAATTGACACTCGTTGGTGATGCTAATGACTATGTTGGTAAAGGCATGGCTGGCGGTAAGCTAGTAATTCGCCCACCGCTGGGTTCATCTTTCGAAAGCCATAAAGCAACCATTGCTGGTAATACCTGTTTATATGGTGCAACGGGCGGTAAATTATTTGCTGCAGGCTGCGCCGGTGAGCGTTTTGCAGTGCGTAACTCAGGCGTGCAAGCGGTTGTAGAAGGTGTTGGTGACAACGGCTGTGAATACATGACAGGTGGTGTGGTTTGCGTACTTGGCAAAGTGGGTATCAACTTTGGTGCAGGTATGACAGGGGGATTTGCTTATATTCTTGATGAAGGCAATGACTTTGAAAAACGCATTAACCCTGAGCTTGTTGAAATTGTCACGCTTGAAGGGTTGGCGTCACACCAAGAACATTTACGTGGACTCATTGCTGAGCATTTAGAGCTTACAGGCTCAAACCGCGCTGAGCAGATTTTAGCTAACTTCGATTTATACATGCCTATGTTTAAATTAGTTAAGCCAAAATCTAGTGATGTAAAAAGTTTACTCGGGCACCGAGCGCGCAGCAGCGCAGAGCTTCGTGTTCAGGCTCAGTAAGGGGGTAGTATGAGCGAAAATGTATACCAGTTTATCGATGTACAACGTGTTGATCCGCGTAAAAAGCCAATTTCAGCACGTAAACAATCTTTCGTAGAAATCTACGAGCCATTTTCTGAGACACAAGTTAACTCACAGGCGGATCGCTGTTTAGATTGTGGTAACCCGTACTGTGAATGGAAATGCCCAGTACATAACTATATTCCACAATGGTTAAAGCTCATTCGTACTGGCCGTATTTTAGAAGCGGCAGAGCTGTCTCACCGTACAAATAGCTTACCAGAGGTGTGTGGTCGAGTATGTCCACAAGATCGCTTGTGTGAAGGCTCTTGCACACTTGAAGAAGAGTTTGGTGCTGTCACTATCGGTAATATCGAAAAGTACATCACTGATACGGCATTTAAAATGGGCTGGAAACCAGATATGTCGTATGTGGTATGGTCTGACAAAAAAGTGGCTATCATTGGTGCAGGCCCAGCTGGCTTAGGTTGTGCGGATATTTTAGTGCGTAACGGTGTTAAGCCTGTGGTGTTTGACCGTCACCCAGAAATTGGTGGTCTTCTTACGTTTGGTATTCCTTCATTCAAACTTGAAAAAGAAGTAATGCAAAAGCGTCGTGAAATTTTCACTGAAATGGGTGTCGAGTTTCAGCTAAACACTGAAGTTGGCGTTGATATTACGCTTGATGAAATCTTAGCAGAATATGATGCCGTATTCTTAGGTGTTGGTACTTATCAAAGTATGCGTGCAGGCCTTGAAAACGAAGATGCTGATGGTGTGTTTGATGCACTGCCGTTCTTAATTGGTAACACAAACCGAGTAATGGGCTATGCAGAAGATAAGCAAGCTTATATCGATATGGCGAACGAAAAAGTCGTTGTGTTAGGCGGTGGTGATACAGCAATGGACTGTGTGAGAACCTCCATTCGACAAGGTGCTGCAAAAGTAACCTGTGCTTATCGTCGTGACGAAGAAAACATGCCAGGCTCAAAGCGCGAAGTTAAAAATGCCCGTGAAGAGGGCGTAGAATTTACCTTTAACGTTCAACCTAAAGGTATTGTGGTTGACGAGCAAGGTAAAGTTGCTGGCGTTAAGATGGTTAAAACGCAACTTGGTGAGCCGGACGAAAATGGTCGTCGTCGTGCTGAAGAAGTAGCAGGTTCTGAGCATGTTATTGAAGCAACCAAGGTGCTCATGGCGTTTGGTTTTAAACCTCATAAAATGGATTGGCTAGAACCGTATGGTGTTGAAATCAATCACTGGGGTGGTATCAATGCACCAGAAAAAGGTGAATTTACTCACCAAACAACCAACCCTAAAATCTTTGCTGGTGGCGATATTGTCCGCGGTTCAGATTTAGTGGTAACGGCTATTTTCGAAGGCCGAAATGCCGCTGAAGGGATTATGGATTACTTAGACGTTTAATTCTAAGGTGCCATTCAACACTTTAAAAGCAAGCTACCGAGCTTGCTTTTTTATTGCCTATTTTTTAGCTGTTTTGAGAATCAAACTAAGATTCAGAAAAATAATGAAAAAATAACGCTTATTACCTACAATCTACGAATGAATTTTACAGTTAAATAGAAAAAATTCATTATTTCGTACTAACTCCATATTTGCTCCATATTGTTGCGTTTTAATGTTTATCAGAGGCAGAAGCCCATCTGAATATTTGATGCTAACAACATGGATAAAAAGAAAATGTTTTGCGAACACACAAATAACGAGCAGTTAAGCTTTTTTCAGCCAAGTTCAAAATCTGAAAATGATTTACTCAATGAGGTCATGAATAGTGAAGACTTGCACGATATTCTGACTATGGTTTTACTTGATGAAACCTTATCAGACGCCCTCAAAGCGATGGTGAAGCAACAACTAAAAACAATAAAAAGAATATAAAACGGAAATAAAAATGCCGCAGATATTAGTCGTTGAAGACGACTTAGATATTGCAGAACAAGTGCTGTTGTTCTTCAATGCATCTGGCTTTACTACTCACCACATCACTGATGGCAGTGCTGTGGTGTCGTGGGTTAAAGAAAATAGTCCGGATGCAATAATTCTAGATGTAATGTTGCCTAATTTAGATGGCGTGGAATGCATGAAGCAGATCCGCGCTTTTTCTATGGTGCCTATTATTATGGTAACCGCTAAAGTCGAAGAGGCTGATAGGTTGAAAGGGCTAGAACATGGCGCTGATGACTATGTCTGTAAACCTTTTAGCGGTGCAGAGCTGGTGATGCGCGTAAAAGCTATTTTAAGGCGCTGCGCGCCAGTATCTAGTCGCAATGAAACTGTTGAAACGCCAGCTACTATTTATTTAAACGAAGATGCGCTTGAAATTGAGATTAAAGGCGTGTCTTTGGGTTTAACTAAAGTGGAATTTGACGTATTTAAGCTTTTGTATAAAGCCCCTAAGCGCGTTTTTTCAAGACAGCAGATACTTGATCATATCCAACCCAATAACTTTGATATTACCGACCGCGTAATCGACAGTCATATCAAAAATATTCGCAAAAAACTAAAGAATTTACAGTTCTCTCCTAAGATAGTCGCTTCCGTTTACGGTGCAGGCTATCGCTATGATGAACGTCAAATCGATTGATTTGGCGTTCATCGCTTTCATATCAGTTACACAAAGTACGTTCACCTTTTCGAATAGAATGGCTGAACACATACACTGATAATTCTCTTGCTTGAATATCTTGCCAAATGCGTTTGCTAGGACTAGGGCACAACGCATAATGTAAATATTGACTTAACGCCTCACCTTCAAGGGCTATCGCAGTAGGCGTTTGTACATAAACCTGAATCGCATTAGTAGAGTACTTTATTTGATTTAAGCGCCACTGGCCCATTAAGAATTGCTTTGCAAAGAACTGAGAAATACGTTGTTTAGCAGCTTCAGATAGTGGAGGGTACTCTATTGGCTTTTCGTAGCTTGCATAATAGAGTCCTGCACTTAACAGTATGCTGGCAAGGGCCGCGTAAATTGGCAGTGGCGACTTTTTGGTTTTTTTAACTTTGCTTTGGCGGTGTTTACGCTCAACAGATTTTGCCCATTGAGCGTGCTTTAATGACTCTGACATGGTTCCATTCCACAGTAGTTTATAGTGCTATTTAAACAATAAAATGTGGTGGAAAAATGGAGAGGCTTATTTATTGCCTAAAGGCAGTAATATTCTGATACATAAGCCACCTGACTTACCTGATAACGCGTTAATATTACCTGACATCAACTCAACAAAACTCTGACAAATTGATAACCCTAAACCAGACCCCCCCGATGCACGGCTACGAGACTCTTCAACACGATATAATCGGTCAAAAAGTTTGCCTATATGAGCTTTACCGACACCGGGAGAAGTATCATCGACTTGAATAAATAGTTCTTGCTTGTTGGCCCGAACTTTAAGTCGGACATGGCCTGGCGTGTCTGTGTATAGACACGCATTAGTAAAAATATTGTTGAGGATTTGGTCGAGCTTTTGTTTATCTACCGTGACCTCAACATCATCAGCAATAACAATGTCAGCAAAAAATGTGAGCTGATGACTGCAAACATAACGGCGCATGTCTTGCTCGTATTCAGCAAAAATTTGCGCGGCATTATATTGGTGAAGGTTCAATGTCAGGGTTTTGTTTTCAGCTTGAGATAACTGATATACATCTGAAATTAAGTTATTAAGTTGCGCTATCTTGCCATTAATTTTGCTGTAGGCGAGATCGCGGTTTTCTTGAATATCGAGCTCAAGCGCTTCTATATGCAGTTTTAATACACTCAGTGGGGTACGTAATTCATGAGAGATATCAGCAAGCATTTTGTCTTTTTCAATTAAGTTATATTGATAAAGCTTGGCTTTAAATAACGCTTTTCGATGCTTGAAATAATAGAGTACTAACGCAAGGGTACTAAACAACAAAACAATACCAGCAGATAACAACCAAATTTGTTTTTCTAGTCGCTGGTTATTCATTTGTGCAGTTGCGAGTTTGTTTTTTTGAATTTCATCATCAATACGTTGCTGTTGCTCGATTGCTGTTAATTGCTTTTTATTCTTTTCGACGGCTTTATTTAAATGCTCTTCAAATAAAGACTCGGCCAGTTTATTTTCAAGCTTTAGCTGCTCAGCAGCTAGCTTGTAATCACCGATAAGTTCAGCATAAATTGCGGTATAGCCGTGCTGTTTTTGATTCAATAAGCGGTTATCAATATCAGTTAACAACTCTTTTGTTCGACTTAAATAGAGACCAATTAGCTCAGAGTTTTTAAGTGCTAAATGTAATTCAACTAAGTTAAAGTAAGAGTAAATTTTACTTAAAGCCGAGCCAGATTTAAGCGCTGCGTTGAGCCCCGACTCTGCACTACTCAATGCCATATGCTGGTTGCCAATTTTCAAATACAATTGCATCAAGGTATGCTTCGCCGTCGCCATATTTTCATAGGCATTGATATCGGCTAAACGGGTATAGGCATTATTTAATAAGGGAAGAGCCTGCTCTAAATCGCCTCGTTTATACACCAGCTTGGCAAGTTGTAAGCTGGTATCTGCAATATTCATTTGGTTGTTGGTTTTAATATCAAACTCGAGTGCTTTTTTATAGAAATACTCAGATTGCGAGAGATCATCAAGCCTGTGAGCAAGGTTTGCTAAGTTATAAAAGTTAGTGGCAACTAGTTCATAATTATCGCTATTTTCTAATAACGCTTGTGCTTTTACTTGATGATGCATTGATTGTTCAAGATCATTAAGCGTGTCGTATAGTGAACCTAAATTGCTATGGCTTTGTGCTTGTAGGTTTTTGTCTTCAAGCTCATTTGCAAGTGCTAAGGCTGCCATATAATGATTTTTTGCTTCTATTGTTTTTACTTGGCGACGGTAGTTGATCCCTAGCTCTTTTTGAATGTGGTATTGGTCTTTTTTACTCAAACTAGCAAGCTTTTGTAATGGCGATAGCAGTTCTATCGCCTCGTTATAATGACCTTGTTTACGTAAAAGAGGCGCTTGTGCCATAGCAATTTCGGGGGGCGATGTAGCGGTATTATTATCTTTGTATTGCTCAAGAATAGTGAGTGCTTCACTGAGCTTGCCTTGGTTCTCAAGGTCAGTGACTTGATTTAATAGAGAGCTAGGCAGTGAAGCTGCTACACACGAGAAAGACAGTAAATACGTAGCAATAAGTAAAGAGTATTTCATTTGCAGTCAGAATAAGCTTAAAGTGTGCTTATACTAACCAGCAAATGTGTGCAAATTATGGAGCTATTAGCTAGCGTTTTATGCCGACCAAATCCTACCTAGTTATATAGGATTGCTATAAATCCAGTAAAACCTGAGTTGTTATTATTTTTCACCTTTTTGTATCATTATCAAAAATTTCTGATTGTATTCAATCGACTGAAGCCTAGAATTAGTCTGAATATAATTTATATATAATTGGGTTAATGATAAATAATTTATTTATCTTTTTCACTAATAATAAAGTTTCAATTAATTGTTCAGGCGAAAATGCAATGAAAAAATCTATCCTATCAATATTAATGGTATGCGGAGCCGTTGCTGCAGATGCTTCGGCAAATAGCTGTACAGGCGAGCTCTATGGTATTAACTCTGGTCGAGGTCATTTAGGCGTTGTTTTTTCGCTTGATGAGCAAGCTAAAACAGCAGATATTCATTCAAAAGCGAAGTTTTCTTCAGCCGCAATGGCGTTCGATAGTACTCGTAATCGTTTATATTATGTTTCAGCCCCCCGTGCTTTAACTTATAAGTTAGACCCAAGTGCACTGAATTTATCTGATGATGAATTAAATGACTTACCAATCAAAGGTGAAAAGTATAGATATACTCGTCTAGCTTATGTTGATATGGATACAAAAGAGCACACAGTGCTTAGTCGCTCTAATCCAATGACTCGCTTGGCATACGATCCAAACCGTGATGTTATTTACGGCTCTAAAGGAAGTAAGTTTTATATTATTTATCCAGATTCTGGCGAGACCCAGTTTGTAGGTAATATGATAGGCTATGGCAATAGCTCAGATATTCTTCGTGGAGATATGGTTGTTAAAAATGGTGAAGTCTATTTGGTTTCTGCAACCAGCATTTTCTCTTTAGACCTCTCTTCACTTGAGTTATCGAAAAAGTCTGAGCATGGTTTAATAACGGTAACAGGTGCTGCACTTGACCAAAATGGTGAGTTACTTATTTCTCGTGAAGTAATAAACGATCAAGGTAATTACAATGTAACTAAGCTGTATAAAGCGTCGATTGAGACAGGTAAAACATGTGCATTGGGTACTTACCCAATGCGTATCAATGACTTGGCACTTAATACTTTAAAACCGGTTGCGTGTTACGCCCAGCCAACCTGTAGTACAGGTGCTGAGTCGTTTGTTATCACAAGCATCGATAAAGAGCGGAAAGCAACTTGGCAAAATTATACAATGAATGCTTATTTATTCGATAAACCAGTTGCAAAACTAATGAGTTCTGCAAATTTTGGCGAAGGTGGAATTGTAAATAAAACACTTTCAATTAATCATGATTTTGCCGCAGCAAACTCAATTACAGAAGCAGCTATCGATTCTTATGGTACAGATATTTTTTTCATGGGGAGTTTCCATGATACTGATTTCACCGATGCTGAACTTGCAGAGCTTTATAATTGGTCTAAAAAATCTGGCAATGTCACTATAATTGCAGCTGATTCTGATATGCCGAATGAAAAAGTGTATGCGAAATGGGGTTATACGGTTACACGCGATGGTTATGTCGATGGCCCAAATACACAAAACCCTGATGGCGTAAATACTCAAGCTCAACAAGCTATTTTTGCAGGGCCATTTGGCGGTGTGACGAGTTTCAATCAAGCAGGTGGTGCTAGAGGATATTTTTCTGAAATGCCAGCAGGTACGCAAGTATTAGCTGTTAATCAAGATGGCTTGCCTACGATTGTTATGGACTCTGAAACTGGCGACATTCTATTATCTGATAACGGTATAGTTAACACGCAAAATAAAGAGGGTAACTATACGGATGGTACGACTGTTTCAAGCATGACAGAGCGTTTATTTATGAACTTAATTAATTTTGCCAGCGAAATTGAGTAAGTTAAATATATAAATAATTTTAAAAAATCGCGAAGTATTTTTGCTTCGCGGTTTTTATACTTAACTATGATTTTTTTACCAACAGCCTGTGAGGGTGCTTTTCACTCTATTAGTGTGCTGCTTAACAAGTAAATAATTAACACCAACAAGCAAAGTATGGCTGATTGCTAATATTATTAACCATGACGAAAAGTCGTTTGCTAATTGATTAACTGCTAACATGCTAATCAGCATTAATACCAAAGATGAATTTAACACAGTTTGTAGCATCTGCTTAAAACGTAAATGCTTCCAGCGACTCCAAACAACCAAAAATAATCCGGTAGTAGGGAGTGCAACTAAAATACATTCAAATAAAATAACGATTAATAGTTCACTTTGATAAGCTGAATCAGCTGTTGAACCCTGTGAATGACTTGAACTCAGTGCAATCAAGCCAAGCACTAAAGTGGTACCCATATTTTTAATATTCATTTCTAAACTCTAACCAACTTAAACTCTCAACAGTATTAACTATTAACTTATGCATGTGCGCTAATAAGCTCTTTGGCATTCGCTCTTGCCATTTTACTGATGTTGTCACCAGCGAGTAGTCGGGCAATTTCATCGATACGGCCATCTTTAGACAGTTTATTCATTTGCGTAAAGGTTTCGCCGTTTGCAATTTCTTTGGCTACAAAAAATTGCTGATGCCCAGAACTTGCAACCTGTGGCAAGTGAGTTACACAAATAACTTGGGTCGATTTACCTAGCTGGCGTAATAGCTTGCCGACTGCAGAAGCAGTAGGGCCTGAAATACCTACATCAACTTCATCGAAAATGAGGGTCGGCGTTGTAACACGCTGAGCAATAATTACCTGAATAGCTAAACTAATGCGCGATAACTCACCACCAGAGGCCACTTTAGACAGTGCTTGTAGCGGTTGACCCGGGTTGGTCGATACCAAGAACGACACAGTATCAAAACCCATTACACTTGGTGCTTTATCGCTAGCTTGTTGAATATCAATAGCAAACTTGCCGTTTTCCATCGATAAATTCGCCATGCTATCACTAATTAACTGATTAAGCGTATCTGCATAACTATGGCGGCTTTCACTTAATAGTTGAGCTGCTTGTTTGTACTGCTCAAGGGCATCGCTGATTTCGCTTTCAAGTGCCACAAGGCGGTCGCTGTTATGACTAATTGATGCTAATTCTTCAGAGATTGACTGGTGAAACTCAACAAGCTCTTCTGGCTTTATGTGATGTTTACGGGCAAGATCCATAGCACCTGTTAAACGAGTTTCAACTTCGTCTAAGCGTGCTGGGTCTAAGTCGGTAACATCAACATAGCTGCGTATCTCGCGGCTTGCTTCTTCAACTTGAACGGCAGCTTCACTCAGTAGTGATGCTATGCTAGATAAGCTCTCATCGTAGCTTGCTAGCTCTGCAAATTGTTGAGCACTATGTTGCAATAATGAACACGCACTTTGCTCATCACTTTCGTATAAGTGTTGTAGCTCACGTTGGCATGACTCTAAAATAGTCTGGCTATGGCTTAGTTTATGATGCTCAGCTTCAATCTCTTCAAATTCACCCGGTTGCAGAGCAAATACATCAAGTTCGGCTACTTGATACTCAAGTAATTGCTTTTGAGCTGCCTGTTGCTGCTGTTGTTGTTCAAGCTGGTTAAATTCTTTGAGTAAGGCTTGGTAGGCTTTAAAGCGTTCTTTAACATCAGCTAATAACTGATTGTGGCCGGCATAGGCATCAAGCAGATGTAGCTGGTGTTCAGCTTTTAATAAATGTTGATGGGCATGTTGCCCGTGAATAGAAATTAAGTACTGACCTAACTCTTTTAACTGTGCAGCGGTAACTGAGCTGCCATTAATATAGCTTTTGCTACGGCCATTTTTGCAAATAACACGGCGTAGTAAACATTCGCCTTCGTTGTTTGAGAGTAAATGTTGCTCTAAAAAGTGTTGGGCAAGAGGGAGTTGGCTAATATCAAATTGTGCACATATTTCTGCACGATCAGTACCAGGGCGAACGGCACCAGCATCAGCGCGTTCACCTAAACATAAAGAGAGGGCATCAATTGCAATTGATTTTCCCGCACCTGTTTCACCTGTAATGGCTGTCATACCATTGTGCCACTCAGTACTTAAATTACTTACAATGGCAAAGTTTTTAATTTCTAACCCGATTAACATACTGTTTATCCATCCAGCTAATTAACTGTTAATTTATACAGTGTTTTCGGGTTTTGCAAATTAAATTTTTAAGCTTTGCTTAATTCTGACAATTGATTTTCTGGTGCGGAATCATCTGACGCTTGTGTGCTCTGGGCTGGCGGCTGATCGTCTTGTAAATCGGCGGGGGGCTGATATTTAATTACTTCAATGAGTGATGGAAGGGACTCTTGGTAAAACGCTTTGTTATATTCAATGCCATTGTAAGGTAATTCAGCCATGAAATACTGTAACCTGTCTGCAAGCTGATCAATCTGTTCTGGGCTTTGTGCTTTACTGGCTTCCATAATGATTGTGTTAAGCAGTAAATCACTAATGTATTCAAGATATGTGAGGTTTTCTTCGTTATGGGCTTGCACAACAAAGTAATTGCTAGTGATCATGCTCAAACGCGAGATGTTCTTCGGACGAATGATTTTACTCTCGCTGAAATCAATTAACTTATCTTTAAAATCATTATTGATTTCTTTTACTCGTTGATTAAAACGTTTTTTTTCAGCTTCAATAGCCTTGCGACGGTTGCTCTCAACCATCCAGTAACAACCTAGCAAGGTGATCAGTAATAACAGAGCAAGAAAAACGATATAGCTCATTTCGCCTTAGAATCCTTAAAATAATACAGCATTAAGTTTGATTATTTTGCGCTATTCAATGTGCCTTGGCAATCAATTGAGATAAAAAAGCCGCTTAAAATAAGCGGCTTCCCCAGTTTAATTTTTTTCTTAATACATTGTAGTAAGAGTATTCTTTAGGGTGGATCAAGCGCAGACGCTTATCTGCTTTCTTTATCACCACTTCATCGCCAGGTAATACAGCTAAAACCACATGGCTGTCACAACTGACTTGCAGGCTATCAGTATTTTCAAGACTGAGCTTTAAACGCACTTCGTTATCAGCATCAACCACAAGAGGGCGGCTTGATAATGTGTGCGGGAACATAGGCACAAGTGAAATCGCATTAAGCTCTGGCGTCAAAATCGGCCCGCCACCAGATAATGAATAAGCAGTTGAACCAGTTGGGGTTGAAACAATTAAACCGTCTGAGCGTTGAGAGAATACAAAGTCGTTGTTAATAAAGGCCTCAAACTCAATCATATGAGCAACTTTATCGGCATGAAGTACTGCTTCATTCACTGCCAAGTTTGCACTTTTGAGTTCGGCATGTCGATATACTTCAACTTCAAGCAAGAAGCGTTTTTCTTCGAGGAACTGGCCACTTAATACTTGTTCAAGGCTGGCTTCGAAACCTTCTGGGTTTAAATCAGTTAAAAAGCCTAGATTACCACGGTTTACACCAATTACGGCGACATCAAAACGCGCTAAAACTCGAGCTGCGCCAAGCATATTGCCATCACCGCCGACGACTATGGCTAAGTCTGCACGTTCACCTAAATCAACCAATTTAACTAGGTTTTCTCGGGGAAGGTCTTCAAGTTGGCGGCCGGTGCGCTGTTCTACTAGCACTTCAAAACCCAAGGCTCGCAAAAATGTGTGCAGGCGAGCAAGTGTGGCAGCTGCCCCGCTGTGATTAGGTTTGCCAATTAAACCTATGGTTTTAAACGGTGAATCCATGTTATTTGCACTTAAACTTTCATATCGCTAGATTACATTAAAAATTAATGCTTTGAAAATAACTTGAAATAAACTTGCGGCGCCCAAATATCCACTGGCAAGAAGCAAGATGTATAAATTATGAAATTAAATCCGCGTGACCAACAAATTTTTTCAGCTGTAATGAGCCTTTACTGTAACGGTGAAGGCCAGCCTGTTGCCTCTACCCGTATCGCCAAACAAAAAGGCATGGCGGTATGCTCGGCAACGGTTCGTAACGCAATGGCTCGGCTAGAAAAAGTGGGCTTGCTTTATTCGCCACATACTTCTGCTGGCCGCGTACCTACCAATGCTGGGTTTGATTATTGGCTTACTGAGTTTTTTGCTCTGCCTGAAATTGCAACATATTGGCAGCCCGAGCAAGCACAATTAGTTGAGCTCGCCCATGGTTTGAGTCAGCGCTATAAAGTGTGTTGTTGTGTGGGCTTACCTCAAGTCAGCTCACAGCTGGTCTTTCGAGTAGAGGTGCTTGATTTCGATGGCAGTAATTGGCTTATTCTACTGATCGATAGAGCAGGGCAAAGCCATAACATTTGCATTACCAAACCTGAAGATTCATCGGATGTCGTTCGTTACCAGTTTGCTACTTGGCTTAATACCGTATTTAGCCAGCAAACCTTAATGGAAGGCTTATATCGAATGCAGGCAATGGCAGCCACTGCACCACATAATTGCCATGACTCTTTAACACAATGGACTCGGCAATTAAGTCAAAAACTCGGTTCAGATAACAGCATTGTGGTAGGTGAAAACTACCTTTACCGCCAAGTTGATTGCCAAACCAGCTTAAATATTGGTGTATCGTTTTTAAATTTTGTTGAAGACAAACTCGCATTTAAAAATGGGTTATCGGTGTTAAACACAGAACAATTGCCATTTACAGACTGTAATGAGTTGATGGTGATCAGCGTTCCTTATTTCAATAACCATGAATACCAGAGCCGATTTTGCGTAATTTGTCCAAAATCAGCGCAAATAGAAGCAATCATCCAAGAATTTAAGTTAATCGGCTCATCAGCCTCTTGAATCTTTTAATTCAATCCCCATAATTACCGCAGTTGTAAAGAATTGGAGCATGTAAGCTATGTCTGAGCAGACAAAATCACCAGAGCAAGAAGTTGAACTAAACGAAGAATTTGAACAAATGCAAGCTGAAGTAGAAGCTGCAGAAAAAGCGGCTGAACAAGTTGACGGCGAAGAAATGAGCCCTGAAGCTGAAATCGCACTACTACACAGCGAATTAGAAGCGGCTAAACAAACGATCAACGATCAAAAAGACAGTGTTGTTCGTGCTGCTGCAGATGTTGAGAACATGCGTCGTCGTGCCGCTCAAGATGTAGAAAAAGCGCATAAATTTGCACTTGAAAAGTTTGCTAACGAATTACTACCTGTTATCGATAACCTAGAGCGTGCGATTGAGTTCTCTGATAAAGAAAATGAGCAGCTTAAGCCTGTGCTTGAAGGTATCGAAATGACTGTTAAGAGCTTTAATGATGCGGTATCAAAATTCGGTGTTGAAATTGTTAACCCACAGGGTGAACAATTTAACCCTGAATTCCATCAAGCAATGTCAATTCAGCCAAGCAATGATGTAGCGCCTAATACGGTTCTTGCAGTAATGCAAAAAGGTTATACATTAAATGGCCGTTTATTACGCCCTGCAATGGTTATGGTATCGAAAGAAGCTGAATAAGCTTTAAAGAGATATAAAAAATGCCTGTTAATTACAGGCATTTTTTTTATTACAATTGTGTTCAATATTTAAGTCGATTGGTATCGTTTTCGATGCCAAAGCTGTACAAGTAAGATCAGTATCAGTGCGCTGAACATCATAGCAGAAAATGGAATCGCACTTTGTGGGTGAACAAAAGCAAGAATAGGCCCAACTAAAGCGCCACTGCCGAATCTCAGGGTACCAATAACAGCTGTTGCAGTGCCTGACTTTTCCTCAAATTGCATCAGTATTAATGAGTCTGCATTACTCGCGACAATACCCAAGCTCATCATCAGTGGTGCGATGGTAGCAACGATAAAATACAGCGATAAATGCATCACACTGAATAACAACAATGCCCCGCCAGACACAAAGCCAATACCTAGCCCAATAAATAACAGTTTACGAGAACCTAAGCGCGGCACTAAACGTGTATTCATAAAGTTACCGAACATTAAAGCCAGCACGTTAAAGGCGAATAACACACCGAACAATTGCTCATCTACTTTGAAGAAATCGAGATATACATAAGGTACCGATGTTAAAAAGCAAAAGAATGCAAATGAGGCAAACATTGAGCTGGCAATATCGGCAAGGGCACTACGACGAGAAAATACCGTTTTATAACTATTAAAGAACAGTGCCAAACCACGTTGCTGACTCTTAAAGATTGGAATATCGATTAAATGAATTTGCACCAAAGCTAAAATGGCAAAACTATAAGCAGCTAATGCGATGAAAATGACCTGCCATGTCGAAATTCCCATGATTAATGAGCCTAGAGTAGGGGCAATTAACGGGGCAACCATCATAATCATCGAGACATAAGACATGCCCTTGGCAGTGTTCTCTCGGTAAATGTGGCGAATAATACCCGGCACTACGACTGTCGCAGCGGCACCTGTGAACGCTTGCACGGCTCTTAAAGACCAAAATAATTCGATGTTGGTACAAAATGCCAGTGCTAATGAGCTCATTCCAAATAGGGCTAAGCCCACCTTTGCGAGTAATCGCCTACCAAGTTCATCGGCTATCGGACCAAAAAACAACATACCCAGGGCATAACCTGCTAAATAAATACTGAGCGAGATTTGCACATTTGGCATGGTAGTTTGCAAGTCGTTGGCAATCACCAACATTGCCGGTAAATATAAATCAATTGCTAAAGGCGTAATCGCGACAATACTTGCCAGTAAAGGTAATAAAATGCGTTTATTTAAAGTCTCAGGGGAAGGCATTGTTTACTCATTCATCAAATATTAGGTCACTATTGTAGCAGTGTGAGACACTGTGGTGAACTTAGTTTGCCTGCTAAGTAAAAGAATTAACTAAATGATAACAACTGAACGGGTGATTGTTCATTTTCATATAAAATTAAGCAATGCTTTGCTATATTAGCCACAATTACACTAAGTATTTGAAGGACTAGTATGAAAAAGTTAATCATGGCAGTGTTAGCCACCGCTGTTTTAGCTGGCTGTAAAACCTCTCCAACAGGGCGTACACAAATTGCGCTTTATTCAGACCAACAAATGAGCCAAATGGGTCAAGCAAGCTTTGCTGAAATGAAAAAAACACAGCCCGTTAATACCGATCCTGGCGTCAATGCTTATGTGAAATGTATTGCCGATGATGTTATTGCCGTTTTACCAAACGAGTATGCAAAGCAATCGTGGGAAGTAGTCGTGTTTGAAGAAGATTCAGCAAACGCATTTGCATTACCGGGGGGTTATATTGGCGTTCATACAGGTTTATTAAAAGTTGCTGTAAATCAAGACCAACTGGCAACGGTACTAGGTCACGAGGTTGCACACGTTATTGCTGAGCATTCTAATGAACGTGTATCACAAAATGCATTGTTACAAACAGGTCTGCAAGTTGGTGGTGCAGCACTTGATATGGGGAATGTGCAATATCGCGGCGAAATAATGCAAGCCTTAGGCTTAGGCGCACAGTATGGTGTAGTTTTACCATTTAGCCGCTCGCATGAATCAGAAGCAGATATTGTTGGCTTAGATTTAATGGCAAAAGCAGGGTTTAACCCAGAGCAATCAGTGTCGCTTTGGCAAAATATGAGTGCAGCTGGTAGTAGCGCTACCCCAGAGTTTATGTCGACTCACCCAGCACCGGGTAACCGCATCAAAGAGCTTCAAAAGCACATGTCGGATGCATTAAAAGCCCAACAAGCTGCTAAAGCAAAAGGCAAAACCCCACAGTGTAAACTGTAAAGAATATCTATAGAAATTAAAAAAGCCTGTACTCAGTGATGATTACAGGCTTTAATTTTTCAGCTTTCAGCTTTCAGCTTTCAGCTTTCAGCTTTCAGCTTTCAGCTTTCAGCTTTCAGCTTTCAGCTTATTAGAACGTCCACTCAACGTGAAGTTGTGGTACTGACTCAGTTGTGTCTGTACCTAGCTTGTTGTGCCAGTATTGCCACTCAAGGCCTAGCAGTAAGGTGTTTTCTTTCATGCTCATTGCGTGACCTAAATCCCACGTAATGATTGGCTGCGCTAAAATCCACGCTTTAACGTCTTCGCCAAATTCATTTTCACGCTCTGCAATGTATTCAACATGGCCTGTTACGTTGAACTTTTGTGAGCCAATAGTAAATGGGTAGCCCCAAGCAACATCAATCATCCAGCTGTTTGTTTCAGTTGGTGCGCCACCGCGTGCTACGCCTTCACTGTCATCGATGTAAGCGGTAAATAAAGTAGATAAAAAGCTAAAGCCCGGTGCTTGCCAGCTAAGCTTTACACCAGGTAAATACTTAAGAACTTTCGAGTCACCTGCGGCATTAAAACCTGCCGTTAAACCCACATCAGCAATTGCGCCGTATGAGAAATCACTGCCAGAGATTTTTGATAAGCTAAATGTTGAATACCATTCACCGTAAAAGTCTTTATCTTGATAGCCATCTTGACGGTCGTCGTCGCTGTAATCAATAAAAAAGAAGTTGTCGCCATAGTCATAACCAGACGCATGCTGTAGTGATACAACCGTGGTATTTGACTTAGTTAATGAAAACGGGTTTTTGTGTTCACCGTTATTAACGTGTAATTGCGTAGAGCTCCAATTAGCGGCATAGCTCGAAGTACTTACTGCACAAAGCGCAGCAACAGAAAGGATCTTTTTCAAGTTCATATCTCAATATTGATGGTGTAAAGGGGGATACAAAGGTTGGATTATAGCAGATACGCCCATATTTGGGCGTATCTTGAGAAAAATTATTTAAGTTATGCTTTATTTCTGCGTAAGCAAATTACTGCAACGGCAGTAAAGGCAAGAATAAAGCAGTAGTAAGAAGAGGTAGAGACTTCCCATGGGCTAATTTTGAATGTTGCGCCGAGTAGAAGTGCTTGTGCGCCATACGGCAATGAGCCTTGCGTAACACAAGCAAAAATATCAAGTAAGCTTGCTGAACGCTTGCCTGTAATTTCGCCATCATCTGCTAATTTTTTAGCAATTGGGCCTGCAACAATAATAGACACGGTATTATTGGCAATACATAAGTTACTAGTCATAACCAGTGCAGCAATACCTAATTGATCTGCTACTTTACGGTGCCATTTTGCAATGATTTTTGTAATTGCCTGAATTTTGTTAGCAATATAATCAAGACCACCATTAATACGGATAAACTCTGAAAGACCGCCAATAAACATCGATAGCAAGAAAATTTCCTGCATGTCAGTAAAGCCTTTATAAACATCTTTAACAAAACTCGCACCTTCATAGCTGCCAGTAAAGCCCATAAGTGCAGCGAAGATTATACCGCTAAACAGCACCACGAATACGTTAAAGCCCATTACCGCGAGCACTAAGATAAAGGCATAAGGTAATACTAGTAAGATATCGAAGTCTTGTGTCTCTACAGCTTCTGCTGCAGGCGTTAAGAAGAATAACAAGCCGATAGTTAATGCCGCAGCAGGTAAGGCGATTTTTAAGTTCTCACGAAATTTATCTTTCATTTCACAGCCTTGCGTGCGGGTTGCAGCAATAGTTGTGTCAGAGATGATTGATAAGTTATCACCAAACATGGCACCTGATACAATCGTGCCTGCCATCAGAGATGGATCAATGCCTGTTTTTTGGGCGACGGCATAAGCAATCGGGCCAATCGCACCGATAGTACCCATTGAAGTACCCATCGCAGTCGACACTACCGCAGCAATTAGAAATAACCCAGGTAGTAACAGAGTAGGTGGAATAAGTGATAAACCGGCATTAACTACAGCATCAACACCACCGGTTGCACCAGCAACCGCAGAAAATGCACCGGCAAGCAAATAAATCAAACACATAGTGATGATGTTGCTATGGCCCGCACCTTTAATAAAGGTTTCAACACTGTGGTTGATGGTATTTTTATTTAAGATAAACGCCAGCATGATAGCTGGCAAAATTGCCACTGGAGCAGGCAATTGATAGAAGGCGTAATCGACACCTTGAGACTGTAAGTATAAGCCAGCGCCTAAAAATAAGCCGACAAACACCAAAAGCGGCAGCAAAGAAAGCTTTGCTTTTGTTTTATTAAATGATGGCTGCATCATATTCCTCGTTAGATAACCAATAACACAGCCAAACACTTCTTTTAGCTGTATTTAGTTGTGTCTAAAAGACATCAACAGCGCCCGCAAGCCAAAGACCAAATCGGCGCAAAGGAAGAAGTTTAAATGTATAGATGGCTAAATGCAAAGACTATCTGTTATTAT
Source organism: Pseudoalteromonas sp. NCCP-2140 (assembly GCF_023708065.1). Classification (NCBI taxonomy): domain Bacteria; kingdom Pseudomonadati; phylum Pseudomonadota; class Gammaproteobacteria; order Alteromonadales; family Pseudoalteromonadaceae; genus Pseudoalteromonas; species Pseudoalteromonas sp. NCCP-2140. Next base: position 652,042 of record NZ_BRCZ01000001.1, on the reverse strand, counting down.
TGTTGTTCTATTAATAAATCTAAAATTAGCTCTGTCTTTTTTATAAGCTAACCTGACTATTACATGAGTTTTCGATAAAATCCAGCCAGCTAAGAAGAATAGATAAGGTAACTATATGAACCGCATAGGTGTATTTGGCGCAAACGGCCGCATGGGACTTGCACTTTTAGAAGCTGTCTCAAAAAAAGATGACGCAACATTAACGGGCGCGTACGTGCGTGATAACTCGCCACTTTTAGATATTGCGGTTAATCAATTAAACAGCGCTGCATCATCAGATGTAACATTTAGTAAAGAAACTGACGTAAAAGATGCTGATGTATTGATTGATTTCACTTTACCGGCAGGAATGCGCAACCATTTAAAAACAGCGGTCGAAAAAAATATCGCCATGGTAATTGGTACTACGGGCCTTAACCAAGATGATCTTGATGCGCTTAATGAAGCGGCGAAACACATTCCGATTGTTTTTGCCCGCAACTATAGCGTAGGTGTGAATTTACTGCTTAACTTAGTGCAGACTGCGGCTGTGAAGTTTGGCGATGACATGGATATCGAAATATTTGAAGCTCATCATCGTCACAAAATCGATGCGCCATCAGGAACTGCATTGGCAATTGGTGAAGCTATTGCCGAGGCAAAAGGTTGGCAGCATGATGAGGTCGCGCGTTTTGATAGAAGCAATGACGAACACGCAAAATCGCAAAATGAAATAGGTTATTCAGTCATGAGAGGCGGAGATATAGTAGGTGAACACACCGCATATTTCGCAACTTCTGGCGAAAGGCTAGAATTAACTCATAAAGCAAGTTCAAGAATGACCTTCGCGTTAGGTGCCGTAAGAGCTGCGGGCTGGTTGAAAAATAAACCAGCTGGACTTTATGACATGCAAGATGTGCTTGACTTGAAGTAGTTTAGTTTCTTTTTTGGCAGTTTCAGTGAATTTTTAGTTAATAACGCTTATTTTTACTATTTTATTAATTAAGATTAGATCTGAAAGCTAAATTACTGTAGAATAGCGCCAATTTGCCAAAAATTCATAAATGCGTGTTTCCAATCGCTATAAACGGGCAGTAGAGCAAATGACTTTACTCCCGTTTTTTACTGTTAGGAGGTTAACTTGACTAAATCCGCTCTGTTAGTCCTAGAAGACGGCACAGTGTTTCGCGGTACTGCAATCGGCGCTGACGGCATGTCAGTTGGTGAAGTAGTATTCAATACGTCTATGACTGGTTATCAAGAAATTTTGACTGACCCTTCATACGCGGAACAAATCGTAACTTTGACGTACCCACATATCGGTAATACGGGTACTAACAGCGAAGACGAAGAAGCGGGTCAAATCTGGGCTAAAGGCCTAGTGATCCGTGATTTGCCACTGCTAGCAAGTAATTTCCGTAACGAGCAATCGTTAAGTGATTACTTAAAAGAACGCAATATCTTAGGTATTGCTGACATCGACACTCGTAAATTAACACGTATCTTACGTGATAAAGGCGCTCAAAATGGTTGTATCATTGCAGGCGACGAGTTAGATGAGAATAAAGCGCTTGAAGCTGCGCAAGCCTTCCCAGGCTTAAAAGGCATGGATTTAGCAAAAGTTGTCTCAACCAAGGAAAATTTTGAGTGGCGCGAATCAAGCTGGACGTTAGGTTCAGGCTTTAAAACGCTAGAAGCAGCAGACGAGAAGTTCCACGTTGTTGCTTATGACTTCGGTGTTAAACGTAATATCTTACGTATGTTAGTTGACCGCGGTTGCAAATTAACCGTTGTTCCTGCACAAACATCTGCAGAAGACGTACTGGCATTAAACCCAGACGGTATCTTCTTATCAAATGGCCCAGGCGACCCTGAGCCGTGTACTTACGCGATTGAAGCAATTAAAACTTTCCTAGAAACAGACACGCCAATCTTTGGTATCTGTTTAGGTCACCAATTACTTGCACTTGCTTCAGGTGCACAAACGGTGAAAATGAAGTTTGGTCACCACGGTGGTAACCACCCAGTTAAAGACCTTGACCGCAATGTTGTAATGATCACAGCGCAAAACCACGGTTTCGCAGCTGACGAAGCAACATTACCAGCGAATTTACGTGCAACTCACGTATCATTATTCGATGGCACGCTACAAGGTATTCACCGCACAGACAAGCCTGCATTTAGCTTCCAAGGTCACCCTGAAGCAAGCCCAGGTCCACATGATGCGGCACCATTATTTGACCACTTCATCGACCTGATGCAAGCACGTTCTAACTAATTTAACCGGAGTAACAATGCCAAAACGTACCGACATAAAAAGCATTCTTATCTTAGGCGCAGGCCCGATCGTAATCGGTCAAGCTTGTGAATTTGACTACTCTGGTGCACAAGCGTGTAAAGCACTACGAGAAGAAGGCTTTCGAGTAATTCTTGTAAACTCGAACCCTGCAACTATCATGACTGACCCTGAAATGGCGGATGCGACGTACATCGAACCAATTCACTGGGAAGTGGTAGAGAAAATCATTGAAAAAGAAAAGCCAGATGCAGTACTGCCTACTATGGGTGGTCAAACAGCATTAAACTGTGCACTTGATTTAGATAAGCACGGCGTACTGGCAAAACACGGTGTTGAGCTAATTGGTGCAACTGCTGATGCAATCGATAAAGCTGAAAACCGTGAGCGTTTTGACGAAGCAATGAAGAACATTGGCCTTGAGTGTCCGCGTGCAGAAATCGCTCACTCAATGGAAGAAGCACACGATGTACTTAGCCGCATCGGTTTCCCATGTATCATTCGTCCATCATTCACTATGGGTGGTACCGGTGGTGGTGTTGCATACAACCAAGAAGAATTTGATGAAATTTGTGAGCGTGGTTTAGATTTATCACCAACAAATGAACTTTTAATCGATGAATCATTAATCGGTTGGAAAGAGTACGAAATGGAAGTTGTTCGTGACAAAAACGACAACTGTATCATCGTATGTTCTATCGAAAACTTTGACCCTATGGGTGTTCACACTGGTGACTCAATCACGGTTGCACCAGCGCAAACACTAACTGACAAAGAATACCAAATCATGCGTAATGCATCGATGGCGGTACTTCGTGAAATCGGTGTTGAAACAGGTGGTTCAAACGTACAGTTTGGTGTGAATCCAGTTGATGGCCGTATGGTTATCATCGAGATGAACCCACGTGTATCGCGTTCTTCTGCATTAGCATCAAAAGCAACCGGTTTCCCAATTGCGAAAATCGCTGCAAAACTAGCAGTAGGTTACACCCTTGATGAGCTACAAAACGACATCACTGGCGGTAAAACACCAGCGTCTTTCGAGCCGTCAATTGATTACGTTGTTACTAAGATCCCACGTTTTAACTTCGAAAAATTCGCAGGTTCAAACGACCGTCTTACAACACAGATGAAGTCTGTGGGTGAGGTTATGGCGATTGGTCGTAACCAACAAGAATCACTGCATAAAGCACTACGTGGTCTTGAAGTAGGCGCAACGGGCTTTAACCCAATTGTTGCCCTTGATGATCCGAAAGCAAAAGAAAAAATCATCCGTGAATTACGTGAGCCAGGTGCTGAGCGTATTTGGTACGTTGCTGATGCAATGCGTCACGGTATGAGCGTAGAAGACGTATTCGAATTAACTAAGATTGACCCTTGGTACTTAGTACAAATCGAAGACATCTTAAAAGACGAAGCAACAATCAGCGAAGTAGGTATGGCTGGTCTAAATGCTGAGTTTTTACGTAAGCTTAAGCGTAAAGGTTTTGCTGATGCGCGTATCGCTGAAATTGCCGGTGTTTCTGAAGCAGAAATTCGTAAGAAGCGTCACCAGTTAGATATCGTGCCTGTATATAAGCGCGTTGATACCTGTGCTGCGGAGTTCAGCTCAGACACAGCTTACATGTACTCATCTTATGATGAAGAATGTGAAGCGAATCCATCTGAAAAAGATAAAATCATGGTAATCGGTGGTGGTCCTAACCGTATCGGTCAAGGTATCGAATTCGATTACTGTTGTGTTCACGCAGCATTAGCTTTACGTGAAGACGGCTATGAAACAATTATGGTTAACTGTAACCCTGAAACTGTTTCAACTGACTACGATACATCTGATCGTTTATTCTTCGAGCCAATCACGCTAGAAGATGTATTAGAAATCGTACGCGTTGAAAAGCCAAAAGGTGTTATCGTTCAGTACGGTGGTCAAACACCACTGAAACTTGCTCGTGAACTTGAAGCGAATGGTGTGCCAGTTATTGGTACTTCACCAGATGCAATCGACCGTGCAGAAGACCGTGAGCGTTTCCAACAGCTTGTTGAGCGTCTAGATCTTCTTCAACCAGAGAATGCAACGGTTACTTCTTTAGAAGAAGCGATTGTTAAGTCTGCTGAAATCGGCTTCCCACTGGTTGTACGTCCTTCTTACGTACTAGGTGGTCGCGCAATGGAAGTGGTTTATGATGAAGACGATTTACGTCGTTACATGACTGAAGCAGTATCAGCGTCAAATGAAGCGCCAGTACTACTTGACCACTTCTTAGATAACGCAATCGAAGTTGACGTTGACGCTATCTGTGACGGTGAGCAAGTAATCATCGGTGGTATCATGGAGCACATTGAGCAAGCAGGTGTTCACTCAGGTGACTCAGCGTGTTCATTACCAGCTCACTCACTAACTGCTGAAGTACAAGACGTAATGCGTAAGCAAGTGACTGATATGGCACTAGAGCTTGGCGTAGTAGGTCTGATGAATACTCAGTTTGCTGTGAAAGACGGTAAAGTTTACTTAATCGAAGTAAACCCACGTGCTGCACGTACAGTACCATTTGTTTCTAAAGCGACAGGTATTGCACTTGCTAAAGTTGCTGCACGTTGTATGGCGGGTCAGTCGCTAGCAAGCCAAGGTATTACAAAAGAAGTAATCCCTCCTTACTACAGCGTAAAAGAAGTGGTACTGCCATTTGCTAAGTTCCAAGGTGTTGACCCAATCCGTGGCCCAGAAATGCGCTCAACGGGTGAGGTAATGGGTGTTGGTGAAACTTTCGCCGAAGCATTCGCTAAAGCACAATTAGGTGCAAGCAACACTTTACCACGCGGTGGTCGCGCGTTACTATCGGTACGCAACAGTGACAAACCACGTATCGTTGAACTAGCTAAAACTATGACTGAACTTGGTTTCGAGTTAGATGCAACAGGTGGCACTGCAAAAGCACTTGAAGAAGCTGGCATTGCAGTTCGTCGCGTTAATAAAGTATACGAAGGTCGTCCTCATATTCTTGATAGAATTAAAAATGGTGAATACAGCTACATTGTAAACACTACTGAAGGCCGCCAAGCGATTGAAGATTCGAAGGTGTTACGTCGTGGTGCGTTACAGCATAAGACTAACTACACAACGACTCTGAACGCGGCATTTGCTAACTGTACTGCAAACCAAGCAGACGACCGTAGCAAGGTGACGTCAGTTCAGGAACTACATCAGCGAATGAACTAAGGAAATGTGCCAAGGGCGAGGCAATCGCCCTTGGGATTAAGTGAGAATAATATGCAATCAATTCCGATGACAGTTCGTGGTGCAGCATTACTGCGCGAAGAACTTAACGAATTAAAAACAGTTACCCGTCCAAAAATCGTTGCTGATATCGCTGAAGCACGTGAGCACGGTGATTTGAAAGAAAACGCTGAATACCATGCTGCTCGTGAGCAACAAGGTTTCTGCGAAGGCCGTATTCAAGAAATTGAAGCGAAGCTTTCAAATGTGCAAATCATTGATGTAACTAAAATGCCTAACACAGGTAAAGTTATTTTTGGCACAACGGTTACTATCGTTAATGTTGAAACCGATGCTGAAGTAAAATACCGAATCGTAGGCGATGACGAAGCAGATATCAAAAACAATCTGATCTCAGTTAACTCACCAATCGCGCGTGGTTTAATTGGTAAAGAGGTAGATGATGCCGTTATCATTAAAACGCCAAACGGTGAAGTAGAGTACGAAATCATTGAAGTTGAGTATATTTAGTAGCTTAACCAAGCATTGAGAAAAACCGCAGTTCATACTGCGGTTTTTTTATGCCTGTTTACAGGCGTGGATTTATTCGGTACGTTGGCTACAAGACTGTTGCAATGAAGGAGTAATAATGGCGAAAATTCAGTATCCTAAACCGCTCGAGCAAGGTGATAAAATAGCCATATGTGCTTTTTCATCAGGTGTTGATAAAGCCTTTCATGAGCGCTTAGACATAGTACTTAATGGCTTAACAGCCAAAGGTTTTACTGTTGTTGAAGGTGCCTGCTTACGACAGTCACACAATAGTGCAAAGCAACGTGCTGATGAGCTAATGCAATATTTAACTGATGATTCAATCGCAGCCATTATGCCGCCATGGGGCGGTGATCTTACTATGGAGATTTTACCCCTTCTCGATTTCAATGCGATAAGTAAAGCAAGGCCTAAGTGGTTAGTTGGCTTTTCAGATATCAGTACGTTTGCATGTGCATTAACCACTCGTTGTGGCTGGGCAACCTTGCACGCTGCGAATTTAATGCAAATTCACCCTGACGATCCCGATGTTTATTTAGCAAATATATTCAGTGCCATGTCACTTGAAGAAAAACAGCAACTGCATCAAGTTGCTTCGCCTTTTTATCAGCAAAAGCCAATTGATTATAAAGCAAAGCCTGATGCTCAATTTTACTATACAGCACCAAGCCAATGGCGCTGTATTAACTATAAAGATAAACGCCAAATTGAAGTGTCTGGGCGCTTAATTGGCGGCTGTTTAGATACGTTAGGTCTGTTGTTACCCTCAAATTACTATGCATTGCATGAATTTAAAAAGCAGTATGCGCCTGAGGGGTTAATTTTATACCTAGAAAATGCAGAGCTTAGTCCGATGGCCCTTGCACGTTGTTTGTTATCGTTAAAGTTGAATGATGTTTTTACTGATGTAAATGCGGTGGTATTTGGCCGCAGCCCTGCAATTAATAACGACTGCTACTTTGATGAATACCAAGCAATAGAGCTCGCATTTAAAGGTAATTTATTCCCAGTTATCGTTGATGCCGACATTGGCCACGTAGCCCCTAATTTAGCACTAATAAATGGAGCTGTTGCCACAATAACGGCGGATTTGTCTGATGGATTAGCGAGTAATGTGGTTGTGAAGACAATATGTACTTAAAGGCAACCAATTCATTTAATGAGTTGTGATTTTTTAAACTTTAGTTGGGTTGTTTATTACTTTGAAGTTCCTAAAATAGGTTTTTAAATAAAAATGGAACTTTTATGATAATTCAATTTAACAAACTTTGGAAAAACCACCCTTATCCTAACTCACCTTGTGATAAATCTTTATTTCAAAATCAATGTGCTATTAGGATGGGGGTATCATTAGAAAAATCAGGAATTGATACTTCTTCATTCGATATTATGTACCCTCAACGTAGATGTTATCCCGGCCTGAAACATAGCCCTAGGCATATATTGGCTGCACAAGAATTAGCAAACTGGATAGACTCTTCTAATTGTAAGGAATTCGGATCAAAAAAAGTGATAAAAGGGGGCGCATTGTCTGCTTTGAAAGATAAAAAAGGGATTATCTTCATTATGAATGGTTGGGGTAACACTGACCATATTGATTTATGGGATGGTGAATACCTTAAGGGAGGAAGCTCTGATTGGCTTGAACTTGGTGATCAAGTTTGGTTTTGGGAGATATTAGTGTGAGAGTAAAATTATTATTGCTTGGCATGATATTACTTTTATCCTGTTCAACTGCGAAAAGTGCTTTTTTATTAAATTCGGAAAGTTGTACAGTGAAGTTAAATAATACAGAAAAGAAACTGGGATTAATTACTCCATGCAGTTTAGTGAAAGTTCATGATAATTTATTAAATTTTAAAAAATATGGTGAAACAGAGGTTTATATTATTTCTGGGGCACCATCACCGTTAGATAAACTGTCGAGATGGTCCGTAACAAAAGAAGATAATTGTTCATTAGAATATCAAGCAGTTATTGTTAATAATGAAAAGCTATCATTGTCAAAGGTGAAGGATAAAACCTTGGTTTGTCCCAATTTAGGCTTGGATGAAAAAATGTATAGGCAGTTTCTATCTGATTAAAAGCTTATAAGCTCATTTATAATAGCCATTCTAAGTTACGCCTACATTAAAAGGCGTAACTATTAAGGTTTGTTAAACAATCTTAATTACAGAATTTTTATCTAAACGTGATTTTGGTAATGCAGCATTATAATCTTGCTCTGGCTCGTGATAACCAATAGCAAGCGCTACTTCACAAACATAACCATCTAACTCATCAGCGAATAGCTCACCGAGTAAGTCTTTATCGACACCCTCCATCGGTGTTGAATCTAAACCTAAACGAGCCACTGTATGCATGGTATTACCTAATGCAATGTAGGTTTGAGCTTTAGTCCAAGCGGCGTTAACACCTTGCTCATCTGTATTTAAATCAACAAAGGCGAAGGCACCAAAAGCCTGCTCTTTGTTTTCAGCTTTTGTACGGCCATTAGCAATATCGGCATCAATTACTTTTTCATAATCAGCACGTTTATAGCTTGGGTTATAAGCAAATAAAATGGTGTGTGATGCCGCTTTTGCATGAACTTGGTTAAATTGAAACTTATTTGCAAAACTATCATGCAGACGCTGTTTACCTTGCTCTGATTCAATGACCACAAATTTCCATGGTTGAGAATTAATAGACGATGGCGACAGGCGTAATGCTTCTATAATTACAGCTAAGTCTGCTTGGCTAATTTGTTTTGAAGCGTCGTAACGTTTACTTGTATAACGGCGTTGTAAGTCAGAAATGACTGGGTGTGTCATGATTTGCTCCCGCATGTATAACAATTAGGTGCAGTTTACGCCTTGCATACTTTGCGATAAAGCGCATAATCGAATAAACATTATCAAAAATTTTTAGTTAATATGTTGGTTGAAGATCTCAAATTAATCCTCAAGGTGGCTGAATTTCGTAGTATTACAACCGCAGCAGCAAAATTAGACATGCGAGCCGCTACCGCCAGCGCTGCAATTAAACGTGTTGAAGCAGCGCTGGGTGCTGAGTTATTTGTTCGTACAACTCGTCATTTGCGCTTATCTGCGGCTGGAGAGCGCTTTTTACCTCAGTGTCAGCAAGCAGTGCTCATGCTTGAGCAAGCCACACTTGCGTTAAAAGGTGAGCATGATGAAATTGAAGGGGAGCTAAGAGTCGCATTATCTTCAGATTTAGGCCGCAACATCATTATCCCATGGTTAGATGAGTTACTTGATGAGTATCCAAAGCTGAGTATGCGCCCGCATATTAGCGATAGTAATGTCGACTTTTACCGAGACTCCGTTGATTTTGCACTTAGGTATGGCTCGCCATCTGACTCAAATTTATATGGCTTTAAAATTTGCAATGTTCCGCGGCTGTTATGTGCAACCCCAGAGTATATTGCTGAACATGGCGCGCCGACACATCCAGATGAATTAAATCAGCATCAAGGTCTATTTTATCAACTACAAGATATCATCAATAATGTTTGGGAATTTACCGATGGAACCGAGCGTTTTAAAGTGAAAATGCAAGGCCGTCGAGCATCTAATGATGGTGATTTGGTAAGGCGTTGGTGTGTGGCTGGTAAAGGCCTAGCGGTTAAATCATGTATTGATATCAGTGATGATTTACTAAGTGGGCGGGTAGTGCCAGTGATGCAAAATTATCCTCACTTATGTGCAGAGCTTTGGCTAATATGCCCAAGTCGACAGTCCATTACACCCGCGGTTCGTCTAGTGCGTGATATATGCCGAGAAAAAACCAAGGCGATACTCAATCAACTGATTGAAAAAGGCATATTAGATAAGCGGGTACTCGATAACTAATTACTTTAGGTATAGAATAGCTTGGCTTATTCATCTTATTGATTAAGCAACATTCTCAGGGCGGGGTGAAATTCCCCACCGGCGGTATACTTTGAATTTAAGTGAGCCCGCGAGCGCTTTAACTTCGGTTAAAGGTCAGCAGATCTGGTGAGAGGCCAGAGCCGACGGTGATAGTCCGGATGAAAGAGAATATAGTTTATCTATAAAACAGTAATTGGCTGCCTGCGGGTGGTCCTTTTTGCTGTGCCTTTCAATGTCCTGAATCTTTTCATATTTAATTTAATAGGTATTAAAAATGATGATTCAGTCTTCTTTACTCAGCCAATTTGGCGAACCACTTGAACGCGTTGAACGTGCGATTGCTGCTTTGCAGCAAGGTGAGGGCGTACTTGTGGTAGATGACGAAAACCGTGAAAACGAAGGTGATTTTGTGTACTCAGCACAGCACCTGACCACAGAGCAAATGGCCATGATGATCCGTGAAGGTAGCGGTATTGTGTGTCTTTGCATGGGCGATGAGCGTGTTAAACAGCTTGATTTACCACAAATGGTTGAGCATAACACCAGTCAGAACAAAACAGCGTACACAGTGACCATTGAAGCTAAAACGGGCGTGACAACTGGCGTTTCAGCAGCTGATCGTGTAACCACCATTAAAGCGGCAACAGCTGACAATGCAAAGCCTGAAGACTTATCTCGTCCAGGACATGTGTTTGGACTGCGAGCACAAACCGGTGGGGTATTAGTGCGCCGTGGCCATACCGAGGCATCGGTTGATTTAATGCAGTTAGCGGGTTTAACACCGTTTGGTGTTATTTGCGAATTAACGAATCCAGATGGTTCAATGGCTCGCTTGCCTGAAGTTAGCAAGTTTGCCAGTGAGCACAATATGCCCGTTGTATCGATTGAAGATTTAGTTGCTTATATCCAAGCAACGCAAAAACAGGCTTGTTAAAAGCTTTAAGCTATAAGCTGTAAGTAAAAAGCTAGGCCACTCTTGTGGCCTATATTTATTGTAATTTCTCAATCGCTTGTTTAGCACTTTCACTGTCAGGATTAAGTTTTAGCGCACTTTTGTAACTTGCTAATGCTTTTTGTTTATCACCAACTGCTAAATATGCTTCACCTAAACTGTCAAACGTATTTGCTGATTCTGGATAAGATTGATTATTGAGTTCAAACACCGTGATTGCGGCGTCTAGCTCATCCATCTGCATTAATTCATAGCCAAAGTAGTTTAGCGACCTTTCTCTAGGCGTATTACCCTCACTCACCATTTGCTGATAGCTATTCTTCATTCCTGCAATACCTTCACGTTTAAATGCGTTATAAAGTTTACTATCTACATGCTCTGTCGCTTTTTCGTAGGGTTTGCCATAGTAGATTGCAAGTAAGCCATTAGTCATGGGTGTGAGTGGCGCACCACCGGTGTTATTTAAAATGACAACCAGTAATTTGTCTTCGATTATTCTACTTATAAACGCATTAAAACCATTGATGCCACCGCCATGTTGAATACGGGTTAGCGGTTTTCCGTAGGTGCTTTTATCAAGGTTTGTAACTTCCCAACCAAGTGCATAATTTCTTTGCTCAGAAACTTGATACATCTGTTTTTTATATTCGTTGTTCAATAACTTATCTGTGTAGAGAGCTTGATCCCATTTTAGTAAATCTCGTGCTGTTGAATACATTGACCCAGCAGCATAAGGGATAGACATATCTAAATAATCAGTATTGCTATAACCTGCTAGGCCATTGTCGTAACCCGATACGCGAAATTTAATGATTTTATTGTGAGAATCATAGCCTGTACTCTTCATATCGAGTGGATCTAAAATATTCTTCTGCAATACGTCTTGATATTTTTGACCTGTTACCTTTTCGATTACCGCACCCAAAATAAAATAGCCAGAATTGCTATAACGAAATTCAGTGCCAGGCTCGAACACTAGATCATCACTACATAATAAGCGAATAAATTCATCAACACTGTAAGGGTTTCGGCTGTACTCATCACGAAAAGATTTTGCCTGAGTATAATTTCCAAGACCAGAGGTGTGATTAAGTATTTGGCGAAGGGTAATTTTAGTGGCTATATCTTTTCTGTAATCAGGGAGGTATGTTGCAAGGTGATCATCGAGTTTAAGTTTTCCATCTTGTGCCAATTGCAGAATTAACATGGCGGTAAATTGTTTGGTAATTGAACCAATTCTAAATTTACTTTTATTACTATGTCTTATATCCCATTCAAAGTTGGCATAGCCAAAGCTTTGCTCAAACAGTACTTTTCCATCCTTAGCAACTAATACATTGCCATTAAACTGCTTAAAGTTATGAAAGCCATTAATAAAGTCAGCCATCTGTGCTTGCATGTTTTGGCTATGTGCGAGGCTTGAAATTGCGACTAAATAAAAAACTACAAGCAACCTTAGTTTATTAAAGAATATGTTCATTGCTGTCCTTGTTATTTGTTGGTTACATTAATCGATGTAAAACCTCATTGCGCATGGCTTGATTAATAAGGCTTACCATTCTGGTGTGGTTCAAATTACTGTAATGCACAACAGATACACTCTTATTTTGAAGTGCTTGCCAATAACTAGCGGGGCTTATTGGGTCAGCGTTACTGACATAGAGTGTGGTTCTATTAGCTGATTGTTTGCCGTTCAGTAGGGCGATTAAATCAAGCTGTGTTTCATCAATACCACTGTTTTGAATTACATTTTTTGCTGCATTTTTAAAATCATTATCTTTGACAAAGTAGCTTAAGGTTGGGTGATAACTTTTAGCTACGGACATTAATGCGGTGTCAAAGTGCATCATTGGTGCAACCATTATCTGTTGTTTTACATTAGGCATTTGCTTTGCAAGTTGCATAGCAGCAATACTGCCTATTGAATAACTTAAAATATCAATTTGTTGGTATTGGTTGGTATTTAAAAAATGCTTTAATACACCAAGACTATTTAGACCAAACTTGAATTCACTATACTGATTGCTCGCAGGCATGAGGATGACATCTTTGCCGGTAAAATGGCTAAGCCAACGGGCTTGAAAGCTATAAATTAAACTACTCACACCATAACCAGGGAATACTATAATCGCTGAATCGTTTTTCCGTTTAGCGCCATTTATAGAGGTCAAAGTTGTTTCAAATGTTTCCATTTCCTCTTTAGATTTTAGTTTAAAAGTTATGCCAAATTGTTCACCTTGCTCAAAATATTCTATTAAATCATTATGGGAAAATATTCTAACTGCTATACAGTTATGCGTAGTGTTACATGTTTTGTGAGGTATACCTTCGTAAACGGTATTTAACATTGGGTCGTCAGGGCCACCGTAAGATATTTCTTCTACAGGTTGAGTGATTTGATAAGCAATAAAACTTTGACAACCACTGAGGACTGAAATATAAAAAATGCAGAGGATAAAGCGCATAATTCCCTTTGTTGTTATTGTAGTATTTCCATTAATCACAACAACTTACCAATCAAGCAGTAATAATGCAATTGGATAATATTTCTTCAAGGGTTATATTAAGCTTGCAATTACCACCTAGCGGTAAATCCACGGTTATCTATGTGAACAAAACCACCGTGGTGGGAGGCAGGTTTATAGCGGCCAATACCGCCATTATAGCGGCTTTGCTTTTGGAATTTCTCAAACACTTTATAAAGTACATCAACATCAGCAATCGATAGTTTGCCATCACCGTTTAAATCGTCCATTCGGCCATCACCATCTTCATCTATATATAAGTCAAAGGCATCGCCGTATTGGTGTCGGCTGTGTTTGCCATTACCAATTGAGCGATTGTAATGGGGTGTTCTATAGCCGCTGATAAAGGCAAATTTGCTAACTTTAATCCCTTCATTTTGTACAAACGTGAGCAGATCTTCGAGCATCATCAAGCCATCGTTGTTGACATAAAGATACTTCGGAAAGCCACTCACTTGCTTACAAATTACATTTTTAACTTGCACATGAGGAGTCAACTGGCGTGTTAGGTCTTTCTCAAAAATTTCTATAAACCCGTTTGGCGCACTGTATTGTGGGTAGCCTTTATAAGGGGCAGGGTAGAGGCCTATTTGATAATTATTCAATTGCTTATTGTTAGCATTGAATGGTTTTTTCACTATAACGAGTAAGCGTTTGCTGGTTTTGTTGTTACTCAGTACTAGGCTATAAAACCCTGCATTTTCTGGGGCATAAACGGCAATGCTATTTGGCCCTAATCGCTCAGTCTCAACATCTGATACTGTAGTAGCTGTAAAATCAGCCGTGTTATCAAGTGTGAGCACTTGTTTTGCATCAAGTACAAGGCTGTGCAGCGAGTAAGTTAATTCAATGGCAGCAACAGAGCATGTAGTTAACGCTAAGCACACACTAAAAATAATACGGCTGAAATACATAGTGACCTCTAAATTGTATTGTTTGCTAATGGTGTGGTGAGTGCTTTTAATAACGCGCCATCGCGATTATAAACGTCGGTATAAAATTGTAGGCCCTCGTCGTTACCCGCAACGGTCCAATACATTAACAGTACATCCAGCGGTTTTGATAAGCTGACTTTTTTAGTTTCTTTTGCAGCAATGGCGTCATCAATTTCACTACGGCTCCAATTATCCGAGGTTTCTAAGATTTTCTCAGCTAAGGTGAATGGATCATCAACTCTTACACAGCCGTGGCTAAATGCACGTTGGTCTTGCTGGAATAAACTTTTTGCAGGGGTGTCGTGCAAATAGATTGAGTATTTATTAGGGAACATAAACTTGATTTGCCCTAATGAATTATTCTCTGAAGGCTGTTGTACAAACCAATATGGGAAGTTTTTGCGGCTAGCATTCGGCCAATCAATACTCTCGCTATCAACTGGGTTACGGCGACTATCAACCACAACAAAGTCTTTCTCGTTTAAGTAGTTTGGGTTTTCTTTCATTTTTTTGATGATGCCACCTGAAATACTCCTCGGTACTGTCCAGGTTGGGTTCATCACGATATAGCTCATTTGCCCTTTAAATATTGGCGTTTTGGTGTAGTTTCTGCCTACGACTACATTGGTTTGCCATTTTAATTTATTGTCTTCAAATAAATACAGCAGGTAACCTGCGATATTTACCACTAAGAAGCGCTCTGTTAGCGTGTTATCAACCCAACGAATGCGCTCTAGGTTTACTAAAATATCATTAACGTACTCACTGTAATCTTTGTTGAGTAGTTTTAACGTCGCATTGCCAATCACACCATCATCAGCAACTTGATGCGCATTCTGAAAGCGTTTAACTGCTGCGACTAGCTCATCGTTATAATCAGTGGCATCACTGTTACTGCCGTCAAAATACTTTAGTCGTTTTAACTTTTGTCTTAAAAGTGGCACTGCTGGGTCTGATTGCCCCGGTTTTAATACTTTATTTTGCAGTGCGAAGTCAGGTAACTCGCCGGTAGCATCAAGCTCTCGATAAAACACAAGGGCGTCTTTTAAACGCTTATAATGAGGCAAAACAGGTTTTAGATTTTCAAGTCCCTTATCAAGGCTTTTGGATTTTACATGTTTAAGTAATGAGGCCGCTGCAGCATCTGGGCTGACATCAAACTGTTCATAGTTCCATGTGGCTGCTAGTTGTTTAGGGTTTACTTTTCCGCGAATTAAGTGTTTTGCATAGGTCATGACGGCATCAGTCATTAGAACATCAAACTGGGCTTCTACGGCATCCGCTCCGCGTTTATCTATTTCGCTGGCCAGCGCCATTAATGTATCAAAGTGATAGTCGTTAGGAGATAGCCCTTCAAGTTCTGCTTGCGCAATTAAGTTGAGCGCTTGCTTGGCATATTTTGCGTTGTCCCATACTCGTTCAAAATTATTTGCTTTATAGGTGGCAACGGTCATTTCAGGAGAGTGGATTTGTTGTCCTTCTATACTGTGAGATTCACCAATCAGAATAGGCTCAAGCTGTTGTTGTAAGTATTGGTTTTCAGCCAGCACAGGCATACAAATGGATAAACAACTTACCAAAGCTGTGTAGCGTAGAATTTTCATAGCTATGTCCTTATAACGTATTTAGTAATTTCTTGAATTGTTTCTTTTTTGCTCATTTAAGCTTAGCAAAACAATACGATTTATAGGAACATATTTTTAAATAAAAAACGCTTGGCAAATTTATTGCCAAGCGTTCGGTTGGGATCTTGAGAGGGGCTTAATTACTGGTTGTTTGTAATTTTGCTTCTGGTTCTGCTTTTTTACCTCTTAGCTTGCCAATTAAGCGTTTAAAGTCTTCTAACGCGACGTACTGACAAGGGATTAAAATAAGCGTAATGACCGTTGCAAATAACACCCCGAATGCTAGAGATACAGCCATTGGGATAACGATTTTTGCTTGTAAGCTTGTTTCCATAATGATTGGTAATACACCAATAAAGGTCGTTATTGAGGTCAGTAATATTGCTCTAAAACGACGCGCACCGGCTTGCATTACAGCCTCTTTGATTGCTACACCTTCGGCGCGAGCTTTATTGACAAAGTCGACCATCACTAGCGAGTCGTTTACGACCACACCTGCAACAGCGATGATACCGAATACCGATAAGCTACTCATTGTCATACCTAAAATCATATGACCAAACATCGCACCAATTACACCGAATGGAATAACCGACATGATAATAAATGGCTGTGAGTACGAGCGTAGTGGAATAGCAAGTAACGCAAAGATAATCATCATTGATAAAGCAAAGTCACGTACTTGTTCTGCCACACTGTCCATTTCTTCTTGAATACGACCGGCTACATTACTTTCTACACCTGGGTAGCTTTTCAGTAGGCTAGGTAAGTACTCGTCACGAATTTCTTTTGCAATGGCAAATGGTTCAGCTTGGTCAGTATTAACCGCAGCCCACACGTTTACAGTACGTTTAGCGTTTTCACGACGAATACGGTTTACACCATCAACAATGTTGACTTTAGCAACTTCAGCAAGCGGTACTTCAACACCCGTTGGCGTGATGATACGAGCATCTGTGATGTCACTTACTGCGTTTCGCGATTCACGAGGGTAGCGGATCATCACTTTGATCTCTTCACCGTCACGTAAAATACGTTGTGCTTCTAGGCCGTAGTAGCTAAAGCTAACTTGTGATGCCACATCTGAAAGGGTTAACCCTAAGCTGTAAGCAAGCGGTTTAAGTTCAAGTTGAACCTCGTCAGTTGCAGATTGAAGCGAGTCATTTACATCACCTACGCCTTGCATGCTATTTAGCTTTTCTTTTAACTTTGCAGCCACTTCTTTGAGCTTATTGATATCTTTGCCTTCTAAGCGAAAGCTAACATCACCGTCATCACGGCCGCCATTCATGATACTGTCTTCAATATTCAGCGTTTTCACACCTGGCAGTGGTGGCATTTGTTCGCGCCACATTGCACTTAATTGGAAGGTATCAATAGGGCGTAAGTCTGGTTCAACCAAAATCGCCATAATGCGTGCACTTGTACGACCACGTAAACTAACCGATAAGTCGCGGATCATCGCTTGACCATATTGCTCTTCAAGTTGTTTATCGACATCTAAAATCAGCTTTTCAATGGTTTGCGCTGTCTCAAGGGTTGCTTGCTCAGACGAAGATAAGTTCATTTCAACTGAGATACGTGGGAAATCATGTGGAATTTTAGGATTCGCAACAAATTTCACTAAGCCACCAGCGAACATACCGCCACTAACAATAAGCACACAGATAAAGCCAACAATCACGGTGTAACGGTAATGAATACAGCGACCAATAAATGGTGTGTAGTAATTATCAACAAAGTTCTTGAGGCCATTATCCATACCTAAACGTAAGCGATGTAAAGGATTTTTAGGATTCGCAGGTTTATTTTTCATTGCCGCTAAGTGAGCAGGCAAGATTAGTTTTGATTCAATTAATGAGAACACTAAACATAGGATAATTACACCACCAATGGCTTTTGAAAACGCAGAGCCAGGGCCTGATGCCAGTGTTTGTGGTAAAAATGCGGCAATCGTGGTTAACACCCCAAAGGTTGCAGGAATAGCAACGCGTTTTACGCCGCGCACTACGTTATCTAGGCTGTGACCATGCTTTTCAATTTCAGCACTGGCAGACTCACCGACGACGATAGCATCATCAACGACTATCCCGAGCACCAGTATAAATGCGAATAAAGAAGCTAAGTTAACAGTGATGTCTATAAAGCCCAGTGGCATCATTAAAAATGCACCTAGGAATGACACAGGTAAGCCCATCATTACCCAAAACGCTAAGCGTAGTGGTAAAAATAGCGCCAGTACCACCATCACTAAAATACCACCCCAAATCATGTTGTCGATCATCATGTTTAGACGACCTTCAAGGTAGTAAGTTAAATCAACAATCGGTGATAGTTTTACGCCTGCTGGTAACTGTGGTGCTTTATCTGCTAGATATTTTTTTAATACCGCAGCAACTTTAGTGATGTCTTGATCTTTCGACGCATTTACTTCAAAAGTTAGTGAGTTTTTACCGTTGTACTTAGAGTATTGTAAGCCTTCTTCAAAGCCGTCATTAATTGTTGCTACATCACCTAATAACACCTGTGCGCCATCAGGTAGGTGTAATAAAGGCAGATTTTCGAACTCTTTACCACGATACGCTTGATTTTCAACACGCATCGAAATGTAGCCATTTTCAGAGCGAATTTGACCTGCAGACATATTGGCAGAAAAGCTGCGAACGGCTGTGGCAATATCACGGAAAGTTAAACCATACTCACGTAGTTTATCTGGGCTGATTTCAATGCCAATTTCGTAGTTTAAGCCACTGTAAAAGTTGACCAAGTTAATTTGTGGTAAAGCTTGTAGCTCATCTTTTATGTCGTTACCAAGTTCTTTGAGCTGGTAGTTACTCATATCGCCATATAGCGCGAGTATCATAACTTCTTGCTCAAACTTTTCACGGCGAACAATTGGGCGTTCCATCTCCGCAGGGAAGGTATTGATTGAATCAACCTGCATTTTGATTTCATCGAGTACTTCTTGCGGGTCGTACTTTTCTTCGATTTCTATCCAAGCTTGTGAAAAACCACGGTTCGAATAGGTAATTAAACGCTTAATGCCTTCGAGACCTTCTAAAGACTCTTCGACCTTAATGGTGATGCCTTCTTCTACTTCTTGCGGCGCAGCCCCCGGATAAACAGCTTGAATACTGATCCAGTTACTTTCAAATTGTGGGAACATTTGCTTACGCACCGACATTGCTGTCAATAAGCCTCCCACTAAAATGAAAATCATAAGTAAGTTTGCTGCTACTGGGTTGCGAGCAAACCAGGCAATAAGCCCTTTTTCTCTGTGCGTGGTCATGGCTTATTCCTCTTTTAACGCTAACTGCGTTGTTGGCACACTTAGTGTTGCGTCATCTAGCTTGACCGCCATGCCTTCAGTTGGGTATTCAAGTGCCGAGGTAATCAGTTGCTCACCATTAGCAAGGCCATTATCGGCGATCACCATGCCATTTTGTTCGCGAACGATGTTAAGTGTTTTAAAGGTAAGCGTTTCGCCATCTTGTAAAACAGCGACTTTTTTGTCTTTAACTAAATGGTGCGGAACAACAATCGCATTATCCAGCGCTCGGCCTTCGATAGTGGCGTTAATGTATGAGCCAAAACGTAATGGCTGCTTTTGCTCATAAGGCGTTGCTACTTGCGCTACCAAGTAATTCATGCGACTACGTTGGTCCACAACTCCTTCGCTACGTACGATAGTTGCTTGCCAGGTTGTTTGTTTACCTGCAAATTCAGCGTTAATTGATACGCTGGCGCCAATTCCTTGGTTATTTAGGTATTGCAGATCTTTATCTGCCACAGGTAAACGAATTTCAGCCAATGACGTTGAGCTCAGGCTACCAAAGCTGTTACCTGGGTTTACTACACTACCTAAACTAATTAGACGCTCGTCAATAATCGCATCGTAAGGCGCTTTAATGTATGTGCGCTCAAGATTACGTTTTGCGCGTTTTACACTTGCTTGCGCTGCACGGTAACTTGCAAGTTTTTCAGCAAGTTGTGGTTTACGTAAATAAAGCTCAGATGGAATAATTTGGTTTGAGTCACCTTTGATGCGGTCCCACTCAGCTTGCGCAACTGACACCTGTGCACGTTCTATCTCAAGCGCTGAGCTTGCTTGTGCCAAACCGGCTTCAGCTTCAATGAGTGCCGCTTCGTAATCATTTGGGTCAATACGTGCTAGAATGTCGCCTTGCTTAACAAATCCACCTTGTACAAATTGATCTGATAACGACACAACCTGACCACTCACTTGCGCAACAAGTTCAGTTTGGTTTTTAGGTTTAACGATACCGTATGATTTTACATCAAGGGTAATAGCGTCAAAACTTAACGGTTTGATTGATACAAGCGGGCGCAGATCTTGTTCTGGTTTTTCGACTGGCGGTTGCTTCATAGAGGCAAATGCGAATGCCATTCCAAGTCCGCCGACTAATACGGCGATAGGGAGAATGATTTGTTTTTTACTAGCCACGGGATAGTCCCTCACGGTTGACGGTAATTAAAATAAATTTGATAGGCTAAGCATACGCAATAAAGTGTTTACAAGGCGTTTGAAGATGTAACAAACCATTACACATATTACAAAGGCGCTACAAAGGTTCTATAAGAGGTACTCAATGACAGATAAAATGGCATGTAGATTAGGCTGTGGCGCCTGTTGTATTGCACCCAGTATTAGCTCACCGATCCCAGGAATGCCCAACGGCAAAGCCGCGGGAGAGCGCTGTATTCAACTTGATGATAATAACCTATGTAAATTATTTGGTGATGAATCAAGGCCTAAGGTGTGTAGTGACTTTTCTGCTACCGTTGATGTATGTGGCACCACTAACGAACAAGCACTGTATTTAATTACCGAACTTGAGCAGATGACTTAAAAAAGATTAAACCTTTAACACTTTTTAACGATTGCTGAGGTGTAATTTTTATAAGCAAAGTTTTCTTTATGGCGTTTAATATAATTTTGGTTATGGTTTGATAGATACCTCGAAAGGTAACGTGACACAATAATGCCAGTCAATTGACTGGCATTATTGTTTTTGCTTACCACGTATAGGTAGCGCTAAGAGTGTATTGTTCGCCGCGGCCTGGGGTACCTGGGACTTCTTCGAAAGATTCATTCCAAATGTTGTCAGCTGCAAAGGTAACAAACACATTATCAAGCTGAGCTGGGGTGAATTTTAGCGTTAACAGCGTGAAGAAGGCTTCATCATCAGAGTTACGTAAGCGGTTACTATGTTGCTTACACCATTCGTTATCGATACGCAGCTCAAGCACATCCATTGGTTGCCATACTGCACCCAGTGTTACACGGTGATCAGGGTAGTTAAGCGCATAAAAGCTCGCATCAATATCTGCCGTGCCATAGTCTTCTGACTTTTCTAAAAAGGTGTAGCTGGCAATTAAATCAGTGCTTTCGAACGTTTTATTCGCTAAAAACTCAACGCCTAAGGTGTCTATATCAACCGGGTTTGCAAAACGTGCTGAGGTTGCATCAAAGCGATATGTCCAATCCGTAAGGTTTTTATCTTTACGGTAGAAAATAGCTGAATCTAAACGCCATGAAGACTGTTCAATCAGTAAACCTAATTCAAGGTTATCGGTAGTTTCGCGCTCAAGGCTGTAGTTACTTCTGAATAATCCGCCCGTTTCACTGCCGCCGATGGCGGTATAACCGGGAACTTGTGTTGCCTCGGCGTATGACGCATACCAAGTATGTTCACTGCCATTTTGATTAGCTATTTTAAGGCTGGCATCGGCAATAAATGAGGTATCTGAGCTATCACGGTTGGTATCATCAAATGCAGCACCAACACGTAAAGTAAGCTCTTTGTTCGCTGTAAGGGCTGATTTGTACTCAGGCAAGATACTTAGCTTAGTGTAATTACGTGATGTAAAGTTGTTTTCAAGAGACGTTGATTCAATTTCATCAGCAATAAATTGCCCAGCATAATTAATTGCATAGCGGTCATTTAAACGGTGGCGTCCAGAGAGTCCCAATGACTTAACTGTGGTTTCGTGAAACGCTTCAAAAATAGCAGGGTTTTCACGAGACAATACATAATGGTCGTTATGTTTACGATAATAACCAGTCACTTCAAAGGTATTGCTCTCACCATACATTTGCTTGTGATTGAGCATGAAAAGCTTGGTTTCAAGATCTTCGGTTTCGTTAAAATTAAATGGCGTGTAAAGATTTGGCCAACCAAAAAACTTTTCTTGGCGGCCGAACATTAAATCAGTTTGCGAGGTAGAGCTTGCAAGTTGAACACGCGCTGAGGCACGTTCAAAGTCGTGGTCGCCATTATCAATTGAGCCATCACTTTTTGAGTGCGAGTATTCACCCTCAAAACCTAATCGCCAATCAGGTTTGCTATCAAGCTTTTGGCTACGGGCAGCATGTATGCTTTGTAAATTAAAGCCATTCGTACCTGTGCCAAGTGAAACACTACCGGTACTCGTGATAGGGCGCCAGCCAAATGAAACCGTACCAACCGAGCTATTCATACCATAAAGGGCATTATCAGCACCTGTAAGTACTGAAGGTCCTGTTAGCATTTGTGGTGCAATTGGAATTTCAGCAAAGTAGTGACCAGATTGAGGGTCGAATAACGTACTGCTACCGACACGAAAGCCAGTATTTTCAAAGATACCACCACGTATGGTGACATCAGCTTGTGCTTCAGCCATATTACGCGATTGCAAATCGACACGCGGGTCATATTCTAAATTTGATACCGGTGCATCAAAAGTACCTACAGGTTCTTTATTTGCGGTTGCTGAAACTTCAACGGTGATTTGTTCAATATTGTTGGTGTCTTCTGCTAGTACTGAGCAAGTGACGAATAATGCGGGAAGTGTAAGCTGTACTGCGCGTACCATCTAAAACTCTCTTGATTTTGTTTAATCTGGGGTAGTGGGCTAGTTAGGCGCACTGAAAATTGCGGGTATTGTATCTGAATCACTGAGTTATACCACTCCAACCAGATTTCAGCAGGCAATAAAAAACCGCGCTAATTGCGCGGTCTTTTAACTAAAACAGTGTTTAGTTTTGATTAATTGATTGCGGTGGGAAGTTACTTAGAATGTTAGCAACAGTCTCTTTGATAACTTCAGTGCGCTTTTCAGGTGATTGGTTCTTTTGCAAACGACCTTCTTTCGCACCGCGCCAAACTAATTGGTTAGAAGCACGGTCTACCACGTCTAGAATTAACGTACCCACTTCGTATTCGCGAGCAGTTGTTTGCGTGTTGTAACCCATACCCCAGTAATTCCAGCGAGCGCCGTAACCCACGTTAAAGGTATCTACATCAATTTTTGTATCAACAGAGGCGTGATAGTTAATTAGTACATCTGCTTGCGCTAAATCAACTAGCTTCATACCGCTTTTTTCTAGTTCAGCATTTACAGCGTGACGAACACGTTTTTCCATTAAAGGGCTAATTTGGTAGTTCGCTACGTTTTTAGTCAAGCTGGCATTAGGTACCCAAGAGAAGGTTTTATAATTACTAAAATCTGCTGATTTGTCGTAATCCCAATCAGGCGTTTTAGCACAAGCCGCTAAAAATAATACAGCCGTCGCGATTAATAAGTTCTTCATATTGTTTGCTCCTTGGCAAAATTTCCACTACTTGATTGATAACATAACACAAATAATATTCAACTGAATGATTATTTAAAAACTATGGCACATTTACAAAAAAGTACTGTAATAGTTTGTAATTAAACAGTGTGTTCTACTTCTATCCAGTCTTTTTCATCCACCCAGTTTTGTGCACCATCTTTAACAGTACGAATAGGGACGATGTAATCACAGCTAACTTGTGGTTTAACTGAGGCAAAAATCGGCACAAAGCCAAAGCTAAGCGCGGTTTCGATAATTGCTTTTTGGTTTTGTGGGTCGATATCAGCTGCTTCATCGATATAAATCGGAATACGATACAAGTTTTGTTCTTGGTCGCTTAATAAGTAACGAATAAACAACATGCCACACAGTAGCTTAATGGTAATACGGGTACCGTTAGAGCCGGCTGAATCGATTTTTTCGAAGTGCTCAGTTTCGCCAGCACGGTTTACTACTTCAAAACGAATATCAAATAAATCGGTCAGAGTTAAACCGGCTTTTTCTGAGGCAAGCTTAATTAAATGATCTTTCGCTTCGTTTACCGCAGATTCGCTATAAGGCTCTTGGCTTAATAGGTCGAGGGTATCGCCTTGCTCAAACTGATTTGAGGTACTGATAATTGTATCAATGCTATCAACTAACATCTTGCGCGGAATAACATTAATTTTGAATGCTTGAAGGTTAGAAATCCGATGCTGACTAATGCCTTTATTAAAGCTGTTCATTTCGCGGCGTAGGCGGTCTAAGTCTTCACGCAAGCCCTTAATAGTGGCGGCTACTTCGGTTAACGCAACTCGGCCTTGACGTTCAACGGCATCGCGCTCGTTATCGATGTTATGAAACGCGCTAATAAGCTTTTCGTATTTAGTAAACTCATCGTTTTCGTTATCAAATTTAGTAATACCCGCATTGTAAATATGCATGTAGGTGTTACGTACGTTGATATCAAAGTTACGTAGCTCTTGGCAGTCTTTGTTAAAATGATGAATGAGGTCACTTAAGTTATCAAAATCAATATTGATTTCAATCATGTATGGAGTGACTTTGCCTGAGTAAAAATCAAGCGTGTGATCGATACGTTCAGATTTAACTTGACGCAAACGGTCAGCTTGGCGCGCAAGTAGATCTTTTTTCGACTTGATAATTGAGCGACGATCGCTGATTGAGCCACTATTTTTTTGAATGTCTTGCAGATAGTCGTCAACTTGCTCGCGTTCTGCATTTAACTGCTCTTTTAGCAGTGTTTGTGCATCGACAGATTGCTGCATCACTTCAAATTGTTCAAAGCGTTTTAACGCTTCTTCTGAGGCCATTAGCTCATCATATAAAGCATCTTTTTCTTTTTGCTTTTCGGCGACATTAGCAGCGACTTCGCGTTGTTGTTTAAACTCTTTTAGTGAGTTTTCTAGGGCAGCGAGTTGCGCGGTTAATTGCTCTTTATTTTCGCCCGTTTGCATTTGCACTGGGCTTAGCTTTTTAAGTTTAATCGTCGCGCCAGGAAGAGTCAGTACACCGCCTTTCACATTTGCCGATAATTGCTCTAAAAACTCACCAAAAGCATCTTCGTCTGTGATCTCAACATCACCATTGCTGGTGGTGGCAAACGATAAGATATCAGGGTTTAGAATACGCGAAATCTCTTCAACTTCTTTTAAAGATAAATCTTCACGCATACGGGTGAATAAATTGAACTCAAGGTTCTTTAACTGCAGTTTTAAGCTCTTAATTTGCTTTTGTGTTTCGCTAATACGGTAATCAAGCGTGTGCAAGCTTTGCCCTTGGGCACTGCTTAATGAATGCGATAGCGATTCATAATCTTGTTTAAGTTGTGTAAGGCTTACTTTTAAGGTGGCTTTATTAACTAATTCAAACTCAGATTTAAGTGCTCGATAGTCTAAAAACCATTGTTCAATTTGTGTTTGCTTACGTTCAATATCACGTGATTGCTGAATATACAGCTGCTGCTTTTGGTCGAATTCGTGCTTTTCGTGTTCGATATCCTCAAGGGCAATATTGAGCTCAGAGAGTTGCTCTTGTTGATAGGTTTCAAAGTCAATCAGTGCTTGGTCAATTTTTGGCGCATAGGCAGCAAGCTTACCTTTTAAAACTGTTTGGTTTTCAAGCATAGATTCAAGAGCTGCGATTGGCTCTTGCATTGACTCAAGGGCTTTTAATTCACGTTTAGCGCGATTCACTTTATCAAATGAACGTCGCCACACTTCATAAAAGTCGACACGTGAGTTTGACATATGGCGCTCAAATACGCGTAACATAAAGCGCTTAACATCACTGGCACCTAACTTATGCAAGTTAAGGATACGGCGGAAAATTTCTTTGTAAATTGCTGAATCTTGCACGTTATTGAGGGGGATCATCTTTAAGTTGATATCGCCATCAAACGGCGTTGCGCCGCCAGTGAGTAGGGCGTTAAGCTCTTGCGCTTTTAATTCAATTGGATTGAAACCTTGCTCTTTTAAGTGATTAAAAAGCTTGGTGAATTTTACAATGGTTTTGCCTTGAGTGTAGTGTTCAAGGTTCAACTTACCTTGATAGCAAAAAAACTGATGCGCGTAACCAGCAATTTTACCAAGGCCGGCAACACCAATCACCACAGGGCCATTAGGTAGGTCAGCTTCGAGTAAAATATAGGATTGGTCTGACGAAAAGTAGAATTTTCGGGTTTCGTCTAAATCGTGGCCATCCCATTCTGTTAAACGTAAATCATTGATCAGTGGAAATTGCAGGGCATTAATTACCGAGCTTTTACCGGTATTATTAGGTGCACAGATTGAACTACTTTTATCCAGCGGGATCACGCATTTTGCATAGCCAGCGGTATTTAAAAGCGCAAGTTTGCTGAGTCCGTATAGGCTTTGGCTTTGCATTATTCGTCATCTCCTAGGTAGGTTTCTTCGTTTACTTCCATTAATGCATCGATATAACGATAAATAGGTGCTTGCAGCATAAAGCCGTTTTCTACTTCGCGAGCAAGACCTAAACGCACCATACGTAAGTAGACGTCTTTGCGTAAATCTGAGCCTGAGAAGATTTCTAATTGATCAAACAGGTGCTTGTTGATTTGCACTAAGGTTTGCATCAGTTCAAGGTCGTTTACTTCGTCAAACAAGGCACGCATTGGATCTTTACCGGTATTGGCATAGTGCTCAATCAAGATGTAGATAGTCAGTGCGATGGCACGCGAAATTTTACCCATATTTGGGGTGCTTTCGTCGCTGCCAAAATAGTAAAAACCACGGCTATCATGTTGCAGATCATGGCCAAGGGCGTTAAATAATGCGCGGTAAGCATCAATGTGTTGGTCAAGCTCTTGCCACATCAGCGTGTCTTGTTCGCTAATGTGGTAGCCTGATGTGAGCTTTTTATTAATAGCTTGCAGATGCGTTAAATCATCTAAATTAATATCTGTCATGGTTATTGCTCTGTTGCTTTTTTATCGTCAGCAATCGATGAGTTAAATGGGTAAAGAGAGAAGTGTTGCTGGGCAATTTTTATTTTTACTTTCTCTTGGCTTTGGCTAATTTCAAGGTCGCCATCGCTAATCAATTTTTGATACAAGAACAGCATTTCGTCAGCTTCTAAGTCTGGGTAGCTTTCATCTAAGAAACTAAGCAGCGGCTGAGCTTTTTTGCTGGCTTTTTTAAAGCGTTTTCTAAATTGTGTTTTAACGTCGTTGTAATCAGGAATATGTGGGCTTTGATAGGCGGGCACATCATCATGTTCAGGAAGCTGATATTCATCGTGCTCAAAGTCAACTAAGCCTGCCATATAGGCCACAATATGACGTTGCTGACCAAGTGAAAAACGTTGTGCATCTGAGACAAAGTTAGGCTGTACTGCACTTAACATGTTATCGACGCCATTTTTACGCACTAAACCAAGCACTTTAGCCGCTTGACGCGTAATTAGGTTGTTGCGGCGTAATTCTTCACGCAGTGGCATCAACATATCGGCGCTTTTACGTAAACTTTCACGGCCAACTAAATGCATTTCTAAAATGCGGGTACGTAATTGTTCAAGCATGCGTTTGTCTTGGTATGACTTACCAAGGCGGTCAATTTGCTCTATTTGCGCGCTAATTTGCGCTTCGATGGTATTAAAGCAAGCGTGGAAGTCACCACGAATATCCACCATTTCCAGCATAGGCTCGATGTATTCATCGAATGCTTCAATTACAGCCTGGTAGCGTTTTTGCAGTGATTGCACCGCGTTGTCTGCTTTTGCTTGCTCAACAATATTTAAAATCGCGTTTTCGTTGTGGGCAAACAATTTCATTATTTTGCGTACCCGATCATCCATAATACGGCTAAAGCGTCGAAGCTCGTCGTAATCTTCAATTTCACCGGCTTTAGCAAGGCGATTACCAAGGCGAGCTAAATCATCAACAAGCACACTAATTTCTTGGGCAAGACCTAAGTGTTCTTCTTGTAGCAAGAAAGTCGCAAAATCGGCGATCGCACGGTTAATTTCTAACTGCGATGATTTTGCCAGTGGAATGATAATATCTTGATTCAACAAACGATTTGTTTCTTTATAAATGCGTTCATTTGACCATGAAGGTTGTTTTTGTTTTATCGCATTTTGTACGTCTTTCAAGCTGAAATCAGCCATCTTAAAACGTTTAAATAGCAGTTCTAACACCCCCCAATGTTCAGTAAGGGTATTTAATAACTTTTTAGCTGGGATCATAAGGCTCCAGTAAATTCAGACTTTGGTGTTAGCGATTAGTATTAAATTATGTAATTGAGAATAGTTTTATGCTTTCTATGCTGCTAGAATCCGCGCCGAAACACTCGAATTACAATTTTTACATTATTATAAAGGTTGTTCAAACACCATGGTAACCCCACTTATCCTAACCCTGATAGCGGTGGCATTTTTGCTTATCGTTATAGAGGATATTATCCATGTAAACAAGGCCAAAACGACGCTTTTTTTTGGCACTTTATGCTGGATTATCTTATTTATCTCTCCAATTCATGGGCAAAGCCCAGAAACCATACAACATCAACTGGATCATAACATATTAGAAATCGCGACTTTGTGGCTGTTCTTAATGGCTGCGATGACCTTTGTAGCCTATTTAAACTCTAAAGGCTTTATCCAGAATATTGTTCATAAAATTATGCCAAGTCAAATCAGTGAACGAAAGCTGATGTTTCTGATTGGTGGCTTTGCGTTTTTATTTTCATCAATATCAGACAACATAACCGCGACTTTAATCTCGCTTGCGGTGGTGATGTCACTTAAGTTAGATCCTAAAAAATTAATAAAATATGCGACCTTAATTGTATTTAGTGTTAACTCGGGTGGGGTGTCGTTGATCACGGGTGATGTTACAACCCTGATGATTTTCTTAGACGAAAAAGTTACTATTGCTAATCTACTATTATTAATTGCCCCTGCTCTGACAAGTGTTGCACTGCTCGCGGCGATGTTGTCGGTGGGTATGTCGGGTAATGTTGTGTTTGAAAAGCAAGCAGCCCGTCGTATCGAAAAGACAGATATTACCATTGCGGTTATCTTCTTCTCGACGATTATTGCTACGTTAACTTTGAGTGTGCTTTATAGTGTGCCGCCGTTATTAACCTTTTTATTTGGTTTATCTCTGATGTTTTTGGTTGCGCAATTCTTAATGCGCAAAAAAGACGTTAACAAAAAAATCATCGATTATATTCGTGAAATTGAATACGACACCTTATTGTTCTTCGTCGGTGTATTATTACTCGTTGGCGCATTAAAAGAAGTTGGTATGCTTGCTAAATTTACTCACTTATATGAGTTGATGGCACCGGAATATGCCAACTACTTGATGGGGCTATTATCAGCGGCGGTAGATAACGTACCTCTAACAGCAGCACTTTTAAAAGCTGATATTGTGATGAGCCCTCAGCAATGGCTGTCGTTTACTTACGCAACTGGGGTCGGTGGCTCAATGCTTATAATCGGCTCTGCGGCAGGTATTATTGCCATGAGTAAGGTAAAAGCACTAACCTTTATGAGCTATCTTAAAATGTCGGTTTATTTATTAATTGCTTATACCGTTGGTTATTACGGTTCGCACTTAGCTGGCAGTTTAATTTCATAAAACAACTTGACAGCTAGACGTCTAAACGTTAACTTTCGAAGCCTGCTTTTAACAGCAGGCTTTGTTATTTTAACCAGGTGTTAACTTAACATTCAGAAGAGGTGCGATACTTAGGTAATTAATGTGAGGTGACGAACGCCAATGACCATTAATGAGGGAAGTACTCGCCGAGAAAATTAACCGGACGTCACGGTTATTTTTCGGTTTATGGGGCTGAATCCTCAAAACTGTCACCAAACTAGGTGGAGAGCTTCTGGCATGGACTACTCTTTATTTTCAAAGCACCCCCTTGCCGAGTTCTTCTTGAATTACTGTGGATAGTTTTCCACAAAAGGAGACGACATGAATACCCAATTAGCCGCCAACACAAAATCAGATTACGTTGTTGCAAAATTTGGTGGCACCAGTGTAGCTAACTTTGATGCTATGAGCCGCTGCGCTGAAATCATTTGTGCTGATAATCAAGTACGTATAGTTGCTGTGAGTGCCAGTGCGGGCGTGACAAACCATTTAGTTGCATTGTGTAAAGCTGATTTGAGTGCGGCTGAACGTGATGAGCACATTACTGGCGTTGTCGCCATTCAAGAAGCAATCTTGGCAGAGCTGTCACTGGATGCTGATTTAGCTCATGGCTTTAATGAAACGCTTAAGGCTTTTCAAAAGCTAGCATCAGACGGGGCTAAGTCAGTAGCAGATCAAGATGAACTACTGAGCTTTGGCGAGCGTTTATCATCGTATTTATTTACTCAAGTATTACGCGGGCAAGGTCTTGATGCGGTGCGTTTTGATGTACGTAAAGTGCTAAAAACAGATAGTCAATTTGCTAAAGCTACCCCAAATGTTGCAGCAACCGCTGCGGCTGCTAAAGAGCATTTAGTGCCATTACTTGATGACCATGTTGTGGTAACTCAAGGTTTTATTGGTAGCAATGAGCACAATCAAACAACGACCTTAGGCCGTGGTGGTTCAGATTACAGTGCTGCATTACTAGCAGAAGCAATTAACGCAAAAAGCGTGCATATTTGGACCGATGTTGTGGGTATTTTCAGTACTGATCCGCGTTTATGCGCTAAAGCAAGCCCAATTGCACGCTTAAGCTTTGATGAAGCGGCCGAAATGGCAACGTTTGGTGCAAAAGTACTGCATCCTGCAACCATTTTACCTGCAAGCCGTAGCCATATTAGTGTGTTTGTTGGTTCAAGTCGTGAACCACAGTTAGGTGGTACATGGATTGAAAAAGAAAAATCTCAGCAACCAGGTATACGTGCCGTAACACAGCGTAAAAATCAAATTCTGTTAACGGTTAAAAGCCCAGAAATGCTCCTAGCGAGTGGTTTCTTAGCACGTGTTTTCACCATTTTAAGTGAGTTTAATATTTCGGTTGATTTGGTTACTACCTCCGAGATCAGTGTTGCAATCACTTTAGATAACGCGCCGAATGCATCACGTCCTGAGCTTGATCAAGCTTGTTTAGATAAGCTTTCTGAGTTTTGTCATGTGTCGGTTGAGAATAACTTAACGCTGGTGGCTTTAATTGGTTCTGAAATTCAATTACGTCAGCAAGAAATGAATTTAATGCAGGTATTGAGTGATTTTAATATTCGTTTAATTTGCCACGGTGCAAGTAAACATAACCTGTGCTTCTTAGTTGAGCAAAGCGAGTCAGATGAAGTCGTGCAGGCTATTCATAGCCGACTATTAGAAAGCCAAGTCGCGGCGTAGGTCGTTAAAATTAATAAAAGAGCACTGCCAGTCAGTGCTTTTTTGTGCCACAACACTTATATCAAAACCTTCAATAGAGTTACTACTCGCGCTGAAATTATGTTTGCTCAATTCTTCAAATACATTAGGGGCAAGTAGTTTCGCAATAGGCTGAGCACTTGCTTTGGCAAGCGCTTCTTTTAATGTCCAAATTCTAAAAAAGCACTGTGCCTGTTCATCGGGAGCATCAAAACGGCTAATTAAGTCAACTTCATCTTGATGATAAAAATGCTTGGCGAGTTTGATAAAAGGGCGAGGCTTACTGCTTTGTTCAATATCAAAACCAAATAGCTGTTGTTCAGGGTTAAGGGCTGCGCCAATTAAACCATTTGAATGTGATAAACAGGCCCACACAGGTTCTCTAACTGGGGTATGTAATTTAAGCTTACTGTCTTTGTCATCAAACTGGCTCGATATTTCATTGAGGGCTAAATCATCATGAGGGTAAGCATGTTGATACAAATACTTTAACGTTAGGCGAGTCGCTAAGTACTCTTGCTTGGCAGCAGGGACTTTGCGTTTTTCAAGCACACTTAATTCAAACTCACTGAGTAATTTATCAACGGGTAAACTTGCAACATCAATACGTGTTGCATCCATCAGCATAATTTTTTTGGCTGTTGTCTTGCTTTGTTGCCCGATGATAAGAGTATTCGAAAAGTAGTGACTGCTCATGGTTTAACGCTTACACGAAGGCTCGTATTTAGTTTTGTTTATTTTTACAGCAGATGCACATTTATAGGCACGAACAAACGCAAATAGTTTACGCAGTTGACTGTAATTATGGTTTAATGAGGAAAAATAATAACAGATTTGTAGATGTATGGCACAAGTTCGTGACGGCTTTCAAAGTCGATTAGGTTTCGTTTTAGCAGCTTCTGGTGCGGCGGTAGGTTTAGGTAATATTTGGGGCTTTCCAACACAAGCGGCAAACCATGGCGGCGGTGCATTTTTACTCGTTTACTTCATTGTTATCTTCTTATTAGCGCTTCCGGCTCTGTATACTGAGCTGTATTTAGGTCACCAAGCGCAAGCGAACCCAGTAAAAGCATTATCTAATGCATGGCAAGACACAGCGCCTAAAGTGGGCGCTGCAGCAGGCTATATTGGCCTATTTGGTGCGGTTGTGATGTTAAGCTTTTATTCGATAGTTGCAGGGTGGATGCTCGCTTATGCGCTTGAGCCACTCGCAAGCTTCTTTGGTTTTACTGAGTTAAGTAACTTTTTACACAGTGACTCGATGGCACGTAATTTTGTGTTTACACCACTGATGCTTATTCTTACTGCGAGTATTATTTTAAAAGGCGTTAAATCAGGTATCGAGACTTGGTCACGTCGCTTAATGCCATTATTGCTAGTATTATTAGTGGCGTTAATTGCTTATATCGCGTCCCTAGATGGTGCGATGGATGGTTTTGCAGCCTATTTAGTGCCAGATTTTAGTCAAATTCTTGATGCAAACTTAATTATTGCGGCAATGGGACAAGCGTTCTTTTCATTGTCGTTAGGTGTTGGTTGTATGATGGTTTACGGCTCTTATTTAAAACCAGATGCGAACCTGCCTAAATTAACAGGCACTGTGGCACTGCTTGATACTGGTGTGGCCTTTTTAGCGGGTTTATTGATTATTCCGGCTATTTTTGTTGCTCAACATAACGGTGTAGAGGTATTTAGCGGCGGTAAACTGGTGGGTGAAGGGCAGTTAATTTTTGCGATTTTACCTGAACTGTTTAGCACTATGGGTCAAGTGGGTTTACTCGTTGGCTTATTATTCTTTGTATTAATGTCGATTGCCTCAGTGACATCAACTATTTCATCGACCGAAATTCCAGTGGCATTTTTAGTTGAGAATCACAGTGTAGAGCGTAAAAAAGCAACCTTATTTGTAACCCTAATCGTGTTTATTGCCTCATCACTTATTATCTTAAACTTTGACTGGTTATTTGGTTTAGTCATAATGGTGCTTACACAGTACCAATTACCTTTAATGGGACTGTTCTATTTCATTACTGTTGGCTGGTTATGGCAGCGTGGTAATAAATTGCATCAAGTATCGAGCGGCCCTCATTATTGGTTTGCCCAGTACATTCGCTTTGTGTGCCCGTTATTAATGACGGCGGTTTTTGTGAACGTGGCGTTGTTGAAATAGAAAGGCGAGTTACTAGTTGCGAGTTACAAGTTTCTAGTTTCAAGGTGAAAGAAAAAAGTAAAAGGCGTGGGGTTTAAACCTCACGCCTTTTTTAATTTAAGGTGCGCTTGCTTTAAATAACTTCGTTAGTTAGTGGTAAGTCTTGGCTTATTTCATTAGCACTTTGTAATGTGGTGCAGGCTATTTCGCTAAGTGCTTCTTGGGTGAAGAAGCCTTGGTGGCCTGTCACTAACACATTTGGAAAGCTAATAAGGCGTGAGAAAATATCGTCTTGCATGATTTCTTCACGGTGATCTTTAAAGAATAACTCTGACTCTTGCTCATACACATCAAGCCCTAGGTGTCCAAGCTTTTTAGACTTAAGCGCTTGAATACATGCTTGAGTATCAAGAAGTGCACCACGAGAGGTGTTAATCAGCATGACACCGTCTTTCATCTTCTTAAATGCGCTAGCATCAATTAAATGATGGGTGTGCTCGTTGAGCGGGCAGTGCAAAGAGATGACATCACTTTGGGTAAGCAATGTGTCTAAATCGCATAGTGTGTAAGGGCCTTCACCAGCCATTGGGTCGCAAACGAGTACCTTAGCACCAAAGCCATTTAAGATATTAACTAGCGCTAAACCGATTTTGCCACAGCCGATAATCCCAATAGTTTTTTTAAACAGATTAAAACCAAGTAAACCGTTTAAATCAAAGTTGCCTTCACGTACTCGGTTAAAGGCTTTATGGGTTTTTCGGTTGAGCGTTAGCATAAGGGCAATACAATGCTCTGCTACTGCTTCTGGGCTGTAAGCGGGCACGCGGCAAACCTTGATGTTATGCTCTTTGGCAGCATCAAGGTCAACATTATTAAAGCCTGCACAACGTAATAAGATTGCTTTAATGCCAACAGCCGCCATATCTGCAATGACGTGTTTGTCGACCGTATCGTTTACAAACACGCACACTGCATCAAAACCTTGGCAGAGGGGCGTGGTATTGCTGTTTAAGGATTGCTCAAAATAACTGAGCGAAACAGACTCAGCGTATTCAGTTAGATTCCTTTCAAAAAACGGTTGCTCATACTTTTGCGCACTGAATAAGGCCAGTTTCATCATTTAAATTACTCTCTATCACCATTTTGAGGGTTTCGGGTTTGGTGCGCGGGGCATATCGCGCAACGAGTTGACCCTCTGAGTTTATAAGAAATTTGGTGAAATTCCATTTAATTGCACGGTTTTGTGCAATTCCACGGGTATGACACTTTAAATAATTAAATAAAGGATGGGCGTCTGGGCCGTTGACTAACACCTTGTTAAAAATAGGAAAGCTGACATCAAAGTGTTGCTGATAAAAGGCTTTAAGCTCATTGCCATCAAGTGGCTCATTGTGGCCAAATTGATTGCAGGCAAAACCGAGTACGGTAAAACCTTGCTGTTTATATTCTTGATACAGCTTTTCAAGGCTTGCCATTTGCACTGAAAAATTACATTTGCTGGCAATATTGACGATAAGCGCTGTTTTTCCTTGTAACGATTCAAGGCTAAAGTTTTCACCAGAAGCAAGTTGGGCATTGAAACGATATATACTATCCATGTTTTACCTGTGTGTTTTTAAACGGTTTAAATGAACTTTTTTTCATTCGCTTTTTAGTTATTCGGTTGAGATAATGAAATTGTTACTAATTTATCACTCAAATAGGTCAGTTTTATGTCAATGAAAGTCGCCTTCATCGGATTAGGTGTAATGGGTTACCCAATGGCGGGTCACCTTGCCAACGCAGGTCACAGTGTGACAGTTTACAACCGCACAACGGCTAAAGCGCAAAAGTGGGTATCAGAGTATCAAGGTGAATACGCTGAAACGCCAAGTGAAGCCGCAAAAGGGGCTGATATCGTTTTCATGTGTGTAGGCAATGATGATGATTTACGTTCAGTTGTTTATGGTGAAAATGGTGTACTAGCAAGCATGCATGAGGGCAGCTATTTAGTTGACCACACTACAACATCAGCTGAAGTGGCACGTGAAGTTGGCGCTCAAGCAAAATTACAAGGCATCGCATTTTTAGATGCGCCGGTTTCTGGCGGCCAAGCTGGTGCAGAAAATGGTGTATTAACCGTGATGGTTGGTGGCGACGAAGCTGATTTTAATGTTGTTCAACCTGTTATGGCTGCTTTTAGCCGTTTTAGCCAATTATTAGGTGAAGTAGGCTCTGGTCAACTTTGTAAAATGGTAAATCAAATTTGTATTGCGGGTGTGGTACAAGGCTTGGCTGAGGGTTTACACTTTGCAAAACAAGCTGGCCTTGATGGTGAAAAAGTAATTGAAACCATCTCTAAAGGCGCTGCAGGCTCATGGCAGATGGAAAACCGCTACAAAACAATGTGGGCTGGCGAATACGAATTTGGTTTTGCTGTTGATTGGATGCGCAAAGATTTAGGCATCGCTTTGGATGAGGCAAAGGCAAACGGCGCAACTTTGCCGATGACGGCAACAGTTGATCAATATTACGCCGATGTACAAGCTTTAGGCGGCGGCCGCTACGACACCTCAAGCTTATTAGCGCGTATAGAAGCGTTACATAAAAAGTAATATTCATAAAAAACGCGACAATAATTGTCGCGTTTTTTACATGCTTTGTGCGTAATTGTACAAGGCTTTTAAAATATGCAGATTTTTCTCGTTATCATCATTTTCATGGGCTAGATTTTCGAGGGTGATCATGAAATCTTGGCCACTGATCGACGGGCTATCTTCACCATGCATTAGCTTGTTTTGGCAATACTGACGCCAAGTGGCTAATTCATCCTGGCTAAGGGTGTGTGGCCAGTTTCGAGCGCGGTATCTAAATAATAAGGTAGCAAACTTTTTATCATCGAAATCAAGCTGCATTGAGGCTAATTGCTCAGGGCTTGCATCACGTATCATAGCAAATTTTGCTTTATCAGCATGGCTGGTAAAACCATCATAAAGTTGATAATCAGGGTTAGTGGTTTCGCCGTAATCACGTTGCTCGTTAAACACTTCGGTTACTTTGTCGCGAAGCTCAGTGTTGGCTTTTAAAATAGCGAGATTTTGTAGGCACTTTTCGCGGTCAATACCTAAACGGGCTGCGTTCTCTGGTAACAAGGTTTTTGCTGGTGCAAGAATAGGGCACTTGTTTAAATGCACGAGTTTTAAGCCTACCGGTGCTTCGTCTTCGCCAAGGTCGCTGTGTTTTGTGTAAAGACGCGTGCGTAGCTCTTCAACTGATAAATCTAATAGAACTTGCGGATCTTCAGTTAAATTAAAGCAAATAATGGCGTTTTTATTGACTGGGTGAAAGCTCATTGGTGCAATCCAGCTGGTGCAGCCTTGGCTTGCCGGAATTCGTGATGAAGTGTGCACCAGTGGTGTCATGTTAAATACATCAACTAAATCAGCCAGTGCTTTTTTAGAGCGTAAGCTAAAGAAGAACTGATACAACTTAGGTTGTTTTTCTTTTATTAATTTTGCCAACGCTATGGTTGCCGTTACATCACTTAATGCATCGTGAGCGGCAGCGTGCTCAATGCCATTGGCAACGGTTAAATGCTCGAGCTTAAAGCTCGGTGTACCGTCTTCTTTGAGCGGCCACTCAATGCCTTCAGGGCGTAGTGCATAACAGGCACGCACTAAATCAATAATATCCCAGCGGCTATTATTGTTTTTATATTCACGCTCGTATGGGTCATAAAAGTTACGGTATAAGCTGTAACGTGTGACTTCATCATCAAAACGGATGCTGTTATAGCCCGCAACACAGGTATTAGGTTGGCTAAATTCAGCATGGATCTTTGCCATAAACTCAGCTTCGACTAAGCCTTTTTGCATCGCAACTTGCGGGGTAATACCCGTTATTAAACACGTCTCAGGGTGTGGCAAGTAGTCGGCAGCTGGCTTGCAATACTCAATTAACGGCTCACCAATAATATTTAAATCGAGATCGGTACGAATACCTGCAAATTGACTTGGGCGGTCCTTTTGCGGGCTTGCGCCAAATGTTTCGTAGTCGTGCCAGTATATCGTTGGGGGTGTGTCGTAGTATTCTCTGTTTGCCATGCAATATCCTAAGCCTTTAAATTCAATGCGTTTGGGCTTGTTTTTAGTTCTTCTAGTTACTTCGTGTTTCTTGCATGATCCCAATGTGTGTATAGTATCGTGTATAAATTTTTTTGTAAGTGTGTATAAAAAATTAAATGCCGTTAAGCGATACCAAACTCCGAAATTTGTTAGGCAAGAACCAAGAGCCCAGCACATTATCGCACAGAGATAGCCTTAGTGTAAGGATATCAGCAAAAGGAACTATTACTTGGCAATATCGTTGCCGAGTTGATGGCAAACAAGTGATCATCACACTTGGGCGTTACCCTGGCCTTTCTATTAAAGAAGCGCAATCGTACATACCACAGTTTCAAAACTGGCTTAGTCAAAAGAAAGACCCTCGCCTTGAATTAAAGCTAATGCGTAACAATGCAAAGGGTTTACCTACAATGGCAGAAGTTGCTCATGAATGGGTGGTTACTCGTGTGCCAGACCTCAAAGAGAAAACGCAAACACTTTACAAAAACCATGTAAAAAAATGGGTGGCTCCTTACTTAAACGATAGAGCTTTACCAGTCGACAATATGACTATTCATGACTGGGTAAAATACTTTGATATGGTTAAGCGTGATGGCAGTCCTAAAACTGCTGGCACAATTTTAACGCGTATAAAGTCAATATTAGGTTGGGCTGAAAAGCGAGGTCTAGTAAAACCTTTTAATCCGGTGTTAAACCTAAATGTAAGTGATGTAGGTGAGCAGGCGAGTGTAGGCCAACGAGTTTTACAGCTGGATGAAATAGCTAAACTTTGGTTGCAGATCGAATCAACCAGAGCAACGCTTGCAACTAAGTCTTGTTTACAACTTATTTTTATAACTGGCGCTCGTCAGTCTGAGGTTCGTTTAGCTAAGTGGGAGCATTTTGATTTTGAGAATGACGTTTGGACTGTGCCACCTGAAAACTCAAAAACCAATAAAGCTATAAGGCGGCCAATCTCAAGCTTGATGAAAGAGATATTAAACAAGCTTACAACTGTTTATGGAAACTTTGAATACATAATACCAGGTAGCAACCCACGAAAACCAATGACCACACATAGCATTAACCGTTATTGTTGTCGTGTTTGGGAGCAACTATTTGAAAAATACAATATGCCTAAATTCATACCACATGATGCGCGCAGATCATTATCCACGTTACTTAGTGAGCATGGTGTTGCGCCACACGTAACAGAAAAGATGCTCGGACATACAATGCGTGGTGTTATGGCTGTGTATAACAAACATGATTGGATGAAAGAGCAAAGAGAAGGTTATGAGCTTTATTGTAATTTAATATTTGGCTCAAATTAGTTATTTCTAAATTTCTGAAATTAACTTTTTCATGTTGTTACTTAGTTCAATTACAGCTGGTCTCTTCTACGGTACCAAAAGCAGTGGGAGGTATTGTCATAATCTCTTGTTAGGCTTTGCTTGCTTTGATCATCTTATATAGGGTTTCATCAAACCCATTTTTTGCTGACATTGCATCAATTAGCTCTTTAGGAGATACATCCAGATCAACTGGAAAGCGTGGATGAGTTAGCCTATCTCTTACTTTGATTGAGCTTTTTAATTTAGACCACCAATTAGATCCTACATCTAAAATGTTTTCTATTTTATTTGCTTCAGCAAATACAGAAAATGCAAACCTTATATTTCTAGTTAATGAAATTTTGGCATCGTGTTCGCAAACATCTCCCTTATCATTTAGGCTAAAACTTCTCTCAAAGATAAACTGTTGCTGTTGGTGTGACAGTTCAACCCCTTTTTCATCCGCATTGAATGAAGCTTCTATCTTAAGCACAAACATTGCGCCTTCAATATATGCAAATGTAGAACGAATTAATTGTCTAGCATCAAAATCGGTATCAGCGCGAGTAATACCATCATCTCCTTTATCACCTTCATCGAGACGTTTAATAATTTGTTCAGAACATTGCTGATAATCACTATCGAGCGCTAAAAGTAGGTCGCGTGTTGTTCTTTCATCCATGGTTGTTTGGTTTCCTATCAGCCTGATAATTTATTAGTGAGAGCCTGTTAAGTACGCTACTTTTTAAGGTAGAAGATGACTTTGGTATAGACAAACTAATAAAGTGTAAAAATTACTAAAAACCTACACTAACCTAAATAGACCTGCATCACAACTTGCAACAGCTCTGGGTGTACCAAAGTTGAGAAGGGTTTATAAAAATACTTGTAATGATAGTCGAGAGCCCATTACCTATAAACTTAGTTGTATAAGGCTACTCACATTAGTGACTAAAAAGTTATTTTTGATGATAAGTAAATTGGAGGGTTGGTGTTATGTTGTATTATGTCAGAGCTCTTTACATTCACGAGAAAGTTACCGTCCGTTCTTCGCTCAAGTTGAACTACTCATCATAATTTAACATACGCATATTGCTAAAATAGACACATATGAAATTGTGGGAATAGTGGTTGTATCTATTTATATTTGTTAGTTTTCACTAAGTAAACTTAGCACCCAAATTCCAAAACACTAGTAGTTCTGTGCATTCTGATTGATTGTGTAACTACACCTTCAACATTGTATTGGTCAAACCCTGTTAATTTATATGGCTTATTAGCAGGGTTTGCCGATAACAGAAGGTTATTAGTTAAGTCGGCTATCTTACAAACAAATTGACCGTTTAAGCATGCAACGATTACATCGTTCTGCTGCACATCTTTGGACCTATCAATAATTAACAAATCACCATCATAGATACCCACACCTTCCATACTACGGCCGCTTGCGCGGCCGATAAAAGTTGAGTCCTTCAAAAAGCTCATATCTAACGTTTTAAAAAGCTCTTTAAATTTAGGCCCAACATTCACATTTTCGATAATCATAATAAGTACAGGATACAAAGTATTCTTAAGATTATAGTTGGTTACTGTGTTTTTATACAGATGTTGGCCATTTGCGTTTCTAAAATGTATTTAGTGTGCTTTCGGTACTCATATTGGGTGATTGAATCCATCTATCTCAAGGAGAGATATGGCAGGTTGAGAAAGTGTTAATACGAGTTGGTCAAATATAGCATCTTCAGTTACTAGCTTTAACTTACCCCCCATAATACAAGTGATTCCAACAGAAGTTGAATTTCTAGAAAGGTCTTTATTTGTATCGAGGAGCTTCATTGTAGGTGAAAATAAAACTCTAAAATCTGCTTCTTTTGTATAGTCATAAAAGATGTCATGAATTTTTATGTAGCCTTCGGTTTGTAACCACCCCAAAATATCGTTTGCGTGAAGCCATACATGTTCCAAAAGATAGTCCAGAGATAAGTTCTCCAGCTCTTCAACTATATAGTCATAGTTGAGAGTAGTCTTGCTTGGGAAGTCGTTTATAGACTTGTGTGATACAAGTGAGCTCAAAACTACAAATGCAAACTTTTTATTATTCATAAAAACCTCTTTTAATTTATTATCAAAAAAACTATAGCGCTGTTCCATAATCCATTCTAATTTTATAAGTCACTGTAAATAAGGGGTTTTAAAGGGTGGTTTATTTTTGCATTATTTTTAGAACACTAATTAACAGGGTTTTGTTGATTTTTAAACTTATAGCTGTTACCATCTCTCATGCTGGGTAATTTTTACCTGTGCTGTGCAATTGGTTGGGAGAGAATTTATGTTAAGTCCTTTTGGAAAATCAGTACGGAAACTGAGGATTGACCTAGAGGTATCATTAAAAAGTTTGGCTGAATCGCTAGGTAAAACCTCATCTTATATTTCAGCAATAGAGACAGGCAAAAGACCTGTAACTGGTGAAATATTAGAGCAGATAATTAGCTGTTTAAAACCGAACAAAGAAATGGAAAAAGAACTGCGTGAAAATGCAGAACTTTCACAAACCTCTGTAGAAGTTAATCTGCAAGGAAAAAATAAAACTGCAAGAGAAGCTGCGTTGTTATTTGCTAGAAACTTTGATGGGCTAAATGAAGATGATTATGAAGAATTAAAGAAGTTATTAGATAAGTAAGGAAAAGATTTTGAGCGGTAATTCTATCAAAGTACCACCAGAAAGTAGAAAATCAATCAGAGAAGCAGCAGCCTTTTCAAGGCTTGCACTTGAGAAGGTACATGGGTGTGATGCTCTATACCTACCTATAGTGGAAATGTTGGAGTTTGCACTTCCTAAACTTGATTCTGAATATAGTTTTGAAGTCTGGTCTGTTGGTCGAATGGGTGAAAATCATGGTTTAACATATCCCACTGAGAAAACAATAATTCTACGTGAGGATGTGTATGAAAATGCATTGCTTGGACACGGAAGAGATAGAATGACCGCAGCACATGAGCTTGGGCATTATGTCCTACATTCAGATGTAGACATATCCTTTGCAAGATCTAATGAAGATTTGAAGTGCTATGAAGATAGTGAATGGCAAGCCAATTGTTTTGGTGGTGAAATATTGATGCCATATACAAAAAAAGATTTGCTGACAGGGAAAACACCTCAAGAAGTTGCAGACCTATGTGGTGTTTCCTTAGAAGCAGCTGCCTACCAAAGTAAATTTTTTAGGCAGTAAAAAGCCCTAAACGAGCGCCAACTCACTTAGGGCTATAAACTAAAAGCTTGATGAGCTGAGCAGCATCAAGACCTTGCGTTTTAGTATTAAGACAATGGTTAATTTAGCACCATAATACCAAAAACTCAAGGAAACAATCTCTGCCGGTAAGGAGGTGTTTTATGAGTGAAACTAAAAAAATTAGGTAACAAGCCTGCTCCAAAAGGCTTCAAGTGGATTTTTTGTCGCTATCGCAAAGTTCGTGGCAAATCAAAAAAACAGCTTGATGCTCATGAGTATGGTTACCAAGCTTGGGCGTTTTTAGTTCGAGCATAGTAACTAATAGGTCTGCAAATACAAGCCCACAAAAGTGGGCTTTTTAATCTAATTTAAATTAAGAGGTATTATTTTATGGACATCGCTAAATGCACAATCGACGGTAAAACTTACCTAGCAGTTAATTTCGCAAAATTACCAACTGATGAATTAACAGAAAAAAGAAGAAATTTGGTTTGTACTAGTTGCGGATCTGATGCCTATTTCAGAAAAGAGTCTAAGAGTGGGCAAGCCGCATGTTTCGGCGCGACTCCTCATAATGAAGAGTGTGAATTAGCAGCTCCAGACTCTAACCGAGAAGAGGGAGAGCTGGATATTGAAGATATTCAGAATAACCCTGGGCAAGTGATAGAAATTGATTTGAACTTTGGTGCCACACCAAAAACAAATATAGACATAAATCCAGATGATAATGTCTCAGGTACACAAGGGAAAGGCCGTCATGTAGGTCAAGGGACCCGCCCAAACGCTCATTCTCATCGTCGTTTAAGTTCATTATTAAGAAATCTTATTCGGTCTAAAGATTTTAGAAACTCAAAACAAATAATTTGCATTGAAGAAGTTACCTATTCTGTTAAAGACTTTTTTGTCAAGTTTTCAGGCGTTGTTAAAAAGTATGTGAATGAATTTCAGGGGTATTGGGGAGTTTTAGCGGATGCACAGTTAGACAATGATGGTAATCTTTGGTTGAACTCAGGTGGGCGTAGTTCAGTGAGTGTGCTAATTGAAAGTGAGCTTGTTCAATCATTTTATCAACGCTTTAAGTTAGAGGATGAGGAATCATTATCCGGAGCTAGTATTTTAGTTCTGGGGACAATGTACATCTCTGGACGAGGTAAAAAATTTATAAAACCAAATGGTTTAGATTACTTGACTGTTAAAAAAGTATAATAGTTGCCCGCTAATAGTGGGCTTTAACTTTTTAAAATGGTGAGCTCAATAAAAGTTTCACTAAATTGATAATAAAGGAGCAACTTTTGGGAAAAAGTAATATTGAAACTATGGAAAAAAATGATAACACTGAAGTTGATACTTTAAATTGGCGCTCTAAATTATTAAAAATATTAGAAGTCAGAAGAAAAAGTATTTCTGTGTTTTTGATGTCGATCTGTATTGTATATTTTATTTTAGCTTTAGTTAATTACATTCACTTTGAACTTGGTTTTACACTTGGAATTAGTTACGCTTCGTTTTTTGAGTGGACTTTGAAAGCGCAAACGTTAATTCTTGGTGTTGGGTCCTTGTTGTTACTTTTATTTCTATCTATATATTTTTTAATGATAATAGAAAAGTATGAGAGAAATAAGATTAATTTCAATGCCCATACCATATCAGGGATTTTAGGTGTTTTTATTTTTTTCATTACAGTTGGTTTGTTATTAACCTCTCACTTTTTTGGTTTTAATATTTATATTTACTGTTTCTGGCTTTTGTTTTTATCAGCACTCTTTTGTTTGTACTGTTCATGTGCATGGTTTTATATAAAAATAAGTCCTAAGTTTAAAGAGCCTATGATAGGAAATTTTATTTCTAGCATACTTATTTTGGGAGTTTTATCTTACTTTATTAATGGTTTTTCAAGTATGATCGTTAATGATATTTTTACTGTTAATTCAAAGTATTTTCCTTTTACACAAACGTTGGTTTCGATAATGATTGCGTCGCCAATTTTAGCTTTGACATCTTTAATTATTATTATCTTAGTGATAGTTATAATGTTTAGAAGTGACTGGAGTAAAAGTGATTACTTTTTTAATATAAATGTTCTTATATCCGCATACTTAACTTTATCAGCGAGCTTACTTTTGATGACCTTTAGTGATAACC
Organism: Pseudoalteromonas sp. NCCP-2140; assembly: GCF_023708065.1. Classification (NCBI taxonomy): domain Bacteria; kingdom Pseudomonadati; phylum Pseudomonadota; class Gammaproteobacteria; order Alteromonadales; family Pseudoalteromonadaceae; genus Pseudoalteromonas; species Pseudoalteromonas sp. NCCP-2140. The sequence goes on along the minus strand of NZ_BRCZ01000001.1, from coordinate 607,688 downwards.
TCATTAATTGGGTTTCAACCAACTTCGATTTTGACTCTAGATCACCATGTGAGTTTACTGAGGAATATAACGGTTATATAGTATTAGACCCTGGACACACTAAAGTTTTGGTATATGACCAAAAAGGTATTAGACAATATAAAATTAAGACTTGTACTTATTAAGTTTGTATTTCTCGTTGATTAAACTTTCATTGTTTAACCTATCTTTTGAAGATATTTTCTAATTTAGCTATGTATTTCAATGGGGTAAAGGGCTGCGAAATTATTATTTTTATTGTTATTCAGAATGTAAAATAAATTAACAAAGTAGTCTAAATAAAAAGCCCGTTTTTTACGGGCTTTTTATTTTCGACCCTAAACCACCTACTTCAGTAGCTGGTTACTATCATTTAGGCTTTGCCTGAAAAAATACTCATGTTAATTCCTTACTTGATTTTAAGCGAAGTCATATAAGAAAAAACAAGTTATGGGGAAACCATTTTTGGTAGAGTGACTACTTCCTGGATACTGTAGGGATAAATGAAGATAATATAAGACGGTATGTTAGGCACTAAGAAATGGAAGAAGTGCAAGAGCAGACGCATTTAACACTACAAGTAAACAACGCCGCCTTCTAAGGGGCTAATGCAAAGCCACCTTCTTTAGAAGGTGGATCTTTTACTTTTTATAATGACTTACCTGTAAAAATTACTTTTCCTACCAACGTGCAGTTGCCATTGATGGGGATGAGTTGCTCTGGCCAGTTGGGGTTTGCTGCTTTTAGGAACTTTTGATTACCTTCTATGATCAGCTGTTTGAAAGTGGCTTGGTTGTCGTCATCTAAACGGGCTACGACATACGAACCGTGGATGCACTCGGCTTCAGGATCAACAAAGATTAGGTCGCCATCATTAAATTTAGGCTCCATGCTTACACCTTGAACTCGCAGAACAAATGACTGTTCACTGCAATTAACAGGGCAAAGGAATCTTTCAGCATCCACAGAGCTAAAATCTGAAATATCAGAAATATAGATAAGTTGTTTTGAACTTATAGTCGTGCGCCAATAAATTGTTGGTTGCTGTTGTTCTGGATATGCCATGCATTAAACCTTGCTAAGCGTCGGGCCGCTTTGACTTATTTTTGAATTGACAGAATTATGGCATAGAGCCTAGCTAGTTTATAGAGTTAAAGGTGTTGATGCTGTTTAGCGTATGTTTTACATACATGGCTAGTTTAAAAAATGGCCTAAAAGCCTAGTTTTATGCTTATATAGAGTCTAGTCGTTAGTTTTTACCTAATTTGTATTTTAGTGGCTCGGTATTTGCTAACGAAAACTATCTTTAACAATGAAGGAACAAAAAAATGACTTTATCAGCTTTATTACTATCTACTTTAGCATTCGACGCAGCACCAGCTCCTAGCTTTGATACTACAAAACTTCAAGGTACTGGTGGGATTGTTATTATTCGCGAAAAGAAAAAAGAAGAACAACAACTTAATGGTACAGGTGGAATTGTAATTGTAAGAGAGAAAAAGAAAGAAAATTAAAAATCAAAGGCCAATTTGGCTGGTTTTTTTCTTAATTACATCTTACCCTTATAGCTTCGTGTAAGGGTAAGAAATGTTTGAATCTATTCAAAATTTATATAGAGAGTTAATGGTTGCTACAGAAAATCATCAAGTGATTTCAATGCAAGCAATTATTGCTGCTATGTATGTTTTAGCTTTTGCTACATCTTTGTTCCGAGCTATTGGAAATAGAGAATTATTTAGTGATTTTTTATCAATTGCGACAGTTGTCTCAAAATATGCATTAACATCTTTATTGATGGAGTATGTATTAATCTTCATAGCCGAAAATCAAAGTATTGGAAATACCCAAAATATTTACCTTGTAGCTTGCCTGATAAACTTAGTCAGTATTTACATTCTTTATCTGTTGCATACAAAATTTAGCTATAAATTTGGCTTACTTTTCTTTAGCGTAATCAAGCTAACAGTAGTTATTTCAATAGCTCACTTTATTCTTTGGTTTAAGTTTGTTGTGTTAGACATACAAACTGAACACGCCTACATACACTACATCTATAGCTTTATTGTGCTCTACATTAGTATTGTGCTTGCTGTTGTGATGTTGTTTCCTGGCCTTTTGAAAACCAAATTGAAACTATTACTTAGTCCAAGCTGGCCGTTCGGAACAAAAATTTAACATTAATTATTAGATGATTTTCAGTCTCATACTATCATTTATAATGCTTTTTCCTGATGTATTACGGACCAAGTTTGGGTGTATAGTAACATTTAGTTTACCGAGGGATCGTAATGCTTGAACTAATTTACATAGCCATTGCCGTTTTAGCCATCTTGCTGATTGCAAGTACATGGTTGATTGCGCGCAAAAATATTTTTGAAGATCAAATCAGGTCTAAATCTGTTGAGGTGGTTTGGTGCACGTTACAAGCCGAGCATGAACAAGATATAAGCAAAGCAATTAAACTATTCAATAAAGCTGAACAAATAAAGAGCGAAATTGCAACCTTAATGGGCAATTCACCGCATGCTGCACATTTTAAATTAGCAGAACCGACTGGGCTTGGTAGCGATAAAATAAAGGAGTTATCGCTTGGGGAGCTGCAGCGATACTACGATAAGCAAAACAATATATCTGACATTTACGAAAAAATGTACAAAGGTAAGAATTAGTAAAAAGCCAGGTTATTTAACCTGGCTTTGTATTTTTAGCTCTTTTGCTATTTGTTTTAACTGAATATCTGCAAGTTGGCTAAGTGCTTCTTGCGTTTGGTTTTCACCCTTAATTAACCCCGCCATTGATAGCTTTTTTATACTCTTGATAATACCGTTACTCACTGCTTCTAATACCGGCCCATCGAGTGTAGCTGTGGTTTGGTTATTACCATTAAGTAGTGAATCAAAGCTAACCTCAGAAGCTTTAGCCACTTTATCAATTAACTGATAAGGAACAGTTGCAAGCTCAATACTTTGCTCACAAAAGCCACGTTGTAATGATAAATGTTGCTCTAATTCTAAATTATTTTGCACCTGGCAAAGCGTACATAAGCGCATAAAAATATCACTTACATGCTGTTGCTCAGTGCTAAGCGTTTGATTGAACATAGCATGTCCTTGCACTGCTTTTTTATTTATATTAAACGACTTTTTAAAAAATCTCATGCATAAAGTGATAGTTAGCGAACCTTTTAATTCATATACAATGCTATTTGATGATACAAGCCAATTCCTAGTAATACATTGAAAGGAAAGGTAATACCTAAAGAACATAACATGGCTAAGCCTATATCAGCATCAGGAATCGCTGCTTTAATAGCCGCTGGAGCAGCAATATAAGATGCACTAGCAACTAGGCTTGCTAATATTACTACCGAGCCCAGTTCGAGTTGCAGGGCAGTACCCACACAGACGCCGATAGCACCCAATAAATTAGGTGTTATAAGTGCAAATAATGCTAAACGCCAATGATGCCATGGAATAGGGCGCAGTGTTTGTGCGGCCATTAAACCCATTTCGAGCAAGAATAACGCTAATACAACTTTAAAGCTGTTTGTTAACAGGCTAGTTACTTGGCTGCCTTGTTGTGTGCCGTACATCATGCCAATAATCACACCACCCACAAGCAAGATCACACTTTTGTTAGTCAGTGTTTCATGCCACAGCGCTTTGAGTGACAGGTTTTGCCCAGAGCTATTTCCTAGACGGCGGTATAGTAACAAACCAACGATGATGGCAGGTAATTCAAGCATTACTAAATAAAGCGTAACTTCAGCACCTACATTAAGTGAGTTCGATTCGGCATACGCTAAAGCAACGGCGAATGTACCTGCGCTTACTGAGCCGTAATGCGCGGCTATACTTGCGCTATTTGCGACAGAGAGGTTAAGCAGCTTGTTTAAAACTGGGTAAAGCATTAAAGGTATTAAGCCGCCAAGCATTAACACAGCGCCCATTTCGGGTAAGAGTTGCCAATGTAAATTGCCATGTAGCACCATGCCGCCTTTTAAGCCAATGGTGAGCATCAACAATAGGCTAAGGGTTTCATAGGTTGCTTGCGGAATTTTTAGGTCAGAGCGAAGTAATCCGGCTGTGAGTCCTAAAACAAAAAACATTACAACAATATCAGGCACTTTGTTCTCCTCTTGGTTAAAAGCGCCGCTATTCTAGATAAAAATTCACATAGTAAATAATTAAATAAGTGATAGTATCTTATAGATAATCATCTATAGCTTGGGTTTTATGGACTTAAGACATATTTCTTTTCGCTTACTAGAAGTGTTTATGTGTGTGGTAAAAACGCGATCTATCAGTGAAACAGCAAGGCAGCTACACTTAACGCAACCAACGGTTTCGCAACAAATTAAACGCTTACAAGAAACAGTTAATGAGCCATTAGTGATGGTTAATCAGCAGCGTATACATGTTACAGAAGCGGGTTTTGCATTGTTTCAAACATGTCAGCAGGTGTTTGGTCATTTTGATGATTATCAAGATTACTTAGCTGAACTCAGAGGCGGTGAGCGCGGGCGCTGTAAAATAGCCATGGTTAACACCGCACAATATATCTTGCCCAAATTGCTTGGACCGTACAGTAATTTACATCCTCATGTCGAGCTGCCGCTTGAAATAGGTAATCGTGCCGAGGTGCTTGCTCGATTTGAACGAGGCGAAGATGATATTTATGTATTTAGTCACCCCCCTTCATTAGAGCACGCAAAAGCAGGGCGGTTTTTGCAAAACCCATTAGTGTTTATTGCGCCAATAAACCATCCACTTGCGAGTAAAAGCCATGTCACTTTGCACGACATAGTGAGTGAACGTTTTTTACTTCGAGAGCCAGGCTCTGCTACGCGAATGCTGTTTGAGAGTGAACTGCAAAGCAGAGGTTTTGTTCTTAGCAACACAGTGCAAATGGCGAGTAACGAGGCTATTCGTGTTGCTGTTGGCTCAGGAATGGGGCTGGGTGTTGTTTCGCGCCATGTATTGCCACCTCACGATACGAGTTTTTGCATGCTAAATGTTGAAGATGTGAATTTGGCAAGCCATTGGTATTTTGTGGTGCGCACCGATCGCCATTTATCACATGCGGCGCGCAACTTTTTAAAATTTGCCCAACTGAACTTAGAGCAATGTTTAGATAAACAGTGGGTGACCAATGGGCTAAGCCAGCTAAATGAGGGTTTAAATTAAACTAACAAGTTGTTGCGTTAAAATGCCATGGTCACAACCTGATTACGGCCATTTAACTTCGCTTTGTATAAGCCTTTGTCGGCCTCAGCAAGTAACTCGTTAACATTATTTGTGCCTGATTTATGGGTGATAATACCGATACTGATAGACAGGTTTATTTCATGGTCATTGTGCACAAAGCTATCATTATGAATGGCTAAACGAATTCGCTCTGATAAGATTTCTCCTTGAGCTTGGCTAGTATTGGGTAGTATCACTGCAAACTCTTCACCGCCAATCCTAGCCACTAAATCGTGCTCACGTAGCTGGCTTTTAATCTTTTTAGCAACCCACTTAAGTGCTTCATCACCAGTTTCATGGCCATGCTGATCATTAACTCTCTTGAAGAAATCGATATCTATCATCAAAGCGCAAAGTTTTGTTAGGTTGTTGTTTGCTTGTTCTAAATAATTGTTACTAACGCTAATAAACGCTCGACGATTCAATAAACCGGTTAGCGAATCACGATTAGCAAGGTCACTCAGTACCTGCTCATGCTCTAAGAACATCATTAATGGCCAGATCATGGCGGTTAGTGTGGTAATAACAATATGGCTTATGAGAATAACAGCTAATATTTGTTTCAAGTCTGTTTGTAACAAACCTAGGTAATCACTAAGTAGTAGTGAAAACTGGGTTACCATAATCAAAGCGTGAATGACGAAACACAACTTGAGTAATACTAAATGCATGATGCGTTTAACATGCAACTTCCTTAGCGCGAAAGCTGCATAGCTAAAACATGCTGCAATTATGGCTGTTGTGAATAACTGGCTAAAAGGTGAATCATAAACAAGGAGTAATATTACTGCAGATGCAACTAACACATATGCACATGTATTTTGACATTTTTTGTCTGATTGACTGTAAGTATGAATACCTAGTATGGCTGCTAGGGGAGCTGAAATTATCAGTAAATCAGCTAGATAATGTGTAATTAGAGGAAGGTCTATAAAAATACGCAGAGAAGCTGCTATTTGTGCGCCTACAAATATGAGACACGAGTTACCCCAATATAAATAACTTGATTGTTGTCTTAAAAAATACAAAGACAATAAGAACGACCCAATAATCACATTCAATAAAATTGAGATGCTGATTATGGTCGGTAAATGCATCATGACTTTCCCTGAAGAATCACTCGACTAAAATCTATTTAATTATTATGTATTAGTTGGGTATTGGCAACCCGTACATTGTAACTATAATTTCAGGCTTTCTAATGCCGGCTTCAATGTTGAATAGTGGAAGCGGTAATTGTGACTAAGTAGTTTATTCGGAAGCACAAATTGACCATGAAGCAGAAGATCAGACATTTCTCCCATCATCAATTTTAAAACCCAGCTAGGCATACGTAGCATGGCAGGTCGCGAAATCACACTCGCGAGTGTTTGACTAAATTCATTATTATCAACAGGGTTTGGCGCAGTGGCATTGACAGGCCCGTGTATCTCTTGATGTGAAAGCACAAAAAGGATGAGTTGGATCATGTCGTCAATATGGATCCACGACATTCCTTGTTGACCATGGCCTACTGGTCCACCCAAGCCAAATTTAAAAGCAGGCAGCATTTTACCTAAAGCACCACCTTGCTTAGCTAATACGATACCTGTACGAAGTAGGCATACTCGAGTTTTATCACTATGTGCTTTCGTCGCTGCATGCTCCCAATCACGGCAAAGCACATGGCTAAATTCAGGATAAATATCATTAAAGCTTTCATCAATTGGCTGGTTTTCTTGGCGGCCATAAAAGCCAATCGCACTGCCAGAAATAAAGGTATGAGGCGGCGATTCACAGCGGCTAATTGCTTTAGATATCTGTAAGGTAAGATTAATTCTGCTATTCAACAAAGTGCGCTTTTGCGACTCGCTCCAGCGCTTGTTGACGATTGGCTCTCCAGCTAGATTAATGACAGCGTCAACCTCTTCAAAGTTAACTTCATCGAGTGACTTAACAGTGTGTACTTGATGAGTCAGTATGACCGCGGCTTGAATAGGGTTGCGTGTTAGCACAGTAACCTTGTGGTGATTCAATAAAAAAGGGCACAAATGTCTACCAATGAGGCCTGTTCCACCTGTTAATAAAATATGCATAGTGCTGCCTTAATTAATATCTGTGTGTATTTTTTATACATAGTGATGGTGATTTTTGCAAATATATACGTATAAAGCAGTAATTTAGATTAGTCTTTTTACAACCCAAAAATGGTGTTTAATTTGTTCATGTGCTGTGCAGTAGGGTTCTAAATAGTTGAGGTCTTGCGTTGATAAATAACCACGTTGACCTATTTTAGCGCTTAATATTTGATTGTAGAGCTTTTCAGATTCATCGAGCACATCATGAGTATGGATCACCGCCTCAAGCTTAGCCTGACCTTGCTTATCTAATACATAGATAATGAAGGTATTGGCTACCACTACTAAAAAATAGAGGAAAGTAGAAGGATAAATTTAGCTCTCAGCGACATTAAAATAGTAGTTACCTAAAATTATTAGTTCTTATTTGAAAAGTATTGACCAATCATCGAACTTTGCCAATATATCAACAAGAAACGGCTTTTTAGTGCTATCTCATGACGTTTTTAATGAAATTTGGTTCTTTAGCCTGTTTTAAGTGTACGCTCAGTAATTTATTGATATGCTAATTTGAACTAGATGCAGTTTTAAGTAACAAGGAGTGACTGTGAACTTCCTGCGCCAATTCCACGATATAGTATCTAATCAAGAAATTGATTTTTCAGACAAAGTAATCAAGTTACTAGAATTTGGCTTAGAGGTATTTGATCTCGAGTTTGCGATTGTGAGTCAAGTTGATGACAAACTCTATACGGTTATTCATGTGGTAGCTCCAGAAGATGCAATCCCGGTTGGCACAGAATTCGATGTGGAAGGAACCTATTGTGCTCATACCCTTAAAGCTAATAAGGCGCTTTCATTTCATCATGCTTCAAACAGTCGTATTGCACAGCACCCTTGTTATGTAAATTTTCAACTTGAATCTTATATTGGCGCGCCTATTTTTGTTGGTAAAAAGGTTTTCGGCACAGTTAACTTCTCAGCGCCGAATGTATCAAAACCATTTAGTGAAGAGTCTCACGATTATGTAGAGTTATTTGCTCAGTGGTTAGGTAACGAATTAGCACGTAATAACTCATCAGAGAGATTAGTTAAAAAGAATTACATGCTCGCGCAAGTCGAAGAAGTTGCTCGTATAGGTTCTTGGGAGCTCGACCTGCTAGAAAATAAGCTCTACTGGAGCAAGCAAACTAAAGCAATCCATGAAGTTCCCGTTGATTATTCTCCAAACATTGAAACCGCCATTGAGTTTTATAAAGAAGGTGAAAGTCGAGGTGCAATACAACAAGTTGTTCAAGAAGCGATTGAGCAAGGTAAAAATTGGAATATTGAAGTAGAGCTTGTTACAGCAAAGGGCAATAGTATTTGGGTATCTACTTATGGTGAAGCCGAGTTTGAAAGCGGGCAGTGTGTTCGTTTAATAGGCACCTTCCAGGATGTTACGAAAGAGGTGTTACTTCGTGAAGAGCTTAAAAAACAAAAAGCTGATGCTGTGAGAACTCTTGAAGACCGAAGTATATTACTCGCCAAAATTAGCCATGAACTGCGCACGCCGCTAAATGGCATTACAGGTATGCTAACCACACTTTTATATGAGAAATCTGAGCAAAAACGTGAAGAAAAACTCAAAGTTGCCCTTCGCAGCGCAGATATCTTATTAAATATAATCAATGAAGTGCTCGATTTTTCTAAAATAAATCATGGTGAACTGAAATTAGAGCCTAGTCACTTTTTATTAAAAACAATTTTTGTTGATTTAGCGTCTTTGTACTTACCTTTATACCAAGAAAAAAATCTTAATTTTGACGTCGATATTGATATAAGTGAAGAGTGTTGGACTTACTGTGATAACACCCGACTCACTCAAATTGCGTCTAACTTACTGAGTAATGCCTTAAAGTTTACCGAGCAAGGCACTATTAAGTTATACGTATCTGCTAGGGTTCAAAATGACGATGTCATCTTAAATTTAAGAGTTTCTGATACGGGCATAGGCATGACAGAAACCTTCATGAAGTCACTGTTTTCACCATTTACCCAAGAGCTAAATAAGGACCGTAAAAAGGGGGGCACGGGGCTTGGCCTTGCAATAGTGAAAGAACTTATTGACTACATGGGTGGAACAATAAAGGTCAGTAGCGAATTCCAAAAAGGCAGTTGTTTTGATATTCAACTACCTCTGAAGCTAGGGCAACCACAATCACATGATACGCTGCATACCTCTGATATCGACTTTTCAGCCTTGCCTTTATCGATACTGGTTGTTGATGATAACCAAATTAACCGCTTTGTGTTAAAAGCACACCTAGAAAAGTTAGGCTTAACGGCCGATTATGCTTGCGATGGTATTGATGCGATAAATAAGTGCAAACAAAATAGCTATAACCTGATTTTTATGGATTGTGTCATGCCTGAAATGGATGGTATTGAAGCAACTCGTATTTTAAGAGATGAACAAATTTGCCCAACTGATAAAACCTATATCATTGCTCTAACAGCCAATACCTCTGCAGATGACAAAGCTGCTTGTAAACAAGCTGGAATGGATTTATTTGTTTCAAAGCCTGTTAAAAATACGGCTATTGAACAAGCAATTGTGACAGCTAAAGAGCATTTTTTAATGTAAGTAATTGTAGTTTGTGAATACTCGGCTTAGAAACATTATTGCTGGGTAAATGAGTAGTTATTTTAGGCAATTTTCAAATTTAACCTATACTTTTAACGGGTTTAATATGTTGGAAATACTAAATGGGCTACTCAGATAACCGCCGGGACTTTTTAAAAACATTAGGTGTTGGTGCCATAGCATCAACAGTTGCCCTTAAAGCTCCCTATGTATTCGCAAAGAATACTCCCACAATTAGGGTAATGGGCACACATGTTACTTTGCAAGAAGAGCTCAGACAAAAAGCCATGCTTGAGCTGGGTATTAATATTGAATTTACCCCAATGGGCAGTGCTGCAGTGCTGCAAAAAGCTGCGGCAGATCCAAGCAGTTTTGACTTATATGAGCAATGGTCAGATTCAATTAATATTCTATGGCAAGCAGGGGCTATTCAACCTATCGAAACAGAGCGGTTAATCTATTGGCATGAAATCAATCCACTTTCCAAAACAGGTAAAATTGTACCTGATGCCAAGTTAGGTGCTGGCGATTCTCCGAACAAAATTCTGTATGTACAGCCAGATGGCACGCTTGCAACTAAACCAACTAATGCGATTAGTTTCTTGCCCTACGTGCATAATGTCGACTCGTTTGGTTACAACACTCAGTTCATAGAAAAGGGGATTCCTTACCAAACCGAGTCTTGGTCTTGGTTACTCGATGAAAAGAATAAAGGCAAAGTCGCCCTTGTTAATGCACCAACAATTGGTATTTTTGATGCAGCCTTAGCTGCCGAGGCGCAGGGGCTGATGACATTTAAAGATATGGGCAATATGAGCATTAGCGAAATTGACCAGCTATTTGCAATTTTACTGCAAAAGAAAAGGCAAGGTCATTTTGCCGGTTTTTGGACTTCGGTACCGCAGTCTGTCGATTTTATGAAAATGAAACGCGTTACGATTCAAAGTATGTTTTCGCCCGGTGTTAGTGCCTGCAAAGGGCAAGGTATCCCCGTTGTTTATGCTTCACCGAAAGAAGGTTATCGCGCTTGGCATGGAGTAATGTGCTTATCTGCTAATGCACAAGGTCATGCTAAAGATGCTGCTTATGAATACATGAATTGGTGGCTTTCTGGTTATCCAGGCGCGTTTATCGCTAGACAAGGGTATTACATTTCTAATCCTGAGCGGAGTCAGCCTCTCATGTCAAAACCAGAGTGGCAATATTGGTATGAAGGGCAAGAAGCATCCATGGATTTACGTGGAACAGACGGCAAAATATCTGTGCAAGCGGGTCAAGTACGTGATGGAGGTAGCTATATCAAACGCTTTTCGAACATAGCTGTGTGGAATACGGTTATGCCGAATTATGATTATAGTTTAGATAAATGGTATGAATTATTGAACTCATAAGGGGCCGCTTTGATAACCATTTTTTCTAGGTCATTAGCCGCGAAGGTTTTATTAGCATTGACGCTGGTTCTGCTTGCTATGGGGGCGAGTTATTTCGTTCTGAACAAGCGATTACATAGCATTGAAGCCTCTTTTAACGATATAAGCCGTATTAGTAATTATGCCGTGGGTATACTTCGTATAAATAAAGATATAGTTGAAATGCAGCGAGATATTTCGGTTTATGGGTTTTCTGGTAGTAAAACCGTATTTAGTAAAATAATAGAGAACTTTGAAAGTATAAAAGCACGTTTAGAAAGTGTTGATTTGAAAAGTGATGAACTTGAAAGCCAAGTTTATTTAAATTCAATGTCTCAGCTGATTTCACGGTACGGCGAAAATCTAAACGTGCTTGCCAAGCGTTATGAAATCAAAACAGAGCTCACTGACGTTGAGCTACCGCAAATCTATTTAGCTGCCATTAATGAATTAACCAACCTCAAATTAACTGCGACTAGCAATGACGAGAAGCTGGCTATCACTGAACATCTCAATGTATGGCATGAATTACATCGTGATGCGTCTTTGTTTCTGGCCAAAAAGGATTATTCAAAAAGAGCATCGGTTAATAAGGCGCTGGCTATTTTATCAAATCAGACACAAACCAACACTGAGCTAAGTAATAACCGTGAACATGCTAAAACATATAAACAGGCATTTTCGAAAGGTGTGCAGGCTAACCGAAATTATTTAAGCTTGGTTAATGTTGTTATGGCTGGCGATGCTATTGAGTTCAGTACCCTTGCAGATAAACTCAGAGAGCAATCCCTAGCAAAATTACAAAAGATTAAAAGTGAAGCGCAAGAAACAGTAATAAAAACAGATCAAACTCTGCGTTTTCTTGCTGTTGGCGTGGTTATCTACATTATCGCGCTTGCCATCTATTTCCACTTGCATATATCGCGTGCAATTACACGTTTAACCACAAGTTTCCAATACTTCTTAGCGGGTGATTTATCAGCCCCTATTTATGATTTAAAGCGTAACGATGAAATTGGTGTGCTTGCAACTGCGGCAGACAGATTCCGGGTGTTAAGCCAAGACCTTACCCAAGCCAAGAAAACGGCAGAACACACCACCAAAGTGAAATCAGAATTTTTGGCAAATATGAGCCATGAAATTAGAACCCCTATGAATGGCATTTTAGGAATGGCGCGGCAGTTGAGCCGTACTAATTTGTCTCATGAACAAATAAAGATGCTTAATATTATTCAATCTTCAGGGGCTGGTTTATTGGTAATCATCAACGACATTTTAGATATAAGTAAGATTGAAGCCTCTAAAATTGAGCTAGAGTCTGTGCCTATACATTTAAATTCGCTACTAGATGAGCTACGGCATTTATTTAAAGAGCAAGCCCAAAGTAAGCATATCAAGTTGAATATTTCTGTTGCTGAAGAATATCAACATTGTGTTTTCTTTGCTGATGAAGCCCGCCTAAAACAAGTGTTGATAAACCTTTTAGGGAACGCAATTAAATTCACCGAGAAAGGCAGTGTGACACTCAACGTAAAAATTAGTGAGCTTGGCTCAGATGATCTGAGCATCAAATTTAGCGTGATTGATACAGGAATAGGTATCGCAAAAGAAAATCTCGGTAAGCTATTTGAAGCGTTTTCTCAAGCTGATACCTCAATTACACGCCGCTTCGGTGGTACAGGACTTGGCCTTGCTATCTCAAGTAAGTTACTAAATTTGATGGATGCCCCTTTACAAGTTGAGAGTGAAGTTGGGCAGGGGTCTCACTTTTATTTTGAGCTAAAAACAACACAGGTTATTGAGCAATCTAAGTTTGAAGCCGAAACTAGGCAAGAAAGCGAAGAGGAACAAGCAGACTTTTCATCATTACATGTGCTTGTAGTAGAAGATAATGACATTAATCAGGTTGTTATCGAAGCTATGTTAAATGAGTTTGGTATAAGCTCAATAAAAATAGCAGGGGATGGCGAGCAAGCTATTGCGCTATGTAAGGAACATAGTGGGGAAAATAATCTGCAAAATAGTTTTGATATTATATTTATGGATATGCAGATGCCTGTACTTGATGGCCCGCAAGCAACAATACGTATAAGAGAAATGCCAGAGTATAGAGCTATCCCTATTATTGCCTTAACAGCCAATGTACTTGAAGCTGATAAGCAACGATGTTTTGCCGCAGGAATGAATGATTTTGTTGCCAAGCCGATTGATTACCAATGTGTTAAAACGGCTTTACTAAAGTGGTCTAATACCAATCCGCAATAATACATAGTCATTTTGAGGGATTAAACCTGTCGCTACCCGCGTTAAAAATTTCTGATTTAGAACAACTAAATAACGAAATTTTTGCCTTGTTATCAACGAGGTTTTCTTGCCTCAAAATAGACTACTTAATTAAGCGAATTGGTATAAAGTGAAGTGAGCGCTACGAGTGACAGTTAAAAATTGATTTTAAGTTGCTAAAATAAAAAAGAGTTACCTCTTCGGTGTTAAAAACACTGAGGTAACTCTCTTATAGCTAATTAATTAGGTTTAAATGAATTAAACCAGTTTAGCTAGGATGTCATTAAATGTAGAGCTTGGACGCATTGCTTTGAATGCTAACTCATCATTTGGTTGGAAGTAACCGCCAACACTCATTGCTGGACCTTGTGCATCGTTTAATTCAGTAACGATTTGGTCTTTTTGAGACTCAAGATCAGCAGCGATTTGTGTGAACTGTGCTTTTAATTCCGAATCATCATTTTGTGCAGCAAGTTCTTGTGCCCAGAATAAAGAAAGGAAGAAGTGCGAACCACGGTTATCAATCTCTTTCACTTTACGTGAAGGTGATTTGTTTTCAGCTAGGAAAGTACCAGTTGCTTTATCAAGCGTATCAGCAAGAACTTGTGCTTTCTTATTACCCGTATTAACTGCTAAGTGCTCTAAAGAAGCCGCAAGCGCTAAGAACTCACCTAATGAATCCCAACGTAAGTGGTTTTCTTTTTCGAACTGTTGAACGTGCTTAGGCGCTGAACCACCTGCACCTGTTTCGAATAAGCCACCACCATTCATAAGTGGTACGATTGAAAGCATTTTAGCACTTGTACCAAGCTCAAGAATTGGGAATAAGTCAGTTAAGTAGTCACGTAAAACGTTACCAGTTACTGAAATAGTGTCTTTACCTTCTTTGATGCGCTCTAATGAGAACTTAGTCGCTTCAATTGGTGCTAAGATGTGGATCTCAAGACCATCAGTATCATGTTGTGGTAAATACGCGTTTACTTTTTTGATTAGCTCAGCATCGTGTGCACGGTTTTCGTCTAACCAGAAAACTGCTGGCGTGTTAGTTGCGCGAGCGCGATTAACAGCAAGTTTAACCCAATCTTGAATTGGTGCGTCTTTCACCTGACACATACGCCAGATATCACCTTGCTCAACAGCATGCTCAAGTAAAGTTGTACCAGCTGTGTCAACTACACGGATTGTACCAGCAGCAGCTACTTCAAACGTTTTGTCGTGTGAACCGTACTCTTCAGCTTTTTGAGCCATAAGACCAACGTTAGGTACGCTACCCATAGTTGTTGGATCGAATGCACCGTTTTCTTTACAGAAATCGATAGTTGCTTGGTAAACACCTGAGTAACAGCGATCTGGGATTACAAAGCTAGTGTCTTGTAATTTACCTTCGCTATTCCACATTTGACCGCTAGAACGGATTGCAGCAGGCATTGAAGCATCGATGATCACATCACTTGGTACGTGAAGGTTTGTGATACCACGGTCAGAATCAACCATTGCAATAGCAGGGTTGTTGTCGTATACCGCTTGGATATCCGCTTCGATTTCCGCTTTCTTAGCTGCATCTAGGCTTTCGATTTTTGAGAATACATCACCAAAGCCGTTGTTTACGTCAACATCTAGTTCTTTGAAAAGATCAGCGTGTTTTGTGAATACGTCTTTGAAGAACACTTTTACAGCATGACCGAAGATAATTGGGTCAGACACTTTCATCATAGTTGCTTTCATGTGTAATGAGAACAACACGCCTTTGTCTTTTGCTGTTTGAATTTCTTTTGCAAGGAAAGCTTGAAGCTTAGCAGCACTCATGCGAGAAGCGTCAATTACTTCACCCGCTAGTAATGGTGTGCTTGCTTTAAGTACTGTAATGTCACCATTTTCAGCAACATGCTCGATACGTACGTCAGTTGCTTCTGCAACAGTGACTGATTGCTCAGAACCGAAGAAGTCACCTTCTTCCATGCTAGCAACGTAAGACTGTGAATCTTTGCTCCATGCACCCATTGAGTGTGGATTGTTACGTGCGTACTCTTTTACTGAACCTGGAGCACGACGGTCTGAGTTACCTTCACGAAGTACCGGGTTTACAGCAGAACCTTTGATTTTGTCGTAAGTTGCTTTAACTTTCTTTTCTTCATCAGTTTTTGGTTCTGAAGGGTAGTCAGGTAGTGCGTAACCTTTTTCTTGTAACTCTTTGATTACTGCACGTAGCTGAGGGATAGAAGCACTGATATTAGGTAACTTGATAATGTTAGCTTCAGGTGTTTTAGCCATTTCACCTAATTCTGCAAGTGCATCATCAATACGTTGATCTTCAGTTAAGTACTCAGGGAAGTTTGCAATTACACGGCCCGCTAATGAAATATCGCGAGTTTCAACTTCAACACCCGCAGCGTTTGTATACGCTTGGATGATTGGTAAAAATGAATACGTCGCAAGAGCTGGCGCTTCATCTGTTTTAGTATAGATAATTTTTGATGTCATCATCATTCCTAGATAGTTGGCGTAATGTTTGGTAATGACTGCTAGCAGTAACCCTTAATTAGCCATATTCAACAATGCAATAGATAGCCTTGAATTACCAAGCTTAAGTGCCTTGATAAAACAACAGCAAGCAGTCTGTTAGCTGTTGCAACTCAATACATAGTATTAAAATAACCACAGCTGACAGACTGTAAAATTCTTATAGCTCAAATAAGCAAATTATGAAATTAGCCAAAAGCCTTACGTCAAAATGACGAAAAAGCTAAATTTAAGCAACAAGAGTGTAACAAGCTTGACTCTAAAGGGCTAATAACAATTAAACAATTGGGGTAAAGAAATGGAATTTCAAGGGAAGTGAGAGATATATTTAAATGAGAAGAGTAAGCGAGGATCTTAACAAGGTCGCTCGCTTGATACTCGAATAGGTTTTACCTAAGAGATTTCATCGTTAGGCGCAATATTCGTTGCGTGTAACCCTTTTGGACCTTGTTGCAATTCGAATGTTACATCTTGACCAGCTTTAAGTGTTTTATAACCGTCCATTACAATCGTTGAGTAATGAGCGAATATATCAGTCTCGCTGCCGTCTTCTACGATGAAGCCAAAACCTTTGGCATTGTTGAACCATTTGACTTTTCCACAAGCCATACTTCTACATCCTTCTATAAGTTGACTAATTTAGTTATTCTAAACCGTGTAATTTGCTAGACTGACTAATGATTAATCAATCTATATTTGACTGTAGTTTATTTAGCCAGTCAGTCAAGTGTTTTAGACTATTTTTTAACAATTTATTTATTTTTTTATTCAAGTTTGCTTGAGTTCTAAAGACAAGACTATATTTAATTATGAGTGGCATGAAAGATTCTGGTGTTATTGAAACAGTTCGCGACAGTGAAAAGCAAAAATTGCAACCACCGCGAAAATATAAAGTCATTTTAAATAATGATGATTACACGCCTATGGACTTTGTGATAGAAGTACTAATGACGTTTTTTAATATGGATAGCGATAGAGCAACAGATGTGATGCTTCAAGTTCATCATAACGGTAAAGCAATTTGCGGTGTTTACAGCGCCGATGTAGCTCATACCAAAGCTGAACAAGTTAATCGTTACGCACGAGACAACGAGCATCCACTGCTATGTAGTTGTGAGCAGGAATAAATACCAAGGTAGGGTGAACCAATTAGCCCGTCACAACGGTATATAAATATTATCTCAGTAAGGGGTTGCCAATGCTAAACAAAGACTTAGAACTAACCTTGAATGCGGCGTTTCGCGAAGCGAGAACACGCCGTCATGAATTTATGACCGTCGAGCATCTTTTACTTGCACTGCTCGATAACCCTTCTGCTGGAGAAGCGCTAAACGCCTGCGGCGTTGATATGGGCGCATTAAAAGTCGAATTATCAGATTTTATTGATGAAACAACGCCGGTTATTCCTGATCTTGAAGAAGACAGAGAAACGCAACCGACGTTAGGTTTTCAGCGTGTATTGCAGCGCGCTGTATTTCACGTGCAATCATCTGGCAAAAACGAAGTAACTGGCGTTAATGTGCTAGTGGCAATTTTTTCTGAGCAAGAAAGCCAAGCTGTTTATTTACTTAAAAAATCAGATGTTAATCGTTTAGATATTGTTAACTTTATTTCGCATGGCATTTCTAAAACAGATGATGATATCGGCGGTGAAGATCACGATGACATTCATGAAGAAGTTCAAGAAGTGCAAGGTGAAGAGCCGACTAAGCTTGAAAACTTTACGACTAACCTGAATCAGCAAGCGATTGATGGCAATATTGACCCATTAGTGGGTCGCGACAACGAAGTTGAACGCACTGTACAAGTGTTATGTCGTCGTAAGAAAAATAACCCGCTCTTGGTTGGTGAAGCAGGGGTGGGTAAAACAGCCATTGCTGAAGGCTTAGCTTATCGTATTGTAAATAAAGAAGTGCCTGAAGTGATTGCCGATGCTGTTGTTTACTCACTCGATATGGGCGCATTATTAGCGGGTACCAAATACCGTGGCGACTTCGAAAAACGTTTCAAATCGCTGCTTAAAGAGTTACAAGCTAAACCAGGTTCAATTTTATTTATTGATGAAATTCATACCATCATTGGTGCCGGTGCAGCATCGGGTGGCGTAATGGATGCATCGAACCTAATTAAACCGCTACTTTCGAGTGGTAAGCTGCGCTGCATGGGCTCAACGACTTATAACGAGTTCAAAAATATCTTTGAAAAAGACCGTGCGTTAGTACGTCGTTTCCAAAAAATTGATGTGCTTGAGCCAAGTGTGGCTGATACCACGAAAATTCTTAACGGTTTAAAAGAACGTTACGAAGAGCATCATGGTATTCGTTATACACAAAAGGCATTGAAAGCGGCAGCAGAACTTAGTGCTAAATACATTAATGAACGTCATTTACCAGACAAGGCTATTGATGTTATTGATGAAGCAGGTGCTAATCAGCGTTTACAGCCTGTTTCTAAGCGTAAGAAAACAATCGGCGTGGCTGATATCGAGCTAATTGTATCTAAGATGGCGCGTATTCCTCAGCAAAGCGTTTCATCTAGCGATAAAGAGACGCTTAAAAACCTTGACCGTAACTTGAAGATGCTGGTGTTTGGTCAAGACCAATCAATCGATGCGTTGACTTCAGCAATTCGTTTATCGCGCTCAGGCCTTGCTAACGAAGATAAACCAGTGGGTTCGTTCTTATTTGCAGGCCCAACAGGTGTTGGTAAAACAGAGGTGACTAAGCAGCTTGCTAAGTGTATGGGTGTTGAGTTTATTCGCTTTGATATGTCTGAATATGTTGAACGTCATGCGGTCAGCCGTCTAATTGGTGCACCTCCTGGCTATGTTGGTTTTGAGCAAGGTGGTTTGTTAACTGAAGCGGTAATTAAAAACCCGCATGCAGTTGTACTACTGGACGAAATTGAAAAAGCACATTCAGATATTTACAACATTCTACTGCAAGTAATGGATCACGGTACACTTACTGATAACAACGGCCGTAAAGCCGATTTCAGAAATGTTGTATTGGTGATGACGACGAATGCGGGTGTTCAAGAGACTGTACGTAAGTCGATTGGCTTTACCGAACAAGACCATTCTCATGATGCGATGAGTGAAATCAACAAAGTGTTTTCACCTGAGTTTAGAAACCGCTTAGATAATATCATTTGGTTTAATCACCTTGAGAAAGAGATTATCTTGCAAGTGGTTGATAAGTTCATTGTTGAGTTACAAGCACAACTTGATAAGAAGTCGGTTAACCTTGAACTTACATCCAAAGCAAGAGAGTGGTTGGCAGATAAAGGCTATGATAAAGCGATGGGTGCACGCCCGATGGCGCGTGTTATTCAAGATGAGCTTAAAAAGCCGCTTGCAAATGCAATCTTGTTTGGTGAGCTAGCCGATGGTGGTTCAGTTAAGGTATCGGTTAAAGACAAGAAAATCCACTTTGACTTTGAAACTAGCCTAGAAACAGCTTAAGTTGTTTTTAGCTAAAAACAAAAAGCCCAGCAATTGCTGGGCTTTTTGTTTATTAAATGGAATTAAAACTAAGTTAGTTTTAACACCATTTAACAAACGCTTTTAGCTCTTTGTAATAAACACACCTGCTCATTCAAAGCAGCAAAAAGCTAAATCTCTCGTTAACGCACTAACTTAGCGAGCACGGAATACGATGCGACCTTTCGATAAATCGTAAGGAGTCATTTCTACGGTTACTTTGTCGCCAGTTAAGATGCGGATGTAGTTTTTGCGCATTTTACCAGAGATATGAGCCACAACAACGTGACCATTTTCTAGCTCAACTCGGAACATTGTATTTGGTAAAGTATCAAGGACCGTACCTTGCATTTCGATTACGTCTTCTTTCGCCATGTTTAGCGTAACACCTCTTTAATAGTTAAACGCTGCAGATTTTGCCGAAAATACAGCAATAAGTAAAGCTACAGGGCTCAATTTTGTAAATTAAATCGCCAACCACTCGTCGCCAATGTGCTTTTGTGCAGGCAAAAATTGTGTTTTATATTTCATTTTAGTGCATTCGTCGATTTGGTAACCTAAATAGACAAATTGTTTTGCTTGTTGTTTTGCAAATTTAATTTGCTCCATGATCATGATGCTACCAATACTGTATTGCTCATAATCGGGATCAAAAAAGGTATAAATCGCTGATAGGGCATTGGTCATGCAATCGGTTACCGCAACAGCAACTAATTTATCGCCATCTCTTAACTCTATGAACGTAACGGGTAGCCACTGGCAAAACAAAAAGCTTTCGTACTGACTTTGATCAGGCGGAAACATTGAACCATCTTGATGCCTTTGCGTGATGTATTTGCAATATAACGGGTAATATTCTGCGCGTTCGTATTCACTATAACTGACTGTGAAAACCTTATTTGCTTTATTTAATTTGCGCTTTTGGGATTTTGAAGGGGTAAATTGTTGGGCCAAAACGCGCACTGAATTACAAGCATTACAAATAGGGCAATGTGGACGATAGATTTGGTCACCACTGCGTCTAAAACCCAATGCTAATAACTGTTCAAATTTATCAGGGCAATAACAACTTGGGTCAAGTATAACAAGTAGTTGCTCCTGACGGTCGGGTAAATAACTGCAATCAAATTGCTGGCTTAAACCAAGCCTAGCGGGTAAGTGCTCAGTCATATATATTAATCAACTCTTGTGGTTGCCACATATCTTTTTTAGGCACATAACTGTGCGCTAATTTAAGTCTAGTTAAAAATTCTCTACGTGGGATAACTTTTGCACCTAAAGTGATTAAATAAGGGTTTTCTAGTTGGCAATCAATAAAATGGGCTTGGTGCTTCTTAAGCCAATTAACTAATGCCCACATCGCCAGCTTTGAGCCATTACTGACTTGATGAAACATTGATTCCCCACAAAATATGCCATTTTGCATAATGCCATAGAGACCAGCTACGAGTTCATCTTGGTGCCATATTTCAAGGCTGTGTGCTAGACCCTGGTGGTGCGCTTCAATGTAGGCATGCATCATTTGCTCAGTGATCCAAGTACCTTCTGCATCAATACGTTGCTCACGACAGGCATTGATAACGTGGGAAAATGCATGATTTATGGTGACACGCACAGGAAAACGCTTTAAATGCTTTTTTAAGCTGCGACTAACATGAAATTCATTAAGCTCAATAACACCACGCATGCTAGGTGACCACCACATAATAGGCTCATAGTCACTAAACCAAGGGAAAACACCGGTGTTATAGGCATTTTTAATGCGCTCAACTGATAAATCCCCGCCAATTGCTAACAGGCCATCGGGCTCATCAAGGGAGAGTTCTGGGTCTGGAAAATCAACAGTCTCGGGCGAGAGTTGGTATAGTTGCTTGATCATATCAGCGTATCGTTGTTATTTGCTCTGATTTTAACAAAAATTTAGCTATAAAAAAGGGGCTGTTTTACAACAGCCCCTAGTATTTAGTGCTTTAGATCAACTATTTTATAGGTTATCTAAGAAGCGTTCTGCATCAAGTGCAGCCATACAGCCAGTACCTGCTGATGTGATTGCTTGGCGATAAATGTGATCAGACACGTCACCTGCAGCAAATACACCTGGTACGCTTGTTTGTGTTGCGTTACCGTTTAAACCAGACTGAACGACTAAATAGCCGTCTTTCATCTCTAGCTGACCTTCAAACATGTCAGTGTTTGGCTTATGGCCAATTGCAATGAATACACCGGCAAGATCTAGGTTTTCTGTTTCTTCAGAATCAGTTGCTTTGATACGGATGCCAGTAACGCCCATTTCATCACCAAGCACTTCATCTAAAGTGCGGTTGTAATGTAAAACAACGTTACCGTTTTCAGCTTTCTCTTTTAAACGATCAGCTAAGATTTTTTCACTACGGAAGCTGTCACGACGGTGGATAACGTGAACTTCATCAGCGATATTTGATAAGTAAAGTGCTTCTTCAACAGCAGTGTTACCACCGCCCACAACCGCTACTTTTTGACCACGGTAGAAGAAACCATCACAGGTTGCACAAGCAGAAACACCACGACCTTGGAAGTTAGTCTCTGATTCTAAACCTAAGTATTTAGCCGACGCGCCTGTTGCGATAATTAATGCATCACACGTATATGTGCCTGAGTCACCAGTTAAAGTGAAAGGGCGCTTTGAAACATCAACTTTATTAATGTGATCAAAAACAATTTCAGTTTCGAAACGTTCAGCATGCTCTTTCATACGGTCCATTAATGCAGGACCTGTTAAACCGTGTGCATCGCCAGGCCAGTTTTCAACTTCAGTGGTTGTCGTTAATTGACCACCTTGCTGAATACCAGTGATAAGAACAGGGTTAAGGTTGGCACGTGCTGCGTATACCGCTGCCGTGTAGCCAGCTGGGCCAGAACCTAAGATTAATAGTTTACAGTGTTTTGCGTCACTCATGGTTTTTCCTAAAAACGTTTCAATACGATGTCTATGCGCCCGATTCTAAGAAAAACAAGGCGGATGTAAACAAAAGCCCTGATTATTTTTTTAGTCAAATCGCTAAGCTGTCAAATAATCCTTACTTATTATAATTTAAATAACTCTTTTTGCTCATAAAACAGGCTAATTACAAATTGTTCTGTGATCAAAGTACGGTAATTCATGACCAAGCAATATTTTTTTGGTATGTTTTAGCTAATTTTGATATTAGCTATTGGTATGAGCTAACTAAACGAACAGGCAATTATGGTATTTTGGCAGGAAAAGCCCGCTTTTGGGCTGACTACAGAAGACGTACAAGTCTTAACCAATGCAAAAGAGTATCGCACTGAACTATTGCGTTTAATTGGTGCAGCGAAAAAAAGAATTTATATTACTGCTTTATATTTGCAAGACGATGAAGCTGGGCGAGAAATATTAACTGCGTTACATGAAGCATCACTTGCTAACCCTGAGTTAGAAGTAAAAGTACTGGTTGATTTTCACCGAGCTCAACGTGGTTTAATTGGTGCGGCTAAGTCTGATGGCAATGCCAGCATGTATTGTGATTTTCAAGAGCAGTATCAATCAAATGTTAAAGTTCATGGTGTTCCAGTAAAAGCCAAAGAGCTTTTCGGAGTCCTGCATTTAAAAGGCTTTGTGATTGACGACACATTATTATACAGCGGCGCAAGCTTAAATAATGTGTATCTGCAGCAAGACGAACGTTACCGTTTAGACCGCTACTTTTTAGTTCGCCAAGCTGGATTATGTAATTCGGTCATCGAATTTATAGAAACACATCTTTTAAGCTCAGCTGCAGTGCCACGTATTGATATGCGTCCACTGGTAAAGTTTAATGATATTAAAGTCGCGCAAAAACAATTGATGCGTGAACTTAAATCGGCAAGTTACGAAAGTGCTGCAGAAGCTAGTGCCGGTGAGTTGGGTGTGCGTTTATTTTTAGGTTTAGGACGCAGAAGTAATAAGCTGAATCGTTTAATTAAGTCGTTATTCGATACCACAGAGCAAGAACTCGTTCTTTATACCCCTTACTTTAACTTTCCTGCACCATTAATGCGTTCATTACGCCGTTTATTGAAGCAAGGCAAGCAAGTAACTATTGTGGTAGGGGATAAAACCGCAAACGATTTTTATCTGCCGCCAAGTGAGCCATTTAGTAAAATTGGTGCATTACCTTATTTATATGAAACCATTTTATATAAGTTTTTAAAGTCACAAAAACGCCACATCAGTAATGGTAATTTGAATGTATACCTTTGGAAGCATGAAAGTAATTCTTTTCACTTAAAAGGGATTTGCTCTGATAAGCGCTTACATTTATTAAGTGGGCATAATTTAAATCCACGCGCATGGGGCTTAGATATCGAAAACGGTATTTTAATTGACGACCCTAAGCAGCATATTCTTGAGCAAATAGAAAATGAAAAACACGCTATTTTGCAGCACTGTCGTCGTTTAACAGGTCCACAGGATTTAGAGACGATGGATGACTATCCTGCACCGGTTAAAAAGCTATTGGGGCAGGCTAAACGTGTAAAAGTTGATTTTATTATCAAACGCTTTATTTAATCGAAAATTAAAAAAGCAGCGAAAGCTGCTTTTTTGTATCTAGATATTAGCAATCTGCTTTATTTTTGCTGGGCATCTAAAGACTGGCCGTTTACCTCTTTAGAGTCGTCGCTCATCAAGTATAAATATGTTGGCATTAAATCTTCAGGTGTTGCTAACTTATCTCTATCTTCACCAGGGTATGCTGATGCACGCATCGATGTGCGGGTAGCACCTGGGTTAATACAGTTCACGCGAATATTGGTTTTACCCACTTCAGAAGCCCACGTTTGCATCATACCTTCAACAGCAAATTTTGAGATTGCATACGCACCCCAGTGTTCACGGCCTTGGCGACCAACACCAGACGAAGTAAAAATAACAGATGCGCTTTCAGATTTGCGAAGCAGAGGGAACATGAATTTAGTGATCATCGCTTGTGCAGTTACATTCACTTTCATGATGTTTTCAAAGGTAGAAACACAGAAATGTTCAAGGGGACCTAATGAACCTAATATTCCTGCGTTATTGAGTAAACCATCTAACTTACCGAACTGCATTTCGATGGTTGCAGCTAAGTCACGGTAGTTTTGTTTTGTGGCACCTTTTAAATCCATTGGCACAATAGCCGGTTGTGGATAGCCTGCATTTACAATTTCATCGTAAACACATTCAAGTTTATTGGTTGTTTTTCCAAGTAAAATAACAGTGGCACCATGCTTAGCATAAGTTAATGCGGCAACACGACCAATGCCGTCACCAGCACCTGTTATTAAAATTACTTTGTCTTTTAGCGCATTCTCTGCGGCTTTATAAGTATGCATAAACGTACCATCGATTAAATTTTTTATCATTTTACCATAGCAAAAAGCCAAGTTATCGAATTTATTGCAAATTAAGGTGGCGAAAATTGAAACTTTACGTTAACTTTAACTGGTCTAATGTCTCATTAATAACCTAATTACATTAAATTAACTTAGAATGAAGGTAGTAGAATAACTACTTTTAACCCTGAACACACAATAACAATAAGATTTGCGCGGAGCGAAATTATGAAAAAACTGCTACTCTCACTAGCCATTGCGTCAGCCATTACTGGCTGTGGTGGAGGAGAAACATTAGAAGATGTAAAAAATGATAATCCTCCTGTTCTCCCAACCGCGACAGTAAAATTTGACCCAGCTAATAGTGTAATCTCAGTACCGAATGATTTACTGATGAGTGGTACCCTTGATGGTACTTTAAACATGCCGGGTGAATTAGACGACAACAATGTCAGTGTTGAACGTGCAGCTTATGCTGATCCTCAGCTTGCACTTGGTGCCCTTGATGGCTGGTCAACACAAACTCCGTTTAAAATCGATTTAACTTTTCCTGCGGGTATTTCTCTTGATATGACTTCTGCTGCTTCACCAGGAGCTGTGCGTATTTTTGAAGTTGTAATGGGGGCAAGCCAAACAGATGAAACTTGCTCGCAAGTTCCAGCGGGTATTGCTTGTAAATTAGTGTCTGAATTAACCTTTGGCGTAGACTTCATCACTCAAGGCTCTGGTGATGCGGTTGCTGTTATCCCACTTAAGCCATTTAAAGCGGGCAGCACTTACATTAATGTTCTGACAACGTCATTAATGGACTCAGAAGGGCGTTCAATTGAGCCATCTTCAACTTATGCACTAGTGAGCGAAGAGACAACACTTATCACTGATTCGCAAAAGTCACTTCAAGCGGTTATCAATAGCTACGAAGATGCAGTGACATCGGGCGGTGCCATCACAAAAGATGAAATTATCTATTCTGCAGCGATGACAATGCAATCAGCAGGTCAAGTGCTTGGTACAGTAAAACAGCTTTTAGCGGCTAGTCTTTCGCAACCAGCCTTGCCAACACCGATGGTGCAAATTCCTGAGCAACCTGTTATTACGGTTGAGCAAGTATTCGCATCACAAGGTATTACAGGTTTATCACCGGTGTTTGGCGGTGTGCAATATCAAAAAGGTAGCGTGATGTTACCTATGTATTTAGCCACGCCTACAGGCACAACGGTCGATGACTTATCAGCGACTTATTGGCAAGGTTTGTGTGATAGTGGTGTTGCTGTGTTAGGTTATGCGGCAGCAGCCGGTGATTCATTCCCAACCGATCCTATTAGTGAAACTGATGGCCTTTGTATGGCGTTAAGTGATGGTAAGTTACGCGACTTAGGTTTAGATCAAACTAAACACTTAACTAAGTACAACACAATTCCAAAAACTCAAAGCATTGCTAATGTGCCAGTGCAAGTTACTAAACCAATTTTACCTGTGATCAATGCAATACGTGGTCAATTAGGTATGGATGAGTTAGCAATGCCTGAAGGTGGTTGGCCTGTCGTTATCCTTCAGCACGGTATTACTTCTAAAAAAGAAGATATGCTAGCTATTACCGCACAGCTAACAATGCAAGGCTTTGCAACAGCTGCAATCGATCACCCTATGCATGGTGAGCGTGGTGTAGATGTAGACGGCGACGGTACTGACGACTTTAATGCCTCTACAGGTTCTGTATTAAGCTATATGAACTTACAGTCATTATTAGTAGCGCGTGATAGCTTACGTCAATCAGTTGCTGATTTACTTGGCTTACGCTTAGGTCTTAACTTTACAGGTGCCGCTGATTTAAATGCACAAGATGTATCATTCTTAGGTCATTCATTAGGCTCTGTAGTTGCTCCAGCATTTGTTGCTGTGACTAATGCTCCGCTAGCTGACCAAGTTGATCCAATGTTCAACGTTAAAAGTGTGGCACTTGCCAGTGGTGGTGGCGGTATCGCAAGTTTCTTAATTGAGTCAAATACATTTGGCCCATTTGTACAAGGCTCGGTATTACTTGCTGCTGGTATTGAAGAGTCAGCTGAGTTTGGTGCGTATGCTCAAAATGAAGCGTTATCAAACTGTGGTTCACTTGCGTCTAATCAAACTGCTTTCGTTACGTGTGCTTATAAAGAATATATTGGTTCACTAACGGTTGCTGGTGAAACTGCAAAACTAGCAAATATTCAAAGTGTGATCACTCAATTTGCTTTTGCTGCGCAAACAGCACTTGATAGCGGCGATCCTTCTAACTATGCAACATCTGTTGCAGCACTTGGCACGCCAGTGTACATGAGTGTAGTGGTTGGCGATGGTGCTAACAACAATGCTGATATGGTTATTCCACCTATGGTAGCGAGTAACCCAATTGCTGGTAGCTTACCTCTTGCTAACCTAATGGGTTTATCAACCGTGGCTGAAACACAAGGCCCAACAGCTGATGCAATGAGTTATGTGGTTAAATTCACTAAAGGGCACCACAGCTCAGTGTTAACACCTGCTGCAACGGCAGATTCAGGTGCAACAGCTGAAGAAAGTGCAGCGGCAACTGCAGAAATGCAATTGCAAATCGCGACTTTCCTAGCAAGCCGTGGTCAGTATCTTCAGGTGACTAATCCAGAAGTTGTTACTGAATAATCGAAACCTTACTAATTAAGTAATAACCAATTAAGTAAAAAGCCACATCATGTGGCTTTTTTTTGCTTTAAAGCGTGGTAAATTGTGCCGATGCATTAATAAATGGAGAGTTTGATTGGAATTTTTATATGAATATGGGTTATTTTTTGCAAAAACCCTGACATTTGTCATCGCAATTGCTGTGATTGTTGCCATTATCATGGGCGCTGCAGTGAAACCTAAAGCGAAGAAAGGTGAGATAACGATTGATGATTTGAGTGAGCAACTTGATGATCTGAAACAAAGCTTTATCGAAAATACTCTTTCAAAAAAAGAGCTCAAGGCTCACCAAAAACAGCAAAAAGCTGAGACTAAAAAACAGCAAAAAGCTGAGACTAAAAAACAGCAAAACGACGAACCTAAATCACGTTTATATGTGATTGATTTTAATGGCAGTGTTGATGCCCACGAAGTAGAAAGCCTACGAGAAGAAATTACCGCTATTTTAACCATTGCCGACAAAGAAAAAGATCGCGTGCTGGTACGCCTTGAAAGTGGTGGTGGTGTGGTGCACGGCTATGGCCTTGCTGCCTCTCAACTACAACGCTTACGTAATGCTGGCATTCATTTAACTGTTGCTATTGATAAAGTAGCAGCAAGTGGTGGCTATATGATGGCCTGTGTGGCCAATGAGATTATTGCAGCACCTTTTGCAATTGTTGGCTCGATTGGTGTTATTGCGCAAATTCCTAACTTTAATAAAATCTTGAAAAAGAATGATGTTGATTTTGAGCAAATCACCGCAGGTGAATACAAGCGTACGCTAACTATCTTTGGTGAAAATACCGATAAAGGTCGTGAAAAATTCAAAGAAGAGATAGAACAAACTCATGGTTTATTTAAAACTTTTGTGAGTGAGCAGCGTCCATCTCTAGATATTGATACTGTTGCAACCGGTGAGCATTGGTTTGCTACCCAAGCGTTCGATAAAGGCTTAGTTGATAAGATTGACACAAGTGATGATATCTTATTGAGCCAAGCGAAAGAGCGTCAAATTTATAAAGTTAAATACCGTATTAAGAAGAATTTAAGCGATAAGCTAGCCGTTGGTTTAAGTTCTGGAGTAAGTAAAGCGGGTGTTAGTTTAATGTCACGTTTTAAAGGCTTAAATCCATAACCAAGCACTATTAATAAAAAACCCGCTAACTTAGCGGGTTTTTTATTGGCTGCGAATAAGTCTTTACTTAATTGACTTATGATAGTCTTCTAAATCTTTAGCTGCATTAGGGTCGTTAAATACGTCCTCATCAAATTCACCTTCAGATTTTGCAACCACACAGGTCACCATACAATCACCTGTAACGTTGACAGCGGTACGTGTCATATCGAGTAAACGGTCAACACCAATGATGATAGCAATACCTTCTACAGGTAAGCCTACTTGGTTTAACACCATGGCTAACATTATAAGACCAACACCGGGTACGCCCGCAGTACCAACAGAAGCAAGTGTTGCAGTTAAAATTACCATTAAATAATCAGAAATTGTTAAATCAACTGAAAATACCTGTGCGATGAACACGGTCGCAACACCTTGCATTATTGCTGTGCCATCCATGTTAATGGTCGCGCCTAAAGGCACAGTAAATGAAGCAACTGAGTTGTGCGCACCTAACTTCTTGCTCGCAGTCTCAAGGGTAATAGGCATAGTTGCACTTGAGCTAGATGTACTAAATGCAAATAGGCAAGCGTTTTTCATCTTCTTTAAAAACGTAATTGGGTTAAGGCCGGTAAATAACTTTAACAAGACACTGTAGTTAACTAAACCGTGGAACAGAAGTGCAAACACAACCACACCGAAGTATAAAGCAAGGCTCTTAATTAGCTTTAAGTCGATGGTTGTAAAGAGTTTTGCCATCAAGAAGAACACACCATAAGGTGCAATGTTCATAAGTAAGGTAACTAGCTTTAAAATAACAGTGTTTAGGTCTTCAAAAACAGTTGCAACACGTTGGCCTGCTTTACCGCTAAGGGCCATAGCAACACCGAATAATAATGCAAAAACAATAACCTGTAGCATATTACCACTTGCCATAGCATCAATAGGGTTTGTTGGGAACATACCGATAATGACTTGCGCAAGGGTAGGTGCTTCTTTTGCACTGTAGTTAGCATCCGAAGGTAAGTTGATTCCTTCTCCTGGGTTAACTAATAAGGCTAAGGTAATAGCAACAGTAATAGCGATTGCGGTCGTTGCTAAATAAAGCAAAATTGACTTACCGCCTAAACGGCCTAATTTTTTAGGGTCGCTTAAGCTACAAGTACCACAGACTAATGATACAAAAACCAGTGGCACCACAAGCATCTTTAAGCTTGCAATGAAAATTTGACCACCGACATGGAAAATACCATCAACAAAAAATGCTTTAATTGGTAAAGAGAATAACCCTAGTGGAATAAGGAAATCGTCTTCACCCGCTAAAATGGCTTGAAAGATAAAACCAACGATTACACCCAGTACCATACCTACCATGATACGAGATGTAAGGCTTAAAGATCGTACTTTTGACATACACCTAGTCTATTTTTTTATAAATTTTGCCATAGACTACCAGCATGAAGATTTTTATACAGAAAAATTCGATAAATAGTTAAATAATTTCGTTGCCTTTAAAGGAAAAAAATTATGATCTTCGTTTAATTTTTAGGTTAATATTAGGTAAACATACATATAAATAAGAAATAGCTAACTAGGGAGAGGGCGATGCCTTTATTACGATGGCTAAGTATTTTGTTTTTCAGCTCATTGTTAGCCGCCTGTGGCGGTGGTGGATCATTAGATAGTGATTCATCTGATGGCGGTGACGGCACAACAGAAGAGCCGAACTATGTTGTGTCTGTTCAAGGCTACAACCAATCTACATCAGAAGAAGCGAATACTGTTACAGCTGATTCACCTCTAACTATTTCGGCAACGCTTACGAATAGCGGTGAAGCTGTTGTTGGCGAAGTAGTCAGCTTTAGTCTTAATGGCGATATTGGCTTGCTTGATCCTGTATCTGGTACAGTATTAACGAATGCAGATGGTGTGGCATCGATTACTTTAACAGCAGGCAATACTGCAGGGGCTGGCATAATCACTGCCACATATGCTAATGGCGAAGATACTTTTACCGATACTTTTGGCTTTACATCAGATGGTTCAGAAACAGATGACTCAAGTGTTAGTGGCAGTATTACTCTTGATGTGTCGATTTTAGACAGCGCTGGCTTGCCATTTACAGTTGATAACCCTGTTAGCAAAGATAATAAAGGGACAGTTACTGCAACTTTGTTAGAAGAAGAACAGCCATTACAGGGGCAGCTAATTTCTTTTACTACAAACTATACAGGCAAAATCACTCCTGTATTAGGCACTGCATTAACTGATGCAAATGGTGAAGCTTCAGTAACGTTGAGTAGTGGTGATTCTAAAGGGGCTGGTCAAGTTGTAGCTACATACACGGATGAAAGTGGTAACACAATCACTAAAATCGCAGGCTTTATTTCAAATGGTGATGATGCCCCTGTCGAAAGTGCCGAAGCTGAACTTGATATCAAGCTGTTGCAAGGGTGCGCAACTAACTGGGAGGCTAATCGTAATACAACATCACTGGAAACAACTTACCTAGCTTCAGGTTGTACGGTTGTAAATCAATTCTCATCTGACGAACTCATCGACGTTATGGTCAAAGTGACAGATACAAGTTCGGGCGACGGTATTGACGGTATTATCGCTGAGCTTTCGACTGATCTTGGCGCTTTATTACCAGAATCAGGAAAGGCGCTTACTGACAACTTCGGTTTTGCAATTTTAAAACTACAACCTGGCGCAAATAGTGGTGCAGGTGAAGTGTCTGTTACTGCTAAATCGGTGAGTGCATCAAAAGCATTCGAAATTGCAACTGCAGAGTTAACTGTAGAAATTTCAAATGGCTTATATAACAAAGTAGACGATACTGGCAATGTTATTGATGACGAATTTGTGCCACTTGCAGCTGGCGCAACAACGGTTATAACTGTCAGTATTTATGATACTGACGGCGAGCTGTTTGTAACGCCATTAGATATTGAGTTTACATCTGGTTGCGTCGAATCAGATCTTGCTGTTATGGATGAAACCGCTACAAGCATTAGCGGTATTGCAACCGCGACATACAGAAGTAACGGCTGCAACACAACACAAGGTGATACGGTTACAGCAACAGTCCTTACCGGTGGAACACCAAAAGTGGTATCAGTGAATGTACCTGTATCAGCCGCTGCTGTAAGTTCGATTGAATTTGTTGAAGCAACCGAGAATGTAATTGCACTAAAAGGCACAGGTGGCGTATCTCGCAAAGAAATTAGCCAACTTACATTTAAGTTAACAGATGAAATTGGTAATACGGCTAAACAAAAGCGCTTAGATTTTCGTTTAAGCTCAACGAATGGGGGTATCTCACTTTCTGAGGTAACAGATGCAACTGGTTATTCTCATGCTAGTGTCTCTACAGATTCAGAAGGTTTGGCACGAATTCAAGTTAATTCTGGTTTTGTACCTCAAGCTGTACGCGTGCAAGCATGCTATATCCCTGATGAACTTATCCCTGAAGATCAAAATGATAATGTGACTTGTTGGAAAGAGCTTTATGACGAATGCCTTCTTGATGAAGCAGATCGAAATGCTAATGTATCATGTCCAACAGGTGAGCTTTCGTTGGTTTCATTAGATGAGCAAGTAACAAGCGTATCTGATCTTGTTTCAATCAGCTCAGGCCTACCTGATGGTAATAGTTTCACCGCCGCACCAACGAACTTTAATATCGAAGCATTGAATTATAATGGTGATCTTGAAGAAATTAACGTTTATCTAGCCGACCACTTTAATAACCCTGTGCCTGATGGTACATCTGTATATTTAACAACAGAAGGCGGTGCTATAGGAACAATTGATGGCACAGAGTTTAACCCTCAGCTGGAATGTAATACAGTCGATGGGCAATGTGTTGCTCAATGGCGCTCTCAAAATCCAAAACCATTTACAGAAGCTAAATGGGGTAACAGAATCAACAGCGTTAATCCAAAAACTGATGCAATTAACTGTGATCTTTATTTTGGAGCCGCAGCGCCTTGTATGGCAGGTATTTTAAATGCAGCGTTTGATGAGGATGGTGTGCCATTAGGTGGCCGTGCCACAGTTCTTGTAACTGCAAAAGGTCAAGAGTCATTTATCGACATTAATGGCAATGGCCGCTTTGACACCAACGAATATTATAGTGGTTATGATTTAACTGAAGCATTTATCGATCATAATGAAAATGGTTTTTATGATGGTTTAGCTGCAATTTACGACCCAGTTACTGCAACGGTTACAAAGTCCGCTGAAAATTGTCAAGAAGGTGCTACTGATGATCCATGTAGTCCAGAAAATACGAATGCGGGTCATTTTGAAGAAAATTGGGATATTGATCTGAACGGCATGCATACACTCGCTGATGGAAAATATAATGGTCTAGTGTGCCGAGAAGAAGCAACAACGCCTTCAGATAGTGATACTTTTGAAAGCCTGTGCACTAAAGAATTAGTTGATATTCGAGATTCGTTTGAAATCATTATGTCAGGTAGTACAGCTTACTCTCGGTTTGTAGTGACAAAAAATGAATTGCGTAGTCGATTTGCAGCTGCTCTTGCTGAAACAACTGAGGATGATCCTACAGTTTTCACAGATAATGCAATGCAACTTGCTAGGGATATTGAGGAATGTAATCCTATCCGACGTTTTCCTGCAGCTGATGAAAAAGGTGCATTTGTTCTCGATTTAGAGGAAACAGCTGATACTAGTTATTGTGATGTGAGAAATATCAACATTACAACTGCTGATTCTGGAACTGAATTAGCCGCGTTAACTTTCGCAGTCTATTACTCTGATATTTTTAATAATCCAATGCCTGCAGGAACGAGTGTATCTGTAACTACTGATAATGGTGAGTACAGTGGTACTGATGGTTTTGAGCTTCGAAATTCATCAGCAACAGCAGCGTTTGGTGAAACTTTATCAATTAGTCGTGAAGCAGAAGGGAATGACAAAGCAGAAGGCTTTTTAACTGTTGAATTTACAACAGGGAAAGGCAACATTTCTACTGCTAGAATTGCAATTAGTGACGATGGCTAACAAGTAGTTATTTGTTTAAATTTAAAAAAATGCCAACCAGAAGGTTGGCATTTTTGTTGCTGTTCTATATATTCCCCTTGAAATTACCGCAAAACACCACATTGACTAAATTAGCAACAAAAATTGTTTAATTATTCACTCAATGAAGAAAAGTTTCTATTAAAAGCTTGTAACAATTGGTGTTTGTAGATATACCTATAAATATTCGTGCTCCAATGTTAAAAAATCATACTTATTTGTTTAATGTGATGGATATACATTTATAAGGGCAAAAAACTTTTAAAATACTCGGTCAGAAATAGGCAGCTATGGGCAAATCACTTGTAATTGTAGAGTCTCCAGCAAAGGCAAAAACAATTAATAAATACTTAGGTAACGATTTCATCGTAAAGTCCAGCGTTGGGCATGTGCGTGATCTACCAACTTCAGGTTCAGGCAAAACGAAAACTGCAGCGACGAAAACGCCTGCTGAAGTTCGAAAAATGTCACCAGAAGAAAAAGCTGCCTATAAAAAGCAACGCGATTATAAAAATCTTGTTGCTCGCATGGGTATTGATCCTGAAAAAGGCTGGGAACCACATTACGAAGTCTTACCGGGCAAAGAGAAAGTTGTTCAAGAATTAAAAAAACTTGCAGAAAACGCCGATAAAATCTATCTCGCAACCGATTTGGATAGAGAAGGGGAAGCGATTGCATGGCACCTCGAACAGATTATCGGTGGTGAACCTGAAAAATATAAGCGAGTTGTTTTTAACGAAATCACTAAAAATGCGATTCAGCAAGCATTCGAAACACCCGGTGAATTAAACACTGACATGGTTTACGCGCAACAAGCGCGTCGTTTCCTTGACCGTGTAGTGGGCTTTATGGTGTCTCCATTGCTATGGGCTAAAGTGGCCCGTGGTTTATCAGCCGGTCGTGTGCAATCTGTTGCAGTGCGTTTACTTGTTGAACGTGAACGCGAAATCAAAGCATTTATTCCTGAAGAGTTCTGGGATATCCACGCCGATGTTAAAAATACAGAAGCAGCTTTACGCCTAGAAGTGACCAAACACGCTGACAAGCCTTTTAAGCCAGTTAATGAAGAGCAGGCGATGTCTGCCGTTAGTCAACTTGAAAAAGCTGACTACAAGGTCATTAGCGTTGAAGAAAAGCCTAGTAAGAGTAAACCAAGCGCACCATTTATTACTTCAACCATGCAACAGGCAGCAAGTACACGCCTAGGTTATGGTGTTAAGAAGACCATGATGCTGGCTCAACGCTTATATGAAGCAGGTCACATTACTTATATGCGTACCGATTCAACTAACTTATCGAAAGATGCGGTTGAAATGTGTCGTGATTACGTGACAGAGCAGTTTGGTGAAAAGTATTTACCGAAAGCACCGATTAGTTATAGCTCTAAAGGCAATGCACAAGAGGCGCACGAAGCGATTCGTCCTTCTAGTGTTACCGTGTTGTCTGGTCATTTAGACGGTGTTGAAGCGGACGCTAAAAAACTCTACGAATTAATTTGGCGTCAGTTTGTTGCCTGCCAAATGGTTCCAGCAGAATACGATTTAACAACTTTAACGGTTGGTGCCGGTGATTATCAGTTAAAAGCAAAAGGCCGCGTACTTCGTTTTGATGGTTGGACAAAAGTTCAGCCAGCTGTTCGTAAAAAGAACGAAGAAGATCAATCACTGCCTGCGGTTAAAGAAGGTGATGTACTGACCCTTGTTGAGTTAGATCCTAAACAACATTTTACAAAGCCACCTGCACGTTTTAGTGAAGCAAGTTTAGTTAAAGAATTAGAAAAGCGCGGTATTGGTCGTCCTTCTACGTATGCATCAATTATTTCAACGATTCAAGACCGTGGTTACGTGCGTGTTGAAAACCGCCGTTTCTTCGCCGAAAAAATGGGTGAGATTGTTACAGACCGCTTAGTTGAAAACTTCGAAGATCTGATGAACTTTGATTTTACCGCTAAGATGGAAGGTCGTCTGGATGATATCGCAGAAGGCGAACGTGTTTGGACACAAGTACTTGATAAATTCTATGCGGACTTTTCAACTCAGCTTGAAATTGCCTCTGGCGACGAAGAGCACGGTGGTATGCGTCAAAACCAAATGGTTGAGACTGATATCGATTGTCCGACTTGTGGTCGTAAGATGGGTATTCGTACCGCATCAACCGGTGTGTTCTTGGGTTGTACAGGTTATAACCTGCCACCAAAAGAACGTTGTACTACAACAATGAATTTAGTGCCAGGCGATGAAGCCATTGCGGCAGATGTAGAAGACGTTGAAACAGAGTCACTAATGCAAATGAAGCGTTGCCCAATTTGTGAAACGGCAATGGATTCATATTTAATCGATGAAACACGTAAATTGCATGTGTGTGGTAATAACCCAGCATGTAAGGGTTATATCGTTGAACAAGGTACCTTTAAAATTAAAGGTTACGACGGCCCTATTATCGAATGTGATAAATGTGGCTCAGATATGCAGTTAAAATCGGGTCGTTTTGGTAAGTACTTCGGTTGTAGTAATGAAGAGTGTAAAAATACACGTAAATTACTTAAAAACGGTGAAGCTGCGCCACCAAAAGAAGATCCAGTTCATTTACCTGAACTTGAATGTGAAAAATCAGAAGCTTACTTTGTACTGCGTGATGGTGCATCAGGTATTTTCTTAGCTGCAAATACCTTCCCTAAATCACGTGAAACACGTGCGCCAAAAGTTGAAGAATTAAAACGTTTTAGAGATCGTATTTCTGAAAAGTTCTATTACCTTGCGGACGCACCTGCAAAAGACCCTGATGGTAATCCTTCAGTCGTTCGTTACAGCCGTAAAAATAAAGAGCAGTATGTAATGAGTGAAGTAGATGGTAAAGCCACAGGCTGGACTGCTCACTACCAAAATGGCAAGTGGGTAGAAGAGAGTAAAAAGAAAGCACCAGCTAAGAAAAAAGCGGCGGCTAAAAAGTAAGTTTACATCTATCTTGATTATAAAAAGGGGTTGCAGTTGCAACCCTTTTTTATGCTTGTATGGCATTGTTAATGTCGTTTTTTACCAATATTTGCTTTTAGGCTGTTGTTATTCTGTCATCAACATCAAGACAGGAGATTCAAAATGCAAACACGTTTATCACAACAGCAGGTTTATTCACTCAACCCAGGACTTGTTAAACATTTAACAGGGCTCAGCGCACTGCCAGAAGATACAAACATAACCGCGAAGCTCGCTGATTTAGTAAGACTAAGAGTGTCGCAAATTAATGGCTGTGGGTTTTGTCAGCATATGCATTCAGCAGAGCTGAGAAGCCAAGGTGAGTGTCAACAGCGACTTGATGTACTAGCCGCTTGGCGTGAAGTCCCTGTGTTTTCAGAACAAGAAACTGCAGCACTCGCTTGGGCGGAAGCCTTAACAAATATCATTGATAAACATGTTGAAGACGATGTTTACAACCAAGTGTCTGCTATCTTTAACGAAAAAGACATCGTGGTATTAACGACGGTAGTACTTGAGATAAACAGCTGGAATCGCATAGTTAAAGCGTTTCACTTTATCCCTGAGTTAACAGAATAAGAAATGGTCATGAAGTTTACACTCGCACCTAAAGTTAATGCGTTGGTGAATATCATATCAGCATGCGCCTTTTTCTTTGGTAGTACCTTATTTTTACCAGCATTTATAGAGTATGCCACAGTGGGGGTGGTGTTATTCATGGTAGGTTCGTTATTATTTTTATTAAGTGCATTAGCTGATTATTACAGTCATTAAAAACAAAAAACCGGAGCGCACATCATTGTGTCATTCCGGTTTTTCTATATTCTAAGCAGGCGTAAAATTAGATTTGTACGTCTTTTACTTTTTTATAGCCTTCAGCTTCAAGCTCATCGTTTACACATTTTAATACGTATGGCTTTAATTCTTCGTTGCTGATGTCATCATCTTTTGCCCAGTTTAAACACATTTCAGTGTATTCTTTGATCATTTCAGCTGATGCTTCAGGTGCTTCGTTAGCGATTGCATTCGTTGCTGACACGCTTAAAACAGGTGCCAAAATTAGTGCTAGCAATGCTTTTTTCATTTAATTATTCCTAATCAACAAAAGTAATTATTACCGGCTCAATTGCACAGTAATGGTGCGCAATGTGTATTTCACTTTGCTTGAGTGAATTTATAAACTAAATTTCAAAAAAAGATAACGAAAAATTTTTATCGTAAAGATAAGCAAAAAATAACCACTCTTTTTGCCTCTAATGCTGGTAATCGTAAGGTCAAAACACGTATTATCGCGCTAATTTTAAAAGAAAAGTGAACTAACTTATGTCTGAACAAGTGACTCATTCAAAAATAAAGAAAGTACCAACCAAACTAGAGCAAGTTGTGGAGAGTTTTATCTTTCGCTCGCGTTGGTTATTAGCACCATTCTTTATTGGCTTATTAGTCGCTGTGGTATTACTGCTGCTAAAGTTCTTTAAATATTTATACAGTATGGCCTTAAATACGTTCACTGCGTCAAACCAAGAGCTTTTGGTAGGTATTTTGACTTTAGTTGACACTGCGCTACTAGCAGGGCTTTTGCTTATCATCATTTTCAGTGGCTACGAAAATTTTGTGTCAAAGTTGAATATAGACAACCATGAAGACAGGCCTGTGTGGATGGGTAAAGTTGGTTTCTCGGGTCTGAAGATGAAACTGATAAGCGCTATTGTCGCTATATCGGCTGTGGAGCTTTTAAAAGTCTTTATTAGCTCGAACAACCATTCAACAGATGAGCTACTCTGGAAGGTGTTAATTCATGTCACGTTTGTGGTGTCGGGGGTGTTGTTTGCGCTCACAGATTACATTAATAGTAAAACCATGAACCACTAATCCCACGAATAGTAATAAAAAAGCCCTGCAATTGCAGGGCTTGGTTTTTAACAACTGATTATTAATTCAGGGTTGCGTAAAAGCAACCGAACCCGGGCAGAGTGACTGTATTATTGTTTAATTCAGCTGTGTGATGAGAGATCTCAGTATGCTGTGAAGACACAGTATCAGAGATTGTGAGTTCACTACTTTGTGCGCCTAAGTTGAATGCACAAAGCATTTTAGTGTCGTTAAGCGTTCTATAAAAAGCAAGCACTGGCTCTTGCGTTTCGATAAATTCAATATCGCCTTCTAACAATACGTTCTTATCTTTACGCCATGCCATAAATTCACGATACGCATTCAAAATTGAATCTTTATCTTGATCTTGCGTATTTACGGCGACTGATTTGTGCGCATCGCCCACAGGTAGCCAAGGTTTTACTGTTGAGAAACCTGCTTGCTCAGCATCTGCTGCATCCCATGGCATTGGTGTACGACACCCGTCACGGCCTTTAAAGTTTGGCCAAAATGTAATGCCATATGGGTCTTGTAAGTCTTCAAATGCAACTTCAGCTTCACCTAAACCAAGTTCTTCACCTTGGTACATACAAACGCTACCACGTAATGAAGCAAGTAGGGCTGTTAGCATCTTACATTGCTGAGGCTCAATTTTTTCACCTTGACTCCAACGGCTAGCAACACGTTCTACGTCGTGGTTGCTAAATGCCCAACATGGCCAACCTTCAGTCATGCGCTGCTCTAAAGTGCTTACTGTGGTACGAATATATTCCGCGCTATAGTCGTTAGTAAGTAGCTCAAAGCTATAGCCCATGTGAAGTTTGTCACCACCTGATGTGTATTCAGCCATGGTTGCGAGTGAATCTTCAGATGAGATTTCTCCTAATGCAACTGTGCCAGGGTACTTGTTTAGTAGGGCACGAATGTCCTGCATAAAACTAAGGTTTTCAGGTTGCGTATTATTGTAGTAGTGATACTGGAAAGCGTAAGGGTTGTCTTCGCTAAAGCCTCGGCCTTGACGCTTCTCTGGTGGCTTAGCCGGATTATCACGTAATTGAGCATCGTGATAGCAAAAGTTGATTGCATCTAAACGGAAGCCATCAACGCCTTTCTTAAGCCAAAACTCAACATTATCTAATACTGCTTTACGAACTTCAGGGTTATGGAAGTTTAAATCTGGCTGCTCAGCAAAGAAGTTATGTAAGTAATATTGACCACGACGCGGTTCCCATTGCCATGCAGGGCCACCAAAAATTGATAACCAGTTATTTGGTTGTGTGCCATCAGGCTTTGCATCAGCCCAAACGTACCAATCTGATTTGTCGTTGGTTTTATCTTCACGGCTATCAAGAAACCATTGATGTTGATCTGAGGTATGGCTCAATACCTGATCAATAATGATCTTAATATCACGTTCATGAGCTTGTGCAATGAGTTCATCAAAATCGTCAAGGTTACCAAACAATGGGTCGATATCACGATAGTCACTGATGTCATAACCAAAGTCTTTCATTGGTGATTTAAAGAAAGGCGAAACCCAAATAGCATCAACTCCTAGGCTTTTAATATAATCAATACGATCAATGATACCTTTGATATCACCAATGCCATCGCCATTGGTGTCTTGGAAACTGCGCGGGTAAACTTGATAAATAACCGCACCTTTATACCACTGCTTTTGAGCCATGTTTTTCTCCATCGTGACACTCAGTGTATGTAAACTGTTAGGCAACCGTTAATGCAATATGTTGCCGGAATGTCAAAAGCATACGTGAAGGGTGAGATACTGTAAAAACTCTGCATACGTATGCACGCCAAATTCATCTTTGTTCTCAGTAAAATTTATTAACTTGATTTAAAAGTAAACAACTCGAATTTCTATCAAGAAAATTTACCAATTAGGTTTGCTGGGTTTTAATTATGATCGCGAACGCCAGCTTGGTGCATAATATAGCTGGCTTACACCATAATGGTGCAGGGGTTATATTGGTAAGACCAATTATCATTGGTATAGACTAGTACCTTTAATAATTGCGTTAAGTCACCATTTAAGCGAGATAAATGGCTTAGCACCTATTTGTGTAACCAAATTAGGTGCGAAAATATAGCGAAAATGTTTCAATACTATTAAATCACACAATAAAATTGATAAATCATTTATATTCATATGGTTACAATTCTATTTTGTAAAAATGTTGTTAATGTTCGCGGTGGTGGACTACGCTGAATACGTATGCATAAATTTGTTAAGAAAATAATCAGAGCGTTAATATTCAATTCGACAACAAAATCAGTCAGCGAATTACAGCTATTATGTTAATGAATAACTGCAACACGTTGGCATTACAATTTGGGTAATGGGAAAACATCATGTCTATGTTCAAACCAAGTATATTAACTCTGGCTTTAACAGCCGCAGGTTTAAATAGCTTTGTAGCTTATGCTGCAGAAGAAGACCAAAAAGCAAAAAACGATAACGTTGAAGTTATCGAAGTAAAAGGTTTTCGTGGCAGTGTTGTAGAATCTATTAATACTAAACGCTTCACTCCTGAAGTTGTTGAGTCAATCTCAGCAGAAGATATCGGTAAATTACCTGACTCATCAATCGCAGAATCAATCGCGCGCCTTCCTGGTTTAACAGCACAACGTCTAGACGGTCGAGCTAGCCGTGTAAGTGTTCGTGGTTTCAGTGAAAATGAAAGTGCAACAACATTCAACGGTCGTGAGCAAGTTTCAATCGGCGACAACCGTGGCGTTGAATTTGACCTTTACCCATCAGAAATTATGAGTGGCGTAACGGTATATAAAACTCCAAGCGCAGGCATTGATGCTGAAGGTATCGCTGGCGTTATCGACATGCAAACTGTTAAACCTTTAAGTAAAGGTGAGCAAGTTATCATGTTCAACGGCCAATACGAGCAAACGGGTTTTGACAAATTAAACCCAGACGGTGACGATAAAGGTTTCCGTGGTACGGTTTCTTACATTGACCAATTTGCAGATGACACAATCGGTGTTGCATTTGCTTACAACACGATGAGCTCTCCAAACCAAGAAAAACGTTGGAACTCTTGGGGTTACCCTGAATTTACAGGTGAAGATGGTAATACGTACTCAATTTTAGGTGGTGCTAAGCCATTCGTACGTTCATCGACTCTTGAGCGTGACACAGCCATGCTTGTTATTGAAGCTGCGCCGACTGATCGCCTAAACATGACATTTGATGCTTTATATGTAGATTTCTCTGATGAGAAAATCTTACGTGGTATCGAAGTGCCATTTGCATGGGGCCAAGGTTCAATTGACCCAAGTTCAGCTGTTGTTGACGCAGATTCTGGTTTCATCACAAGCGCAGTAACTGAAGGCCAACGTGTAGTTGTTCGTAATGACTACGAGGAGCGTAACGCAGAACTAACTCAGTTTGGTTTTAATGCAAAATACGACATCAGCGATGATTGGTCAGTAGAATTTGACGTAAGCCGCTCTGAAGTTGAGCGTCAAATCTGGAGTATCGAAAGCTACTCAGGTACAGGTCGTGGTGATGCAAATGGTGTTGCTGATACGATTGGTTATGAGTTTGACGGTGGTAACACTGGCGCACAATTCAGCCATAACCTAGATTACAGCGATTATGACTTAATTCAACTTGGTGGCCCATTATCTTGGGGTGCAAGTGCTGCACTTAACGATAAGTACGGTCTAACTGATACGGCTTATCAAAATACTGCGCAAGATGGTTTCATCAATGCGCCAGAAATCAATGATGAACTAAGCACATTAAAACTTGCGGCTAGCAAAGTACTTGATAATGCTTACATCAGCCGTGTGTCATTTGGTATGTCATACCGTGACCGTGAAAAGAGCAAGTTGTCTGAAGGTTACTTCATGACACTAAAAGACTTCTCTTTATCAAACCCGGGTATGCTATCTATCCCAGAACAATACCGTTTAGGGTCAGCTAGCCTTGATTTCATTGGTATGGGCAACATGGTTGCTTATGATACCAACGGTCTGGTGAATGATGGTTACTATAGCCTTCTTCAAGAAAGCTTAACTGATTCAAAACACAAAACACAGTCTTGGACAGTTCAAGAGGAAGTAACAGCGTTCTTCGCACAAGCTGACATTAATGCAGAGCTGGGCTCTATCCCTGTAACAGGTAACGTTGGTGTGCGTTATGTGAAAACGGAACAGTCTTCACAAGGCTTCGCTGCTAATACTGTGGATGGTTTAGTTGTTGTATCTCCAACAGATGTAAGCCATGACTACAGCCACTTCTTGCCAAGCATCAACTTATCATTTGCAATTGATGAAGAGCAAACTGTACGTTTTGGTGCGGCAAAAACGATTTCTCGTGCTCGTTTAGACGAAATGAACTCATCAGTTAATGCTTCTTACAATCAACAACCAGATGAAAACGGTAACTACTGGAGTGTATCAGGCGGTAACCCAGAGCTTGAGCCAAAAGAAGCAACTGGTTTTGATTTAAGCTATGAAAACTACTTCCATGAAGAAGGTTACTTCGCTGCAGCTGTATTCTATAAAGATATCACTCAGTGGATTTTTGACGGTACTTATGAAATCGACATGAGCGGTGTAGCTGACCCGTCTACTGGTGAAATCCCTGAAACTTCAACAGGTACAGGTTCAGGTAAAGTGAACGGTGGCTCTGGTGACCTATGGGGTTACGAGCTTTCATTAACTCTACCATTCACTATGTTCAGCGAATCACTTGATGGTTTTGGTTTAATCGCAAGCCATACAGGTGTTGAGCAAGACCTAACTGACCAAAATGGTAACGATTATGAGCTACCTGGTCTATCTGACCAAATTGATAGCCTAACAGTTTACTTTGAGCGTAACGGTTTCCAAGCGCGTACTAGCATGCGTAAGCGTAGCGACTTTAAAGGTGACGTATACGGTTTAGGTTTTGCGACTACACAAGTTGACATTAAAGGCGAAACAATTTGGGATGCTCAAGTTGGTTATGACTTTAGCGAAGGCGGTGTAGAGAGCCTTGACGGTTTATCTGTAACATTCCAAGTACAGAACATCACAGAAGAGCCGTTCACGTCACTACAAGGTGATAACTCACTTCAAGTACGTGACTACCAAGACTACGGTCGTACATTCCTGTTAGGCTTCAGCTACAAGCTGTAATTAGCTAAAACAGTGATAGAAAATTGCCCTTGTGATTTGTTTTACAAGGGCTTTTTTATATCAGTGAGCTACACTCAATGAATTGAAATTGGCGTTAGGTGTACTATGGAAACAAAAAAAATAACCAAGGTCGTGATTGCCGGTGGTGGTACTGCTGGTTGGATAACCGCTGCATTACTTAATAAAGTGCTGGGCAAAGTAATTGATATCACGCTGATAGAGTCAGCAGAGATCGGCACTGTTGGTGTAGGCGAAGCAAGCATCCCACCTATTTTGCATCTTAATGGTGCGTTAGGCATTTCTGAAAAAGAATTTATTAAGGCTACTGGTGCAACGATTAAGCTAGGTATCGAGTTTGAAAATTGGCGCAGCCAAGGCCACAGCTATATGCATGCCTTTGGTGAGATAGGTAAAGATTTTCCGTTTTGTGAGTTTTATCATTTTTGGTTAAAAGCAAATCAAGCTAATAATGCGCCT
This sequence comes from Pseudoalteromonas sp. NCCP-2140, assembly GCF_023708065.1. Classification (NCBI taxonomy): domain Bacteria; kingdom Pseudomonadati; phylum Pseudomonadota; class Gammaproteobacteria; order Alteromonadales; family Pseudoalteromonadaceae; genus Pseudoalteromonas; species Pseudoalteromonas sp. NCCP-2140. The sequence goes on along the minus strand of NZ_BRCZ01000001.1, from coordinate 563,364 downwards.
GATTTTTGGGATTTTTCACTTAATTATCAAGCTGCAAAAGCTCATAAATTTGCTCACCTCAAGCACATTCCTAACACTCAGTTGGCGGGCTTACATTATGCCTACCATTTTGATGCCACTCGATATGGCGAATTCTTAAAGGAATTAGCGCAATCACGAGGCGTAAAACGCATTGAAGGCAAAATTGAATCGGTTAACCAATGCCATGAAAGCGGGTATATTCGATCTTTGCTACTTAAAAATGGCGAGCAAATAGACGGCGACTTATTTATTGATTGCACCGGTTTACGTGCTTTATTGATAGAACAAACTCTTAATACCGGCTTTGAAGATTGGTCACATTGGTTACCATGTGATAGTGCGATTGCGGTGCAAAGTGAATCAGCTTCTGATGCAATTCCTTATACACGTTCAATTGCTAGAGACTCAGGTTGGCAGTGGCAAATTCCATTACAGCATCGTGTAGGCAACGGACTTGTGTATTCTTCTCGTTTCTTATCAGATGAAGCGGCAAAGCAACAGCTCTTAGAAAGCCTACCTGCTAAACCTCTGACAGAACCCCGCGTTATTAAGTTTAAAACAGGTCGTCGCTTAAAACAGTGGCATAAAAATGTAGTATCAGTTGGCTTATCGAGCGGATTTTTAGAGCCATTAGAATCGACCAGTATTCATTTAATTCAAAGTGCAGCCATTCGTTTAATTAAGTTTTTTCCTCATCAAGGTATTAAACAAAGCCTTGTGGATGAATTTAATCAACAAAGTAAAACAGAATTTGAGCGAATTCGTGACTTTATTATTCTTCATTACAAGATTACTGAGCGTGATGACAGTGCGTTTTGGCGTTTTTGTAAAGGCATGGATATTCCAAGCAGTCTTAAAAAGAAAATTGAGCTATTTAAAACCAGTGGCAAACTCATTAGAGAAGACGATGAGCTATTCGCCGAAGTTGCGTGGCAGCAAGTGATGATAGGCCAAGGGCTAATAGCAGAGGATCACCATCCATTAACTGATGCGTTATCAGATGAGCAATTAAATGAGTTATTTAGCAATTTAAAAACCTTGATTAACAGCACTGTCGAGCAGCTGCCGAGCCACAGTCAATTCTTAGAAAAAGTACAAAATTAATTATGAGAAAAACACAATCACTTTTAGCGCTAACGACCGCATTTACACTTTTTAACTCAACAGCAAGTTTTGCTATTACTGCGTCACCAGAAAACTGGTGGGTAGGGATGCAAAATGACTCATTACAAGTCATGCTTTACGATAACAATATTGCTAACAAAACGTGGCAAATGAAGCCTTACAAAAGCGTTGAGTTTAAAGGGGTGACAACAACGAATAACCCTAATTACGCGTTTTTAGATTTAACCATTAGCGATAATGCAAAGGCGGGTACACTGACTTTTAAAGCTAAAGATGGCACAGAATTTACTTACCCATTAAATACCCGTGATAAGCAAAGTGCCAATCGTCATGGCTTTACAAATAAAGATACACTTTATTTAATCAATCCTGATCGCTTTGTAAATGGTGACCCAAACAATGACACCGTTGCTGGTATGAAGGAGGCTGCAAACCCAAGTTTTAAAGGAGGTCGACATGGTGGTGATATTCAAGGTGTTATCAATAGCCTAGATTATCTTGAGGACCTCGGTGTGACTCAACTTTGGTTAACACCAGTGCTTGAAAATGACATGCCAAGTTATTCTTATCATGGTTATGCTATTACTGACTTTTACAAAGTTGATCCGCGTATGGGCAGTAATTCGCTTTATAAAACCTTATCTGCAGAAGCGAAAGAGCATGGTATCGGCTTAGTGATGGACATGGTACTTAACCACTTTGGTTCATCACATCAGTGGATGGCTGATATGCCTACTGCTGATTGGGTTAACTTTGATGGCAAGTTTGAAAACGGTAAAAATGCAACCAGTCACGCCAGACAAACAATCCAAGACCCTCACGCAAGCCAATACGACAAACGTCAATTTAACGATGGTTGGTTTGTTGAGTCTATGCCTGATCTAAATCAGCGCCAGCCGTTACTATCAACGTATTTGATTCAAAATGCCATTTGGTGGATTGAATACGCCAACTTAAGCGGCATTCGTGTTGATACCTATTCATACTCAGATAAAGCATTTTTAGCCGATTGGACTAAAGCGATTATGACCGAGTATCCAAACTTTAATATTGTTGGCGAAGAGTGGACAACCAACCCGGCTATTGCATCTTATTGGCAGCGCGGCAAAGTCAATCAAGATGGTTATACCTCTGAGTTACCAAGTGTGATGGACTTTTCATTACAAGAAGCCTTAATCCAAGCACTTAACGAAGAAGAAAGCTGGAATACAGGTTGGGTAAAAGTATATCAATCGCTGGCTAATGACTTTTTATATGCTGATATAGATAACATTTTAGTGTTTGCTGATAATCATGACATGAGCCGTGTTTACACTGAGCTGGGTCAAGACCTCGCAAAAACTAAATTAGCCATGACGCTGCTGTTAACAACTCGTGGTATTCCACAAATTTACTACGGCACTGAGCTGCTGCTCGATAACACGCCAAGCAATGACCACGGTGATATTCGTATTGACTTCCCTGGTGGGTTTAAAGGTCAAAAAGCGAATGCCTTCACAGGTAAGGGGCTTTCAGCTGATCAGCAAGAGATGTTAGCTAGCATGAAAAAACTGCTTAAGCTGCGTCAAGAAAAACCAGCGTTAAGCGAAGGTCGTTTAATGCATTTTTCACCCAAGCAAGGCGTTTACAGCTATGTGAGGGAGCACAATGGCCAAACTGTATTGGTTGTTCTTAACAAAAACCAACAAGCCATTGATTGGGATTTAAACTACATGCAAGAAGTGCTGAAAGGCAATAATAAAGGAAGCGATTTAATCAGTGAAAAACGCGTTGATCTTGCAGCGCCAATCCGCTTAAAAGCTATGCAAGCACGCTTAATCGAGCTTGAATAATTGCAACTAATAGGCTGAATACGTATGCATTTACTGTCCGTATGCAGCCCTTAACATTAGTATGAACTGATATTTACAGAAAAATGAAGTAATGATGACAACATACAAACTAACTGCGTTAGTAGTGGCTTCGGTTTTAGGTTTAACTGCCTGTGGTAACGATGCGCCAGTACAGCAGAACACGCAACAGCAACAATCAGAATCTAGCCAAGCAGCTATCTCTAAGCCTGTGGTTTACCAAGTATTCACTCGATTATTTGGTAACACTAACACCACTAATAAACCGTGGGGCACATTAGAAGAAAATGGGGTAGGTAAATTCGCTGATTTTAATGATGCAGCATTACAAGGTATTAAAGAGCTAGGCACGACACATGTTTGGTATACCGGTGTGCCGCGTCATGCATTAGTAACTGATTATACTGAATACGGTTTGTCTCAAGATGACCCTGATGTTGTAAAAGGCCGTGCAGGCTCGCCTTATGCGGTGAAAGATTATTACGATGTTAATCCTGATTTAGCAATTAACCCTGAGCGCCGCTTAGAAGAGTTTGTAGAGCTAATCAATCGTACTCATAAGCACGGTATGAAAGTTGTTATTGATATTGTACCAAATCACGTAGCGCGTAATTACGAGTCAGTCGCCAAGCCTGAAGGCGTAAAGGATTTTGGTGCTGAAGATGACACGACGAAAACCTATGCTCGCGATAATAACTTTTACTATGTAACAGGGCAGTCATTTCAAGTTCCTACCAGCGATAGTTACCAAGTGTTAGGTGGTAACCCGCATCCTCTTGCTGATAATCAGTTTGCCGAAACCCCAGCAAAATGGACGGGTAATGGGGCCCGTGCCGCTAAACCTGATATTAATGATTGGTACGAAACCGTTAAAATCAATTACGGTGTGAAACCAGATGGCAGCTACGACTTCCCAACACTACCCGCTGATTACGCAGATAAAGATTACCGTGAACACTATGCATTTTGGCAAGATAAAGATCTACCAAATAGCTGGTATAAATTCCGCGATATCGCGCTTTATTGGTTAGATAAAGGTGTTGATGGTTTCCGTTATGATATGGCAGAGATGGTGCCTGTTGAGTTCTGGAGCTTTTTGAACTCATCAATCAAGATGCAAAAAAGCGATGCCTTTATCCTAGCAGAAGTATATAACCCAACGCTTTACCGCCCATATATCCAACAAGGTAAGATGGATTACCTTTACGACAAAGTCGGTTTTTACGACACGGTTAAAGCTGTGATGCAAGGCAAGCAATCAGCGGATACTATTTTCGATATTCAAAGCCAAGTGGCGGATATTGAAGAGCATATGCTGCACTTTTTAGAAAACCATGATGAGCAACGTATTGCTAGCCCAGATTTCGCTGGTAGTAGTGAAAAAGGTAAGCCAGCGATGGTGGTATCTACATTGATGTCGCGCTCACCAACCTTACTTTATTTTGGTCAAGCTGTCGGTGAAGATGGCTCTGAGGACGGTGGTTTTGGCGACTCAACGCGTACCAGCATTTTCGATTATATGGGTGTACCTGCGCATCAAGCATGGATGAATAATGGCAAATTCGATGGCGGTGCGCTTTCAAAGCAGCAAGCTGATCTTCGCGCTTACTACACCAAGTTGATGTCGTTAAATACACTGCCTGCCATTGTTGGTGGTGACATGCAAGCGGTTGAATTGGCCGGTTCAGAGCAAGTGATTGCTTTTACGCGCAAGCTTGGTCAACAACTAGTGCTTGTAGCAAGTAACTTTTCAGAAAACCAACAAAATGTTGAGCTAACACTTAACCAAGCGTTGTTACCTAAGCTTAATCACAGTGGTTTAACGTTAACTGATAATCTAGAAAATCATGCTGACATTGTGATTTCAGAGACATCTACTAAGGCGCCAATCCAATTACAACTGAACGGCTTAAGCAGTGCAGTATTTACCTTAAAGGCTGACTATGAATAATAACAAACCAACGCTAAGCTTTTGGCAAATATGGAATATGTGTTTTGGATTCCTTGGAATCCAATTTGGCTTTGCATTACAGAACGGTAATGTAAGCCGTATTTTTCAAACCTTAGGTGCCAATGTTGATGATATTCCAATTCTTTGGGTTGCAGCACCATTAACAGGCCTTATTGTTCAGCCGATCATCGGTTATTGGAGTGATAAAACATGGAATAAGTTAGGTCGTCGTCGTCCGTTCTTTTTCTATGGGGCTATTTTAACAACGTTATCGTTATTTATTATGCCTAACTCACCAAGCCTGTGGATTGCGGCGGGTATGTTATGGATCATGGATGCGTCAATTAACGTAACTATGGAGCCATTCCGTGCTCTTGTCAGTGATAACTTACCGAAAAAGCAACGTGCAACTGGTTATGCAATGCAAAGCTTCTTCATTGGTGTTGGTGCGGTTGTCGCGTCTGCATTACCTTGGATGATGACTAACTGGTTCGATATTGCTAATACTGCACCTGCAGGGCAAATTCCAGATTCTGTAAAATTCTCGTTTTACTTTGGCGCAGTAGTATTAATTATTGCTGTGTTTTGGACTGTCTTTACTACTAAAGAATATTCACCAGAAGAACTTGAAAGCTTTCATGAACAAGAGCAAAGCGATGACTCGGGCGATGTTCAAAGTGATGTAAACTTTAACAAAGGCGCTGCAATCTTTACGGTTCTTGGCCTTGTAGTACTTGGTATTGTTACGGGTCTATCGCTTGAAAAAGAGCTTTATTTACTTGCTGGTGGTTTGATTAGCTTTGGTGTTATTCAATTTATTGCCGGGGCTTTAAAGGCTAAAAACGCAACCAGTGGTGGCTTTTATCAAGTTGTGAATGATGTATTCACTATGCCAGAAACGATGAAACAATTGGCTTGGGTACAATTTTTTAGCTGGTTCTCATTGTTTGCAATGTGGATTTACACCACATCGGCAGTAACTAGCTTCCACTACGGCAGCAGTGATACAAGCTCTCTTGCTTACAATAACGGTGCGGATTGGGTTGGTGTATTATTTGCCGCTTACAATGGTTTTGCTGCCATTGCAGCACTGTGTATTCCAGTTATCGTTAAAAAAGTAGGGCTAAAAATGGCTCACGCTATCAACCTAGTGCTAGGTGCATTGGGTCTGGTCAGCTTCATTATTATCAAAGATCCAAGTTTACTGATCTGGCCAATGATTGGAGTAGGGTTTGCTTGGGCGTCAATTCTATCTTTACCATACGCAATGTTAAGTACCTCAGTACCAAGTAAAAAAATGGGTGTGTACATGGGTATTTTTAACTTCTTTATTGTTATTCCGCAGCTTTTAGCAGCAAGCATATTAGGCCTAATTTTACGTCACTTTTTTGATAATCAACCGATTTATGCGTTAGTGCTAGGTGCAGTGTCATTCGTACTAGCAGCGGTCGCTGTACTGCGCGTTAAGCAACAATAATAAGGACACACCATGAAAAAATTTAATCTTATTACCGCAAGTTTTTTAGCGTTAGGTTTAACAGCTTGTAGTTCAGAACAATCAGCTAATACAGCAGTTGAGCAGGTGTCTGCGCCAGGAACTCCGGGTGTTGAACCTTTTTGGGCATACTCAGGTAAAACAGGTATTGGTACATCTTACGAGCAATACCAAGACGGCCACTATAGCGATGCAGCTGCTACAGGGAAAGTATCAAAAGTCTGGTTTTCAATCGCTAAAGGCATGATCACAGAAACCATGTTTGGTTTAATTCACCAAGCACAAATCAAAGATATGCAGTTTGTTGTAGTTGGTAAAGACTTTACCGTAACAGAAAACGATGATCTCGATGTAAGCATTGATTATTTATATAAAGACGACGCTGGTCGCCCATTATCGCTTGCTTACAAAGTCGTTAGTAAAGATAAACAAGGTCGTTTCACTTTAGAAAAGCATATTTTTACAGATCCAAACGGCCAAACATTGTTTGTTCGTAGCGTATTTAATACCGATCTTGAAGGTGTGAAAGCCTACGTTAATGTAAACCCTTACATTGATAACAACGGCTTAGATGATTTTGCAAAAGTGACTGATAAGGGTCTAGTTGCTTGGCAAGATGATAGCTTTTTATCTTTACAAGCCGCTCAACCATTTAAGCAAGCAAGCGTTGGTTTTACGGGGGTAAGTGATGGCTTAAAAGAGTTAAAAGCATCGCAGTCACTCTCAACGACTTACCAAAATACTGGTGATAAGTCGGGTAATGTAAGCTTACTTGCAGAGCTTGGTGAAGTATCAAAAAACACCACCTTTGATTTAGCTTTAAGCTTTGGTAACTCTGAAGCTGCAAGCTTAAAAGAAGGCCAAGCAAGTTTAAACCAAGGCTACCAAAAAGTACTTGCTGCATATAACGGTGAAGGTGTTGCAATTGGTTGGCAAGACTACTTAGCAAGCCTTGAGCCTTTGAGCACATTAACTAACAGCACCGCAGATAATGGTAAGTTGCTTTATACCAGCGCCATGGTGTTAAAAGCGCAAGAAGATAAAACTCATGCTGGTGCTTTAATTGCGTCACTTTCTAACCCTTGGGGTGAAACAGTATCAGCCAAAACAGGTTCTACCGGTTATAAAGCGGTTTGGGTACGTGATTTCTATCAAGTAGCAATGGCATTTATGGCCATGGGTGATACACGTACCGCAAAAACGGCGTTTGAATATTTAGAAAAAGTACAAGTAACAGATAACACACCTGGCAATGGTGGTGACACGGGTTGGTTCTTACAAAAGACTCATGTTGATGGTGAGCTTGAGTGGGTAGGTGTTCAGCTTGACCAAACAGCAATGCCAATTATGTTAGCGTGGAAACTACATCAAGCTGGCGTACTTAGCGATCAAGAGCTGACAGATTGGTATGGCAAAATGTTAAAACCAGCTGCTGATTTCTTAGTTGATGGTGGCCTTGCGAAAATTCTTTGGAATGACACGCAAATCACACCGCCAGCAACGCAACAAGAGCGTTGGGAAGAACAAAATGGTTTCTCTCCATCAACAACTGCAGCGGTTGTTGCAGGCCTAGTGACGGCTGCTGATATTGCTAAAAAAGCAGGTGACACTAAAAATGCAGAGCGTTACCTAGCAACGGCTAAAACTTACAACAGTGAAATAGAAAGCACGATGTTTACGACACAAGGTAACCTTAAGTCTGAAAATAGCGATGGTGAATATTTCATTCGTATCGGTCAAGACAAAGATCCAAACTCATCAACCACACTTAATGCTAATAACGGGCGTGAAGGCTTTGATAAAAAGCAAATCCTTGATGGTGGTTTCTTAGAGCTTGTACGTTATGGTGTTCGTGATGCACTTGCGCCAAGCATTGTAAAAACATTACCAGAGTACGATGACGAAACCTTAGTTGATAACCTGCAAGTGCGTTACACCTTTAATTTTGCTGATGGCTCAGGTTCATTCCCTGGTTACCGTCGCTATGGTAATGATGGTTACGGTGAAGATGAAGTGACAGGTAATAACTATGCCGAAGGTGGTAACAACACCCCTGGTCAACGTGGTCGTGTATGGCCGTTTTTCACAGGTGAGCGTGGTCACTATGAAATCGCTGCTGCAAACGCAACTAATAGCCTTGATGCGATGAAGCAACAAGCGATTAAAGACACCTATGTAAAAGGTATGGAAGCATTTGCCAATGAAGGCATGATGTTACCTGAACAAGTTTGGGATGGTGTAGGTAACAATAAAGCAGGCTATCAGCTAGGTGAGGGTACAAACTCAGCCACACCACTGGCTTGGACTCACGCTGAATACATTAAGTTACTCCGTTCAGTGAGCGATAAACATGTATGGGACCATTACCCAGTTGTTGAAAACGCATTGAAGTAAAAACGTAATTAACATGCCCAATATTTATTGGGCATGTTGCTTTTAGCAAAAGGAAAAATAATGTTAAATAAACTAGCTTTATGTGCTCTATTAGCAGTAAGTACGCAAAGTAAAGCGGATGATTACTTGCTTTACTTTATGGGGGGCCAATCAAATATGGAAGGATTTGGCTTTAATAAAGACCTACCTGCGCAGTATAAAAAACCAGTTGAAAATACCTTACTCTTTTTTGGTAACCCTGTTGCTGATGATGCATTAAATGGTGGTAAAGGTGTTTGGACTAATTTAATGCCTGGCTTTGGTACAGGCGCAAGATCGACAGAACATTCAATTATTTTATCTGACAGATTTGGTCCTGAATTGAGTTTTGGTAAACGTTTATCTGAGCTCACTGATAAGAAAATAGCCATTATTAAATATGCGCGTGGAGGCTCATCTATTGCGCTTGGGGCATCTGGCTTTGGTACGTGGGGGCAGAACTATGCTGACAACACCAAGATCAACCAATGGGATAACTTTCAAACTACCGTAAGAGCTGCGTTAGCTAACAATGATATAGATGGTGATGGTGAAGCCGATACTTTAGTCCCAGCAGGGATCATTTGGATGCAGGGTGAGGCAGATGCCTATCATGAGCAAGCATCTAAGGTTTATTTAGCTAATTTAACAAGCCTGATGAATGATATGAAGATGACTTTTGGCAATAAAGAGTTACCAATCATACTTGGCAGAATCGAAGACTCTGGTAAAACACCTCAAACACGCATGATGCCATATATAGAGAGTGTATGGGATGCTCAGAAAAAGTATGTTCAATCAAATGCTAATGCTCATTTAGTCGCCTTTGATGAGCCTGTCGAATTCATTGAAGATAAATGGCACTATAAAAGTAATTACTATATAAAACTAGGTAACCTTTTTGCAGAAAAAGCAGCCGAAACATTAGCTAAGTAAGCTTCTTTTAAATAGCTAGTTAAATAATTAAACCGCCGAATTAACCTCGGCGGTTTTTTGTTTTGCATTTTTTTACAAATAATTTTTTAGAGTGTGATATTTTGATTAAGTATTTAGAAGAAATTGTTTCTAAAGTTAAATGTTTGCTTAAAGAACATAAACGTCATAACCTTTTATATTCTTACTAAAAAATATGACTAAAACTTGGCTAAGTCATTTTTTAAAATAAAAAGTCTAAAGGGAATTGAATTCAGATGTTAAAGAAAGTCATTTTTATAATTTTTATTATTTTGCAAAGTTCTTGCTCTATTCGCTCTAACTTTGGTGATTACATTATTGCTGACGTGGAAAGCAGAGGTAGAGGTGAACATGTGCAGGTTTATAAAGATAGAGAAATTTTCAACTTTAGAACTTCTTATTTAGGCAATGTAGAATCTAACTACTGTCACGAAAAGAATGACTCTCTTATCCCAGAAAGCGCTTATTATTATAATCCTTCTAATATAAAAGAATCTTTACAAGACTCTCTGAAAGTTAAAGCGCATAAAATGGGTGGTAATGGTATAGTTTTTTCTCAATGTTACACTAGGTCAAATACAAACCAATGTTATAAATCAATGCGTTGTGAAGGTGCAGTTTATAATATTGAAAATTAACTGTGAGCTCTAAAACAATTAAACACATGCTTCGCTTTGTTTCTCTAATCATACTTACTTTCCCTTTATTAAGTGTTGCTAGTGCAAAATTAAAACCCTTCAGTAGTGATGGTTGCAGCTCTTTTCCTGATGGAACAATAGAACATAAAAACTTATGGTTGGCGTGCTGTACAGCCCATGATCTTGCATATTGGCAAGGCGGTACTTTCAAGCAACGTGAGCAAGCTGATATAGATTTAAAAAAATGTGTTGCTAAGGTGGGTGAGCAAGAAATTGCAGTATTGATGCTTGCCGGTGTTAGAGTGGGTGGAACACCTTTTTTACCTACTAGCTTTCGCTGGGGTTATGGCTGGCCATACCCCAAGTTTTATGGTGAACTAACAGCGCAAGAGCGCTTACAAGTTGAAAGCCGTTTAGCCGAGCTTAAAACTAAATAACCTATCGTTTATCTAACTTCTTTACAGGTTTTTGATGCATCATTGATCACAGTCGCTTCAGTGCTTTTGGCAAAACGTGATGACATGTAAAGACCTAATTGGTGGTCTGGCATTTTAATGCGTGTAATGCCATTAAAGTGGTGAGGCTCGATATCTTTTGCAATCACAGCAGGAAGAGCTGTTATACTAGCTCTGTTCTTACCTACAAAATCAACGGCTTGTTGCCATGTACTGACTTGCTGTTCATGACTTAGAATTTCATTTTTATCAATGCCTAAATACTTAAGCATTAAGGTACGTGCCCCAGTACCGCGTTTATAGACGATACCATTCAAGTTTGCCTGTCTGCGTAAATTCTCGATACTCAAATCTGGGTTAGTACTGTGGCTTATCAGCTCATATCCAACTTGATAAATTGTCGCTGAGCGAGTCGCAAATAGATCTCTCTGTGGTAACAATAAAAGTGGCATGGCAATATCAACTTCATTGTTTTGCAGCATTTTAATAAGCCGTGCTTGCGGTACAGTGATTACGTCGTAGTTGCTATCAAGTTGATTGATAACGCAGCTATAGGCTGATTTTAATTCACCGTAAAATTGTTTGCGTGAGTACTTTAATGACTCGCCATTTTCACTTGATATACCAATTAGCACTTTAGCGGAAATTGGATGGCTAAGTGTGAGACTCAATAGAACAAATAAGGCGATTAAAAAACGTAATAAGTCCATTTATAAAAAAATAATGTGGTAAGAGGTGAGTAATTTAGCAATGGCTACTCATAAATACAATATGGTTGCTGGAGCCAAAGCAGTGTAATTAATTTTCCATATCAGCTTGCTGACTATTTCTTATTTTAAAACAATGAAATAAAGAGATTTTTGCTCAGTTAAGCTGAAACTGCCACTGCTAAAATCATGTAGCATTTTGTAGCTTACAGATGAACTATCGAAAGATAAATTAAGGCCTCTGGTTGTTCATAACATTGGCTGGGGTCCTAAAATGGAAGATAGGTTATTCACTTACAAATTACAGGGCATTACCGATATAAACCCTAACATTTACATTAGGCTTCAATTATTTACCAATTTAATATACATTTAAGGTATTGTTTGTACCTTTATTGGGTTTATTCTGATTTTAACTTAAAAGGGATTTATATGAAAAATGTGAGTAAATGCATTGCCAGCTTTTTGTTGCTACTTCCGACGACTATTTTTGCTGCTCAAGAAGTTGTGATCGAAAAGTCAGATAAATTTACCGAACTGTCAAAAGGCTTAAAGGTAAGTGTTAGGACTGGCCCTACGAAAAATGCCAAAATTTATGACTTTTCGACAAAGAAAATAACCATCAATGATGAGCATGGTGCGCCTTTTCAACGTTACTATTTGCAAATTGCCTCAGCAGATAAAGAATGGGCCAAGGAAATCATTACGTTTGATGATAAAACGAATGTAATTGACTTAAATGCACTACTTTTTGGTCAATTGATAGACACTTCTCAACTAAAAAAATTAGACTCAGCGCATGCTTTTTCTTTATATAACCGCCTTGAAAGTATCCTTTCGGAAGAATATGGCACATTTGAACAGGTTTATAATAATGGCCTTGCTGACTATTTAAATTATATGTCGATAGACGCCGGTTTTGAGAATTACATAGCAAGAACCGGGGGAGCGGGCGATAAACTCGCAGAATCACTAAAAGAAATAAAGATGCCGCCACTTGTTGAACACCAACAATTAATGAGTGACTTTATTAATGCTATAAATCAAAAAGATAAAACATGGTTGCTGGCACAGCAAAGACCTAATTCCTCACAGCGAGACTTGGGGATTTATGCGCGTGGTCTAAACGTGCTGTTTGAGTATTTTGATAGCATAGGTAACCCTACAAAGTTCAATATTACCCGAGAAACACAAGGTCGCTCTTATGACCTTAATTCTAATAAATACTTTATTGTTGAATTGCTTGAGCACAAAGGCCGGCGAGAAAAAATAGAGATGGAGTTTATGTTTGTAGATTCTTATGGTGGCCGCTTTATTGCTGAATACGATATTACAGGTGTTCGTTTTCGTTAAGTAACGGGTTAAGTAAAGTTGAAAAGCCGCAGGTTACGAAAACGTGCGGCTTTGATATCTCTTCGTTATAGCCCTGCTTTTTTAGCGCGAGCAGCGTGTAGCTTTTTGTAACTTTCGATTAAACGAAGGTGCCTGTCTAAGCCCTCAAGTTTCATGCTGGTTTCTGTTAAACCATAGAACATTACATCGCCGTTGATTGAGCCAACGACTGCATCCATCGTTTTTTGACCAAACATACGGGTGAAGCTATGAATGTAATCTTCAATCTCTAGGTCATCGCTGAGTGCGACTTCCAACGTTGCATGCATTGCTTGGTAGAATAGCCCACGTTCAACAATGGTATTGTCGTTATACTGTAAGAATGCTTCAACAAGCTCCATTGCTGCTTCTAAATCACCAAGTGCTAAGTATATAAGTAGCTTCAGCTCAAGAATCGTTAACTGACCCCATACTGTGTTTTCATCAAACTCAATACCGATTAAGGTGATGATATCTATGTAGTTATCTAGTTCACTTTCTTCTAAGCGCTCAACTAAATCAGCAAGTTGATCTTCTGATAAACGATGCAGGTTCAAGATATCTTCACGGAAGTTAAGTGCTTTATTGGTATTGTCCCAAATCAAGTCTTCCACAGGATACACTTCTGAGTAATCAGGCACTAAAATGCGGCATGCAGTACCAAGATCTGAGAACTCAGCAATGTAAGCTTCTTTACCTAAGCTTTCTAAAATACCGAATAAGCTCGCTGTTTCTTCTTCATTGCTACCTGAGAAATCCCACTCAACAAACTCATAATCGTGTTTAGCGCTGAAGAAGCGCCATGAGATCACGCCAGTTGAATCAATAAAGTGCTCTACAAAGTTTTCCGGTTCAGAAACTGCCATACTATTGAACGTTGGCTTAGGTACATCGTTTAAGCCTTCGAAGCTTCTGCCTTGTAATAACTCAGTTAAGCTGCGCTCTAAAGCAACTTCAAAGCTTGGGTGCGCACCAAAAGAAGCAAATACACCGCCTGTTTTAGGGTTCATGAGTGTTACGCACATCACTGGGAACTGACCACCTAGCGAGGCATCTTTTACTACAACAGGGAAGCCTTGCTCTTCAAGACCATTAATACCCGCAACAATACCTGGGTACTTGTTTAAAACCTCTTGAGGTACGTCTGGTAAAACAATTTCTTGCTCAATGATTTGGCGCTTAACTGCACGCTCAAAAATTTCAGATAAGCACTGTACTTTTGCTTCGGCAAAGTTGTTACCAGCACTCATACCATTACTTAAGAATAAGTTTTCAATTAGGTTTGAAGGGAAGTAAACTGTTTTACCGTCAGAGTGGCGAACATAAGGAATAGAGCAAATACCACGTTCTTTATTACCAGAGTTAGTATCGATTAAGTGTGAGCCACATAGCTCACCATCTGGATTATAAATTTCAAGGGTATAATCATCTAATATGCCCTCTGGTAGAGAGTCATCATCAGTCAGAGCAAACCACTTTTCATTTGGGTAATGAACAAACTCGCTATTGGCAATGTCTTCGCCTAAGAACTGATCGTTATAGAAGAAGTTACAGTTTAAGCGCTCAATAAATTCGCCCAAAGCTGAGCATAGCGCGCTTTCTTTAGTTGCACCTTTACCATTGGTAAAACACATTGGTGAGGCTGCATCACGAATATGAAGTGACCATACATTTGGCACAATATTACGCCAAGAAGAGATTTCGATTTTCATCCCTAACTCTTCAAGGATGGCCGTCATATTTGCGATGGTTTCTTCAAGCGGTAAGTCTTTTCCTAAAATAAAGGTATTACTGTCATCATCTGGTTTTGCCATCAACATTGCTTGCGCGTCTGCTTCGATGCTTTCAACAGTATCGATTTTAAATTCTGGGCCAGTTTGAATAACACGTTTTACTGTACAACGCTCAACAGAACGTAAAATACCCGTGCGGTCTTTCTCGGAAAGGCTTTCTGGTAACTCAACCTGAATTTGAAAAATTTGGTTATAGCGGTCTTCTGGATCAACGATATTGTTTTGCGCAACACGAATACCGTCAGTCGGGATATCGCGTGAATTACAATACACTTTAATAAAGTAAGCCGCACACAATGCAGAAGATGCTAAAAAGTAATCGAATGGACTTGGTGCAGTACCATCACCCTTATAGCGAATAGGTTGGTCTGCAATGACAGAGAAATCATCAAACTTGGCTTCAAGTCTGAGGTTGTCGAGAAAATTAACTTTAATTTCCATTAAAAAATTCCACCTTTGTGCGCGTTGTTATCTAAAGCTTTGTTTGCCAGATAAGCGTTTTCAACATAATAGGTGTAATTATCTGCTTTTTCGAAGTAATAGTCTTGGGTAAATCGAAAAAAAACTAATTTTAATGCAATAAGTTTTTGATTGGGTAGGGAGTAGGCGATAACAAGGCTGTTATCGCCACAAAATTAAACACTCGAACCGCGAATAATTAAACGCGGTGGTAAAAGGGTATTCTCTACACCTTCACCACGAATAAGCTTGAGCAGGTTATCGACCAACATTTGCCCGGCGAGGGTGGTGTCTTGCTGAACAGTGGTAAGTGGGGGGTTTACAAAGCTAGCAACAGCAATGTTATCAAAGCCAACAACGTGTACATCATCAGGGACCTTGATTTTTGCTTCTTTCAAGGCGCGAATAGCACCAATAGCAATAAGGTCACTGGCGGCAAACAATGAGTTAAAGCGAATGTTATTTGCTATGAGGGAACGAGTCGCGTGATAGCCAGATTCCTCTGTTGAAATCGCATTTGCCATTTTACGTTCGTTTAAAGCCACGCCTTTGGCTAAGAATGCATCTTTAAAACCTTGGTAGCGAGCAAAAAATTCAGGGCTATGATCAGAAGCATCACCAATAAATGCACAATCGGTTCTACCGGTTGCAAGTAAATGCTCAGCTGCTAATTTACCACCGCCGTAGTTATCGCAGCTGACCGTTAAGTCTGGGCGGTTGTCTACGCTGGCACCCCAACAGACAAACTTAGTATGTTGGTCAATTAAGGTTTTAAATTTAGGTTGGTAATCGAGGTAATCACCATAACCAAGCAGTATTAAGCCATCTGCACGGTGGCTGTCTTCGTAATCGGCTTGCCAATCAGAGCTGCTCGACTGAAACGATACCAGTAAGTCGTAGCCTTCCTTTGCACAGGCTCTAGTAATACTGCCCAGCATAGCCAAAAAGAAAGGGTTTATTTGTGATTCATCCGAAGTGGGATCTTCAAATAATAACAGGGCGAGGGTACTACTTTGTTGAGTTCTTAAATTACTGGCATTTTTATCAACTTTATAGTTGAGTTGTTTTGCTACCTCATGAACACGTCGACGCGTTTCTTCGTTGACCAAAGGGCTATTTCGCAGCGCGCGAGACACGGTTGACTGCGACACACCCGCATAATGTGCAATGTCAAAAGATGTCGCCTTACCTTTCATATGGTTACCAAATAACAGAAGTAGTAATTGCCATTTTCGGCTATTTAATATTTTTTTCAAGCTATTTGTGACAAGTGGCGTGTGTGTGGCTGTTCTGTACACAGCTAGGCATTTTTTATGCGTATATAAATGCTTTTTCGATACTTAATACGCAGGTTTTATCAATAAATACGTATGCATGCACAAATAATGAAAATTTTTATTGATCCTAATCTGACACCGGTGTCATAATGTCACTGTTTTATCATTTTGTTGTCAAAACGTATTTGGCTGCCCATTCATTTGGGCAGCATTTTTTTAATACAAAAGATAGCTTCTTTGAGGCAATGACCCAAAGTTTAGCAGACACAGTGGCTTTGCCATTGAAAACTAGAAAAATAAGCGGCAACTAGCTTAGACAAATAGAGAAAACATCATGAACACACAGACAACTACAGAATTCGCTCCTATTCTTGTTGCCGATATCGGCGGCACTAACGCTCGTTTCGCTTTAATCACTGATTTTAATGCACAAACTAACCAGTTTGTTATCGAGCACAATTTAACTTTTCCAAGTGCAGATTTTGGCTCTTTAGAAAGTGCGATTAACCAGTACTTCAGCCAGATTTCGTTTCCTAAGCCAAGCCGCGCATGTTTAGCAGTAGCTGGCCCGATTAAAGCAGGCCAAGTTCACTTAACAAACCTTGGCTGGCACTTTAACGTTGCAGATTTAAAAGCAGAGTTTTCATTTGAGCAACTTGAAGTAATCAACGACTTTGCAGCATTTGCCTATGCGGCACCTTATTTAGATGATTCGCAAAATATGGCTGTTAAAGCAGGCCAGGCTGATGAAAATGCGAATATCGCAGTTATGGGGCCAGGTACTGGTTTTGGTGCAGCGTGTTTAGTCCGCACATCACAAGGCAGCGCTGTACTTAGCTGCGAAGCAGGACACATTACCCTTGCGGCAGTGACTGAGCTAGACCGCTTGTTAATCACTGAGCTTAAAAAGCAGTTAAATCATGTATCTGTTGAAACAGTATTCTCGGGCCCTGGTATCGCGCATTTATACCGTGCTATGGCAGCGGTGAAAGGTGTTGAAGCAAAGAATCTAGATGCTGCACAAATTAGCGAGCTTGCAACCACAGGTCAGTGTGAAGTCTGTGATGCAACACTTAATCAATTTTGTGATTGGATTGGCAGCGTAGCTGGGGACTTAGCCCTGACATTTGGCGCATTAGGTGGCGTATTTATTGGCGGTGGTATTTTACCTCGTATGCAACAACGTCTATTATCTAGTCGATTTGTTGAGCGTTTTGCAGACAAAGGCATTATGTCGCAATATACTTCACAGATCCCCGTTACGCTTGTAACACAAGACAACATTCCATTCATTGGTGCTGCTGCGTGTATACATGTTAAAAGTAACGCGTAATTAGCAGTTGGATGTAGAGCGGATGAAGAAAGTAACCATCAACAGTGTCGCCAGCTATGCCGGTGTATCGAAAAAAACAGTGTCTCGCGTGCTCAACAATGAGCCTAACGTGAGTGATGCAACGCGCGAAAAAGTACTTAAAGTATTTAAAGAGCTTGATTACACACCAAACCCAATCGCTCGTGGTTTGGCACAAAACCGTAGTTTTATTATTGGTTGCTTGTACGACAATCCGAGTAAAAGCTATATTACCCGTGTGCAAACTGGTGCTTTAGCGGCGTGTCATGAGCTTAACTACAATTTATTGATCCACCCATGTGAATTACGCGGCGAAGAATTAATTAGTAACATTGAGCAATTAATTCAAACTTCTCGTCTAGACGGCATTGTACTGACCCCACCATTTTCTGATTTTCCTGAACTTGTAAGCTTTTTAAAATCGAAAAAGATCCCGTATGCTCGCGTCGCATCTGCGGTACTTGAAGACGACTCTATTTCGGTGAGAAGTAACGACGAGCAGGGGGCTTTTGAAATAACAGAGCATCTTATTAAGCTGGGTCATAAAGAAATTGCCTTCATCAAAGGTCACCCTGATCACAGTGCGACTGAGCAGCGTTTTAAAGGTTATCGAAGAGCGCTTGCGTCAAATGGTATCGAGTTTGATGAACGCTTAGTTGAAGAAGGTAACTTCAGTTATCACTCTGGTGTTGATAGTGCCCGTACAATTTTAGATTTAAACCCTCGCCCAACAGCAGTATTTGCTTCAAATGATTACATGGCAGCGGCGGTATTAAAGCTTGCTACGCAAATGCAGTTAAGAGTGCCAGATGATATTTCTATTGCTGGGTTTGATAACGCACCAATTGCACGCCATATCTGGCCGGGGTTAACGACCATTGCGCAACCGGTTGAAGAAATGACGCAGCAAGCAGTTAAGCAATTGATCACTCATATTGGTGATCCACAAGAGTCGCCTTATCAAGTAACCCTTGAAGCAAAACTCATTACTCGAGAGTCGACAGCAGCAATTAAATAAATTTCATCTTGTTTTTTCACAGTAGCCCGAGAATGAGTGACGCGTTCTCGGGCTTTTTTATTTATGACTTAAAAATTTCATAAAAACGCTATAAGTTTCTGTTTTTAATTAAAACAAACCTCAAAGCTTGTCTTATCTATAGGCCTTTGATAGTGGTACTTCACATGAATTCTACTCATATTCTACTAAAATTAAATTGTTCATTATTTGGTCATTTAAAAAAATTAAACTAAATTTAACAGATAAGGTTGACACCGGTGTCACAGTCATGAGTTAATACAGTGACACCGGTGTCAGGTTGGTTGTGAGAGACAGCCTGTCAGCGTACCTTTGAACGGGTAAATCAAAGTTGCTCAGTACAATTATTTTCGTGGAGTCTGTAATTGTTACTGAGCCTTTATCCTCTAACTATAGAGATGAGTCGAATTTATATGTTGCATCCTCGTATCCAAGAAGTCACCGAACGCGTTATCGAACGCAGTAAAGAGACCCGCCAAGCTTATTTAGAGCGAATCGCGCACGCAAAAAAACAAACAAGAGTTCGTGCTGGTTTAGGCTGTGGTAATATTGCACACGTTATGGCTGCTTGTAGCAGCGATGACAAAGCTCGTTTAAAATCAGACGAGCAACCAAATCTAGCTATCATCAACGCTTATAACGACATGCTTTCTGCGCATGTACCTTACAAAGACTAT
This sequence comes from Pseudoalteromonas sp. NCCP-2140, assembly GCF_023708065.1. Classification (NCBI taxonomy): domain Bacteria; kingdom Pseudomonadati; phylum Pseudomonadota; class Gammaproteobacteria; order Alteromonadales; family Pseudoalteromonadaceae; genus Pseudoalteromonas; species Pseudoalteromonas sp. NCCP-2140. The sequence goes on along the minus strand of NZ_BRCZ01000001.1, from coordinate 543,792 downwards.
CCAGAAATTATCAAAAGCCTTGCCACTAAGTTTGATGCTACAGCGCAGGTTGCTGGTGGTGTACCTGCTATGTGTGACGGTGTTACACAAGGCCGTGATGGCATGGAGCTTTCATTGTTCTCGCGTGACGTGATTGCAATGTCTACTGCGGTTTCTTTATCGCATGACGTGTTCGACGGTGTTTTTTGTTTAGGTGTATGTGACAAGATTGTCCCTGGACTTTTAATTGGTGCCTTATCATTTGGTCATTTACCAACGTATTTCTTACCAGCCGGTCCAATGCAGTCGGGTATCCCGAATAAAGAAAAAGCCCGTGTTCGTCAAAAATTTGCACAAGGCTTAGTAAGTCGCGAAGAGCTTTTAGAAGCAGAAAGCGCATCATATCACAGTGCAGGTACTTGTACTTTCTACGGTACCGCAAACTCGAATCAAATGTTAATGGAAATCATGGGTCTACATTTACCAGGTAGCTCTTTCATTAACCCTTACACAGAGCTACGTGATGGTTTAACAGGTCACGCTGTAGAAACCATGTTAAAGCAGTTAATCGAAACAAAAGATGCTAACTGCCTTGCAGACGTAGTAAGTGAAAAAACAATTATTAATGGTTTAGTTGGCTTGTTATCAACAGGAGGCTCAACGAACCACGCAATCCACCTAGTAGCTATCGCGAAAGCAGCGGGTGTAATCCTTACGTGGAAAGACATGGCTGACCTATCTGAAGTTGTGCCACTTCTTACACGTATCTACCCGAATGGCTCAGCAGATGTGAACCACTTCCAAGCTGCCGGCGGTATGGGCTTCTTAATGAAGCAACTACTTAGCAAAGGTTACTTACATAACGACGTGAAAACGATTGTGGGTGATGGCCTAGAGGCATACACCACAGAGCCAATGCTAGATAAAGATTCATCAGTGATCATGACTAACAGCACTGGCCCAAGCAAAGTTAAATGGGTAGCGTGTCCAGAAAAATCACACGATGAAGAAGTGTTACGTCCTATTGATAACCCGTTTAGCAAGCAGGGTGGTTTACAGCTTCTTACAGGTAACCTTGGTAAAGCCGTTATTAAAGTATCTGCAGTGGCTGAGTCACATCAAGTTGTTTCTGCGCCAGCTAAAGTATTTAGCTCACAAGGTGAGTTACAAGAAGCGTATAGCCGTGGTGAATTAAACACAGACTTTATTGCTGTAATTAAAGAGCAAGGTCCAAAAGCGAAAGGCATGCCTGAGCTTCACAAATTAACGCCAGTAATGGCAACACTACAAGACCAAGGTTACAAAGTGGCGATTGTGACTGACGGCCGTATGTCGGGTGCATCAGGTAAAGTTCCTGCTGCAATCCACTTAGCACCAGAAGCGGTTGAAGGTGGTGTAATCGCAAAAATTCACGAAGGTGATTTAGTGACGCTTGATGCACCAGCGGGTGTATTGAAAGTACACGTAAGCGATGAAGAATTAGCAAAACGTGAACTACAACTTAGCCAACCAAGCCAAACATATGGTACAGGCCGAGAGTTATTCGCAGGTTTCAGAAATATAGTAAGTAGTGCAGACCTAGGCGCAAGTGCCTTTGGTTTAGAATAATAATACGCCGTTACTGGGCTATGAGGAACAAACAATGAGCATTGAGAAAATTTTATCATCGGCACCTGTGGTACCGGTTGTTGTTATCGAAAAACTTGAAGATGCAGCACCCCTTGCACGTGCGCTTTATAACGGTGGCTTAAAAGCACTAGAAATTACTTTACGTACGCCGATTGCGGCAGAAGCTGTAAAGCTAATGAAAGAAGCCGTACCAGAAGCATACGTTGGCACAGGCACAGTGGTTGATAAAGCAACATTTAATGCATCTGTTGAAGCCGGTGCTGACTTCATGGTGAGCCCAGGTGTAAACGACGAATTATTAGCACTGGCTAAAGACACAGATATTCCATTTTTACCAGGTGCAGCAACACCAAGTGAAGTAATGAAATTAGCAAGCCATGGCTTTAAGTTCTTAAAGTTTTTCCCTGCAGAAGCAGCAGGTGGCACAGCAATGCTGAAATCAATTGGTGGCCCTTTACCACAAGTAACTTTTTGCCCTACAGGCGGCATTAGCCTTGAAACAGCACCTAACTACCTGGCACTTAAAAACGTAATTTGTGTAGGTGGTACTTGGATGTTAGATAAACAACTTATTGAAAACAAAGACTGGCAAGCCATTGAAGCGCTTGCTCGCCAAGCAAGTGAAGTAAAATAATTAACGGGAGATATTAGAATGATTAATGTTGCAATTAATGGCTATGGACGTATCGGTCGTAACGTATTACGTGCCCTTTATGAGTCAGCTCAAAACAACGAAATCAAAATCGTTGCAATCAACGATTTAGCACCAGCAAATGTTAACGCGCATTTAACTCAATTTGACTCAGTACATGGTCAATTTTCTCAAAAAGTAACACTTGCTGAAAACACCATGCTAATTGGTAATGACGAAATTACCCTTACACAAGAGCGTGATCCAGCAAACCTTCCTTGGAAAGCTCTAAACGTAGATATCGTTTTAGAATGTACTGGTTTATTCACTTCACGTGACGCAGCGGCTAAACACATTGAAGCGGGTGCTAAAAAAGTAATCGTTTCTGCACCAGGCACGGACATGGATGCAACAGTTGTTCATGGTGTTAACAGCGAAGTATTAAACGCTGACAGTAACATCATTTCAAATGCATCGTGTACAACAAACTGTTTAGCGCCAATTGCAAAAGCAATCAACGACACAGTAGGTATCGAGCAAGGTAGCATGACAACAATTCATGCTTACACAAACGATCAAAACTTATCTGACGTTTATCACCCAGACTTATACCGTGCACGTAGTGCAACTCAGTCAATGATCCCAACGAAAACAGGCGCAGCTAAAGCAGTTGGTTTAGTGCTTCCTGAGCTTGCTGGTAAACTTGACGGCATGGCAGTACGTGTACCAACAATCAACGTTTCTTTAGTAGACTTAACGTTCGTTGCTAAGCGTGAAACAACTGCAGCAGAAATCAATGAAGTAGTTAAAGCAGCATCAGAAGGTGCAATGCAAGGTATTCTTGAATACAACGAACTACCGCTTGTTTCTATCGACTTTAACCACAATCCTGCGTCTTCAATCTTCGATTCTACCCAAACTAAAGTAGATGGTAAGCTTGTTAAAGTGATGGCTTGGTACGATAACGAGTGGGGTTTCTCAAACCGTATGTTAGACCAAGTTAAAGCGCTAGGTCAGTTCTTATAATAGAACAGTAAAAGTTTAAGCTTTATCCAACAAAGCCACGTTTATCGTGGCTTTTTTGGTTTTAGTGCTTAGTTACTTCCTTTATATGGATTGATGTAAATACTAAGCTATTTGATTTTTCTGTAAATTTTAAAAATAATATTAAATGCTAGAAGGGGAAAGACGGTAACAATGGAATAAAACATAGATTGCCTAGTATCCAAAGGTGATGAGAGCCACTGATATGTTATGGCTAAAAAAATTATAAAATAGATTGTTAAGTTAATTATTTTTATCATTATCCGACGCTCGTTGCTTTTTTAGCAAGTAGGACAAATAGTTTAAGTAAATAATAATTATTACTCCTGTTGAGAAGAAAGTAATATTTTGCAGCATGTCAGTGGAAGAGTGTAGCCATCCTAAAATGGCAATCACCTCAATCAAAAATACCCCAGCTGCTAATCTACTCATGTATTTCATTGCTAGATCGCTATTTAAGAATCAAAGTAGGCATTTTTCTTCATATATAAGATTAATAATAAGATAACACCCATCATGTTTTGGATAAGTATTATCTAAATTTAGTCTTCTGTATTTTTATTCCCTGCATTTCTGTGTTTTGAGTAATTTTTTATGTAGAAAAATTACTATAAAAGAAATAAATATAAATGAAGGACGTACATAAATAAAAAGCAAAGGGGCATTCTCCACTCTTTGTTCTTCATTCATAAATGGAATAGAGAGTTTCTTATAAGCTTCTAAAAACAACATGAAGTTCGCGAATGCGCTAACTAAAATAAGACTTATATTCAAAAGATATGACTTAGCCTTTGACATAGTTATTTAATCTCCCAAAACCAAATATCTTTGCTGTTGTTAAGATCTGATACTACACCAAAGAATTCATATATTGATCTTGTCAGCATACCACCACTAGTAATTTGATCTTCATTCCAAAGATCGATGTGGTCTCCACTACGGTTAGTAACAGACTCATTGCCTCGTTGCCAATAATCTTTAAAAAATATAATTCCAGTTTTACCATCTAGGTCATCTTGGAAAGTTTTTGGATTAATTTTTTGTAGATCACCTAACCAACTAAAGTTTGAAGTTTTAAGCCAACTGGCCATTTCTTCTGCTAAAAGAATATGTTTCATGCCAGCGTGCCCCCAGCATTTCTTAACTTTAGCTCCTGCAGTTGATACGCCAGATTTAATTAATGCGTCACTTAAGTTAATAGCGCAATAGTTTCCAAATGGGGAAGAGCTATTAGTTTGCTTATTTTGACATCTTGCTCTGATCAGTTCTTTTTCAGGAAAGTTTTCCCATAAATCTTTAAATTGTAACATTTTATATCCTTATAATAGAGATGGTCTTGATTGTAAATATCTTCAAAGGTTTTGAACAAAATCGACTAAAGTTCATTTTTTGTAATTAATTACTATCGAGTATGGTACTTGAATAATTGCTGCTAAAACTCTAAGTTAATCAGCAGAATTGTTTGGTAAATCTTATGGTAAGTTATTTATTGAGAAAGTAGACATTTTTATTCCTTTAAAAATAATTTTCTTGTGCAGGTTAGTTTATTCCTAATTTAAGGTCAATGAGGGTTCTTTTATATTTTAGTTGGCTACTTACATTTGATTCTATCGATACTTGCTAGCAAACATTCACGCTGCTTTATAATGTCTTACTTTACAATATTTGTTCCTAAATTCTTCTGTGTTATGCTGCAAAAAATTGATAAATGGATTTTTATATCATGACACGTCTTTATCATCGGCTATTTAGGGCTGAGCAGTTTCAAGTGGGTGAAGGCAATATTAGCGGTTATATTGCTTGCTTCTTAGCGGTTTTATCTTGTTTAGGGGTGTTAGCCTTTCATTTTCCAGAGTACTTAACGACCCCAGAGCTCAGGCAAAACTACAGTGTAGAGTTTTTACGCCAACTGATGTTTGTGGCATTGATTATTTCAGGCAGTTTAGGGTTGTTGAACTTTGTTCGTAATACTAATAAACGGCTCGGTGCAACCGCTTGGCTGTTGATCTTACTTGCTATTGCATTTGGCGGGCCGAATGTTGAAGTGGGCGATTTTAGAGATAATACGCCGTATCTAGGGCTTGATTGGTTCATTCTTGACTTACTTGGCTCCACACTGATTTTTATTCTAATTGAGAAGCTACTGCCGCACCGTAAAGAACAAAAAATTCTCCGCTCTGAGTGGCAGGGTGATTTAAACCATTTCTTTGTTAATCATTTAATTATTGGTTTTGTGTTGCTGGCAACCAATCAGTTCGTGCATCATGCATTTGGCTGGGCTGTGTCTGATACAGTACAAGGCTTTATTATTCAACTGCCATTTTTACTGCAGCTATTTCTAATCATTTTAGTAGCCGATTTAATGCAATATTTTGTGCATAGGGCTTATCACGAAGTGCCATTGCTTTGGCGTTTTCATGCCGTGCATCACAGTGCAAAAGAAATGGATTGGCTTGCAGGCTCTCGTCAGCATATTTTAGAAATACTCGTGACGCGCAGCTTAGTGCTCACGCCAATTTTTGTACTCGGCTTTCCATCTGATGTTATTAGCCTCTATGTCATTATTGTTGGCTTTCAGGCAGTATTTAACCACGCTAATGTCCGGGTGAAGTTTGGTTGGCTAAAGTATTTGCTGGTTACACCTCAGTTTCATCATTGGCATCATTCATCTGATAAAGCGGCCATTGACCGTAACTATGCTGCGCATTTTTCTTTTTTAGATCATCTTTTTGGCACTGCTGTGAAAGGTCAAGCAGAGTGGCCCGATAAATATGGTGTGGTTGGCGATTACATGCCAGAAGGTATGTTAAAGCAGCAGGTGTTCCCGTTTAAAAAGCAAAAATAAAGCCTCACTGAGGCTTTATTTATAATTAACTACACTCATAATCGCGAAACTAGCTCAGAAAAGCGAGGGCGTTTGTCTGAGTTGAATGCTAAGCACTCTTGAGCTATGTCAGCAAGCATCTCGGTAATGTCGTTTTGTTCAGTGACTACAGTCAGTAAATCATCGATAAAATAACCAAGGGCACGTACTTCAATGCCTTCTAATAGCAGCTGTTGATTAGGCGTCAGCATTGATAAGTCAGTTGCAGCACCAAAGTCACCAAATAATAACTCGCCATGTGAATTGATCATGCTGTTATGGGCATAAATGTCACCATGGCTTACTTGTTTTTGATGCAAATGGGCGAGGGTACTTGCCATTTGCTTGACGATTTTTAGCACCATTTCTGGCGCGAACTGGCAGTTGTCTTCGAATGTGTCTCGGGTACAAGTTGCAAGGGAGGGCGGCAAACCAAGATTTGTGAACTCTTTACTGATAAGCTCCATCACTAAACCAAGTTGTGTCTCTTCATCAACATAGCCTAATGCTTTTATGAGATTTGGATGCTCACTTGCTTTTAAACAGCAATTTAGCTCATCAAGTGGATAGCCATCACTGGTGATCTCGCCTTTAAATAACTTAAGGGCAACAGGACGTTGATGCCAGTTGGCCAAATGAATAACCCCAGACGCACCTTGGCCAATCTGCTTTTTAACTTCGATTTCATCCAGTGCGATTTTGCTAAACTGCTCACAGTGTAAGCTAGTTGAGCGATTTAAATCGTTACCAGAGAAGGCAAGCCAAGCAAGTTTCGGTAAAGCTAAAAGCCAATATTCAACTTTTGTAAGCTTATTGGCACTTAAACGTATTAGCTCAAGCTCTTTACAATCAGCCATTGAAGCTGGCAAATGAGTTAACTGATTACCTGCCAGTGCGAGCTTTTTAAGTTTGCTGTACTCACCAAATGTATCAGGTAAAACAGGAATTTGATTATCCGTTAAGATCAACCATTCAATCTTCGTTGGTAAACAGTGCGCTTTAAATTCAGTAATTTGATTACCTTTAAATGCCACCATGATTAGGTTTGGGCATTGTCTTAGCACGTCTGGAATATGTTTAAACTGATTAAATGATAAAAACAGCCGTTTGAGATTTTTTAATTTGTAAAAATCGTCAGGTAAATCACTTAGCTGATTATTAGATAAATCGAGGATTTCTAACGTATCGGCTAGGGTATAAATTTCTTTTGGGAATTCGGTTAGTTCTGCAACAAGCTGAAGCCGTGTACAACCTAATAGAGAACCGGCTTTTAACTCTTCGAGGGTATTCAATGTTGATTCCTTTGGGCTAAAAGGTAAAAGGCCAACTGGGTTGGCCTTTTTAATTAAAACTGTGCGTTGTGGTAAACGTTTTGTACGTCGTCACAGTCTTCTAGCATGGCTAAAAAGCGTTCCATGACTTCAACGTCTTCACCTTCAATGGGGGCTTCTACTTGCGGCACAAAAGCAATTAGATCTTCGTGGAAATCAGTAATTCCCATTTCTTCAAGTGCTGTACGGGTATTGTTGTACTCAGTATGTGGAGCGAATACAGTCACTTTACCGTCTTCAACTTCTACATCTGTTACATCAACATCAGCCATCATTAGTGCTTCTAAAACAGCCTCGTCATCATCACCATCAAATACAAAAATAGCGAGGTGATCAAATAAGTGTGATACTGAGTTTTGCGCACCAATTTTTGCATTCGCTTTTGTAAAACAAACACGTACGTCAGCAAAGGTACGTTTGTTGTTGTCGGTTAAACAGTCAACAATGATCATACAGTTGCCCGGGCCGTAACCTTCGTAGCGAGTTGCTACGTAATCTTCGCCGCCACCGCCTTTGGCTTTATCGATTGCACGCTCGATTACATGCGTAGGTACTTGGTCTTTTTTAGCTCGCTCAATTAAGCGACGAAGCGCTAAGTTGCCATCGGGATCAACACCACCATTCTTAGCGCAGATATAAATTTCTTTTCCGTACTTTGAATAAACTTTGGTTTTTGCACCCGCAGTTTTTGCCATTGAGTCTTTTTTGTTTTGATAAGCTCTGCCCATCTGCGTGTTGCCTTTTTGTTATAGATAAAAATAAAGCGGTTATTCTAATCATTTAAACTACTAGTTAACAGTGTTTATTCTTCGCTTTGCTGTAACTGCCACATTCGTGCGTATTCACTATTCGCTGCAAGCAGTTGATGGTGCTGACCTTGCTCAACAACCTGTCCTTGTTTCATAACAATAATTTTGTCTGCGTCAGTAATTGTTGATAAACGATGCGCAATGACTAAGCTGGTATGTCTTTGTGCAACTTCACGCATCGCGCTGAGAATGGCTTGTTCTGAATGCGAATCTAGCGCCGATGTTGCCTCATCAAATAATAAAATGGGTGAACCCTTTAAAATGGCTCTGGCAATTGCAATGCGTTGTTTTTCACCGCCTGATACTTTTAAACCGCGTTCACCAACAAGGGTTTTGTCGCCTTTATCTAGGCTGGCAATAAATCCATCTAAATGGGCAAGGCTTATGGCTTGATCAATTTCATCTTCGCTTGCCGTTGGATTTCCGTAAGCGATGTTTTCGCGAATGCTGGTACTAAATAGCACGGTATCCTGCGGTACGATGGCAATTGCTTGGCGCAAACTTTCAAGTGTCACTGTGTTGATTGCTTGCTCATCGATATAAATTTTACCTGCATCAACATCATAAAAACGGTAGAGCAGGCGGCTTAGAGTACTTTTACCTGCGCCACTGGCACCCACAATCGCCACTTTGCTGCCAGAAGTAACCTCAAAGCTTAAGTTATTTAAAATAGGCCTTTGTTTGTCGTAACTAAACGACACATTTTCAAATCGAATAGCAGCTTTGGTTGCATTTAATGGTTTTGCATCTTTGTCATCGCTAATGGCGGCTTTTCGATTTAACAGCCCCAGCATATTTTCAAGGTCAGTCAGCGCACGGCGTATCTCACGATAAACAAAACCTAAAAAGTTAAGTGGTAAAAATAACTGGATCATATAAGCATTGATCATCACAAGCTCACCTATTGTCAGCTCTTTATTGACCACTGAGCTGGCACCAAGCCACATTAGCGCTGTTATAGCCGTGGCTATAATAAGTGCTTGTCCTGAATTAAGCGCAAGTAATGATAAACGATTTTTAAGCCTTGCTTGCTCCCATTTAGCTAAAAAGCCGTCGTAGGTGCTCGCTTCATAGTGTTCATTGTTGAAGTACTTAACGGTTTCGTAATTTAGTAAGCTGTCGATTGCACGGGTGTTTGAGTTGTTATCGGCAGCATTTGCTTCACGAATAAATCGGTTACGCCACTGAGTTACAATCACAGTAAAAGCAATGTAACTAGCAACCGCAATTAATGTGACCAGTGCAAACCAAGGTGAAAACAAGGTTGCAAAAATAATGGCTACTGTGATTATTTCAAATAGGGTAGGTACGATATTAAACATCAAAAAGCGCATTAAAAAGCTGAGGCCACTTGTGCCACGCTCTATATCGCGACTGATACCGCCTGTTTGCCTGTCAAGATGAAAGGCAAGTTCTAAACTATGCAAGTGTTTAAATACTTTTAAGCCAATATGGCGCATTGCGTGCTCAGTAACACGGCCAAATAACGCATCGCGTACTTCACCAAAAAATACACTGGCAAAGCGCAGCAAACCATAAGCGATCAGCAAGGCAATAGGAACGCTTAATAGCGGGTTGATACTCGCATCAACCGCGTCAATTATTTCTTTTAGTGCCCAAGGCATCAGCAATGTGGCGCCTTTTGCAGCAATAAGCGCTAAGACGGCTAAAATAACCCGGCCTTTAAAGGTCATTAAATAGGGCCAGAGTGTTTTTATGCTTTGTGATAGGTTCATTGCATCAGGCGATCTCGTCACCTGTTCTTTGCGGCTCATTCCACGCATGGGGGTCTCTTAAAAATCAATTTGATAAAAATAGGCAAAAGCTTTCGTGTTTTAGGCAAGTGTAATTTGTTAATTTACCTCTATACTGAATGCATTATACACAAGCGCATTAGCAAATTAGTTAAATGCATGAGTAAAACACGAAGAAAACTAAGGAGTAAGCATGAAAACCGTCGGTTATGCAGCACATGATTCTGAAAAACCATTAGAGCCGTATCATTTTGAACGCCGTGCACTTCGTGATGAAGATGTATCAATTGAAATTCTATATTGTGGCGTGTGCCATTCAGACTTACACACAGCAGAAAACGACTGGGGCTGGACTCAGTACCCAGTGGTACCAGGCCACGAAATCGTTGGTCGCGTCCTTGAAGTAGGCAGCGGCGTTACTAAATATAAAGTGGGCGATAATGTTGCTGTGGGTTGTATGGTTGATAGCTGTTTAAGCTGTGATCAGTGTCATAACGGTGAAGAGCAGTTTTGTCGCGAAGGTATGGTAGGAACTTACTCAGGACAAGACCGCATTAGTGGTGAACTCACTCAAGGTGGCTATTCAAAACACATTGTGGTGCGTGAAGAGTTTGTACTAAGTGTGCCTGAAGGCTTAGACCTTGCTAAATGTGCACCAATTTTATGTGCGGGTATCACAACGTATTCGCCACTACGTACGTGGAATGTGGGCCCTGGTAGCCGTGTTGGTGTGATTGGTTTAGGTGGTTTAGGGCACATGGCAATTAAAATCGCAGCTGCAATGGGTGCACATGTTACGGCGATTAGCCGTAGTGATAAGAAAAAACAGCAGGTTTTATCTTATGGCGCAAAAGATTTATTGGTATCGAGCGATGAAGATGCCATGCAAGCGCATGCAAATCAATTTGATGTGATCATTAACACTATTCCGGTAAAACACGACTTTACGCCGTATATTCCGCTTTTAGATATTGATGGTACGCAAGTATTGGTTGGTCAAGTAGGTGAGCTTGAAGAGACTAACTCAGTGCCATTATTAATGGGGCGTCGCCGTGTTGCAGGCTCATTGATTGGTGGTATAGCGCAAACTCAAGAAATCTTAGATTTCTGCGCGTTACATAATATTTTACCTGAAGTTGAAATGATCAAAATGGACCAAATTAATGACGCTTTTGATAAGTTAAAGCAAGGTGATATGGCCTCACGCTTTGTTATCGATATGTCATCATTAGAAGTTTAACAAAGTTAAATTACTAAGCGGGCCTAATTAGGCCCGCTTTTGTTTTAGTCACTTTTATTTAAGTAATACCTTGTGTTTTATTTTTTTACCCCCATTATACCCACGGTATCTACTTAATTTATTGGTCAGTTCTTGTTACGGTTTTTCTCAGTCATTATCTTGCTATTTACTGTGTTCTTTAGTGCACAGAGCATGGCCATGCCTGACACTCACTCACACTTTGCTGCGACTAAATTGTTCCAAGTCGAGCTGACTAAAACCCCAGTTATTTCTCAAACTCATACAGTTGAACATCCTAAACCGGTAGAACCATCGGGGTTTGATAGCCTAGTGCCGCGTTTAACTGCCAGTAATTCATCATTATTTCTTTATCATAGTCAGGTTGATCCTGATTACGAGCTATTAATTGAATTCTTTGCTGAAGATTGGGGAAAAGAGCACTTTTTAGCGCCGCCAGGTGCTGTGCGTGTGATCCCATGGTTTGCATTAGCCACTCAACGTATATCCCGCATTAGTGGCTGGAAAGATGCCAACCTCTTGTACAAAGCCAATACCACCTACCATAGCTAAACGACTTCCTTCGTTACTTTTTATTTTTGAATTAAATATTTACCGGCTGACAATGCCGGAAGGAAGTCATTTATGTCACATAAATCAAAGCCGGCGCTATGGCGTCGTCTAAAAACGAGTTATGTCGCTATGATAGCGGCGTGTATTTTATTAGCGGTTAGCGCACTACCTAACCTTTACCCTAACAAATCTTGGTTGCACATTAGCTTGCCAGATCAAACTGTGACGCTGCAAAGTGTGACAACGTCACTAAATCAACATGGTTTTGAAGTGACTGAAGCCAATGATAGCCAAGCAAAACTGGCTATTTTATTAGCTGAGCCGACTCAAAGTGCTAATGCGCTGAGTTTTATAAAAACGCAATACCCTCAGCTAGAGGCTAAAATTGTTGAGCATGCGACAAGCCCTCAATGGCTTCAGCAGCTGGGTCTATCACCGATTAAGTTGGGACTCGACCTAAATGGTGGGGTGTTATTTGTGCTTGATGTTGACCTAGATAAAGCAATGCAAGAGCACTTAAACAGTGTGTATCAACAAACTAAATTGACGCTTCGTAAAGACAAAATTCGTGGGATCCGTGCAAGTGAAGTAAAAGAAGGGGTTGAACTACAAATTTTACCAAGTGGCGAGGAGCAACTTGCAGGGCTCGTCTCAACGTTACAAGGTCAATTCAAAGGCCTGATGGAAACTAAATCAACAACGAATAACCTAACCACGGTATTACTACATTTTAACGAGCAAAGCCAAAACGAATTCAATAAACAAGTTATGGCGCAAAGCCTAACAACCCTGCGTGGTCGCATTGAAGAGCTTGGTATCACAGAAGCGGTAACGCAAAGACAAGGTAAGCAGCGCATTCGCATTGAGTTACCTGGTGTGCAGGACCCATCAGAAGCGAAACGTATTATTGGTGCAACTGCGACCCTCGATTTTTATCAGGTCGTCGAAGTAGGTGGTAAAGCGTTTAATGTACAAGGCGGTGGCGTTGTTAATTTAAATCCGATGGCTATTTTTTCAGGTGATCACATTAATAATGCCAGTGTTGGCAAAGATGAATGGGGCAAGCCTTTAGTTCAGCTCAGTTTAGATTCGCAAGGTGGCGATGCGATGTCTACTTTTTCGAAGCACAACATAGGTAAGCCAATGGCCACGGTTTATTCGGAATACTCACGTGATGCAAATGGCGACGTTGTTAAAAAAAGCGAAGTGATCAATGTGGCAAACATTGCCCAGCATTTAAGTTCTCGTTTTAGCATTACTAATATGAAAAGCTCTCAAGCAGCCTACGATTTAGCGCTTTTACTACGTGCAGGGTCGCTCACAGCGCCAGTGACCATTGTTCAAGAGCAAACCATAGGTCCAAGCTTAGGCAGTGAAAACATTGAGCACGGTTTAGCTGCGTTAATGCTGGGTATCGGTATTACCCTTGCGTTTATGGCGCTTTGGTATCGTCGCTTAGGGCTGATTGCCAATATTGCTTTATTGCTTAATCTAACGGCTTTAGTTGGTTTAATGTCGTTATTGCCGGGGGTTGTGCTGACCTTACCGGGTATTGCAGGGCTTGTTCTGACGATAGGGATGGCAGTTGATACCAATGTGATTATCTTTGAGCGAATAAAAGAAGAGAAGCGTAAAGGTCGACCTACATATCAAGCGATTGAACAAGGCTATAACCAAGCATTTACGACCATTTTTGATGCCAATGTGACTACGATGATCACGGCAATTATTTTATACGCCATTGGTTATGGGCCGGTGAAAGGCTTTGCAATCACGTTAGCGCTTGGGCTATTAACCAGTGTCTTTACTGGCGTTTATATTTCAAAAGCGCTTAGCCAAACACTCTACATTAAACTAACTAATTTGACGGGGGCTAAAGCATGAGCTGGTCAACATTAACTACAGCGAGTAAAGCACGCGTTTTAGGGCTAGTTCTAAGCTGTGTTTTAGTCATCGCGAGCCTAGGTGTTTTATCTGTAAAAGGACTAAACTTTGGCCTTGATTTTACAGGTGGCTACATCACTGAAATCAACACAACGTCAGTCACGACAATTGCTGATTTAAAGGCAAAGTTAAGCCCCGAGGTTGCAAGCAAATTAACCATCACTAAGGCAGGTGAATATCACTTTGTTTTAAGAGAAGCGCCAGAGGCTAGCAAAGCCAGTACTTGGCAAGCAGAGCTGAATGAGCAAGGTGTAGACTATAGCGTATTATCTAGCTCATTCTTAGGCTCACAAGTGGGTGATGAGCTTTTTGAACAGGGCTGTTTAGCTTTATTTGCGGCGCTGATTGCAATTATGGTTTATCTTGCAGTGCGCTTTGAATGGCGACTCGCGGTAGGTTCAGTGGTTGCACTGTTACATGATTTAACTTTAGTGCTGGGCTTGTTTTCCTTACTTGGGCTTGAGTTTAATTTAACCGTGCTGGCGAGTTTACTGGCTATTATTGGCTATTCATTAAATGACTCAATTATTGTTGGCGACAGAGTCAGAGAGCTTTTATGTATTCAGCCAGACAATCAACGCATTAACACCCATGTTGTGATTAACGATGCAATTGGTTCTACCTTAACACGTACGTTGATCACCTCAGGCACAACACTTGCGACCATTGCCTGTATTTGGTTGCTTGCTGGTGCTGCATTAACGGGCTTTGCCATTGCGTTATTTGCAGGCATTGTGGTGGGAACCTTCTCATCGATTTGTATCGCCGCTACCTTGCCGCAGTTATTGGGGTTAAGTTCAGAAAATTACACCCAAACACTGGATGATAAAACCAAAGCCTATATGGAGTTGCCGTAAGTCAGTTTTATAACTTACTTTCATCAGCCGCTATTTTTCCATAGAATAGCGGCTTTTCTGTTTTAACTGCTTTGATATGAATAAAACACACGTAATTGAACATTTACGCTTTGCGCTAGAGGCACAACTGCAAAACGCCAAAGCAGCGGCAAAAGCGGCTCATGACGCTGCAACTCACGAAGAAAGTGTCGCTGAAACTCAATACGATACCTTGGGTTTAGAGGCTGCTTATCTAGCGCAAGGGCAAGCTGAGCGAGTTAATGAATGCTACCGTGACATACAAGCATTCAATACAGTGTTTAAAGAAAGCGAATTTAATAAGGTTCGTGAAGGTGCATTAGTGTGTCTTACCGATGAGAAAGATAACGCCAAATGGTTTTTTATGGGCCCAAGTGCTGGTGGCTTAGTGGTCACCGTAAAAGAGCAACCGATTTATGTTGTAACCCGAGAAGCGCCGTTAGGTAAGCAATTGATTGGAAAGTGCCTTGATGATGAAGTTGAACTCTCTATTGCTGGCAAAAAACAGTTGTACGCCATAGAACAGTTAATTTAATTATTGGTATTTTTAATCAGTAAATTTCATCTTCAAGTAAAAAATATCTCGTTGGTCACAAAGCAAAAAAACCTCTATAAATCACATCAAGCTTAAGGCTTATACCAATACGCTTAATTCCCAATTAATGCTTATTGGTATTTCAAGCACCCATCTAGTTAAGTGAAGTTTAGCCTCATGCGTTCACTTAATTGGCTGGGTGTTTTTCATTTTATCTATGGCTTAATTTAGGAAAAGTCGTGTTTAAAACCTTGATTGTGGTTGATAACAATGAGCTACGTATTGCTCAAAATTTCGAAAATGTCATTACCTTTGACACCTACTTACGTGATTACCCAAAACATAATGAGCCAAAAACACGCATTTTAAACTTGTGTGATACAGGGCAGTATTTAAGTAAAGGTTATTATTGTTCTTTGCTTGCTGAAGCAAGAAAGCATCAGGTATTACCAAGTGTAAAAACAATTAATGCGCTACGTAGCGATGAATACAGCACGCGTCATAAAGCGCTTGCTGGTAACACTGTATTTTTTGGCCACACAGATCAAGAACAGCAAAGTAAAGCAACCAAAGCATTATTCTCGCAATATCCTGCGCCTATTTTGGTGTGTGATGAGCAAGGTGTTGTAAAACAAGGCACAATTGCATCATTAGATGACACAGGCTTTACGGAGTTTGTAAAACAACTCAGTAGCTTTACTGAGTCTGTATGGCGCATTCACGATAAAAAACGTCGTTACCGTTGGGATATGGCTATATTGGTTGATCACCAAGAAAAGGTGCCGCCAAGTGATAAAGATGCCATTGCTAAATTTATAAAAGCAGCCGCTAAGCACGGTATTTATGCTCAAGCACTGACATTTGATGAAATTACCAATATTGCACAATTTGATGCGTTATTTATTCGTCAAACCACAGCCATCGACCATCCAACCTATCGTTTAGCGAGTAAAGCACAAAGCTTAGGGTTAGTGGTCATAGATGATGCAGAATCGATACTGCGCTGTTGTAATAAAGTGTATTTGCACGATGCCTTTAATTATCAAAAAGTGCCGAGTTTAAAAACTCACGTTGTGGCTGATACAAGTGAAGAGACAATTGAAAGTTTAGAAGCAAACTTCAGCTACCCACTGGTATTAAAAATGCCAGAAGGCTCTTTCTCAAAAGGCGTATTTAAAGTCGCTAATCGTGATGAGTTAGTTGCTAAGTTAACTGAGCTGTTTGAGTTCAGTGCACTTGTGCTTGCACAAGAGTACATGTACACCGAATACGACTGGCGTGTCGGGGTGTTAAATGGCCGTGCAATTTATGCGTGTCGTTATTTGATGGCCCGTAATCACTGGCAAATTTATAACCATGATGCAAAACGCTTCTTCTCAGGTGGCTTTGAGACCTTGCCAACCTTTGAGCTACCTAAAGTGGTACTTGATGCAGCATTAAAAGCCTGTAAAACAGTGGGTAAAGGTTTGTATGGTGTTGATGTTAAAGAGCATCAAGGTAAAGCATACGTGTTAGAAGTGAATGACAACCCAAGTATCGACCATAAAGTCGAAGATGCCTATTTAGGTGATGAGCTTTATATGATCATTATGGATGAGTTTAAACAACGCCTAGAAGCACGAGGCCGCGGTTAATGAACGCATCTGTTTGTCAAATCCGCTTTGCACAGGCTGCGGATTTGACAGCTCTTGTAGCCATTGAAGAGCAAAGCTTTAGCCAAGATAGATTAAGTAGCCGTAGTTTAAAACGCTGGATCAGCGCAACTCACGGCTTATTGATGGTGGCTGAAGTAGATAATCAACTAGTTGGTTATGGTTTAGTGTGGTGTCACAAAGGGACGCGCCTTGCCCGGTTATATTCACTGGCGGTTTTGCAATCGCAGCAAGGCAAAGGGATTGCTTCACAGATACTTCTTGCGCTTGAAAATGAAACGGCTAAACGGGGCCGTTTATACATGCGCTTAGAAGTTGCGGTAAACAACCAATCAGCAATTCGCTTATATGAAAAACTGGGTTATCAGGTGTTTGGTCATTACAGTGATTATTATGATGACCATAGTGATGCCCATCGAATGCAAAAAAACATTCGTCGTAATATCGAATTTAATGCTGATAAACACACGCCTTGGTACCAGCAAACTACCGAATTTACCTGTGGCCCAGCGGCGTTATTAATGGCAATGTCATCATTGAATGATACCGCAATGAGCCAACTCAAAGAGCTGGATATCTGGCGTGAAGCCACGACTATTTTCATGACTTCAGGGCATGGCGGTTGTCACCCTCTAGGGTTAGCACTTGCAGCAATGAAACGTGGTTTTAAAGCCGATGTTGTTTTAAATACCCGTGATACCTTGTTTATTGATGGTGTAAGAAGTGAAAAGAAAAAAGCCATTTTGCATACCGTACACAATCAGTTTGTAGCCGAAGCGATAGCTGCAAAACTGCCAGTACGCTATCAAGAGTTAACCTTGGCTACCATTGAAGATTGGCTTGCTGAGGGTAAAGCGGTGGTGTTATTGATCAGCACTTATCGATTTGATGGTAAAAAGTCACCCCATTGGGTGTGTGTAACGCATATTGATGAGCATTGCTTGTATGTGCATGACCCGTTTTGTGAAAACGAAAAACAATTGGCGATTGATTGTCAGCATGTACCAATAGCCAAAGCCGACTTTAGCAAAATGGCTAGTTTTGGCTCATCACGGCTCAGTACAGCGATGGCCTTTTATTTATAATTTTGATTGTTAGTTTGATTTGGAAGTGCAGTGACACTGAGTAGTTTATTTGATATTGCCCCTTATTCTTGGTCAGCAATTGGTAGCGCCGCTTTTTGCGGCGCAATTATTGGTATGGAGCGTCAATTACGCGGTAAACCTGTGGGTATTCGAACTTCAGCGCTCATTGTGTTGGGTACTTATTTGTTTCTATCAACAGCGTTTATGTTGCATGGGGAAGATATTGATCATTCACGTGTAGTTGGCCAGATCATTACTGGTATCGGCTTTTTAGGTGCAGGGGTGATGCTTGCAAAAGATGGTGCGGTAGTTGGTGTAACATCTGCTGCAACGATATGGGTATTAGCATCAATTGGTGTTGTTATTGCCACCGACAACTTACTAGCTGCAATAAAACTATCGGTGCTGGTGGTGGGTATTTTATATGGCGTAGATGTACTTGAAGCTAAGTTTAAGAGCTTAGGGCGCGGTGTACATGCTCGTGTAAAACGCTATTCAAAGTTGTATTATCGAAAAGAAAAGTGAAGTTAGATATCAGATTAGAGTGATTCATGGAGCCTTGTTACACAATAAAGCCAGCTAGTTTAGACGATTTGTTACTTGTCGATAGTCAAATTCCTGAGTTTGATGGCCGAAATACCCTCAGTAAATTACAAACAAAGTGTGCGGATGTTGAGCACCTAGCTTTAGTGGCTTATATCGATAATGAGCCTGTGGCCTATAAACTGGGTTATGCGTTAGATTCAAACACTTTCTATAGCTGGCTTGGGGCGGTTGCACCAAAATGTAGAGGGCAGGGCATTGCACAGGCTTTATTAAATGCGCAAGAAGCATGGGTTAAAGTCAACAATTACCGAGCCATAAAGGTTAAGTCTATGAACCGTTTTCCTGCAATGCTGAGTCTGCTTATCAAAAATGGTTATGCCATAGCGGGTTATGAAGACAGAGACAGCCCACAAACTAGTAAGATTTTATTTACGAAAGACATTTAAACTTATTAGCTTACTTAGGCAAGCTAATTAAAAAGTGGGCGCCTACATCACTTTCTTGTACGCAAATATCGCCTTGCAGTTGTTGGCTAACTATTTTCTTCGCTATGCTGAGGCCAAGCCCTATACCTGATTGGTTGTTTTTACCTTTATAAAATGGGGTGAAAATTGAGCTTAGTTCAGTGCTGCTGATACCGGTGCCGTTATCTGTGTAGTGAATTTTTAACACCTCATCAAAATCAAAAATATCAATTTCTATTAAAGGGTCTGTAATATTGTTGAATGCATGCTCAATTGAGTTTTGCAATAAAATAAACAGCACTTGCTTGAGTAAGTCTATATCAACTTCAATTTGGCTATGAGGTTTTTGATAATTAATATCTAATTTAATACCGCGATGTTTTATTTGCTCATCTAAGTGCTTATACAATGACTCAGAGAGTTGCTCTAACGTCATGATTGTTTTACTTGATTGTGACTTGGTATAAAGCAAATCTTGTAAAATACGTATTTTATAAGCAGATGAAGTTAAGTTTCTGTCTAGGAGTTCGTTGGTATTTAATAAAGTCTCTAAAGTATTTTGCAGCGTTTGTTGGCTAAGTCGTTTTTTTATAAGTCTGGTTTGTGTTTCTTTGACAGCAAGCCGGGTAACATCAACTGCTGTAATACAGTTACCAAGTGGTGTGTTGAGCTCGTGGGCTATTCCTCTAATTAAAGTGGCCAGTTCAGCAAATTGTTGTTGTTCAAACGCTTGTTTTTGCTGATGCAATAATTTCAGTTGGGTTTCGAAGCTTTGCTTAATGGTTTCGAGTAGCTTTATCACGGGCTCGTTGTATTCATGGGGTTTGCTATCAAGGATACATATCGTGCCAAATGGGGTAGTGTCTCCTGCACATATAGGTAAACCTAAATAAGAAATCATATTAAGCTTGATATCTGGATTTTCTTTCCAGTCTTCATCAATAAGTGCGTTGGGAATATTCAGTAAGTTTTGTGTTTTTACGACATGCTCACAATAAAGGCCTGAATCTTCTAACTCTTCACTGTCACCAATTTCATAAGGATTATCTTGGTTATTGTTTTTTGAAAACACACTAATAATATTATTTTCTACCTTCATTACTAAGGCGACGGGCACATCAGCAAAAAGGGCTAAAACTTCGAGGGTTTTATTCCAACTTTGCACTAACTCATCATAATCAAGCTGATACATTTTTAGACTCAAACAAATACCTATACAACTAACTAAAAGCTTAGTAATAATTTTTAATTCAGCAACTTAAATATGATTAATCTGACCTTGGATTAGAACATTTCCGGCATTTTAGCTTTATCCAAATAGTTTTCGTCTAACGACTGTGCGATATTCACTAGGTGTTTGTGAAAGCACTTTCTTGAATACCCGTGTTAAGTGACCTTGGTCGTTATAACCAACTTCCAGTGCAACTTCTTGAATAGACAAATTTGAAGAGGCTAATAACTCTTTTGCAGTTTGTACCCGCAACTGTTGCCAATACTCCACAGGAGTTTGGCTGGTGGCTTGGCGAAAACGGCGAGTAAAAGTACGGTAGCTTAAACTAAATTGTGCTGCAATTTCTTGCAGAGTCAGTTCAGAGGTTAAATTGTTTTTTAGCCAAAATTGAATTTGTGCGATGAGTTCATCTGGGTGTTTATCGACGGCACCCTCAAGGTAGCGCTGATCTTCATAGGGCTTACGAATTTCATGGGAGAAATTACGCTCAACATGTTGTGCCGCTTCTCGTCCGTAATATTGACTAATAATATGCACAATAACATCGGCAAGGGCATTTAAACTCGCAACTGTATACATGCGCTCAGATTGTGTGATGAAAAAATCAGGCTTAAGCTGCACTTTAGGGTAGTCACGTTTAAATTGCTCTGCGTAATGCCAGTGAGTGGTAGCAGGGTGGCCATCCAATAAGCCTGCTTCTGCAACTAAACAATTACCAGTGCCTACACCAATGATATGACTGCCTTGTTGCCAAGATTCACCGAGCCAGTTCACCAAACTTTGTTGTTTGCTCACCACAGGACGCGGGTTTCGCCAAATCCCAGGCACAATAATCAAGTCACTAACAGGCGCTGTGACGGTTTCGCAATCGGGCATAATTGAAAGCCCAGTACGATTAGGGATCGCTTTTAGGCTACTTGCCACTAAATTGATGTTTAGAGGTTTAAATTCGTTCTGCTGACGATGGCTTTTTGCAAAGGCCTCACCAGCTCTGAGCATTTCGATAGGCAAGGTTAAACTGGTTATTAGTAAATGGGGATAAACCAAAATACTAATTTCAATGGCTTTTACTTGTTGAAGTTTCGTCACTCAAATTGCTCCGACCAGTTGTTTTTGGCCTATTGTGCATGTTATTTGGCTATTTAAGCATAAAGCGTGTTAATTAATCCATTTAAACTTGGCTTAATTCTCATAACACGTTTTCTCAAGGTTTTTTATGACAGCATTACCCGTTATTGTTGGTATGGGTGGTATTAATGCCGCTGGCCGCACTTCTTTTCATCAAGGTTATCGTCGTATCGTGTTAGACAGCTTGGACGCTAAAGCCCGTCAGGAGACATTTTTAGGCTTAGCGACATTAATGAACTTAGTCACTCTTACTGAAGGTGTACTTAAAGATGCCCAAGGCAATACCATTGCCGAATCAGACATCGAAGCTAAGTTCGGTGAAGAAATTTTAGCTGGCACACTTATTCGTAAAATTGAAAAAAACCACTTCGATGTGGATGCGACACCATGGCAGCAAAAAATGACGTTAACAGCGTCAGGTGAACAGCAGATTGTTTTTGAAACGCGCCGCCGTGATTTACCAACTCCAGTACCAAGTGCTTGGCAGGTTGAAGAATTAACTGATAAAAAAGTTAAAGTCACAATTAGTGCTGATTTTGCTATTAAACATGACAGTACGCGCGATAATCCAATTAAAGCGGCCGGTCAATTACCAACAGGTTTTGAACCTTCGGCTATGTATAACAGCCGTTATCAACCAAGAGGCTTGCAAGCGACTATCTTTGCCGCAACCGATGCGATTCGTTCGACAGGTCTGCCATGGCAGCAGGTAATGAATAGCGTTGAGCCTGATCAAATTGGCACTTACTCAGCTTCTGTGGCTGGTCAAGTTGATGATGAAGGATTTGGTGGACTTATTCGTGCGCGTCAGCAGGGCGACCGTGTGAGTACAAAACAGCTTGCACTTGGCTTAAACACTATGTCGACTGACTTTATCAACGCTTATGTAACAGGCAATGTGGGTACAACCTTTACTACATCAGGTGCATGTGCAACGTTTTTATATAACCTACGTGCTGCAGTAAACGATATTCAAGCGGGTCGTACGCGTGTAGCTATTGTGGCGTCTGTTGAGTGTGCTATTACACCCGAAATCGTTGAAGGTTTTGGTAATATGAGCGCACTTGCAAATGAAGAGGGCCTAAAGCGCCTTGATAATACAGATGTGGTTGATCATCGCCGTACCAGCCGTCCATTTGGTGAAAACTGTGGTTTTACAATTGGTGAAGGCGCACAAGTTGCTATATTAATGGATGATGCATTGGCATTAGAGTTAGGCGCTGATGTGTTAGGCAGCGTTGCAGATGTGTTCGTTAATGCCGATGGTATTAAAAAATCAATTACAGCCCCGGGCCCAGGTAACTACATCACGATGGCAAAATCTGTTGCACTAGCAAACAGTATTGTTGGCCAAGAGGCGGTACAAAAGCGTAGCTTTATTTTGGCACATGGCTCAAGTACACCACAAAACCGCGTAACAGAATCACTGATCTATCATAAAGTGGCAGAAACATTTGCAATTGATAATTGGAAGGTTGCTGCGCCTAAAGCGTATGTTGGCCATACCATTGCTCCAGCTAGTGGTGACCAATTAGCTATGGCATTAGGTGTGTTTAGTCACAACATTATGCCGGGTATTACGACAATCGATAAAGTGGCAGATGATGTGTATAGCGAGCATTTAGACATTCGTACTGAACACTATCAATGTGATGCAATGGATATTGCCTTCATTAACTCAAAAGGCTTTGGTGGTAATAACGCAACGGCGACTGTGTTATCACCGGCAATTACATTAAAGATGCTTGCAAAGCGTCATGGTGATGAGGTTATGGCGCAATATCAAGACCGTCATACTCAGGTAGCCAAAGCGCAAGCTGACTATCAACAACACGCTGATTTAGGTCATTATGAGCTAATTTATCGTTTTGGTGATGGCCTAATTGATGAAAATGGCATTGAAATTAGTGAAGATTCAATGACAATCCCAGGTTTTGATAAAAAAGTTTTATTATCAAAACCAAACCCTTATCAGGATATGTTTTAAGATCAAGGCATGTTTAAGCACATTCTTGACAGCAAGGCGCTTTTAAAGCGCCTTTTTTAGTGCTATAAATGTTCCTATCTAAGGGATTTGGAGCCATTATCATGATTAAATTCACTAAACTCGCAGCACTTTGTTCACTTATCGCATTACCAACACACGCCTTAGCACGAGACGTCAATGACTTAGGTGTTGATGTTCAAGCTGCTACCTCTGCCTATATTGTTAAAAATTCAAACAAACGTTACCCAGGTAGTTATAACGGCTCTCGTCTAGAAGGCTGGGCATTAATGTCTTATGTGGTTGATACACAAGGTAAGGCAAAAGACATTGAAGTGATCATGGCATCTGATACTCGGGGTAGTGAAGAAAATGCAGAGAAATACTTAACCAACTTAGAGTTTGCACCTGCCACAAAAGAAGGCAAAACCGTAGAAGGGGGTTACCTGTTTTCATTTGAAGTAGGTAAGTATTTTAATGGTTACTCAAATGATAAAGCGAGCCGTGGTTTTATTAATGAATACGATGAAATCAATAAAATGCTGCAAGCAAAAGAGTTTAAAAAAGCTGAGCAAGCATTGGTTGAGTTATATAAAAACCATACTAAAAACACTTCAGAACAAGCATTATTTGCATGGTTGAAAAGCCAATATTATTATCATCAACAGCAATGGTTTGGCTTTGATGAGCAGTTGTCTGTAGCCTATTTACTGCGAGCTAAGTTACCAACAGATATACAATATCTAGTCGCTAAAAGTGCTCTACAATGGTACAGCTTCAAGGGCGATTTTAATCTTGCTTACAATGCTATTTATGCGTTAGATAATATCGAGGGTAAACAGTTTTCAGAAGAAAACAAACTTGCCACTATCAAGCAAATTGATGACCTATTGGCGCGAACACCGCAGATTAATTCACAAATCAATGTTTCAAAAGATAAGCTGTCATATTTATCTTTATCTCGCGGTTCAATCAAAATTGAAGGCGCGAGCGATGTTTCTAAATTACAGATCCGCTGTGCAGATCAAGTCATTGACCTTGAAGCAAGTGAATCGGTTAATTATGTCATTGATGAGCAAAGCAGACGTTGCGGTTTATTAGTAAAATCTGCAAGCCCTGCTGAGATTAAAGTTAAACAAACTGGCTATGCTATCGTTAACTCAAAATATGACGCGAGTTAATTATTTACTTTAAGCGCTTAACATATCTTAGTGTTACGAAATTAATCAACGCCATTAAAAAGGCGATTTCGTAACGACTAAATGCCACTGCAATACCAATAAGTCCCATGTTCCAAATACTGGCTGCAGTGGCTGTTCCATAGGTAGAGTTTTTGTTCTTCAAAATGGCACCACCGCCAATAAAGCCAATACCTGTGATAATCCCTTCGAGTACTTTTGATTCTGCCTCTGAACTTGTTAAAACAGACATGCCCACTAATGCATAACCACATGATGCAACAGCGACTAATGGAAATGTTCGTAGACCTGCACCATTACTGGTTTTTTCTCGATCAAAAGCCATTGGAAGGGCAAGTAAATAGGCAATACCTAGATGAATTAAATTATCGAGAATTTCATACCAATCAATATTAAAGTCCATGCTTTGCTCCTTGCTATAAAGATTATGATAGCTTTGCAATTTCAATACCCGATCAACAAATTAAATAAAATGAGGAAACTAGGGACATGTAGCCGGGTTTTTAAAAGCATGCGTTGCTATAATTTGCGATTTTTACGCAGAGCTATGTCATTTTTTCAGCCTTTTGGCTGTTTGAATTTCAGCCATGCTAACAGTATGCTAAACACGCTGACAAAATAGGCTTCACATTGAAACATTCCATCTCCTCTGTTGAAAAAACCGCGCTTGTACTGTGTATGTTTGGTGCACTGATTGCTGTGATTTTGCCTGATGTTATCACTGAGCAAGTTCAGCCGTTTGTACAAATGCTGTTAAAATGGACTGGTAGTAGCTTTTTCTTATTGGTGAATTTTTTATTGTTTGCCATCATTATTTTAGCCATTAGCCCACTCGGTAGCCGTAAAGTAGGTGGTGAGCAGGCTTTTGTTGAGTATTCAAACTTTGGCTGGTTTGCCATGTTGTTTGCAGCAGGAATGGGCTCTGGCTTGGTTTTTTGGGGCGTAGCAGAGCCTGCGTTACATTCTCTCGACCCACCACTTAAACAAAGCTTATATCCAGATAGGCTAGCCAGTAGCCTCGCTTTAACCCTAGTGAATTGGGGCGCTCATGCTTGGGCACTTTATGCTGTATTTGCGCTGGTGCTTGGGGGATTAACGCAATACAGTGGGAAGTCAGGAGATATTTGTGCCCCTGTTTTAACGGCGCTTGGTAATCGCATTGATAAGTCTGCAAAATTTACTGTGTCGTTTATTGTAAAGTTAATTGCGGTAATCGCTATTTTTTTTGGTGTCGTCGGCACCATAGCTAATTCCACTTTATTGATCAGTAAAGGCGTTGAAATAGAGTTGGGGGTTACTTCAACTTTATTAGTGGGTTCATTAATCGTTTGTTTGTTAGCAGTTATTTATTCGCTGTCGGTTAAATTTGGATTACGACGCGGGGTACAGTCACTAAGTATATTTAACGTACTTCTGGCATTTAGTCTGCTTTTTTGGTTGCTACTAGTGGTGCCAATTGAGCCTATTATAAAGATTGCTTTAGATGGAACAGGCTACTATTTACAGTTGCTTGCAACTGGCACTTGGCAATTCGATAGCCAATTAAAAGCGCCGGACTGGGCGGCTCATTGGACATATAACTATTATTTTTGGTGGTTAGCGTGGGGGCCATTTGTTGGTGTGTTCCTAGCCAAAATTAGCCAGGGGCGTAAAGTTTGGCAATTTATTTTGGCGGTTGTGTGTATTCCAACTTTAGTGACTATTATTTGGTTTGCGACCTTTTCGGGGGCAGCAATTGAATGGGATAGACTTAACCAAGCGGGAATTTTAGTTGCTATAAAACAAGATTACAGCCAAGGCTTATTTGTATTTTTTAATCAACTAGACTGGCAAGGAACCGTGTTTATTTGGTTAAGCTTATTACTACTATTGATATTTGTTGCCACATCCGCTGACTCTGCGATTTTAGTCATAAGAGAGCTGGTTGACTCTGAGCAAAGTAACCGTGTGACACTCTACGCATGGTGTTTAGCATTATTTATATGTAGCTTTGCATTATTGCTGCTACAAGATGAGCCATTAAATCGTAGCGTTGCAATTTTAGGCGCTTTACCTTTCTTGTTAATATTCCTATTGCAGTTAGTTGGGTTTCTAAAAGAGTTTATTCGCGATATTTGTGATTAATCTACAGTTTTTTACAGTTAAATTACGCGTTTGTTATTATGCTTAGAAAATAAGCTTAAGTGTATTGGAGGACCGATGCTTAAATCTTTGTACGTAATACTATCAGTTAGTTTACTCATTGGCTGTACTACAGTTGGCTTAGTTGCAGATGGAATTGGCGGGCGCACGAGTCAAGCACAGCCGGCAAGCGCTTATGCTGATAAAAAAGATAATGACCGAATTAACTATGGTATGACCATGACAATGCTAGGTTATGAAATCGACAAAGCGATTATTGAAGGCCTAGAGAGCGATAGTAAAGACAAAGACGTTGAGCTTAAATGTCGTCAAATTAGTCGCGCAGTAAAAGAATGTGTTGAGGTTAAAGCTGAGCGAAAAAAAAGACCTACATTAATGGATAGTTTTAACAATGAAGATTAGCTTTTCAAAACTTGTTATTTGCTTAGTTAGCTACCAATTAGTGGGGTGTACAGTGGCGGGGTCAATAGTCGATGGCTATGCAAAAAACTCACAACCAACAAATCTTGCAACTACAAATGCAAATCAAACTAACAGTACTGTAACCGATGCTGAAGGCTTTTCATTCGCAAAGTTAGGCTTTGAAATTGATAGCGCTGTTATTGGTTTACTCAAACCAAAAGAACAACAACCGCAATTAGTTTGCAGGCAAATTACACGCAGTATTAAAGAGTGTGAGGAAGTTAAGCCCCCACACTAAAAATTAAGTATTAATCACAGATACTTTTGATGAAACATCAGGTGTTCGTCAATAAAGCTGCTGATAAAGAAGTAACTATGATCATAACCCGCGTGCATGTTGATCTCAGCTGGGTAATCTTTTTCGTTTACGACAGCAAATAAGTTCTCAGTTTTGAGTTGCTCAGTTAAGAAGTTATCGGCCTCACCTTGATCAATACGCATCGGTAAATAATCATCAGCGACGGCATTTTTCATTAATTCACAGCTGTCGTATTCAAGCCAACTTGCTTTATCACTACCTAGGTAATTACTGAACGCTTTTTCACCCCAAGGGCAATTAATCGGGTTCACAATCGGGCTAAAAGCACTGGCGCTGACGTATTGTTTAGGGTTTTTAAGTGCAATCATCAATGCGCCGTGACCACCCATAGAATGACCAGCAATGGCTTTTTTGGTCGTCACAGGGAAGTGCGCTTCGATAAGTGCAGGTAACTCAGAAACCACATAGTCGTACATGTTGTAGTGCACATTGTAAGGCGCTTGAGTCGCATTGACATAAAAACCAGCACCTTGACCAAAATCGTAGTTTTCGTCGTCAGGCACATTTTCACCGCGCGGGCTAGTATCTGGAGCGACAATCGCAATACCTAGTTCAGCCGCTTTTTTAAATGCTCCGGCTTTTTGCATAAAGTTTTCATCTGTACAAGTTAAACCTGACAACCAATACATCACTGGCACTTTATTCGTTTCGCTGGCACCTGGCGGTAAAAAAATCGCAAAGCGCATAGCACAATGTGTGCTGCTAGCTTGGTGGGTATATTGTTTATGCCAGCCACCGCTGACTTTTGTTGAGCTTATGTTTTCTAGCATAACCAAATCCTTGAAACAAAGGCGCTAGGTATCAACCTAGCGCTAAATTAAAGATTAATAATGAATAACTGAGCGGATGCTCTTACCTTCGTGCATTAAGTCGAAAGCTTCATTGATATCTTCAAGTTTCATGGTGTGTGTGATGAAATCGTTTAACGCAAACTCACCGTTCATATAGCGCTCAACAATCTCTGGTAATTCAGAGCGACCTTTAACGCCACCAAATGCACTACCGCGCCATACACGACCTGTTACTAGTTGGAAAGGACGAGTAGAGATCTCTTGGCCTGCACCTGCAACACCAATGATTACTGATTCACCCCAACCTTTGTGACAACATTCAAGAGCAGAGCGCATTACATTAACGTTACCGATACATTCAAATGAGAAATCAACACCGCCGTCAGTCATTTCAACGATAACTTCTTGGATTGGTTTGTCGAAGTCATTTGGATTGATTAAATCAGTTGCACCTAGTTTAGTAGCAAGATCAAACTTACTGGTGTTGATATCAACACCAATGATACGGCTTGCACCCGCCATTTTTGCACCGATAATCGCCGATAAACCGATACCACCTAAGCCAAAAATAGCCACTGTATCGCCTTTTTGAACTTTTGCTGTTTTAGTAACAGCACCCATGCCGGTTGTTACACCACAACCAAGTAAACAAATTTCTTCAAGAGGCGCTTCTTTGCTTACTTTAGCAAGTGAAATCTCAGGTAATACAGTGTACTCAGAGAAGGTCGAGCAACCCATGTAGTGATAAATTGGTTGACCATCTTTATAAAAACGCGTTGTGCCATCTGGCATTAAACCTTTACCTTGCGTTTCACGTACTGCAGAGCATAAATTTGTTTTGCCCGATTTACACATTTTACACTCGCCACATTCAGCAGTGTAAAGAGGAATAACATGATCGCCTACTTCAACATGTGTTACACCTTCACCTACGGCTTCAACAATACCGCCACCTTCATGGCCAAGGATTGCTGGGAAAATACCTTCAGGGTCTTCACCAGATAAAGTAAATGCATCGGTATGACAAACACCTGTAGCAACAATCTTTACAAGCACTTCGCCTTTTTTAGGCATCATTACATCCACTTCTTCAATTGATAGTGGTTGATTTGGACCCCAAGCGATAGCCGCTTTTGATTTGATAAAATCAGTCATAACGTTCCCTTATAGTTGTTGGAAGTAAGTATTAAACTTAGTCTATTTTATTTGTTTCTCAATGAATGATAATCTTCGTTTTATTAAAACACTTTTACAGTATGGTAATAATGAATCGTTGGCACGGAATTGATGAGTTTTTAGCGGTAGCAGAAACAGGCAGTTTTACAAAAGCAAGTAAACTACTGGGTATGTCAGTGGCCCATGTAAGCCGGTATGTGAGTCAATTAGAAGAGCGATTAAACACACAATTGTTAACCCGAACAACCCGTAAAGTGGTGCTAACGCAAGAAGGGCAGGTGTTTGCGCATCAAACTAAACAATTACAGCATGCCATGGATGATGCCACGGCACTGCTTGCAGAGCAGCAACTGACACCAAAAGGTAGTATAAAACTAACAGCTCCTGTGATGTATGGTGAAAGTTTCATCATGCCTGCGGTACATTCGTTTATGCAAAAGCACCCAGATATTGAAGTGATCAGCTATTTAAGCAATGAACAAGTCAATCTACTAGAAGATGGGTATGATCTCGCTATTCGCCTTGGTCATTTAAAAGATTCATCTTTAAAAGCACGGCGCATTAGTCAGCGCAGGCTTGTTATTTGTTGTAGCCCTGAATATATCAATAAATTCGGCCAACCACACAGTGTGAGTGAATTACATCAGCACAATTGCCTGATTGGTAATAACAGTTACTGGCGGGTAAAAGAGCAGGGCCAAGACAAGCACATCAAAGTGGCTGGACGTTTAGCCTGTAACAGTGGTTGGGCATTGGTTGACGCTGCAATAAAAGGGTTAGGCATCGTGCAATTACCAGATTACTATGTCAATGATCACCTAGCCGATGGCAGGTTGAGTGCTGTACTTTCGAATGTTGCACCGGCACCTGAAGGGGTATGGGGGGTGTATCCACCAAGGCAGTTTATCGCAACCAATGTAAAAGCATTACTTGACCATTTGGTTGCTACTGTTCAAGTATCAGATTTATAATTATTTTTTACAATTTCGCGCATCCCATGCTAGCTAAATCTATGCTAATATGAGCGCATATTTAGCCCTTGGAATACCCATAATTTATTATGTTTCAACCTGTTAGCCTTTTTATAGGGCTGAGATATAGTCGCTCCTCAAAGGGCAATGCCTTTATCTCATTTATTTCATTTTTCTCTATCGCGGGCATTGCTATTGGTTTAATGGCCTTGTTTACAGTCAGTTCAGTAATGAATGGCTTTGAAAATAACCTTAAAACCAACATGCTTGGTTTAATTCCCCATATTGAAGTATCAGCCGAAGATAATTCGAAAGAAACCATGTTGCAGTTAAAGCAGCAACTAGCAAATTCTCAAGATGTTAAACAAGTTAACCTATACCGCCATGGCGAAGCCATTTTACAAACTAACCAGGATTTGCACGGCGTATTGTTACAAGGCCTTTATGATGAAGGAAGCTCCATCTATAACGTAAAAGATAAAATTGTTGCCGGCAATTGGTCACAAGTAATGGACAGCAACTACCATATTGCAATTAGCCGCTACTTGAGTCGAAAATTGGGTATTTCGCTTGGGGATAAAGTACGGGTGATCATGCCTAATGCCAGTTCGTATACCCCACTTGGTCGAGTACCGAGTCAGCGCTTGTTTACCGTTGCTGCACTTTATGAAACACAGTCAGAAATTGATATGTCATTGGCATTTACCAGTGGCTATTCGTTAGGCAGAGTTTTAAAACTAGCAAAATCAGCAGCACCCAATTTGAGTGTATCGCTTTATGAACCATTTGCTGTTGAGCAAGTATTGCAATCTCAGTTAGCTATTTTAAACGATTACACAGTGACTGACTGGCGAGCTAGCCAAGGCACACTATTTGCCGCTGTGGCAATGGAAAAGCGCATTATGTCGATGTTACTTGGCTTAATCGTGCTCGTTGCAGTGTTTAATATCGTTTCAGCATTAACCATGATGGTCAGCGAGAAGCAAAGTGAAGTCGCTATTTTACAAACACTTGGCTTAACTCCGTTACAAGTACAGCATGTGTTTATGATCCAAGGCTTATATAACGGCCTTATCGGTACCAGTATTGGTGCGTTACTTGGTGTGCTATTAAGTAGCAACATTAATGAATTATTGAATATGTTAGGCATCAATTTACTAGCGGGCGTGAGTTTACCCGTTAAATTTGATGTTATGAGTTTGAGTTTTATTGCCGCAGGGAGTATTGCGATGAGCTTTTTAGCTACCTTGTATCCTGCCAGAAAAGCTGCAAAAGTGAATCCAGCAGAGGTATTACGTTATGAGTGATTTAGTTATCAATTGTCAGCAGTTAAATAAAGTATATCAAGATGGCGATAACGAGGTTGCGGTATTAAAAGGGGTTGATTTAGCACTTAATCAAGGCGAAATGTTAGCTGTTGTAGGGAGCTCTGGCTCAGGAAAAAGTACCTTATTGCATATATTAGGCACCTTAGATAACGAAAGCTCAGGCAAGGTTGAAATTAAAGGTCAGCAGGTTTCTAAATTAAACCGTAAACAACAAGCCAGTTTCAGAAATGAAAATTTAGGATTCATTTATCAATTCCATCATCTATTAATGGAATTTACTGCCATTGAAAATGTTGCAATGCCATTATTAATTAAAGGCTTAAGCGCAAAAGCGGCAACCGAAAAAGCCCGTCACATGCTAGATAAAGTAGGGTTATCTCATCGCAGTGAACATAAACCTTCGGCGTTATCAGGTGGTGAGAGGCAGCGGGTTGCAATAGCACGTGCATTAGTAACCGAGCCAGCTTTGGTGCTTGCCGATGAACCAACCGGTAACTTAGATAAACAAAACGCAATTAAGATTTACGATTTAATTAAAGAATTAAATACTAGCTTAAAAACCAGTTTTGTTGTGGTAACCCATGATTTAGAACTTGCAGATAAACTAGGCAAAATTGCCTATTTAGATGATGGTAAACTCGCAATTAAAGAGTCTCAGCATGTTGCTTAGTGCCTTTATTTCAAAACGCTTTCGTGCCCATAGTGGCCAAAAAGACGGACAAAACGGTTTTGTTAGTTTTATCGCTAAAGCATCGACAATCGGCATACTTTTAGGTGTCGCTGTGCTAATTGTTGCTTTATCAGTTATTAATGGTTTTGAGCAGCAGCTAGTACATCGCCTTTTATCGGTTGTACCTCAGGTTGAATATGTTGCCCCTAATAAACCAATCAATAATTGGCAGTCAAAAGTTGCTCTACTACGCTCTCAAGCCGGTGTAACAGGTGCTGCGCCGTTTATTAGTGTCAACGGCATGGCGCAATATAAAAGTGAGTTAAAAGCAGTTGAAGTGCGTGGTGTAAGCCCTGAATTTGAAAACCAAGTGTCGGCGTTAAACCAATTCACAGAAGGGCGCTTAGTTAGCCAGCTACAACAAGAAGATGTGCTTTTAGGCCAACAAATCGTTAACCGATTGGGCCTTAAAATTGGCGACCCAGTTACCTTATTAATCCCACAGATAAACCAGCAAAGTAACACTTTATTGGCTCCAAAGCGTGTTAGCTTGAATCTTGCGGGTATTATAAAAATGGGTGGCCCAATTGATGAAACAGCGGCTTTCATTCGCCTTGATAAAGCGCAAAGCGTGTTGAGTTTTGAGCAAAACCAAGTAACCGGTTTACGATTACAAGTAGCTGATGTGTTCGCGGCCCATCAAACAGCGATGCGTGTTGGGCAAGTTATACCAGATTATGTCTATGTATCGAGTTGGTTTAGAACTCAGGGTAGCTTATATCAAGATATTCAAATGGTTCGCACTATTGTGTATATCGTGGTGTTTTTAATAATTGCGGTAGCGAGTTTTAATATTGTTTCGTCTTTAGTAATGGAAGTACGTGAAAAACAGGCAAACATCGCAATTTTAAAAACCATGGGCGCACAAGATAGCACCATTTTAGCAACCTTTGTGATGCAAGGTTTTACACAAGCTTTAATTGGTGTGATCTTAGGCACAGTTATCGGTGTAATGCTTGCGTTAAACATCAGTGAACTGTTCACTTGGGCAAGTAACTTATTTGGCGATAACCCGTTACAAGGGGTTTATTTTATTGAGTTTTTACCCAGTAAACTAGTTTGGCAAGATATTGTTATCACGGTGATTGTTACCTTTGTTCTCGCTATTTTGGCTACCTTATATCCTGCGTGGCAAGCAACCCGAGTTGACCCTGCAAAAGTACTGGGTAATTAAGGAGTGTTTATGGATAAGCAAAGGATTATCGATTTCTGGTTTAATGAATTAGGACCAGAAGCTTGGTATCAGCAATCAGATGAAGTTGATGCATTAATTACGGTTAAGTTTTCAGAATGCCTTTTGCAGGTTATCGCTGGCGAGCATGCTGCCTGGCGAGTTGATGCTCTAGGCTCTTTAGCTGAAATTATCGTGTTAGATCAGTTTTCGCGCAATATTTATCGTAATACGGTGAAAGCGTTTAGCCAAGACCCACAAGCACTAAGCTTAGCGCAAAGAGCAATTGAATTAGGTTTTGATAAAAAATTACCTAGCTCTCAAGCTGCGTTTATTTATATGCCATTTATGCACAGTGAATCGAAAGTTATTCATCAGCAAGCTGAGCAATTGT
Organism: Pseudoalteromonas sp. NCCP-2140; assembly: GCF_023708065.1. Taxonomy (NCBI): domain Bacteria; kingdom Pseudomonadati; phylum Pseudomonadota; class Gammaproteobacteria; order Alteromonadales; family Pseudoalteromonadaceae; genus Pseudoalteromonas; species Pseudoalteromonas sp. NCCP-2140. The sequence continues at coordinate 509,815 of NZ_BRCZ01000001.1, read as the reverse complement.
TTAAAGGCATGAGTAATTATGAATTTGAACTAAAGCACAAAGTGATTATTGATAGGTTTGGTCGCTACCCACATCGCAATAAAATTTTAGGTCGTGAATCAACAGCTGAAGAGCTGCAATTTTTAACAGAGCCTAACTCTTCTTTCTGAGTTGATTGAATAGTACGCAAGTAAATTTAAATACTCTTTGATTGCCCGTAAACACTTGCACAGCTCCATTTTAAACCTTAAAGTGTCAGAAATGTTGTAAAAGAGTAACCACCATGGAACAAAAACAAGCAAGACCATTAACACCAGAAGAACAAGCCGAAGCGCAAAAACAAAGTGTTATTTGGCAAAGAGAATGTTTCCAAAGTGCGCAAAAGCATTTAGCTGAAAAGGGGATTATCCCCCAGACAGTTCTGGATAAAGAATGTCGTTTTATTGCGCCATTAGTAGCCGTTTGGAAATTTAAAGCACAAAACGGTAAAGTTTATTGGGTTATAAATGGCCGCCTTCCAGCTGATCATGCTGGGGTTGAAGCTGCTGATAGTGCTCGAGAGGCGTTACGCTACTTTTCGATGCAATGGCAATTAAAAGCTGATCAGATCATGCAATCAGGTGCGGTAGATAAAACCAAAGTTGATTTTGCTAACCTGTTAATTAACCGTGCTCATGGTTTATATGAGCTATTTGAAAAAGAAGAAATGTGGCAAAACGAGCCTGCATAACTTCTAATAAAAAAGCTGAATAATGTTATTCAGCTTTTTTTAATTAACATATACCTTAATGCACCAAAGTGAATGGCCGCGTATCAAACTGCTTAATAGGGCAGAGCATTCGTTGCCTTGGAATACCAGCCTCCATAAATACTAAGCCATCAGCCGAAAAGCCATTTCGTTTAAATCTATCTACTTCGTTCAATATGCAATTAATGCTGACGCAATCACAGCCTTGCTTTTCAGCCATGCCTACTAAGTAATTCAATAATGATTTGTAAACCGAACGGTTACGATGTTCAGGTAAAACAGCAATTCGCCCAATAAGGCCATCATTACATAAACGCCCAGTAGCAACTGGGCATTTACACTCGTCGGTGACGAGTACGTGATGTGCTGTTTTATCTAAATGATCAAACTCAATGTCTTTAGGAATATGTAGTTCGCATACAAATACTCGCTCTCGGATCTGTTGTAAGAGTTCCTTGTCGATATTCCATTCAACTTCATCTATTTGATAGCTCATAAACACACGCTCCTAACAAAACCAAATACCCTCATTTAAAAGTGTAGTAAAGGTTTTCAAGAAAATGTGATTATTTTTTGAACTATTTATATCAGCAGAGGTCAAGCAGGTTTGATCTGTGAGCTTTGTTATTAATTCAAGGTCAGTTAAATCATGCATATAATTAACACCATTAATACTTAAAAGTATTTTATCGTCAATTACTTGATAAATGGCACGGGTACCACCTAAACGCTCAAAAACCACGTCTTCATCATTGAGTAAGGCATTTACGTCATCTAGTGTATATGGCTCCTCTAAAGGCGCTAAATCCATGTCATGTTTTGGCTGACTCATACTGTTACCAAGCCAAGTCTTGAATACTGCGTCATCATTAATCGCAGCAATCATAAGTTGCTTTACTTTTTCCGCTTCAGTTTGGTTAAGTTCACCTTTAGATGAACGCAACTTAAGCTCTGCATCACCATATCGTTGATTACCAAGCTCAGTATCGATGAGGTGATCGGCAAATTGTGATAATAAATCGCGTTGGTTTGGCGCTCTAAAACCCACAGAGTAATTAAGTGCATTTTCAACTGCGTAACCTTCATGTGGGCAACCTGGTGGAATATAGAGAATATCTCCCGGCTCTAACACACAGTCGATCACGGCAGGAAATTGCTCAACTTGTAACAGGCTCTTATTTTGTGCAAATTGCTTTAAGTTCGCATCAGGTAAACCAACTCGCCAGTGGCGCTTTCCTTCACCTTGAATAATAAACACGTCGTATTGATCTAAATGCGGACCCACGCCACCACCCGGGGTAGAGTAGCTGATCATTAAATCATCGATACGCCAGTTTGGAATAAAGCGAAATGGCTCAAGTAGTTGCGCTGCATCGCTATGCCAATGGTCAACTGCTTGCACCAGTAATGTTGAGTGCTTTTCAGTTAGCAAGTTAAAGTCTTCAAAAGGACCATGGTATGCTTGCCAATCATCTGAGTGATTGGTCACAATACGTGATTCAATGCTTTCTTCCATGGCAAGACCGGCCAATTCTTCGGGCTCAATCGGATCTGCAAAATCCTTGAAGCCTTGCTTTATAAGTAATGGTTTCTTTTGCCAATACTCAGCTAAAAATTGCTCTTGGGTTAATGAATTGATGGTTAATTGATACATAACATGACCTAAACGAAGTGGTATAAAAAAAGCGAAAGGAAGGCCTTTCGCTTTTTTAAGTCTTAATTTGAATTTAAGCTAAGTTGTCGATGAACTCAACAGCACGACCAATGTAATTAGCCGGAGTTAATTTTTTCATTTCTACTTTTGCTTCTTCAGGTAACTCAAGACCATCGATGAAATCAGCCAGGATTTCTTGGTTTACGCGCTTACCTCGAGTAAGGTCTTTAAGTTTTTCATATGGCTTTTCGATACCATATTTACGCATAACCGTTTGGATTGGCTCTGCTAGTAATTCCCAGTTTTGGTCTAGTTCTGCTAATAAACGCTCTTCGTTTACTTCAAGCTTGCTAACACCTTTTAATGTCGCTTGGTAAGCGATAAGTGTGTAGCCCATACCAACACCTAGGTTACGTAACACTGTTGAGTCAGTTAAGTCACGTTGCCAGCGAGAAACAGGGAGTTTTTGCGCAAGGTGAGTAAAGATAGCGTTAGCAATACCTAAGTTACCTTCAGAGTTTTCAAAATCAATCGGGTTTACTTTGTGAGGCATAGTTGATGAACCAATCTCACCTGCGATTGTTTTTTGTTTGAAGTGGTTAAGTGCAATGTAGCCCCAAACGTCACGGTCAAAATCAAGTAATACAGTGTTGAAACGTGCAACTGCATCGAATAACTCAGCAATGTAATCGTGTGGCTCGATTTGTGTTGTGAACGGGTTGAAAGTTAGACCTAGGCTCGTTACGAACTGCTCAGCGTGGCTGTGCCAATCGTAATCTGGGTATGCACTTAGGTGAGCGTTGTAGTTACCTACAGCACCGTTGATTTTACCTAACATTTCTACGTTAGCAATTTGGTCACGTTGACGCTTTAAGCGCATGTAGACGTTTGCAAACTCTTTACCCATTGTAGAAGGAGTAGCTGGTTGACCGTGGGTACGTGTCATCATTGCAACTGACTTGTACTCAACTGCTTTTTCTTTTAATGCATTTAGAAGTTGGTCACAGTATGGAAGTAATACTTTGTCACGCGCTTCGGTAAGCATTAAACCGTGAGACAGGTTATTGATGTCTTCTGAAGTACATGCAAAGTGAATGAATTCGTTAACTGCGTTAAGCTCTGCGTTATCAGCTACTTTTTCTTTAAGTAGGTATTCAACTGCTTTTACGTCATGGTTAGTTGTGCGCTCGATCTCTTTAACGCGTGCTGCATCAGCTTCGCTAAAGTTATCAACAATGGCATTAAGTAAAGCATTAGCCTCGTCGCTAAATGCCGGTACTTCTTTGATTGCGCTAGCTGCAGATAAAGCTTGTAACCAACGAACTTCAACAGTTACACGGTATTTGATTAAACCAAATTCGCTGAAAATACTGCGTAGTTCCGTGGTCTTGCTGCCATAGCGACCATCTACCGGAGAGATAGCGGTTAACGCTGAAAGCTCCATAATGACTCCTAAATTGTCTAGTTTGAACGATAATTAAATTGATTGTTTAGCAATGGCGAGGATTTTTCTTTTTGCAAAGAAAAAGTGACGGCGTTTACCGCCCATTTGTCGCCATAACACGGCACTACGAATTCCGGCCAATAATAGGGCACGAATTTTGTTTTGCGTGAGCTGCTGTTTTAATAACTCTGGCTTGCCATACACTTGAATACGATGCCCAAGGGGGCTTAGCACCGATGAGTAAATATCAGCAAGCGCTGCTACTACAGTATCATCTGTGATAGCAAAGTGGTCGAGGCGACGTTTAACATCATCAATGCGACGACCTAATTCATTTAAGCTGTTTTGTTTTGAACTTAATGCACGTTCTAATTGCATTAAACCACCCACATATTTTACGATTTCGACGTCTTTGTCTGCGCCGGCAGAAAGCTGTGCAATCAAAATGCGATAGCCCTCACGTAAATTATGTTTACCCTGATACACGTCTTCAGGGCTATTTGGTGATGTTTCGACAATACAGTTTAGTAATTTTTCTAATTCGTGATCACTGCCTTGGCCATATTGCGCAACTTTTTGTACTTGTTTAGCAACTTGACACATGGCAGCTAAAGCCATGACTTGGTGTTCTGTCATTATTTGATCACCGAATCAATAATACCACCACCTAAACAGACTTCGTCAGCGTAGAATACGGCTGATTGGCCCGGTGTCACTGCTTTTTGTGGCTCATCAAATAATACGCGTGCCATACCATCTTCACCAACAAGTAAAGTACAGCTGATATCTTCTTGGCGATAACGAGTTTTAACAGTACAGCGTGTGGTCCCTTTAGGGCCTTCGCGGTCAACCCAGTGAAGCTGGTTTGCATTTAAACCATTGCTGTACAGGCGAGGGTGGTCTTTACCTTGACCAACCACTAATACGTTACGATCAACGTCTTTATCAACTACATACCAAGGTTCACCCGAACCTTCTTTCATGCCGCCAATTAATAGACCTTTACGTTGACCAAGTGTGTGGTACATCAAGCCTTCGTGCTCACCCACTTCGTTGCCATCGGTATCTTCAATTTTACCTGGCTGTGCTGGTAAGAATTTTTGTAAGAAGTCTTTAAATTTACGCTCACCAATAAAACAGATACCGGTACTGTCTTTTTTATCGTGAGTGATTAAGTCTTGCTCTTCAGCGATGCGGCGTACTTCAGGCTTAGCAATATCGCCAACAGGGAAAAGTGTTTGCGCAATATGCTCATGGCTTAGAGTGTATAAGAAATAGCTTTGATCTTTGTTGTCATCAAGGCCACGACACATTACAAATTTATCACCGCGCTTTTCACGGCGAACATAGTGGCCAGTAGCGATGTAATCAGCACCAAGTGCTTGTGCTGCAAATTCTAAAAATGCTTTGAATTTGATTTCTTTATTACACATGATGTCTGGGTTTGGTGTACGACCTGCCTTGTACTCTGCTAAAAAGTATTCAAACACGTTGTCCCAGTATTCGGCTGCAAAATTTACAGTGTGAAGCTCAATACCTAGCTTATCGCACACAGCTTGTGCGTCTTGTAGGTCTTCAGCTGCAGCGCAATATTCATCATTATCGTCTTCTTCCCAGTTTTTCATGAACAGGCCTTCAACTTGATAGCCTTGTTGCTTTAATAAATACGCTGATACAGAAGAATCAACACCGCCGGACATACCCACGATGACTTTAATGTGACTATTTTCGCTCATAATATTCGCTGTCATTTTTTAACTGCTATGGAAAGGCCGATATTATATACCCAAACCACCTCAAGATGCGAGTTTCAGTTGGAATTAAAAGCGATTTAGGCAAGGCATTGATTGCAAGTAATAGTGGTTTGGGCATAGCAAACTTTTAGACACCCAAACCAGCCAAAATCACAGTGGTTATTGGTAAATCAAACTAAGTGGGTAGGCTTTACCAGCTAAATAATCTTCAATGCATTTTAAAACCAGAAGGCTTCTAAGCGGCAGGCTTTTAATTTGCTCAAGGCTAAACCAATTTGCGCTAAGAATGTCATCATCTTGGGGAGATGGTTCAAATAGCTCTGGGCTATTAAAAGCAAAGCTAAAACGCATATAGTGAACGCCATTTGCGGCATGCAAATTATAAATGCCAACAAGGTGACTGGCATTAAGGCTAATGCCTGTTTCTTCAATAAGTTCGCGATGAGCTGCTTCTGCTAAGGTTTCATTGGCTTCTAGATGACCCGCAGGCTGGTTATAGCAAATATCACCTGTGTGTTTATCGCGCTCTTTAACAAGTAAAAATTTGTCTTGGCATGTGACGATGGCGGCCACTGTGACATTGGGTTTATGCATCAGGGTTGTTCACTACTTTAAACTGGCCATTCTCTAATCCATCAAGGGTATAGTTACCAATGCTGTAACGAATTAATCGCAAAGTAGGGAAGCCAACATGCGCTGTCATACGGCGAACTTGGCGATTACGGCCCTCAGTGATAGATATTTCTAACCAACTGGTTGGTATGTTTTTACGCTCGCGAACGGGCGGGGTACGTGGCCAAATTGACGGCTCGTCAATACGCCTAACCTTGGCAGGCTTGGTCATTCCATCTTTGAGCTCTACGCCTTTGTTAAGTGCAAAGATAGCCTCATCAGTAACATCACCTTCTACTTGCACCCAATAAGTTTTAGCTGTTTTTTTATTGGGTTCAGTGAGTGTGTGTTGTAATTTACCGCAGTTGGTAAGTAGCAACAGTCCTTCGCTATCTCTATCTAAGCGTCCTGCTGCATACACGTCTTTAATAGTAATAAAGTCGGCAAGCGTTTTACGGTTTTGGTCATCGGTAAATTGGCAAAGCACATCAAATGGTTTGTTAAATAGCACCACTTTTCGCTGCTCAGGGCTAATTGCTTTTTTAACTTGGCGTTTTTGAGTCGGCCTTGAATAAGTTCGTCCGCTGCTACGACGTGATTTGCTATTGGCTTTATTAACCATTAAATACACCTAGCCGGTTTAGGTAAACCTGCAATTTTAGTCGCTTGCTTTGCTGGGCCTTTAGGGAATAGCTTATACAAATACATGCTATTACCTTTTTCTTCACCTAGCTTTTGAGCCATTGCTTTGACCAGCATGCGTATTGCAGGGCTGGTGTTGTACTCTACGTAAAAATCACGCACAAAATGCACAACTTCCCAGTGTTGCTCACTTAAGGTAATGTTCTCTTGCTTAGCAATAATGGGTGCAAGCTCTTCACACCAATCGTTTGAATCAAGTAAATACCCTTGTTTGTCTGTTTCTATCTGTTTGTTATTAAATTCAAGCATGGTTTACCAAGTAATCGTGTTTTTTGCGTTTAAAGTCATTTCTACAAACTGCGCGTAGTTTATTGCGATATCGCCTTGATTAAATGAAATATCACGGGTTGCAGCATCTTCTTCAAGTAGATGAATTGCTGAAGAGAACTGCTTAAACTGCATTTTGTTATAACAAGCGTCACTAACAAGTAGCACTGTATCTTCTGAAGAAATTAAATTTGCCAACATATTATTGCAATAGTGAGCTAAGGGTTTTGAAAAAATATGCAAGGTACTCATAAGGTCACCACTTGATGCTGTTGGCTAATTAAGTCTCGCTGTTGCTCAAAGTTAGCTACTTTAACATCGATAATCAGACTATCTTCTGAAAGGTTAAAATCCATCAACGACTTTTCACATACATATATGTTTTCAACATCGTATAACTCAAGGGTTTTAATGGTTTTAAAATAGTTTTTAATGCCAAGTTGCTCTGGTTGTTGATTTTTTTTCAAAGCTAAAACTGCCTCACCACTTAGTAGCCAACTAATATTTTGTTCAATAGCGGCAAAAATTAGTGTCGTGTCGAGTGATTCACGAATATGTTGATCGTCAAATGGGCTATGTTGGCTTATTACTAAAATGTTTTTCATTTAAATTGCACCCATTTATCCGCTTCACTGACAAGCATCGCAAATTCTGCAAGCCCAGCGACGGTAAACACGCCTGTGTTATCGATATCTAAGCCACGCTTTTCAGCAGCAGTGACACATAGCAGTAGAGGGATCTCTTGCTCACTTAACGACTGCCACAAACGATTAATTGGAAGCTCGTCGCTGGCAAGTTCTAAATGGTTACTTGCGTGGTAAACACCAGCTTGATAAAGAAAGATAGCTGCAATTGAGTGACCAGAGTCAAGACAGCCCTGTGCAAATTTAATTAGCCGTTGAGTTGTGTCGTGATCGGTCGGCGCGGTATGAAGAGAAAGTACAAATTGTGCCAAAACGCATCCAATAAAAAAGCCCCTAGAAAGGGGCTATTTTAGCAGAACTATTTAATTAGTCATCACTTGCACCAAGTAGGTGAAGAAGAGACGTAAATAAATTATATACGTTCAGGTATAAAGCAACTGTTGCGCGGATGTAATTAGTCTCGCCGCCATTAATGATACGGCTAGTGTCAAATAAGATTAATCCAGACATAATTAGCACAACTGCAGCATTAATGACCATAAAGGTAATTGAGCTGCCAATAAATAAGTTAACTAGGCTTGCAATAATCACCACGATTAAACCCACAGTTAAAAAGCCACCCATAAATGAGAAGTCTTTTTTAGTGGTAAGCGCATAAGCCGACAAACCAAAGAAGATTAATGCAGTAGAGCCTAACGCTTGCATAATAAGCATAGGGCCATTTGGCATTGCAGCGTAGTAGTTAAGCATTGGACCAAGTCCTGCGCCCATTAAACCTGTGAAAACAAATACCCAAGCAACACCTGAAGCACTGTCAGCCTTTTTGTGAACAACAAAAAGCACACCAAGTGAAATCAAGCTAAATACTAACCCCATAAAATAAGGTAGATTCATTGCCATTGATATACCTGCTGTCACTGCGCTAAATGCCAGTGTCATCGCCAGTAAGAAATAGGTATTCTTTAAAACTTTATTGGTTTCAATAGTCGACATTACTGGTCTTGCAGTATTGTACGATTGATTAAACGCCATTGTTAGAGCTCCTTTAAATGAACTTATACGTTCGTTAGTTCCAATTATTAAACTGAACTAAGCCTATCAAGAGTTATATATTTGGGCAAACTATTGTGGATCAATAGACAAGATAAATAATAGAAAAGTTCAATGTTGCGCACAATCTAAACGCTATTGTACTAATGCTGAGCAAATTAATTGTTTTTTAATCACTTAAACGGTTTTTTGAAAAAAAAGCTTCACAAGCACGGCCGCTTTATCTATTATGCACGCCGTCGGAGAGATGGCAGAGTGGTCGAATGCACCGGTCTTGAAAACCGGCAGGGGTTTGTAGCCCCTCTAGGGTTCAAATCCCTATCTCTCCACCATTATTTTTACTACTGGCGCAAGCGGGTAGGTTTTCGCATTCGGAGAGATGGCAGAGTGGTCGAATGCACCGGTCTTGAAAACCGGCAGGGGTTTGTAGCCCCTCTAGGGTTCAAATCCCTATCTCTCCACCATCATTGAAGCCGCTGAATTTATTCAGCGGCTTTTTTGTTTCTTGTGCTTTTCATTTGTTCTGCAAATTACGACTATTGTCGATATTTCGCATTTTAACTAGTTAGTCCATTCTTAACACTTCTCGTATTATCTTTGTGACATTAGGGAATTTATGAAACATCGTTTAGCAAAGAGTGTAGGACTTTCTTTATTATCGCCTGTGATCATCGGTTGTATCTTAGGCCTTTATTATGCGTTTACACTTGAAGGAAATGGTTTAAACATTTTCTTTAACTTATTCGTTAGCGCAATCGCCAATGCCCACATTGTAGGTCTAACTATGGCAGCGTTTGTGGTGCCGGGTTATTTACTTATGTATAAGTATGCAAAGGTTAATTATTCAGGTGTTCTGACACTTGGCTTACTAGGTGGCGCTATTTTCAGCTACTTACTTAGCGCTACAACAGGTATGGCTTTTATAGTCAATGCTGTGATGTCTGCTCTGGCAGCTGGACTGTTTTTATTTGGTTTAAGACAGGGCCTTACAACACAATCTTCTCATCAATAGCAGAATATTTAATCAAGCTGACTGAAATTGAGGGCAAAATGTTTTTTTTTGCCCTCAAAAGGTTTCATTTGTCGTCTACAAAGAGTACCTTTAGCTACTGTATGTTTAATAAGAAGTAGTTTGGTATGCAAAAGCAAGATTTTTACCAGTCATTAGTTAAACAAACTGAGTCGCTAATCACTGGTGAATCAAATGTTATTGCCAACATGGCAAATATTAGTGCGCTATTATTTACCTCTTTAGAGGATATCAATTGGGCGGGCTTTTATTTAATGGATTCACCTGAAGAATTAGTGCTAGGGCCGTTTCAAGGTAATCCTGCATGTATCCGTATTCCAGTAGGTAAAGGGGTATGTGGAACTGCCGCGCAAACACAACAAACACAACTCATTGAAGACGTGCATGCATTTGCTGGTCATATTGCCTGTGATGCTGCATCTAACTCAGAAGTAGTTGTGCCGATTTTCAAAGACGGTAAAGTATTTGCTGTACTTGATATCGACAGCCCAAGCATTGCGCGATTCGATGCTGATGATCAAGCTGGTTTAGAAGCATTGGTAAAATGCTTTGAGGCAAATCTAAAATGAAAGATCTGCTAAATGTGCAAGATTACCTCTTTGCAATCCAAGATGTTGGTGATTGGGAAGGGGAAGAAGAAGTTGTTGCCGAAAGGCTCAACGACTTGATTCATATGGCATGGGAACGTCTACCGGATGACCTTGACTGTGAATCAATTGATGAAATTATAAATGGTATTTGGGAACACCTTCGTGGTGATTTAGCGCTTATTGAAGCGGACTTCGAAGAGTTGACCGACTGGGTAACACACTATGTCGATTCATCACTTGATGAAAAGATGTAATAAAAGGTTCTAACATGGAAACCACAAACAAGCTAAAAGATATTAATGAAGTACTGGATTTCTTATACCAAGAATTTCCAAAATGTTTTAAACAAAAAGACGGTATTCAGCCGCTTAAAGTAGGTATTTTTAAAGATATCGCTGAGCGTATTGAAGGTTCTGAGAAAGTAAGTAAAACTCAGGTTCGTCAAGCACTAAGAAAGTACACCTCAAACTGGCGCTATTTAGAAGCTGTGACTAAGTCTGAGTTCCGTATCGATCTTGATGGTAATCAAGACGAAAAAGTAGAACAAGAGCACATTGAGCACGCACAAAAAGCGTTAGAAGAAAGCCGCGCTAAAATGGCGAAGCGTAAGAAGCCACAACGTCCACGCAAAGACGGTGACACAAAATCTTACAAAAAGAATAGTGGCCACCACGCTAAATCTGGCGAAAAAGGCGCTAAAGTAAATAATAAGCCTGCTAAAGCTGCTCCTGCAAAACGTTCAGGAAAAGTTGAACCTTTACCTGCCTCAGAGGTCAAGGTTAATAGCAAAGTTAAAGTTAAACTTGGCCAAGCACTTGTAAACGCGGTTATTACTGAAGTGAATAAAGATGAAGTTCACGTTGAGTTAGTAACAGGGATGCAAGTTAAGACCAAAGCAGACAGCCTGTATATCATTTAATAGCTGTAAAAAATAAAGGAGTTGTGTATGAGTAAAAAGTTTACGCTCATTCCGTTAGTCGCTGCCCTGTTTTCAGGTTCATTATTGGCATCTTCAGACAATCTGACTGAAAAAGACCTGCCAGTACTCAAGCAAGAAAGCCAACATAGTACGGCAAGCAAACGGGTGACAAACTTATTTACTCGTGCACACTACAAACCAATTAAATTTAACGATGAATTATCTGAGAAGGTTTTTGATCGTTACATTGAATCTCTCGACTACAATAAAAATGTGTTTTTAGCGTCTGACATTGCCTCGTTTAAGCAATATAAAGACCAATTTGATAATGCATTGTCGACAGGTAAATTGGGATTTGCCTTTGATATTTTTAACTTAAGTTTAAAACGTCGTTTTGAACGCTATGACTATTCTTTGTCGTTACTTGAAAACGAAATGAAGTTCGATAAAGAAGATGAGTATCTGTTTGACCGCGAAGACGCTAATTGGGCAACAAGCCAAGCTGAGCTTGATGAACTTTGGCGTCAGCGCGTTAAATACGATGCTTTACGATTAAAAATGACAGGTAAAGATTGGCAAGGCATTAAAGAAGTCTTGACCAAGCGGTACCACAATGCGCAAAAGCGTTTAGTACAAACCAACAGCGAAGATGCTTTTCAAATCGTGATGAATTCATTCGCACGAAGCATTGAAGCGCATACCTCTTATTTATCACCTCGTCGCGCTGAGCAATTCAAGATGGACATGGATCTTGAGTTAGAAGGTATTGGTGCGGTACTTAGTTATGACGAAGATTACACGGTAATCCGTAGCTTAGTACCTGGCGGTCCGGCTGATAAGTCTGAACAAATTAAAGCAGATGACCGCATTATTGGTGTTGCCCAAGAAGGTGAAGAATTTGTTGATGTGATTGGCTGGCGTCTAGATGACGTAGTTGATCTGATCAAAGGCCCTAAAGGGACAAAAGTTCGCCTGCAATATTTAAAAGGGGCGGATGCTCACGGTACACCAAAAGTCGTTGAAATTACGCGTGATAAAATTCGCTTAGAAGACCGCGCTGCTAAATCTGAAGTATTTGAAGCAAAATATTCAGACTTAACCAGCAAAATTGGTGTGATTGAAATCCCTGGTTTCTATAACAACCTATCACAAGACGTTAAAGTTGAAATTGCAAAATTAAAAGAAGCCAAAGTAGACGGTATCATCATCGATTTACGTCAAAACGGCGGTGGTTCACTTTACGAAGCGACACAGCTTTCTGGCTTATTTATCGATCAAGGTCCAGTTGTACAAATTCATACGCTAAATAATCGTATTGAAGAGCAAAAAGACCGTGACGGCGTCACTTTTTATGATGGCCCACTTACTGTGTTAGTTGATCGCTACAGTGCATCTGCCTCAGAGATCTTTGCAGCAGCAATGCAAGATTACGGCCGTGCTATTGTGATTGGTGAGCAAACCTTTGGTAAGGGTACTGTACAGCAGCACAAACCACTTGGCCGTGCTTATGACTTATACGACCATCCATTAGGTAGCGTGCAGTATACCATTGCAAAATTCTACCGCATTAATGGCGGAAGCACACAGCACAAAGGCGTGATCCCAGATGTGTCATTCCCATCGGCAATTGAGCCATCAGAGTGGGGTGAGAGTCAACAAGACAACGCCTTACCTTGGGATAGCATCATTCGTGCTAAGTACAACTCTGTTGATAACCTAAAGCCAGCGATTGCTTACGTTAATAAGCTTCATGATGCGCGTATTGCAGATGAGCCTGAGTTTGGTTATGTGTTTGCTGACATTGAACGCTATCAAGAAGAGAAAGACCGTAAGACAATCTCATTGGTTGAAGCAAAGCGCATAAAAGAGAAAGACGAAGGTGAAGAACGCGCGTTAGAACGTGCTAATGAACGACTTGTTCGCCTTGGTGAAAAGCCAGTAGAGAAGCTTGACGATTTACCTGATAGCCTTGACGAGCTAGACCCTTTCTTAGAAGAAGCGGCATTAATCACCCAAGATTATATAAAATATGGTCGTATCGCTAAGAAATAATTAGCAATTAATTAGCAATATCGATTAATAAAAAGGCGCTTAAGCGCCTTTTTTGCTACCTAAAACAGGTTAGATTGGTATAATCACAAAATCTGGCTGCATAAGGCCACTGAAGTTTTGCGTCAAAGCTTACAATAATAATTAAACACGCCACATAAGACGTGTAGGAGACTATCTTTTGAATTCAATTGAAGAGAAGCCAATTAAACAGGCCAGTTTTTTAGATGCCTTAATCCCAATTACTGTGCTCGTGTGCCTACTAGGCGCTGCTGTTTATTTATTCGGTGATAACTCATCATCGGGTCCTAACCAAATCGCTTTATTATTCGCTACCTTTACCGCGGCATTAATTGGCTTAAAAAATGGTTACACCTGGAAGAAACTAGAACAAGCCATGATTGAGGGGATCACCTTATCCCTTGGAGCAATCATTATACTGTTAATGGTGGGTGCCTTAATCGGTACTTGGCTGTTATCAGGAACTGTACCCACTCTAATTTACTATGGCTTACAAATTATCAATCCAAGCTGGTTCTATGCCGCTAGCTGTTTGATTTGTGGCATTGTGGCTATGAGTATTGGTAGCTCTTGGACTACAGCTGCGACTATCGGTGTGGCGTTATTAGGTGTTGCAACTGGTCTTGGGTTAGAGCAAGTCGTCACGGCGGGTGCGGTTATCTCAGGTGCCTACTTTGGTGATAAATTAAGCCCGCTTTCTGAAACAACAAACTTAGCACCAGCAGTGGCAGGGGCAGATTTATTTGAGCATATCCATCATATGCTTTGGACTACAGTGCCAAGCTTCATTATTGCGTTAATTATTTTTATTTTTATGGGCTTTAATGCCGGTGGTTCTGCTGAAGCTGGCCGTATTGATGAAATCGTTAATTTATTAGAGCAAAACTTTAATATTGGTTTTGAAATGCTAGTACCACTGGTGGTGTTATTGTTTTTAGCAATTCGTAAAATGCCAGCTTTCCCTGCTATTTCGATTGGTGCGGTGCTAGGTGCGATTTGGGCTATGTTATTTCAATCAGATTTAATAAATAGCCAAATTGATGCATCACAAGGCCATGCAATTGGTTACTTTAAATTAGTTTGGACAACGTTCTTTGATGGTTTCAGCATTGACACTGGTGATGAAAAAATGGATTCACTATTAAGCGGTGGTGGCATGGCTGGCATGCTAACAACCACTTGGCTGATTATGACGGCCTTGATGTTTGGCGCTATCATGGAAAAAACTGGCTTACTTGATATGTTCGTTAAGAGCATCTTAAAGATTGCTAAAAGCACGGGTTCTCTTATCACTGCAACGATTGCAACGTGTATTGGTACCAATGCGGTTGCAGCTGACCAATATATCGCGATTGTTGTTCCTGGACGTATGTTTAAAGACGAATATGAAAAACGCGGTTTAAAGCCTGTTAACTTATCTCGCACATTAGAAGATGGTGGCACAATTACTAGCCCACTTATTCCTTGGAATACCTGTGGTGCCTACATGCAAAGTGTTTTATTAATCAATCCATTTGACTATGCAATGTACGCGTTCTTTAATTTAATTAATCCATTCTTAGCGGTTGTTTATGCCTATTTTGGTATTAAAATTTTACGTATTACCCCAAAACATCTTAAACAAGAAGCTAACGCCGAATAAACTATTTAGGCCCTGCTAAGCAGGGCCATTTGGAGTCAGTAATGTCTGCTACGAGTAAACCTCAAGCTCAATATTTAAAAGATTACCAAGCCCCACAATTCTCAATCCAACACATCGATTTACGCTTCGAATTAGCCCCTTTAAAAACATCAGTGCAGTCAACAATGACAATCAATCGTACCGATGAAAGCAATGCTGATCTTGCGCTAGATGGTGTTGATTTAACTCTTATCTCAGTAAAGGTTGATGACAAAGCGTATGATGATTACACGCTTGAAGATGAAAAGCTGATCATTCATAACTTACCTGAAAGCTTTATTCTGAAAATTGAAAACCATATCGATCCGCAAACGAATACCTCGTTAGAAGGTTTGTACTTGTCGGGTGGTGCTTACTGTACGCAATGTGAGGCAGAAGGTTTTAGAAAGATTACTTATTACCTTGACCGCCCAGACGTGCTTGCTAGCTTTGATGTAACCATTATTGCCGACAAAAAGTACACTCACTTGCTGTCTAATGGTAACCAAATTGAATCAGGTAACTTAGATGACGGTCGTCATTTTGTAAAATGGCAAGACCCATTTAAAAAGCCTAGCTACTTATTTGCATTAGTCGCCGGTGATTTTGACGTATTACGTGACCATTACACGACGCAGTCTGGACGAAAAGTTGAATTAGCTTTGTTTGTTGATAAAGGTAATTTATCAAAAACGCCTCATGCCATGACTTCTTTAAAGAAATCAATGCAATGGGATGAAGAGCGCTTTAACCTTGAATACGATTTAGATATTTACATGATTGTTGCCGTTGATTTCTTCAACATGGGCGCAATGGAAAATAAAGGCCTGAATATCTTTAACTCTAAATGTGTTCTGGCGAATCAAGAAACAGCCACAGACAAAGATTACCATACGATTGAATCTATTGTAGGGCACGAGTACTTCCATAACTGGACCGGTAACCGTGTGACTTGCCGTGACTGGTTCCAACTGTCGTTAAAAGAAGGCTTAACAGTTTTCCGTGACCAAGAGTTTAGTAGTGATTTAGGCTCACGTGCACTTAATCGAATTGATGCGGTTAAAGTCATGCGTACTCACCAATTTAGTGAAGATGCAGGGCCGATGGCTCACCCAATTCGCCCGGAAAAAGTTATTGAAATGAATAACTTTTATACAGTGACTGTGTATGACAAAGGGGCTGAAGTTATTCGTATGATGCACACCTTACTGGGAGAAGAGAAGTTCCAACAAGGTATGGCATTGTATTTCGAGCGCCATGACGGACAAGCAGTTACTTGTGATGATTTTGTCGCTGCCATGAGTGATGCGTCTGGCATTGATTTAACGCAATTTAAGCGCTGGTATAGTCAAGCGGGTACACCTAAGCTCAATGTAGAACAAGCGTATGATGAACAAAACCAGACTTTCACATTAAATATTGAGCAGTTTGCGCCTGATAATCAGCCTAACAATGCCTTACTGCATATTCCTTTTGCTATTGAACTTTTAGATAGTGAAGGGCAGTCGCTACCACTTGTGATTGATAATCAGCCACAAGAGTCGGTATTGAATGTCACAGAAAAAACACAGCAGTTTGTTTTCGAGGGCATTAAACAGCGCCCAGTCGCAGTGCTACTAGAAGATTTCTCTGCGCCATGCATCGTTAATCAAAATACATCTGCCGCTGATCTGTTGCATATTATGCGTTTTGCTCGCAGTGACTTTTCACGTTGGGATGCTCAACAGCGCTTATTTACTAATGAAATGAAAGCGGCGATTGCCAGTGGTGAAGCTTGCTTATCGGATGATATCTTGTCGGCATTAAAGCTACTAGTTGATAATCGTGAAGGTGACCTCGCACTGATTGCTGAGCTGTTAAAACTACCTAGCTACGATACTCTTGCAGCAGAATATGCCGTCATCCCTGTTGACGACATTATTGCTGTTCAAAATGCATTTGAATCGCAAATTGCCAACTTCCTAACAGAATCATTGGTTAATTGTTATAACGCGCTTGAAGATGATGGTTCAACATCTGCTACAGCCGTTGCTGTGCGTGCTCTTAAGCAACTTTGTTTACACTATTTAGCGAAAACAAATCACAGCGACGTTAATGGCCTTATCGAAGAGTCTGCCCACAGTAATAATATGACCAATGCACTTGCTGCATTAAGTGCTGTTGTAAAAGCAAATCACTCACTATGTGTTACGCTTTTAACAGAGTTTGATGCTAAATGGCGTCATGATGTGCTCGTTATGGATAAATGGTTTGCACTGCAAGCGATGAAAGATTCAGCAACGAGTATTAGTGATATCAAAGCGCTCTATGATCACCCAAGTTTTGACTTTGGTAATCCTAACCGTGTGCGTGCTTTGGTTGGTAGCTTTAGTCACTTTAATATCACTCAGTTCCACCGTGCTGATGGTAAAGGGTATCAGCTATTAGGTGACTTATTAGTGAAGCTTAACAATATTAATCCGCAAAATGCATCACGCATGCTAACGCCATTTATGTCATGGAAACGCTATGATGAAAATCGTTCTGCGGCAATGAAAGCACAACTTCAACGTTTAGCTGATTTAGATGGTCTTAGTGATGATCTGTTTGAAAAAGTAGAGAAAGCACTCGAAAGTTAATGACAGAGTACTATTTCGCCTTGTATCTGAGTTACTCAGAGTGTCTTGATTACTATCATGGTAAATATAAATCTGTGCAAGTTACAGAGGATGGTGGCAAGACAGTTCGCTTTGACGCTCACCATTTGCGTCCTTTTATTTCTTCACTAGGAATAAGAGGGCGCTTTAGGTTGACATTAACGGCTGAAAATCAGTTTTTAAAACTCGAGAAAATTAGTTAAAAAAGCAGCATTAGCTGCTTTTTTTGTAATATTTGTCGTCCAAAATGCTAAATTTCACTGTCCCCAATTCGCTAAATTTATTATATTTTTGTTAATTCGATTTGTTCTATTGTTAATTTACGTGTATAAAATATCTGGTATGACGTCTTACCAATACGTAAACGTCACATTTTTAAATAAATATTAACCGATTGAACGCGTTCTATATTGTAATTTTACTGTTTCGCTTCTATCGTTAGAAAGATACTAAAAACAACAATTTGATCACAAAACAACCCGTTACAGGGGGATGAACACAATGATAAAACGATCGCTTTTTGTTAAAAACAAAATAGCTTTGGGACTCGCGGCGGCTACACTCGGACTCTCAAGCACATCTTTGCATGCGGCAAATTTTGAGTTAGGTGACTTCGATATACGTTTTGACTCTAACTTCTCTTATGGCCAAAGCATTCGTGTTGAAGACCGAGATTTTCAACATATAGGTAAGAGTAATAATCCTTCATTTGACTGGACGGGTTATCATTCTGCTTTAAATCCAATTTATTCTTCTGCTGATGTATGGAACCAACCTGGTGCATACTCAAATAATGGTGATGCAGGTAACCTCAATTTTGATAGTGGTGATTCATTCTCAAAATTATTAAAAGGTAACCATGAGTTATCAATTAGCAAAGATAATTTTGGTTTCTTCACTCGCTTTATGTACTTTTACGACTTTGCCTTGATGGATGGTGATTACGCTTATAGCAATCCAACATCAGGTAACAAAGTAGACCCATGTGACGATGATGACACAAAAGAACAAGTGTGTGCTGATTTACGTTTACTAGACGCTTATGTATGGGCAAACTTTGATTTAAATGAAGGCCGTAACCCGCTGTCTATTCGTTTAGGCCAACAAGTTGTGAACTGGGGTGAGAGTACCTTGATTTCTCATGGTATTAACGTTAACCCAGTTGATATCGATCGTTTAAAAGCGCCAGGTGCAGAGTTAAAAGAAGCTTTCATACCTGTTGGTATGCTTTGGGCATCACTAGGCATCACAGATAATTTAACGCTAGAAGGTTTCTACCAATATGAATGGCATGAAACACGTCTTCCAGCGGCTGGTACATATTTCTCGACGAACGATTTCGCGTCAGAAAATGGTTATCAGCAAAATATCCAATTGGGCTTCACGTCTAACCCGGATATCGATTTAGCATTCTTAACTGAAAGCTTGAATAATTTAGATGACATTGTTCGCTCGCAAGGTGTTGATCCTACATCAGCACAAGGCCAAGCAATGATGGCGCAAATGTACTTAGCTTACCCAACCAAAGTGGCGTTAAAAGGCAAAGGTGGTGCAGGTAAAAACGAGCCAGACGATGGTGGCCAGTATGGTTTACGTTTAGGTATGTACTTACCTGAATTAAACGACACTGAAGTGGCGTTATACCACATTAACTATCATAGCCGTCGTCCGGTAATTTCTGGTCAGGTATCAAACTTCACTGATGCGGCAATCGCTGCTGATATCGGTATGTTATTAACAACAGATATCACAGAAGATAATGTAACTAATCTTCAAGCATTCACTAAAGGCCAGTTACAATACCCTGAAGATATTAAACTGTACGGTCTTAGCTTCAATACATCAGTAGGCGAAACGGCACTTGCTGGTGAATTTGCATTCCGCCAAGATGAGCCTCTACAAATTGATGACGTAGAGCTGTTATATGCGGGTATGCCAGAGCAATTAGCAGTTGCAGGTATTCGCCCTGACTTTGCTGGTATTTCACAAATGAGCCCAGGCGATGCTACAAGCGTTGTAGGCCCTGGTGAAGTAGCACAAGGGTTTATCCTACGTAACACTGCACAATTACAATTTACAGCTACACACCTATTTGGCCCTTCACTTGGAGCTGATAGCTGGGCGGTAGTTGGTGAAATTGGTGGTGTACGCATTAACGATATGCCAGATTACGATGAGCTTCGTTTAAATGTTGCTGGTACTGGTCGAAGCGGTATTATGCAAGGCCCATTAAGTGATGATTATTCAACACTGCACTTAGGTCTTTCTAATGGTCCTGAAACGAACCCGTTCCCAACGGCTTCTGCGTGGGGTTATCGTTTAATTGCGAAAGGTGATTATTATAACTTCTTCAGTGGTGTTAACTTCTCACCACGTTTTGTGTTCTCGCACGATGTGAATGGTATTACACCTGATCCAATGTTCTTATTTGTTGAAGATCGTAAATCGCTCGGTGTAACCATGAACTTCAACTATCAAAATGCGTGGTCGTTCGACTTTAGCTACAACTCATTCTGGGGTGGTGGCGCAACGAATACTTTCTCTGACCGCGATTATGTATCTTTTAATATTAAATATTCAATCTAAGGGTAAATTATGATTATTAGAAAACCTACCCTCATTGCTGCAGCATTTTGTGGCGTTTTCGCAAGCTCAAGTGTACTTGCAAAAATTACCGCTGATGAAGCGGCACGTTTAGGTAAAGATTTAACACCTATTGGCGCAGAAAAAGCTGCGAATAAAGACGGTTCTATCCCAGCTTGGGATGGTGGTATCACAACACCACCTGCTGGTTATAAACCGGGAATGCATCATCCTGATCCGTATGCTGATGATAAAATCTTATTCACGATTGATAAATCGAATGTAGCTGAGTACAAAGATTTCTTAAGCCCAGGTCAAATTGAATTATTCAATACTTATCCTGATACGTTTAAGATGAACATCTATCCAACACGTCGTAGCGCGTCTTATCCTCAGTTTGTATATGATGCAACTAAAAAGTATGCAACGACAGCTGAGTTAGTAGAAGGCGGTAACGGTATTAAAAACACTGCTGTGGGTGTTCCGTTCCCAATCCCTAAAGATGGCTTAGAAGCTATTTGGAACCACTTATTACGTTTCCGTGGTTTATCAATTGAGCGTTCTGGTGGTCAAGCAGCACCAACAGCATCTGGTTCATATAACTATGTAGGTTTTGATGAGCAACTGTTAGTTGAGTATTCATCACCTGAAGCAACGCCTGAAAAGCTACAAGAATCTAATATCTTGTTTAAGTTTAAGCAAAAAGTAACTGAGCCAGCGCGTCTTGCCGGTACTGCGTTATTAGTTCATGAAACAATGGACCAAATCTTAACGCCACGCCAAGCATGGACATACAACTCAGGTCAGCGTCGTGTTCGTCGTGCACCTAATGTTGCCTATGATGCACCGGGAACAGCAGCTGATAGCTTACGTACGACTGATGACTTTGATATGTTCAACGGTTCTCCAAATCGTTACAACTGGACATTAAAAGGTAAGCAAGAGCTTTATATTCCTTATAACAGCTATAAGCTTCACAGTGACAAACTTAGCTACGATGATATTCTGCAAGCAGGTCATATCAATCCTGAACATGTTCGTTATGAAAAACACCGTGTTTGGGTAGTTGAAGCGAACCTGAAAGAGGGCACGCGTCATATCTATAAAAAACGTGTTTTCTATATTGATGAAGATAGCTGGCAAGTACATGTAACGGATATCTATGATAACCGTGATCAAATGTATCGTGTAGCGATGGCGCATGGTCTTAACTACTATGAAGTACCAACTCATTGGAGTACATTAGAAGTTTACCATGACCTTAACTCTCGTCGTTATTTAGCAATTGGTTTAGACAACCAAGAAAAAATGTATGATTTCTCACAATCATTCAACGATAACGAGTTTACTTCAAGCGCATTACGTCGCGAAGGTCGTTAATCAAATTAAGGCACCTGACCCCAGGTGCCTTTTTGCAATTCGCGTAAGTCATCAGTACACGCAATAGATTTCTCAGTGGCTTTTTTGACTTCTCTTTTTATTTTTTCGAAGGCGATTTATCTTTATGAAGTATTTGCTTTATGCCTGTCTTGCTTATAGTGCTTCATGTTTTGCTCAAGACATGCCTATGCCGCAACAAGCGATTAGCGCTGTTAACGCAAACAAAACTCTTCTCACCGACATTGAACTAGCTGGCCCAAATCTCATTGCAGTTGGCAAACACGGTGTGGTTATCACAAGTACAGACGCTCAAACTTGGCAACAAGCCAGTGTGCCTACTCAAGTGCTGCTAACAGCCGTTGATTTTTATAATAACGATTTAGGCTGGGCATGTGGTCATGATGCAACCATCATTAATACCGTGGATGCAGGAAAAACCTGGCAGTTACAACAATCTTTACCAAACATGGATAAGCCATGTTTAGACATTTTATTTACAACTGACAAACAGGGCTATGCAGTTGGTGCATACGGAATGTTTTTTGAAACTAACGATGGTGGCCAAACTTGGCAGAAACGTTTTTTAGATAGTCTGTTATTTGAAGAAGACCGTGAATACCTAAATGATTTAAAAGACAGTGACCCAGAAGGCTATGAAATTGAAACTGCTTCAATACTGCCGCATTTTAATCGCATCGTTAAAACTGAGGAGAGTCTATTTCTAGCCGGTGAAATGGGTTTAATGGCACAAAGTTTCGACAATGGTCAAACATGGCAGCGTCTTGAAGAGATTTATATGGGCTCTTTCTTTACGTTTGCGTCAACTGCAGATCAAGGTGGTGAAGATCTAGTTGCAGGCCTTCGAGGCAACATTTTCACTCGCCAAGCAGGCAGTGATCAATGGCAACAAATACCACACGACAATTATGCAACCGTGAATAGCGCGATTAAATACAACAACCAGTGGTTATTATTTGCCAACAGCGGGGTGATTTTCCAAATTGAGGATGGCCAATTATCAGAACAACAAATGGCTGATGGTAAATCGTTACTTGATGGTGTCGTGTTTCAAGACAAACTAATTATGGCTTCAGAAAATGGCATTAAAGTGAAGGAGTTGAATCCGTAATGCGTGGTTTTTTAGATATTTTAGAAAGAGCGGTGTTTCGTCATCGCTTATTCGCAATTATTTCCTTTGCTTTGATCACCAGTTTCTTACTATTCAAAGCAACACAAATTCAATTAGACGCGTCGTTTAATAAAAATATTCCGCTTAATCATGACTACATGAAAGTTTACACCAAACATGAAAAACAGTTCGGTGGCGCTAACAGCATTTTGATTTCTGTCTGTGATGCAGATGGTGATATTTTTAATGAGGAATTTTTCACTCAACTTAAAGCAGTTCATGATCAGCTTTACTTTATTCCGGGTGTAAATCGTCCGTTAGTTAATTCAATCTTCGCACCGAGTGCGCGTTTTGTTGAAGTGGTTGAAGATGGTTTTGCTGGCGGTCCAATTATTCCAGCAAACTTTACCGCTGATAAACGTGGTCTTGCGGTTGTAAAAGAAAACATTGAAAAAGCAAAAGTCGTTGGTCGCATGATTGCAAGCGACTATTCGTGTGCAATGGTAACCGCTCAGCTACTCGAGACTGATCCGCAAACGCAAGAAAAACTCGACACTTTAGCGTTTGCAGAAAAGCTAGAAACACAAGTTCGTGAACCGCTAAGTACTGACAAGGTCAGTATTCATATTATTGGTTTTGCAAAAATGGCAGGGGATGTAGCAGAGGGCGCTAAGGGCGTACTGCTATTCTTTGCTATTGCCATTGCTTTCACATTCGTAATGGTTTGGCTGTTCTGCCACTCTTTAAAACTGACTATTTTACCAATTGCCTGTTCAATCATCGCTGTTGTTTGGCAGTTAGGCTTGCTTTCAAGCTTAGGCTTTGGTTTAGACCCTATGTCAATTTTAGTGCCGTTTTTAGTGTTTGCGATTGGTGTAAGCCATGGCGTGCAAATGATTAATGACATCGGTAAAAAAGTGTCTACGGGTAGTTCAACTCGGATTTGTTGTCAGGCAAGCTTTAGAGCACTTCTGATCCCAGGTGGTATTGCACTGCTATCAGACACAATTGGTTTTTTAACCTTACTCACCATTGATATTGGTATTATTCGTGAACTTGCTATCACAGCGAGTTTGGGTGTAGCGGTAATTATTTTCACCAACTTAATTTTATTACCTGTATGGGCTTCGTACATGCGCTTTGAAGGCTCTGTGCATATTCAAGCAGGGACCCACACAGACAAACCAAATCTATTAGACAAGTTACGCGAGCTATTAGTAAAAGCGACAGATCGTAAAACGGCAGGTTTCATTATCGCCTTTACGGCTGTGTTATTTGCAGTGGGTTACTGGCAAGCTGACAAAATGCGTATTGGTGACTTGCATGCTGGTGCGCCATCTTTGCACCAAGATGCCCGCTATAACCAAGACACCTTTTTGATATCTGATAAATACACCATTTCATCAGATATCCTAAAAGTGATTGTAGAAGCGTATCCTGCTGCGTGTACTGAGCATGATGTTATGGAGCGTATTAGTCGTTTCCAATGGCAGATGGAAAACGTTGCAGGGGTACAATCGGCTGTGAGCTTAAGCTCAGTTGCGCAATCTGTGAATGCCGGCTTCAACGAAGGTAACTTAAAATGGCAAAGCCTGCCGCGCAATACGGCAAGTTTAGTGCAAGCTACTTCACGCGTTGAAACAAGCTCAGGTTTACTTGATGGTAACTGCTCTGTAATGCCTGTGATTATTTTCTTAAATGACCACAAAGCAGAAACAATTGACCATGTGGTAGCTAAAGTTAAAGAGTTTGCTAAGGCTGAAGAAACCGATGAATTAAAGTTTAAGCTAGCGTCAGGCCCTGTCGGTGTAATGGCTGCAACTAACGAGTCGGTATCGGCTGCACAGCTACCTATGATGCTTTACGTTTACGGCGCCGTAATCCTGCTATGCTTAATTAGCTTTAGAAGTGTTAAGGCAACGGTCGCGGTTGTATTACCTCTGTACATCGTATCAACCTTAGCGCAAGCATTGATGGTACAACTTGAAATTGGTTTAACAGTGTCGACATTACCAGTTATCGCTTTAGGTGTTGGTATCGGTGTCGATTACGGGATTTACATACTTTCATCAATGATGGGGCAGCTAAAACAAGGTGTGGCACTGGAAGTGGCTTATCGTAATGCATTAGCAGAGCGTGGTAGTGCAGTGCTGTTCACAGGTATTACCTTAGCCATTGGTGTTAGCACATGGATTTTCTCTGATCTGAAGTTCCAAGTAGATATGGGTATTCTTCTGACCTTCATGTTTTTGGTTAACATGTTGGGTTCAGTACTACTTTTACCTGCAATTGGTAGCTTCCTCTGGACTGACCAGAAAAAATAATGTGAATAATTGTGCTCCAATATGGCCAGTAATGGCCATTTATATCTATATTTTGTGAATAGATGACCAAATAGCTGAAAAGCTTAAAATGATTTCATCGAAAAGGCTGTTTATTAGCTGTAAAAGAGTTAGAATTTACCTGACTCCACGCTAATAAATGGCTGTACAAATATTCTACTAATCGATAAGTAGTATAGATTAAGGAACATACAATGACACGAAATGAAGGGCAAGCCTCGGTTATCTTAGATAATGTCTGTAAGCTGATCCAGAAAAAAGTTCACGCTGATAATGTGTTACTCGTTGAGAAATTCGCCAAAGCCTTGTACAGCAATATGTCTAAAGAGGATTTGGCTCATCGCAACGATAGTGACTTATATGGCGCTGCACTAAGCCTATGGAACTCGCTAGAAAAAAATAATTCTGATGACGCGGTTGTCCGTGTTTTCAATCCTGAAGTAGCAAAAGATGGCTGGCAGTCATCGCACACTATTGTTGAAATCATCGCGAAAGACATGCCTTTCCTCGTTGATTCTGTGCGCATGGCCATGACTCGCGCAAACATCGCTTCTCACTTATTACTTCACTCTCCGCTGAAAATCCAACGTGATAAAAATGCTAAAATCACCGGTATTTCAAGCTTAAAAGCAGAGCAAGAATCAACGTCGACAAAAACTGTGTTCTTTATCGAGATTGATCGTCAAACAGATGCAAAAGTGATTGAGTCTTTCAAAAAAGAACTTGAGTCTGTGTTAGTTGACGTATCAATCGCTGTAGAAGATTGGCAGCCAATTCGTGAAAAGCTTATAGCGGTTACGAAAGACTTACCAAAACGCCACCATAATAATAACGAAAGCGAAGTTGCAGAAACGGTAGAGTTTTTAGACTGGTTAGCTAAAGATAACTTTACGCTAATGGGTTACCGTGAGTATGAACTTTCGCCAGTGCAAGGTGATTACCAGTTAAAAGGTAAAAAGGGTACTAGCCTTGGTCTAATGAAAAACACAGACGAAGAGCATAGCCGCTTACTTTCTGAGTTACCTGAAGTAGCGCGCCAAGAAGCGCGAAGCAGCAACTTATTAATTTTAACGAAAACAAATTCAGTGTCTCGTGTACATCGACCTGCATACATCGACTACGTGGGTATTAAGCGTTTTGATGATGAGGGCAACGTAATTGGTGAAGATCGCTTCCTTGGTTTATTCTCATCAAGCTTTTACAACAACAGCGCCGCTGATGTACCTGTACTGAAAAGTAAGATTAACCGCATTATGGAAATGTGTGACTTTGCTAAAGGCACCCATGCATACAAAGCGGTATTAAATATTTTAGAAACGTATCCACGTGATGAGCTTGTGCAAGCACGTGAAGCTGAACTACTTGAAGTTGCCATGGGCGTATTACAAGTACAAGAGCGTGATATGTGCCGTATTTTTGTGCGTAAAGACGCATATGGCCGTTTCTTCTCTTGCATGGTTTATGTACCGCGTGAGCGCTATAACACGGCACTACGTCGTGAAACGCAACGTATCTTAGCCAATGCATTTAATTCTGACGACAAAGTCGAATTTACTACTTTCTTCTCTGAGTCAACATTAGCCCGTACACATTACACGGTGCGTGTGACTGACAATAATATTGAATATAACGTGAAAGACATCGAAAACAACCTAATTGAAGCTGCCCGTACTTGGGAAGATAGACTCCAATCTGCACTACTTGAAAGCGCAGGTGAAGCACGCGGTAAAGAACTAAACCGTAAATATGCACAAGCGTTTGCAAGTGCGTATAAAGATCAGGTTTTACCAAGTGCAGCGGTTGTTGATATTGAAAAGCTAGAACTTCTAAACGACGAGAACAAACTTGAGATGTTGTTCTACCGTCCACAAGAAGAAGCAAACACCAATGTTGTTCGTTTAAGCTTATTCCATAAAGATGTGCCAATCCACTTATCTGACGTAATGCCGATGTTAGAAAACTTTGGTTTACGCGTAGTGGGTGAAACGCCTTACTCAGTGAAAACGACTGACGGTAAAGTTAATTGGATCATGGACTTCACCATGCTAATTGACAACAAGGGCATTGCTGACTTTGATAAAGTCTCAGCGCGTTTCCGTGCAGCGTTAACGAACGTGTGGAATAACCGTTTAGAAAATGATGGTTTCAACCGTTTAGTATTAATGGGTGGCTTAACAGGTCGTGAAGCGTCTATTCTTCGTGCCTACGCAAAATACATGCGTCAAATTGGTGTAACTTTCTCGCAAACTTACATCGAAAGCACATTTGCAAATTACCCACACATTGCATCGCAAATCGTTAATTTATTCACTAAAAAGTTCTCAGTTAAGAACCCTGGTAGTGAGAAGACACTTGAGAAGCTAGTTGCACAAGTTAATCTTGAACTAGAAAACGTAGCAAACCTAGATGATGACCGTATCATCCGTTTATACGTTGATATGATCAATGCAACTCTTAGAACGAACTTCTTCCAAAAAGAAGCGGATGGCCAATTTAAGTCATACGTATCGTTCAAAGTTCAGCCTTCTATGATCCCTGAAATGCCATTACCACTGCCTGCGTTTGAGATCTTTGTATACTCGCCGCGCGTTGAAGGTGTTCATTTACGTGGTGGTAAAGTTGCTCGTGGTGGTTTACGTTGGTCTGACCGTCGTGAAGACTTCCGTACTGAAGTACTGGGCCTTGTTAAAGCGCAACAAGTTAAAAATACGGTTATCGTGCCAGTCGGCTCAAAAGGTGGTTTCGTATGTAAACAACTACCGACAGACCGTGAAGCATTCTTCAAAGAAGGCCAAGAGTGTTACAAGATTTTCATCCGTGGTTTATTAGATATCACAGATAACATTGAACGTGGTGAGATTGTGCCACCAGTTGATGTTGTTCGTCATGATGAAGATGACCCGTATTTAGTTGTTGCTGCCGATAAGGGTACTGCGACTTTCTCTGATATTGCTAACGGCATTGCAAATGAATATAACTTCTGGCTAGGTGATGCATTCGCATCGGGTGGCTCAGTAGGTTACGACCACAAGAAAATGGGTATCACTGCTAAAGGTGCCTGGGAATCTGTTAAGCGTCATTTCCGTGAAATGGATATTGACTGTCAAACAACTGATTTCACTGTGGTGGCAATCGGCGACATGGCGGGTGACGTATTTGGTAACGGTATGTTGCTTTCTAAGCACATTCGCTTACAAGTAGCGTTTAACCACATGCACATCTTTGTTGATCCAAATCCAGATGCAGCGACATCTTACCCAGAGCGTGAGCGTTTATTTAATTTACCGCGTTCTTCTTGGGAAGATTACAACAAAGACCTTATTTCACAAGGTGGTGGTATTTTCTCTCGTGCGGCTAAATCAATTAGCTTAAGCCCAGAAATGAAGAAAATGCTTGGCACTAAGAAAGCGAGCATGACACCTAACGAGTTAATCAAAGCAGCTCTAATGATGGAGTTTGATTTACTTTGGAATGGTGGTATCGGTACTTACATCAAGAACTCTAAAGAGACTGATGCTGATGTGGGTGACCGCGCGAATGATGCACTTCGTATAAACGGTTCTGAGCTTGGTGCGAAGATCCTAGGTGAGGGCGGTAACTTAGGTGCGACTCAATTAGGTCGTATCGAATTTGCGGCTAAAGGCGGTCGTGTTAACACCGACTTTATCGATAACGTAGGTGGTGTTGCGTGTTCAGATAACGAAGTAAACATCAAAATCTTACTTAATGGCCTAGTTGCTGAAGGTGACTTAACACGTAAACAGCGTGATGAGTTACTTTATTCAATGACTGATGAAGTGTCTGAGTTAGTATTGAAAGACTGTTATCGTCAAACGCATACCTTATCGATTACTCAATCAAAAGGTACTTCAACGCTTAAAGAAAAAGTACGTTTCATCCATGCCCTTGAAAAAGATGGCAAACTTAACCGTGCAATCGAGTTCATTCCAACGGATGAAGAACTTGCAGAGCGCGCAGCAGCGGGTAAAGATTTAACTCGTCCAGAGCTTTCTGTACTTGTTTCTTACGCGAAGATGGTTCTTAAAGAGTCTCTAGTGGTTGATGAAATCACTGAAAACCCTTACTACCGTCAGTTATTAGTTAAGTCGTTCCCTGTGCCACTTCGTGAGAAGTTCAACGATGCAATGGATAACCACCCACTTCGTAAAGAGATTATTGCAACGAAACTTGCAAACAACATCGTTAACGATATGGGTCTTAACTTTATGGTTCGTATGCACGAAGAAACAGGTGCTAACGAAGCTGAAATCGCACTTTGCTACTCAATTGCAAAAGAAGTGTTTCAGATGCCAGAAACATGGTCATCGATTGTTGCACTTGATAATAAGATCCCAGCAGCTGTACAAACAGAAATGCTATATCAATTACGTCGTACGGTTCGTCGTGCAACACGTTGGTTCTTACGTCATCGCAATAAAGCACAAACAATTGAGCAAGCAATTGAATTCTTTGCACCAACATTTGCTGATTTAAGTGAAAACTTAAACAGCTACATGGTTGAAAAAGAAAGCGAGCGCCTAGTTAAAGCGGCAGATAAGCTAATTGACAGCAATGTACCAAAAGCACTTGCAACACGTATTGTGTCACTATCAAGCTTATTCTCTGTAATGGACTTAGCTGAAATTGCTAACAATTCAGAGCGTAGCATTGATATGGTTTCTAACACCTACTTCAAGCTAGGTGCGCGTATGGGCTTACATTGGTTCCTTGACCAAATCACCAACCAACCAGTTGCGAACCACTGGCAAGCACTTGCTCGTGCTTCTTACCGTGAAGAGCTAGATTGGCAACAACGTACATTATCAGCTGTGGTACTTAATAGCTTTGCTGCAGACAGCAAAGACATTGATGCACAAATTGATGAGTGGATGGATAACCAAGATCTACTATTACAACGTTGGAAGCAGATGCTATCTGAGTTTAAAACATCGCAAAGCCATGATTTTGCGAAGTTCTCAGTGGCACTTCGTGAACTAATGTTGTTAAGCCACAACTGTGACACTTCCAAATAAGTGAAAAGTAGTTAAAATACATACCCCAGCTCGCTGGGGTATTTTTTTGCCCTTAATTTGCAATGGTCCGTTTATAAACGGCTACCTTGTTTATTTTTACCTAAGGAACAAACCATGTTTTATGATCTAGCTCGCCGTTTTATGTTTACCCGTGATGCGGAGTGGGCTCATGAATTTGCACTTAATAATTTACGCCGATTTGCTCATACGCCATTGAGTGCTGCGTGGTCTCAATCTGTCCCTAATAAACCCGTCAATTTTCTAGGTTTAGAGTTTAAAAACCCAGTAGGTTTAGCGGCAGGCTTAGATAAAAATGCCGAGTGTATTGATGCATTTTCGCAAATGGGTTTTGGTTTTGTAGAAGTAGGTACTGTTACACCACGTCCGCAAGCGGGTAACGATAAACCGCGAATTTTCCGCTTACCTGAATCAAATGCGATTATTAACCGCATGGGCTTTAACAATAAGGGCGTTGATAACCTAGTTAACAATGTTAGAGCAGCGAAATACGACGGTATTCTAGGTATTAATATTGGTAAAAATAAAGATACACCAAACGAGCAGGGTAAAGATGATTACATTCACTGTATGCGTAAAGTATTTGAGCATGCATCGTATATCACAGTAAATATTTCTTCACCGAATACCCCAGGTCTTCGTGATTTACAGTACGGCGAAGCGCTTGATGACTTATTGCAAAGCTTAAAGAATGAACAACTTGATCTAGTTGCTAAACATAACAAACAAGTGCCTATGCTAGTTAAGATCGCCCCTGATCTTGATGAAGTACAAATCGGCCAAGTTAGTGAGTCATTGATCAACAATAAGATCGATGGTGTTATTGCTACAAACACCACACTTGAGCGTGCAATGGTACAAGGTCAACAATACGCAAATGAAGCGGGTGGTTTATCAGGCCAGCCTGTGCGCAAGCGTTCAACCCACGTGGTTAGTGAACTTAAGCGCTTAACCGAGGGTAAACTACCTATCATTGGTGTGGGTGGCATCGATGATGCTGATTCGGCAAAAGAAAAATTTGCAGCAGGTGCAGACCTTGTACAAGTTTACACTGGTTTCATTTATAAAGGCCCAGAATTGGTAAAAACGATCCTAAACAGCTTATAAGGATCAGTTATCTAAGCAATTGATCATTAATAAAATGTTCTAAGAAATCATTTTATTAATGGTCTGCTTTAGTTATAATTTATGATTAAGCGCACAGTATTTATTCGTTAGGGAGGAGACATGTTACAAGCATCTAAGCAATGGAAATGGCTTGCTTGTGCAAAAAATAATCGTCTTTTGGTTGACCTAGACCAAGATATGCAACTGTGCACGCCTTACAAACTTCGCCAACTCACCGATGCTGTTTTACAAGAGCCTAACTTTAGCCTTGAAGACGCTGCATTTTATCAGCAAGTTTATCAATACCTCGAAACTTTCTCACTATGGAATCCTGCACAGCTTTGCCAAATCTCGCTAAATGCCACTGCGGTCAAATTTCATTTAAAGCCAGTACTTGCAAAAAGTTGGTTCTTTCATGAGTATCATGGCAGCCAGCCAAGTGTCGAAGCGGTTGTTAAATTGTGCTCACAGGCACAAGAAGGTGAGTTTTTAATTGTTGACCACTCAAGCGAAGCCTCAGTGTGTATTAACCTAAGCCAACACTTTCAACTAGACGAAAACCTTTCTCTTGAACAGTTTGAGGCTATTAAGGTTTTAAATAACCGTATCCATCCTGTTTATATTCAACAAAAACAGTTCAAATCAGCCTAATATCCCTGCAAATGTTGGCGTTTTTGTTCGCCAAGCTATGCTATAATCCTGCGCAATTAGCATTTAAGGGTTTTTACTTTGCAATTTATCGCACTTACTTCTATCGGAATAGAAAATTTACTTGTTGATGAGCTTACAGCACTAGGTGCAGAAGTCTCAAAACAAACCGTGGGCTCTGTACGTTTTGAAGCAGATAGCTTATTAGCACAAAAGATTTGTTTATCGAGCCGTTTTGCGACTCGTATCATGATGCTGATAGAAGAAAAAGAAGGCGTAAAAGACAAAGACAGCCTTTATCAATTTGCGCGCTTGCAGCCTTGGCAGGAGTGGTTTGGCCCTAAACAAACCTTTGCTGTTGATTTTAGTGGTACAAATAACGATTTAAAAAATACGCAATTTTCAGGTCTAGTTGTAAAAGATGCGATTGTTGATTACTTCGCGGATTTATTCGAGCAACGTCCTGATGTTGATAAATACAATGCCAATGTACGTGTTGTAGCAAGATTGAACCGTCAAGGTGTTGCGCTTTACATCGATTATTCAGGCCCGCGTTTATCTGAGCGTGGTTATCGTCAAGATCAAGGCAAAGCGCCGATTAAAGAGCATTTAGCTGCAGCCCTTGTAAAACGAAGTGGTTGGCTTGAAAACGTACAACAACCTTTATTCGATCCATGTTGTGGCTCTGGTACCATTTTAATTGAAGCTGCAAGCATGGCACGTAATGAAGCGCCGGGCTTATTCCGTGAAGGTTTTGCCTTTGAGCGCCTGCCTAGTTTCCGAATTCAAAAATACAAAGAATTAAAAGCAGAACTAACTGCACAAATTACAGATCCTAAACTTTGGCTTATTGGCCATGATATTGACGGCAGTGTTATTTCAAAAGCTCAAGAAAATGCAGAGCGTGCTGACCTTGGTAATGTGATTAAGTTTAAACAAAGCGATGCCACTAAGTTAACCTCCGTTGCGAAACTACCTGGTGTGGTGATTTCAAACTTACCTTATGGTGAACGTTTAGGCTCAATGGCTGAGCTGGTTAACTTACACCGTAGCTTAGGTGTTGGCTTAAAAAAGCACTTTAATCATTGGAAACTTGCTTTACTTGGCACTGACGAAAGCTTATTTAAGTTATTAAAGTTAGTTAAGTTAAAACGCTATAAGTTTAAAAATGGCCCGTTAGATGTTGTATTAAATCTTTACCAACTTGACGATAAACAAGTAGAACTTAGCAAAGAAGATAAGCCGGCTCTTAATTTTGAAGGTTCAACAGCCTTTGCAAACCGTTTAAAGAAAAATAAGCAAAATTTAAAGAATTGGTTAAAGCAAAATGAAGTAAGTTGCTACCGTGTTTATGATGCGGATATTCCAGAATATAACGTAGCTGTTGATGTATACGATGATTCAGCGGTTATTTTTGAATATGCTGCACCGAAAGAAATCGATGACAATACGGCTCAAAAACGTTTGCAAGATGTGATCAGCTTGACCGCTGAGCAGTTAAAGATAGCACCAGAAAATATTGCAGTTAAAGTGCGTAAAAAGCAAAAAGGTGAAGAGCAATATACCAAGGTAGCAAAACAAAATCGTACTCAAGTAGTTGAAGAGTTTGGCGCTAAATTCAAAGTAAACTTATTTGATTATTTAGATACTGGTTTGTTCTTAGATCACCGATTAGCTCGTCGTTATATCCAACAAAACGCACAAGGCAAACGTTTCTTAAACTTGTTTGCTTATACAGGCAGCGCATCTGTGCATGCTGCTGTGGGTGGTGCTAAAGCCATTACCACGGTTGATATGTCAAAAACCTACCTAAAGTGGGCGCAAGAAAACTTTGCTCTGAATGATATCAGTAATACACGTTATCGTTTTGAGCAAGCAGACTGCTTGAAGTGGCTTGAGTATGCACAAGGCCAATATGATTTAATTTTCTTAGATCCACCGACGTTCTCAAACTCAAAACGTATGAAAGATGCGTTTGATGTACAACGCGACCATATCAAATTACTTACCTGGGTTAAGAAAATTTTAAGCCCTAACGGTACGCTTATATTCTCAAATAATAAGCGTGGCTTTAGCATGGATGAAGTAGGGCTAATGGGTCTGGGTTTAAAAGCAGAAAACATTTCTGACAAGACTTTATCACCAGATTTTAAACGTAATAAGCAAATTCATAATAGCTGGCTTATTACCCATGGCTAACTTTACCCTGTACCACACTGATGGCTGTCATCTGTGTGAAATGGCCGATGAATTATTAATTGCTGCAAACGCTTCGTTTGTAGCAAAAGATATTATGGACAGTGAACAGCTGATTGAACTTTACCAAACCAGTATTCCGGTTGTGGAATCTCATCAAGGCGAGAAATTATTTTGGCCTTTTGATGCTGAGCAATTAGCGCAATTAATTGCTGATAATAAAGAATAAGAGTAGTAATCACGATGGATTTAATCAGAATAGCCAAAGCTCAACTCGCTTATGGTACACATCCGCTACTAGATGATGCCGATGCCGTTATTGAGTCAGGTGAGCGTGTTTGTATCGTTGGTCGAAACGGTGCAGGTAAATCAACACTACTAAAAGTGCTTGATGGCCAAGTGACATTGGATGATGGCGAAATCAACCAATTAGGCGGTATTCGCATATCTCGTTTAGAGCAAGATCCACCAAAAGGGGCGGCAGGCTCAGTATTTGATTATGTCGCGCAGGGCATGCCTGATATCGCTAACTTACTGATAGAATATCACCAAGTTAGTAATCAAATGCAAACTGACTATAACGATAAATTGCTTAACAAATTAGAGCGTTTATCTAATCAATTAGAAACCGTTGATGGCTGGCGTTTTGATACCAGAATTCAGCTCGTTTTATCTCGCTTAGAGCTAGACCCAGAAGCCAAGCTTGAATCATTATCAGGTGGTTGGCTACGTAAAGTTGCCCTTGCACGAGCCTTGGTTAGCGAACCCGATTTACTGCTACTTGATGAGCCTACCAACCACTTAGATATGAGTAGTGTTATTTGGCTTGAGCAGTTTTTAAAAGAGTTTAAAGGCGGTATCGTTTTTATTTCTCACGACCGTGCATTCATTCGAGCAGTTGCAACCCGTATTCTTGATTTAGACCGTGGTAAGCTGGTTTCGTACCCTGGCGATTATGCAACATACCTTGAACAAAAAGCGCATGATTTAAAAGTAGAAGAAACACAAAACGCATTATTTGATAAGCGCTTAGCAGAAGAAGAAGCATGGATCCGCCAAGGTATTAAAGCACGTAGAACGCGTAATGAAGGCCGTGTACGCGCTTTAAAAGAGTTACGTAAAGAGCGTAAGCAGCGTGTTGATCAAGTTGGTAAAACTGATTTCAATATTGAAACAGCAGATCGTTCAGGTAAATTAGTATTCGAAGCGAAAAACATCTGTCATGCATTTAAAGATAAAGTGATCGCAAAAGATTTCTCGACTCTTGTTATGCGTGGTGACCGTGTTGGCCTTGTTGGGCCAAATGGTATTGGTAAAACAACACTGCTTAAAATTTTATTTGGTGACTTAACACCAGATAGCGGTAGTGTTAAGCAAGGTGTTAACTTAGAGTTTGCTTATTTTGACCAGTATCGTCAAAAGCTTGATGAAGAAGCCACAGTACAAGATAACGTAGCTGAAGGTAAGCAAGAAGTGAAGATGGGCGGGCGCTCACGTCATGTGCTTGGTTACTTGCAAGACTTCTTATTTCCACCGGCAAGAGCGCGTACGCCAGTAAAAGCGCTTTCAGGTGGTGAGAAAAACCGCTTATTATTAGCAAAATTATTTTTAAAGCCATCTAACATTATTGTTCTCGATGAGCCAACCAATGACCTTGATATTGAAACTTTAGAGCTCTTAGAAGAGATCATCAACCAATATCAGGGCACTGTACTGATTGTAAGCCATGACCGTGAATTTATTGATAATACCTGTAATTCTGTATGGGCATTTGAAGGTAACGGCAAGATCACCGACATTGTTGGTGGCTATAGCGACTATGAAGCGTATGCAGCTCATTTAGCTGAGCAAGAAAAACAACAACAGCAACAAATTAAACAAGAAAAGCCAGCCGTTGTTAGCCAAGATAAAACACCAAAGAAAAGTAATAAACTCTCTTACAAATTAAAACTTGAATTAGAAGAATTACCCAGTAAAGTGGAACAACTTGAAAAAGCGTTAGACGCTCAGCAAGTTGTGGTTAATGACCCTGACTTTTTTAAGCAAGATGCTGCAATTACAACAGAAGCATTGAACCATTTAGCCGAGTTAGAGTCTGAGCTTGAAGCCGCTTTTGAGCGCTGGGAAGAACTCGAAGATTTAAAGAATCAGTAGTAAGGATTAAAATGAAATACAAATTACTCGCTGCCAGTATTTTAGCCACCCTAAGTACCTCAGCGATGAGCGCAACCTATAAATTAGAAGAATTAGGTGGTCTAGATGGCGCAAAACATAATTATGTAACAGATGTAAGTGAAAGTGGTCATATCATAGGTGTTGCTAATGGGTTATATAATTTTCCAATAGACATTTCTTATATAGATTTCACTGATTCATCAATTGAGTCATATTATGAGAATACAAAAGATGCCTATGAAGATATAGGTAAAGAAATTACCTTTACACTCGATGATATTGAAAATAACGATGCGGTTCATACGAATGCTGATGCTCATGCATTTATGCTTAGCTATATCACGAGTTCAAACCAGGGGCGCCTAACTGATTCTGAATTTCAAAAAGTATCCAATGGGGTTGCCACTGTATATACAAGTGAAGGCTCAACAGAACAAGTAATATTTGATGAACAATCTCTTGATTATGATGGATTAACCCGCTCGACTACAAACCTTCTAACAGCTGTTTCTGAAGATGGTGTTATGGTTGGTTGGGGAAGCGATCCTTATGAGAAAACGTCTTTTACTCAAACGGATGAAGATGAAGAAGAGACTCACTTTTTAAGAGACTTTCTCAGTCGAGCAATGGTGATCTCAGCATCAGGTGATAAAGTGCCACTAGCACCAGAATTTGATGAGTATGGTGGTTTTAGTGCTGCATACGACATAATTCAAACAAATAGTGGCTATGATGTCGTAGGCACTGTTTCAGTGGATATTGCAGAGGATCCTTTAGAGGATATTGAAGAAAAATGTGATGGTGAAGATGAACCTGTATCGGATTGTGTCGAGGTTTATAATAGAACTTACAGCAGTGGTATTTTTAACAAAAGAGCTGTTAAGTGGTCACTGGATAGCAATTTAAATGTAACTAATACAGAATTTTATGGCATTGGATTAACACCAGAAGATGATGAAGGTAACGCATTTAGAAGTAGTGCTTATCTTATTAACGAAAATGGATTAATCGCCGGAACATCAGATGTTCGCTACAAAGATACTGATACAGTAGTAACCATGCCAGTTGTTTTTGAGAACGGTGAAATTAAAGAGTTTTTAGACCAAGAAGATGGCTGGGACTCTGGTCAGGCTTTTGCTATTAATAATGACGATGTAATAGTTGGTTATGCCAACAAAATTATTGAAGGTGGTTACAGAACTAAGTTTTACTACTATGACAAAAAAAGTGGAAGTGTAGTTTTTCCAACTGATTTCTTCTCAAGCTCTAGTTCAGTTGCAAATGATATTAATGATAATGGTATTGTAGTTGGTCAAGGGGAAACTGACATCTATAATACATCATCACGTCGCCGTGAAGGTTTCATGTACACCATTGGTGAAGACTCAATTGTTAACTTAAACGACTTATTACCTTGTTATGAAGACGATGGTGAGACTCGTTATAAATACACAATAGCTGAAGCTAAAGCTATTAATAATGATAATGAGATTTTCGGGGTTGCGACTAAAACAGTTGAAAAGACCGATACATTCGGTAATGTAACGGTAGATGTTGATGGTAATATTGAATACGAAAGTATTGCAGTTGCTGTTAAGTTAACACCAATTGATGGCTCTGTTGAAGAGTGTCCTGCAGAAGAGATTGAACAATACGAGCGTCAATCAGCAAGCTTCCCTTGGTATGCATTATTGTTAGTACCATTTGCAGCTGCACGTCGCTTCTTTAAAAAGTAATCGTTTCGTAATCGAGACTTACTAGTCAATATTAAAAAACCCAGCGTGAAGCTGGGTTTTTTTGTCTATACTGAAATCAGTTATTTTTTATGGCGATGTATCCATGCTTTACGGACTGAGCGTTTCCAAAGCATGTCGGTACCAAAATAACCAATGATTGCCGCAGCTGTTGCACAAATAAATGAGCCAACTAAAAAGGCTGGGCCAATTGTTGTAAGACTATCTATAAACCATTGCCAGCTTGGTTCAAATTGGAAGTGCTGCTGTGGTTGAGCAAGGGCAATCGTGCCTACAATATATGAGCAATAGAAAATAGGAGGCATGGTTAGTGGGTTAGTGATCCACACTGTTGCAACAGAAATCGGTAAATTTACTCGAAATGGAATAGCCAGGGCGGCTGCAAGAACCATTTGAAAAGGAACAGGGATGAACGCAAAAAATAAACCAACCGCAAATGCACCGCGTGCTGAGCGTCTATTTAAGTGCCATAAATTGGCATCATGCAATAAACGACCAAAAATTCTTAAATACTTGTGTTCTTTTACCTTGTTATGATCAGGTAAAAAGCGTTGGATCGTTTTCTTAGCCATTTAAAGCAACCATTTACATCTATTTGGTTATGCAGCGGCTTTGTCATAGGCTGTTTTTTCACCCTATATACATTTGGCACTGCGGCGTTTTATATAATGAGTTTTGCTGTATTGCTAGCAGGTGCCTATTTTAAGCCTTTTTTAACTCTATTGTCAGGGTTTATTTGCGCTATTTTAGTAGTGATTTTTCATTACTTCATCTTTTACTCCATCTCTAATTGTAAAATCGATTATCAACAAAGCCGATTAGTTCGATTTGAGGTAGTTGAAACTTACAGTGAACAAAGCCCTTATTACATTAAAGCAAAGTTGAAAAATATTGAATCTTGCCCTACAGGCATGCGACCTGCTCCTAATGCAATGCTAAGCATTACTTCAGATAAACCTGTTACTAGTGGAGATGAATTAAGCGCAGAACTTAAACTTAAACCTTACAGGTCAGTAAAAAATTTCTATAGTTTTGATAGAGAGCGGCAAGCATTACTTGAGCGAGTATTTTATAAAGGCCGAAGCGTAGGGGAGATAAGCTATTTAAATCATCATCGATATGACTCCCTTCGAGTGAGTTACCACACATATATTGAAAAAGTGACGGCAAACACCCAATTACAATGGCTTTATTATGCGCTTTTAACCGGTGACAGAAGTAAAATAAGCTATGAAGATAGAAAACACCTACGTGAATTAGGCTTGTCGCATCTGCTTGCTATTTCAGGTCTTCATATCGGACTTATCTTTGCAGTCGGCTTTTATAGTAGTAAGTGGCTGTTAAGAGTGAGTCATTTACGCGTAAGACAATCAATTCAATTAAATAAGTTATTTGTTTTTGTAGGATTCTGTTGCTCGTTTATCTATGTCTACTTAAGTGATTTTATAGTTTCCGCAAGCCGAGCGCTGCTGATGTTAGGCTGTTACCTTGTTATTTATAACCTAGGGAAAAACCCAGTGCGTTGGCGTTCAATTTTGTACGCCTTGAGTGTTGTGTTGTTTATAGACCCATTTGCACTTTTAAACCCCGGGCTCTATTTCAGTTTTTTGGCTGTTACGATCATCTTTCTACTGACTAAAAACACAGTTAATTTGTCACTTGGTTTTTTAAACCGATTTGCACAGCTACTGCAAGTTCAGTGCGCTTTATTTGTCGGTTTACTGCCTCTATCCTTATATTACTTCTCAGGCACTAGCGTCATAGGTTTATTGATTAACCTCATTGCCGTGCCCTTGGTAGGTTTACTATTATTGCCTTTGTTACTTTTTTATAGTTTGGTTTCTAGCGTACTGGATATTTCTGGTTTGTTATCACTCGTCGACAGTGCGCTGTATTATGGCTATCAATTACTACTCTCTATCCCTAATGGCTGGCGTTGGTTCTCGCTCAATGAGTTTAGTTTTTCATTATTGATCATAAGTTACATATCACTTCTGCTGTTGTACTTTAGTCCAAATAAATATGTGTGCTTAATTCCTGTTTGTGTATATGTCGTTGATAGTGAATTACAGCCAGAAGCTAAGTTTCAGTTAGATGTGTTTGATGTAGGGCATGGCTTAATGGTGATGGTAAGCCACAAAAACAAAGCGATAATTTATGATTTAGGGCCACAGTACTTTGGCCGTTATGATTATGTACACCGTGTATTACTCAACAACATCATTAAACAACAGTTATCTGTTATCGCAACAATTATAAGCCACTTAGATAACGACCATTCTGGCGGTTTAACAAGTTGGCAAATGGCGGGGTTTCAAGACACTCTAGCTATCTTTCATCCTCAGGGGCTGGGAAATAAGTGCAAAACAACAACACTCAAGCTTGATGAGCTTAATATCAGAAGTTTTATAGCAAAGGTAGAAAATGCGAGTCGTAATGATCAGTCGTGTTTATTAAAAGTAACGGGTTTTAATTACTCAGTGTTACTGACTGGGGATATATCCGCAGCGGCAGAAACTAAGCTTGTTGAAGCGGGGAAGGATTTACGAGCGACTATTTTAATAAGCCCCCATCATGGTAGTAATACTTCTTCCAGTTATAAATTTATAGGTGCAGTAAACCCTGAAGTAGTTATCCATTCATCTGCTTATCAAGGGCAATGGCGCTTTCCTCATCCTGAGGTTGTAAATCGTTATAACCAACACCATATACAGCAGTTATCGACGGCAGAATATGGCCATATACGCATAAAATTTTACGAAGATAAATATCGCTTAGAATTTGCGCGAGAGCAGGAAAGTTATTGGTTCGAACAAGATTGACGTTTTGTTTTTACCCCCTAAAGGCTACAATAGTCGAAGTCTATGAATAAGAGAGTGTTATGGATCAAACTACATCCCAAATCTATAAGCGATTAATCAGTTATGTGGGTGATTATAAGTTAATCGCGTTTTTCGCTATTGTAGGCATGATTGGCTATTCAGCCATGGATGCATTGTTTATAAATTTAATGAAGCCCTTCATTGATGAAGGTTTAAATGATCGTAACACTGATGTTTTAACTTATGCACCATTTGTTGTAATTGCATTGGTATTAGGTCGTGGCATGTTTAACTATATGTCGTCGTACTGTTTAAGTTATGTAGGCTCTCAAGTTGTAAGAACGTTGCGCCAACAATTATTCGAACATATTTTACATCTGCCGGTGTCTTTTCATGATAAAAATTCAAATGGCGATTTAATCTCTAAAATCACCTTTGATACTGAGCAGGTTCAACAAGCCATTACTAAAGCCTTGTTAATTGTTGTAAGGGAAGGGGCCTTTGTTGTTTTCTTACTATTTAATATGTTTTATACCAGTTGGAAGCTATCACTGATATTTTTAGTCATTATTCCGCTGGTGGCCGTGATCGTTGCCTTTGTATCGAAACGTTTTCGTATGATTTCGAAAAAAATCCAATCTGCTATGGGCCAAGTAACTCGCAGTTCAGAGCAAATGCTATCTGGTCACAAGGTGATTCATGGCTTTGGTGGTCAACAGCAAGAGATATCGCAATTCTCGGCTATTAATAATCATAATCGTCAGCAGCGCATTAAAATGGATGCAACTAAAGCGTTAAGCGTTTCTGTTATCCAAATTTTGGCAGCAAGCGCGATGGCCGTGATTTTATGGGTTGTGTCTATGCCGTCGATGATTGATACCATCAGTTCAGGTGACTTCGTATTACTTATTTCATCAATGATGATGTTATTACGCCCACTGAAGCAACTTTCTAACGTTAATAGCGATTTACAACGTGGTATTTCGGCAGCGCAAAGTATCTTTTTAGTACTTGATGAAGAAGTAGAAAAAGACACTGGCACTTACAGCGTTGACAAAGTAACTGGGAAAATTGAAGTGAACAATGTGACCTTTAAATACCCAACGAAAGATGAGCCTGTATTAAAGAATTTATCTCTTTCGATTAATGCAGGCGAAAGCATCGCATTGGTTGGCCGTTCTGGCTCAGGTAAATCGACCATCTCAAATTTATTACCGCGTTATTATGAGCTTGAAGGTGACAGTGAAATTTTGCTTGATGGCGTCAACATTGCTGATTACAAACTGACAGACTTACGTAAGCAATTTGCACTGGTATCTCAGCAAGTGGTTTTATTTAACGACACTATTACGAATAACATTTGCTATGGCCTTGAGCGCGAATTAACAAACGAGGAGTTAATGGCGGTTGCCAAGCAAGCCCATGTTTGGGAGTTTGTTAAAGACTTACCAGAAGGTTTAGATACCATGGTGGGTGAAAACGGCGTTATGTTATCAGGCGGTCAGCGTCAGCGAATAGCCATTGCTCGTGCAATATTAAAAGATGCCCCTATTTTGATTCTTGATGAAGCGACATCTGCGCTTGATACTGAATCTGAAAAACTGATCCAGCAAGCACTTGATAGCTTAATGAAAGAAAAAACATCGATTGTGATAGCACACCGTTTATCAACAATAGAAAACAG
Source organism: Pseudoalteromonas sp. NCCP-2140 (assembly GCF_023708065.1). Classification (NCBI taxonomy): domain Bacteria; kingdom Pseudomonadati; phylum Pseudomonadota; class Gammaproteobacteria; order Alteromonadales; family Pseudoalteromonadaceae; genus Pseudoalteromonas; species Pseudoalteromonas sp. NCCP-2140. Next base: position 467,185 of record NZ_BRCZ01000001.1, on the reverse strand, counting down.
TGATTGCATTTATGTCATCGACCATGGTCAAGTTATCGAAAAGGGCACGCATGGCGAGCTACTTGAAAAAGACGGTACCTATAGTGCGTTATGTAAGATGCAGTTTGGTGAGCAGTAGTGAGTGTTATTGAAAAAAGCTGGTATAAAAAGCCAGGCTTACTCAGCGTTTTGCTGTTACCTTTCAGTGTGCTTTTTTGGCTTATCTCAACGCTTCGTGCTTTGTTATATAAGCTTAATATACTAAAAGCATTTAAAGCGCATCTTCCTGTCATTGTTGTGGGTAACATTAGTATCGGTGGAAACGGCAAAACGCCATTTGTTATTTGGCTTGCTGAGTACTTACAGCAGCAAGGTTTAAAAGTGGCTGTGATCAGCCGTGGCTATGGTGGTCAGTCTGATTCGTATCCTTTGTTAGTGACTGAACAAACGACGACAACGCAAGCGGGTGACGAACCAGTACTTATTAAACGCCGCCTAGGTTGTGTTGTAATGGTTGGCCCTGACCGACAAGCGAGTATAAAAAAATTAGAACAACATGATATCGATGTCATTATTTCTGACGATGGTATGCAGCATTATAAAATGGCGCGTGATATCGAATGTTGTATCGTTGATAGTGAACGCCAATTTGGTAACGGTTTATTAATGCCGGCAGGTCCACTTCGTGAAACCAAAGCGCGCTTAAAATCGGTTGATTTAGTCATAGAAAATGGTGGCAGGGCTCAAAGCCGCTATGATTTAACATCAAGCCCATTTCGTACCGTGAGTAATTCAGAACTCGCCAATTCAGTTCAAGATAAAGGCCATGCGGTCAGTGCTATTGGTAACCCCAAACGCTTTGAAATAAGTCTTGAGCAGCAAGGCATTAACTTACTATCAACTCATCATTTTCGTGATCATTATGCCTACCAAGCAAATGACTTTAGCGATTTTGCAGATGACGCTGTATTTATGACAGAAAAAGATGCAGTTAAATGCTTTAGTTTTGCTAAACCAAATTGGTATTATTTACCTGTTGATGCAAAGCCAACAGCAGCAGTTATCGAAAAACTTAATTTATTATTAAAACAAAAAGGGATCCTCAATGGCCTTTGATACAAAATTACTTGAAATTATCGCTTGCCCAGTGTGTAAAGGTAAACTACGTCTTGATAAAGAAAATCAAGAGCTTATCAGTACTGCTGCGAAACTAGCGTACCCAATCAAAGACGATATCCCGGTGCTTTTAGAAAATGAAGCCCGTGAATTAAGCCAAGAAGAGGTTGATAAGTGGAATTCGTAGTCGTTATCCCAGCTCGCTACGCATCGACGCGTTTACCAGGTAAACCACTTGCTGATATTTGTGGTAAACCAATGATCCAACATGTTTATGAAAAAGCGGTTGCATCAGGTGCATCACACGTTTATGTAGCGACTGATCATCAAACTGTGTTTGATGCAGTAAAGAAGTTTACTGATAATGTATTGATGACACGAGAAGATCACCAATCAGGCACAGAGCGTTTAGCTGAAGTTGTTGAACAGTTAAAACTTGAAAGTGACACTATTGTTGTCAACGTGCAAGGTGATGAGCCTTTATTGGCAAGCGAAAATGTATCTCAAGTTGCCATGCTACTTGCAGATTCTGATGCGCCAATGGCGACTTTGAGCACCAGTATTGATGAGATTGACGATATATTTAATCCCAACTGTGTAAAAGTCATTAACGATGCAGACAACAATGCACTGTATTTTTCGCGTTCGCCAATCCCTTATCACCGTGATGCGATGATGAATGATAACCGAGATAAGCTAGATCTTGCTGATTTTGCGCGCCATATTGGTATTTATGCTTATCGTGCTGGCTTTATTAAGGACTACATCGAATTACCAGAATCTCGATTAGAGCTTTTAGAGTCATTAGAGCAGCTTCGCGTACTTTATCATGGTCACAAAATTAAAATCGCAAAAGCTCTGTGTGCACCGCAAGCAGGCGTAGATACCCCTGAAGACTTAGCGCGCGTTATTGCAGTGCTTGGCAACTAAAAATGCATGATGTAAACAATGTTCATCTTCATGCCAGTGAAGATGACTTCTTTGTTTTCTATAAACCAGCAGGTGTGAGCTTTCATAGTGAACAATGTGCTGGTTTTGTCGTACTTGCTGAAGAGCTTGTTAATGAGAAGCTCTATCCTGTTCATAGGCTAGATAAAGTAACATCAGGTTTAATTATATTAGCCCGTAACAAAGAAGCAGCAGCCGAATTCACTTCGCTATTTTCTGATCATAAAATAAATAAGTTTTATCTAGCCGTAAGTGATGCTAAGCCTAAGAAAAAGCAAGGTTGGATAAAAGGGGATATGCAGAAAAGTCGTCGTGGTGCATTTAAGCTGTTAAAGAGCCAAACGAATCCTGCTATCACACGCTTTTACTCAAAAAGTATTCGACCAGGGCTTCGTGCATACTTGTTAAAGCCATTCTCTGGTAAGACACATCAGCTTAGAGTCGCGATGAAAAGCTTAGGCGCTCCAATTCTAGGTGATAGTACCTATGCTGGTAGTAAAGACGAGCGCACAAACTTGCATGCCTATGCACTACAATTTAGCTATAAAGAGCAGCTTAAAGAGTATCGATGTGATTACACTTTAGGTACTCATCTTAATGAAGTTTTTAACTCAGACGAATTCAAAGAGTGGACAGCTCCTTGGACGTTGGATTGGTAAATGAAAGAAACAACACAAGACATTCGTTTTGGTGGCATTAAACGTTTATATGGTCATCAACAATTTGATTGGTTACAACAAGCACATTTTTGTGTCATTGGTATTGGTGGCGTAGGTAGTTGGGCTGCTGAAGCATTGGCTCGAACGGGTGTAGGGCAACTAACCCTCATTGATTTAGATGATATTTGTGCAACCAATGTTAATCGTCAAATTCATGCTTTAACTGGCACCGTAGGCGAAGCAAAAGTAGAAGCGATGAAAACACGTTGTGAGCTTATAAATCCAGATATCAAAATTAATGTTATTGACGATTTCATTACGCTAGATAACATTCGTGAGCATATTCAAGGTTTTGACTATGTGATTGATTGTATTGATGCTGTAAAAGAAAAAGCTGCGCTTATTGCTCACTGTAAACGCATAAAACTACCGGTTATTACAACCGGAGGCGCAGGCGGGCAAACCGACCCTAGTCAAATCAGTTTTGGTGACGTTGCAAAGACAACCCATGATCCATTGCTTGCAAAAGTACGTTATATTTTGCGAAAACAGTACAACTTTAGTAGCAATCCAAAGCGAAAATTTAACGTCGATTGTGTTTATTCTACAGAGCAGCTTGTATATCCAACCTCTGAAGGTGAGGTTTGCCAAGCAAAACAAGGTGCAGATGGTTCAATGAATATGGACTGTAATAATGGTTTTGGCTCTGCAACCATGGTGACAGGCAGCTTTGGCTTTTTTGTTGCAGCCAAAGCGATTAGAAAATACCTTGATAAAAAACAGCGTAGTTTATAAAACTTATTGTTTTTGTTCAGCCATGGTTTGAATTTTATCAACCATGGCTTTAATACCATTACCACGAGAAGGGCTCAAATGGCTAATTAGACCGAGTCGTTCAAATTCATCATAGGCATTAATTTGCGTTGCTTGCTCCGGTGTTAGGCCATTGTATAAGGCTAAAATTAAAGCCAATAGTCCTTTAACGATACGAGTATCTGAATCGCCCGCTAAAACTAGGCTGTTTTCTGTATGATCAAAGTCGATATACAGCCACACTTTACTTTCACAGCCTTTAACAAGGGCATCATCTACTTTGAGTACTTCAGGCATAACAGGTAATTGCTTACCTAAGAGCATTATTTGGCGATATTTTTGCTGCCAGCCTGCAGCTGTTTCAATGTTTTTACTAACGGCTTCAAACGCTGAATTCATAACTTATCCAAAATTAATCTAATAACTCAATACTACTTTTAACAGCACTGATAAAGGCGTCTACATCAGCTTTATTGTTATATAACGCAAAACTTGCTCGTACAGTCCCAGGTATACCTAAATGGCTCATTATAGGTTGTGTACAATGATGGCCACTACGCACGGCAACGCCAAATCCATCAAGTAGGGTGGCTAAATCAAACGGATGTTCATCGCGATAATTAAAACTAATGTTACCGATGTTATCTGTTTGGTTTGAATAGATATTAATACCATCAATAGCTGATAATTGTTTTATCGCATAGTCAAAAACTGTATGCTCATGTTGACGCATTTGCTGAAAATCTAACGATATTAAATAATTTATTGCCTCACTAAAGGCAATGACACCTGCAATATTCGGTGTTCCTGCTTCAAATTTACCCGGCGCATCACGAAAAGTGCTGTGTGTTAGGTTCACTGTTTCGATCATTTCGCCACCGGTTTGATATACATCGAGCGAATTTAACAGCTCAAATCGGCCATATAGGCCTCCTAAACCTGTCGGCCCGAGCATTTTATGGGCAGAAAATACGTAAAAATCACAGGAAATTTCTTGTAAATTAGGGCGTAAATGCATCGCTGCCTGCGCACCATCAATAACAGAAATAGCATTAATGGCTTTACATGCGCTAATGATTGGCGCTAAATCAGTGATATTCCCAAGGGTATTTGATGCATGGGTAATAGCGACTATTTTAGGCTTTTGTTGCTTGATAAATTCACTACAGTGCACGCTATTAATAGTTAAATCATTTTCTATCGGCAAAATAATGACTTCTACACCGTTACGCTGTGCTAGCTGTTGCCAAGGGACGATGTTGGCGTGGTGTTCAATAGCAGATATGGCGATTTTATCGCCAGGACTAAGCTTCGAAGCCAGACCATTTGCGATTAAATTAATCGATTCGGTTGCTCCTTTGGTCCACACTATCTCATTATTTTTTACAGAAAAATAATCTGCAAGTAGCGTTCGGGTATGTTCATATTGGCGTGTCGCGTTTTCACTGAGTGTATGGCGGCCGCGGTGCACATTGGCGTTCTCGTGGCTATAAAAACGGCTAAGAGCATTAATAACTGCCTGTGGCTTTTGCGAGGTAGCCGCTGAGTCTAAATACACCAAAGGCTGCTCATTGACTGTTTCATTCAGTATGGGAAAGTCAGCACGTATTTTTGTGATATCGAACATGAAAGGCCTTAAGCTACAAGAATGCGACGATTTTAATTACTTTGCACAAATAGACAAGTGCAGGGCAACAAAAAAGGCCGCATAGCGGCCTTTTTTAAACGCAAATTCGTATTAACGCTTGTCTGTTGGTACATAATCGCGTGAAGTTTCACCAGTGTATAACTGACGAGGACGGCTGATCTTGTGACCAGGTTGAGAAAGCATCTCATCCCAGTGAGAGATCCAACCAACAGTACGTGACATTGCAAAGATTACAGTGAACATGCTTGTTGGAATACCGATTGCTTTTAAAATGATACCTGAGTAGAAATCTACGTTAGGGTAAAGTTTCTTCTCAACGAAGTATGGGTCTTCAAGTGCAATTTGCTCAAGCTTCATAGCGATATCAAGAAGTGGATCTTGAATGTTTAGCTCAGCAAGTACTTCGTGACATGTTTGACGCATTACTGTCGCACGTGGGTCGAAGTTTTTGTATACACGGTGACCAAAGCCCATAAGACGGAAAGGATCAGACTTATCTTTCGCTTTAGCAACGTACTCGTCGATACGGTCAACAGAGCCGATTTCTTCTAACATGTTAAGACATGCTTCGTTAGCACCACCATGCGCAGGGCCCCATAGAGATGCGATACCAGCCGCGATACACGCGTAAGGGTTAGCACCTGAAGAACCAGCTAAACGAACAGTTGACGTTGATGCGTTTTGCTCGTGGTCAGCGTGAAGCATGAAGATTTTGTCCATTGCTTTAGCAAGAACAGGGCTTACTTTGTATTCTTCAGCTGGTACTGAGAACATCATGTGTAAGAAGTTTTCAGCGAAGCTTAAGTCGTTACGCGGGTAAACAAACGGTTGACCTACATTGTATTTGTAAGCCATCGCAGCGATAGTTGGTAATTTAGCAACTAGCTTGATTGCGCTTGTTTTACGTTGTGTTGCGTCAGTGATGTCTAAATCTTCGTGGTAGAAAGAAGAAAGAGCACCTACAACACCACACAGCATTGCCATTGGGTGAGCGTCAAAGCGGAAACCTTGGAAGAAGTTTGCGATTTTAGTATCAAGCATTGTGTTGTGCGTGATTTCTTGAGCAAACGCTTCGTATTGTTCTTTAGTCGGTAATTCGCCGTTTAATAGTAAGTAGCAAAGCTCGATGTAGTTTGATTCATCAGCTAATTGCTCGATTGGGTAACCACGGTGTAATAAAACACCTTTGCCGCCATCGATGTAAGTGATTGAAGATTCACAAGAACCGGTCGACATGAAACCTGGGTCGTAAGTGAAGTGACCATGTGAACCTAACGTACGTACGTCGATTACGTCTTGGCCAGCAGTGCCTTGGTAAATTGGAAGTTCGATTGGATCAAGACCATCAATATGGACCGTGGCTTTCTTATCCGCCATCTATTTATCTCCTATTAAGATAACAACTCTGATTGTTATGTTCTGAATCTGTTTAAGCACATTCTTTTCATTTTAACGTGAAAGAGGGGTATAAAGTCAATTTTTATAAACATTATGCACAAATGGATAATAAATATTCTGTCAGGATTAAATATTATACTATTGGCTAATTCGCAAACGTCTCTTACTAAACAAGAATTGTAAAAAGACCTTTGGCTATATATACTATCCAAGGTTTTATACCGTATTGTCTGTAGGTAAACTTTATTTTTACATTTGAGTTTTGCATAAGTGTGAACTTTTTGTGTATCAACACGGTTTACTTAGATAGTTCCATCGAAATTCATTTTGATGGGTTTTAGAAAAACAAGTAGATGAGCTCCTTAGTGGGCAAGATGGGCAAGTAACTGTGAAAAAGCAAAGACCTGTAAATCTAGATCTAACAACTATATCTATGCCGGCAACGGCTAAAGCATCAATTTTTCACCGCGTCACCGGTGTTGCATTATTTTTTGCTTTAACGTTTGTCATTTGGGCTTGGTCTGAGTCTCTTTCTTCTGCAGAAGGTTTTGAATTCGTCAAGGGTCTGTTCAGCGGATTCATTGCCAAATTCATAGCATGGGGCACCATTTCTGTATTGGCGTATCACTTAATCGGTGGTATCCGTCATATCATTATGGACATGGGTCACTGGGAAGAACTTGAATCAGGTAACTTCAGCGCTAAAGTTGCATTAGCTTTAGGTGTTGTAGCTGCAATTCTAGCAGGAGTGTGGATATGGTTTTAAATCAAGCAACTCTTAAACGTGATGGTGTACAAGATTTCGTATCACTACGTGCAACAGCATTAATAATCAGCGCTTACGCGATTTTTATTATCGGCTATTTTTTATGTACGCCAGAAGTCACTTTCGAAGCCTGGCAAGGCCTATTCTCTAACCTAGCAATGAAAGGGTTTACCTTAATTACCCTAGTTTGCATTATGGTTCACACCCGTATCGGCCTTTGGCAAGTTCTTACTGACTATGTTAAATGCGCTAAATTACGTGCTGTTTTAGGCTTTGTATTAAACCTTATGGCTGTTGCTTACGTAGCAATTGGTCTAATCGTTTTATGGGGTGTTTAAGTGAATTATTCTGTTCGTGAATTTGACGCTGTAGTGATTGGTGCAGGTGGTGCGGGTATGCGCGCAGCACTAGCTATCACTGAATCAGGCAAAACCTGTGCACTTATCTCAAAAGTTTTCCCTACACGTTCTCACACTGTGTCTGCACAGGGTGGTATTACGGTTGCTCTGGGTAACTCACATGAAGATAACTGGGAATGGCACATGTACGATACTGTTAAAGGTTCCGATTTCATCGGTGACCAAGACGCTATCGAATATATGTGTAAAACAGGCCCAGAAGCTATTACTGAATTAGAAAACATGGGTTTACCATTTTCTCGTTTTGAAAATGGCCGTGTTTACCAACGTCCTTTCGGCGGTCAGTCGAAAAACTTTGGTGGTGAACAGGCTGCACGTACTGCAGCAGCAGCTGACCGTACTGGTCACGCGCTATTACACTGTTTATACCAACAGAACGTTAAAAACAAAACTAACGTATTCTCTGAGTGGTACGCACTAGATTTAGTTAAAAACAGCGACGGTCACGTTGTTGGTTGTACAGCAATCGACATCGAGTCTGGCGAAGTTGTTTACTTCAAATCAAAAGCTGTTGTTTTAGCAACAGGTGGTGCAGGCCGTATCTACGCATCGACAACGAATGCACACATCAATACTGGTGACGGTGTTGGTATGGCTACACGTGCTGGTGTTGCAATGCAAGATATGGAAATGTGGCAGTTCCACCCAACAGGTATCGCCGGTGCCGGTGTACTTGTAACTGAAGGTTGTCGTGGTGAAGGTGGTTACCTTCTTAATAAAGACGGCGAACGCTTCATGGAACGTTACGCACCAAATGCAAAAGACTTAGCGTCTCGTGACGTTGTTGCTCGTTCAATGATGACTGAGATCCGTGAAGGTCGTGGTTGCGATGGTCCTTACGGTCCTCACATCAAGCTTAAGCTTGACCACTTAGGTGAAGAAACACTTAACTTACGTCTTCCAGGCGTATGTGACCTTGCGAAAACATTCGCACACGTTGATCCAGCTAAAGAACCAATTCCAGTTATACCAACATGTCACTACATGATGGGTGGTGTTCCAACTAACGTAAATGGTCAAGCATTACAAATTGATGCAAACGGCCAAGAGAAAGTAGTAGAAGGTTTATTCGCTGTTGGTGAGATTGCATGTGTATCTGTACACGGTGCTAACCGCCTAGGTGGTAACTCACTACTTGACTTAGTTGTATTCGGCCGCGCAGCTGGTAACTTCTTAGGTAAGTACCTTAACGGTGTTGAAGCAGGTAAAGATGCGTCTGATTCAGACCTTGAAGCATCACTTGCACGCTTTAACCGTTGGGAAAACTCTAAAGCTGGCCAAGGTGAAGACCCAGTACAAATCAAGAAAGACCTACAAATGTGTATGCAACTTAACTTCTCGGTATTCCGTGAAGGTGATGCAATGGCAACAGGTCTTAAAGAGCTTAAAGAAATTCGTGAACGTCTTCAGTACGCTCGTCTTGACGACAAGTCGACTGAGTTCAACACTGCACGTATCGAATGTCTAGAGCTTGATAACTTGATGGAAACAGCATACTCAACAGCAGTAGCTGCAAACTTCCGTACAGAAAGCCGTGGTGCACACTCTCGTTTTGACTTCCCAGATCGTGATGACGATAACTGGCTATGTCACTCTATCTATAACCCAGTTACAGATGAAATGACAAAACGTGAAGTAAACTACGCGCCGAAACTGCGTGAAGCTTTCCCACCTAAAGCACGTACATACTAGGAGCGAGACGATGGCACAAGTACAATTTTCGGTTTATCGTTACAATCCAGATGTTGATAATGCACCACGTATGCAGGACTTCTCGCTAGAAACGCAAGAAGGCCAAGATATGATGGTATTGGATGCGCTTATGCAATTAAAAGAGCAAGATCCAACATTATCATTCCGTCGTTCATGCCGTGAAGGTGTGTGTGGTTCAGACGGTATCAACATGAATGGTAAAAACGGTTTAGCGTGTATTACTCCTTTATCAACGCTACTAAAAGGTGGCAAAGGTAAAATCGTAATTCGTCCTTTACCAGGTTTACCTGTGGTACGTGACCTTGTTATTGACATGAGTCAGTTCTACACTCAATACGAAAAAGTTAAGCCTTACCTAATCAACGACACGCCTGCGGCGGGTGAGCGTCTTCAGTCAATCGAAGAACGTGATAAGTTAGATGGCTTATATGAGTGTATCTTATGTGCATGTTGTTCAACATCGTGTCCTTCGTTCTGGTGGAATCCAGACAAGTTCATCGGTCCTGCGGGTCTTCTTCATGCGTATCGTTTCTTGGCTGATAGCCGCGATACAGCTACTGAAGAGCGTCTTGCTGACCTTGACGATGCGTTCAGCGTGTTCCGTTGTCACAGTATCATGAACTGTGTTAGCGTGTGTCCAAAAGGTCTTAACCCGACCAAAGCAATTGGACAAATCAAATCAATGCTTTTAAACCGCGCTGTTTAAAGCTTGAATATGTAAGGTGGTTAAGTGATTAACCACCTTGTTTTTACAACAATTAATTTCTGCGCTAAAGAAAAGGGCTTATAAATGCACGAAGGTGTGATGAAGGCATGGCTAGAATCTTCTCACTTAAACGGCGGTAACGTTGCTTACGTAGAAGAGCTTTATGAAGCGTACTTAGATGATGCGACTTCTGTGCCAGAAGAATGGCGAGAAGTGTTCGAACAATTACCAAAAGTTGATGGTGTGGATGTTGACGTTAAACATTCTGAAGTTCGTTCACAATTTGCACAGCTTGCTAAAAACAAGCATAGAGAAGTAGTGGTAGCAGAGGGTGGCTCTGGCGATCCTAAACAGGTCAAGGTGCTACAACTTATTAATGCTTTCCGTTTCCGTGGTCACCAAAATGCCAACCTAGATCCATTAGGTATTTGGCAACGCGAACGTGTTCGTGATCTAGAATTAGAGTACCACGATTTATCTGAAGCTGATTTTGACCGTGAATTCAATGTGGGTTCGTTTGCTGTCGGTCGCGAAACCATGCCATTAGGTGAGCTATATCAAGCACTCAAAACGACTTATTGTGGGTCGGTAGGTGCTGAGTATATGCACATCACTTCAACTGAAGAAAAACGTTGGTTACAACAACGTTTAGAATCAGTGCAATCACGTCCAACGTTCTCTAAAGAAGAAAAGCTACGTATCCTTAAAGGGTTAACAGCTGCAGATGGCCTTGAAAAATATTTAGGGGCTAAGTTCCCTGGTGCAAAACGTTTCTCACTTGAAGGTGGTGACGCATTAGTACCAATGCTTAAAGAACTAATTCATCGTGCAGGTGAAAGCGGACAAAAAGAAGCTGTTATTGGTATGGCTCACCGCGGTCGCTTGAACGTACTAGTGAACGTTTTAGGTAAAAACCCATCAGAATTATTCGATGAGTTCGCTGGTAAACACAAAGACACATTAGGCTCAGGTGATGTTAAATATCACATGGGTTATTCATCTGACTTTGCAACTAACGGTGGCAACGTGCACATGGCACTTGCATTTAACCCGTCTCACTTAGAAATCGTTAACCCAGTGGTTATGGGTTCGGTACGTGCTCGTCTAGACCGTCTAGGTGATAAGTCAGGTATTAAAGCATTACCAATTACTATTCACGGTGACTCTGCAATCGCAGGTCAAGGTGTTGTACAAGAAACATTTAACTTATCACAAACTAATGCATTTAGTTGTGGTGGTAGTATCCGTATCGTTGTTAATAACCAAGTTGGTTTTACAACGTCTAAACAGTCTGATGTACGTTCTACACCATACTGTACTGATATTGCGAAAATGGTTCAGGCACCAATTTTCCACGTTAACTCTGACGATCCTGAAGCGGTTGCATTTGTTACTCAAATCGCACTTGATTTCAGAAACCAGTTTAAACGTGATGTAGTGATTGATTTAGTATGTTATCGCCGTCATGGTCATAACGAAGCGGATGAGCCGAACGCGACTCAACCACTTATGTACCAAAAAATCAAAAAGCATCCAGTACCTCGTCTAATTTACGCAGACCAATTAGTTGCTGAAGGTTCATTCTCAGAAAATGAAGTAAAAGCACTTGCTGATGATTACCGTAACGGTTTAGACAAAGGCAACTGTGTTGTTGAAGAAATTCAACTAGAAACATCGCACTCTTCTGATTGGGCTAAGTTTGTTGGTCACGATTGGGATGTTGAGTACGATGCAACAGTATCGGTTGAGAAGTTAAAAGAGCTTGGCGAAAAAGTAGCAAGCTTCCCAGAAAGCCACAAAGCACAGTCGCGCGTTAAGAAAATCTACGACGACCGTAAGCTAATGGCGACAGGTGAAAAACCACTTGACTGGGGTATGGCTGAAACACTTGCTTATGCAACCCTTGTTGATGCAGGTACAGATATCCGTTTAACCGGTCAAGATTCAGGCCGTGGTACATTCTTCCACCGTCATGCTGTTGTTCATAACCAAAAAGATGCATCAACATACTTGCCGCTGCAAAATATCAGCGAAAAGCAAGGTGCATTTGAAGTGTATGATTCAGTTCTTTCTGAAGAAGCGGTACTTGCATTTGAATATGGTTACGCAACAGCTGAACCTACGTCACTTGTAATGTGGGAAGCACAATTTGGTGACTTCGCTAACGGTGCACAAGTTGTATTTGACCAATTCTTAAGTTCAGGTGAGCAGAAGTGGGGCCGTTTATGTGGTCTTACATGTTTACTTCCACACGGTTATGAAGGTCAAGGTCCTGAGCATAGCTCGGCACGTTTAGAGCGTTTCTTACAGTTGTGTGCTGATCACAACATGCAAGTATGTGTTCCTTCAACACCTGCGCAAGTTTATGCAATGCTTCGTCGTCAATCAGTACGTCCACTTCGTCGTCCATTGATTGTTATGACGCCTAAGTCGCTACTTCGTCACCCGTTGGCAACATCTACACTTGAAGAGTTATCTGAAGGTGTATTCCACAATATGATCGATGAAATCGATGATATTGCTGCAGATAAAGTAGAACGCGTTGTATTCTGTAGCGGTAAAGTTTACTACGAGCTACTACAAGAGCGTCGTAAGCAAGAATTAAATAACATTGCTATTGTTCGTGTAGAACAATTATATCCATTCCCACACGCTGAGATGGATACAATCATGCAGCGTTACCAACACGTTAAAGATTTTGTTTGGTGTCAAGAAGAGCCACAAAACCAAGGTGCATGGTATTGTTCTCAACACCACTTTGTTGATGCAATCCCAGCCGGTGCTAAATTAACTTACGCAGGTCGTAAAGCATCAGCATCACCAGCGTGTGGTTACATGTCAGTGCATAATAAAGAACAACAAGCGCTCGTTGCAGATGCGCTTACTATTGAAAAGAAAGGATAAGCAATGAGCACAGAAATTAAAGTTCCTGTACTTCCTGAGTCGGTTGCTGATGCTACTGTTGCAACATGGCACGTAAGTGTTGGCGACAAAGTAAGCCGCGACCAAAACTTAGTAGATATCGAAACAGATAAAGTTGTTTTAGAAGTTGTTGCACCAAATGACGGTGTAATCACTGAAATTTCACAAGAAGAAGGTGCAACGGTACTTGGCGAACAAGTAATTGCATTACTTGGTGATGCAGATGCTGCACCAGCAAGTGACGAATCAGCACCAGCTAAATCAGAAGACGCGCCAGCGGCGCAATCAGCACCAGCATCAGAAGGTAAAGAAGTGGACATTAAAGTACCTGTACTTCCAGAATCAGTCGCAGACGCGACTATTGCTACTTGGCACGTTCAACCAGGTGAAGCGGTAACACGCGACCAAAACCTTGTTGACATCGAAACTGATAAAGTTGTTCTTGAAGTTGTTGCTCAAGAAGACGGTATCATGGGTGAGCACATTCACGCTGAAGGCGAAACAGTACTTGGTGAGCAAGTAATTGGTACAGTTAAAGCGGGTGCAGCACCGGCAGCAGCAGCTCCTAAAGCTGAAGCAGCACCAGCAAGCGAATCAAATGACAGCTCTGACGTGTTAACGCCGTCAGTTCGTCGTTTAATCGCTGAGAAAGGCCTTGATGCATCAAAAATTAAAGGTACTGGCAAAAATGGCCGTGTAACTAAAGAAGATGTTGATACATTCTTAAAAGCACCGGCAGCAGCGCCTAAAGCAGAAGCATCAGCACCAGCAGCACCTATGGGTGACCGTACACAAAAACGTGTTCCTATGACTCGTTTACGTAAAACAATCGCTAATCGTCTTCTTGAAGCGAAAAACTCAACTGCAATGTTAACGACTTTCAACGAAGTTAACATGAAGCCAATTATGGACCTTCGTAAGCAGTACCAAGAAGTATTCGAAAAGCGTCACGGTATCCGTTTAGGCTTCATGTCTTTCTACGTTAAAGCAGTTACTGAAGCACTTAAGCGTTTCCCTGAAGTAAATGCGTCTATCGACGGTGATGATATTGTTTATCACAACTACTTCGACATCAGCATCGCGGTTTCTACACCACGTGGTCTTGTTACTCCAGTTCTTAAAGACTGTGACAAGCTATCAGTTGCTGAAATCGAAAAAGGTATCCGTGAGCTAGCGCTTAAAGGTCGTGACGGTAAATTATCTCTTGATGATATGACAGGTGGTAACTTCACTATCACTAACGGTGGTGTATTCGGTTCATTACTATCTACACCAATCATCAACTTACCACAGTCTTCAATTTTAGGTATGCACAAAATCCAAGAGCGTCCTATGGCTGTAAATGGTAAAGTTGAAATCTTACCAATGATGTACTTAGCGTTATCTTATGATCACCGCCAAATCGATGGTAAAGAATCAGTAGGTTTCTTAGTAACAATTAAAGAGTTACTTGAAGATCCGACTCGTTTACTACTAGATGTTTAATCTGGTTGTATGAAAACTAAGCTGTGAACCTCGTTCACAGCTTTTTTTTTGCGCCTTTGGTCTAACTGGGGTTTTCATGTGGAGCCTTGGGATTTATACTAAGTGCGCAATTTGGGATAGCTGTTTATTTTGCATAAATATTCAGCTCTTTTAGTATAAAAAATTGGATAAAGCATCATGAATTTGCATGAGTATCAGGCAAAACAACTTTTTGCCGAATATGGTTTACCAGTTTCTCAAGGTTTCGCTTGCGATACACCTGAAGAAGCTGCAGCAGCTGCTGAGAAAATCGGCGGTGATATGTGGGTTGTTAAAACACAGGTTCACGCAGGTGGCCGTGGTAAAGCTGGCGGTGTTAAGCTAGTTAAAACAACTGACGAAGTTAAAGAGTTCGCTGCGAACTGGTTAGGTAAAAACTTAGTTACTTACCAAACAGACGAAAATGGTCAGCCAGTATCAAAAATTCTTGTTGAAAGCTGCACTGACATCGCTAACGAATTATACCTTGGCGCTGTAGTAGATCGTGCTTCTCGTAAAGTTGTTTTCATGGCATCTACTGAAGGTGGTGTTGAAATCGAGCAAGTTGCAGAAGAAACTCCAGAACTAATTCACAAAGCTGAGATCGATCCACTAGTTGGTCCTCAAGCTTACCAAGCTCGTGAGTTAGGCTTCAAACTAGGTTTAAACCCTACTCAAATGAAACAGTTCGTTAAGATCTTCATGGGTCTTGCTAACATGTTCAACGATTTCGATTTCGCTCTATTAGAAATCAACCCGCTAGTAATCACAGACGAAGGTAACCTTCACTGTCTAGACGGTAAAATCGGTGTAGATGGTAACGCGCTTTACCGTCAACCTAAAATCCGTGAAATGCACGATCCTTCACAAGAAGATGCGCGTGAAGCTCACGCTGCAAGCTTTGAGCTTAACTACGTTGCACTAGACGGTAACGTTGGTTGTATGGTTAACGGTGCAGGCCTAGCAATGGGTACTATGGACATCGTAAACCTACACGGTGGCAAGCCAGCTAACTTCCTAGATGTTGGTGGCGGTGCAACTAAAGAGCGTGTATCTGAAGCATTCAAGATCATCTTATCTGACGACAACGTTAAAGCTGTTTTAGTTAACATCTTTGGTGGTATCGTACGTTGTGACATGATCGCAGAAGGTATCATCGGCGCAGTTAAAGAAGTAGGTGTTAACGTTCCTGTAGTAGTACGTTTAGAAGGTACTAACGCTGAACTTGGTCGTGAAGTACTAGCTAGTTCTGACCTTAACATCATCGCTGCTGAATCACTAACAGACGCAGCTGAAAAAGTTGTTGCTGCTGCGGAGGGCAAATAATGTCTGTATTAATCAATAAAGATACAAAAGTTATCTGTCAAGGTTTCACAGGTGGCCAAGGTACTTTCCACTCTGAGCAAGCGCTTGAGTACGGTACACAAATGGTTGGTGGTGTAAGCCCAGGTAAAGGCGGTCAAACGCACCTTGGTCTTCCAGTATTCAACACAGTACGTGACGCTGTTGAAGCAACTGGCGCAACTGCATCAGTTATCTACGTACCAGCACCTTTCTGTAAAGATGCAATCTTAGAAGCTATCGATGCTGGCATCGAGCTAATCGTTTGTATCACTGAAGGTATCCCAACACTAGACATGGTTGACGTTAAAGTTAAGCTTGATCAAACTGGTGTTCGTATGATCGGTCCTAACTGCCCAGGTGTTATCACTCCGGGTGAAACTAAGATCGGTATCATGCCTGGTCACATCCACAAGCCTGGTAAAGTAGGTATCGTATCACGTTCTGGTACTCTTACTTACGAAGCGGTTAAGCAAACTACTGACGCTGGTTTCGGCCAATCAACATGTGTTGGTATCGGTGGTGACCCTATCCCTGGCACTAACTTCATCGACGTTTTAGAAATGTTCGAAAAAGACGAGCAAACTGAAGCTATCGTTATGATCGGTGAAATCGGTGGTACTGCAGAAGAAGAAGCTGCAGAATACATCAAGCACAACGTGACTAAACCAGTTGTTTCTTACATTGCGGGTGTTACTGCACCTCCAGGTAAGCGTATGGGTCACGCTGGTGCAATCATCGCAGGCGGTAAAGGTACTGCTGATGAGAAATTTGCTGCATTAGAAGCTGCTGGCGTAAAAACTGTACGTTCATTAGCTGATATCGGTAATGCACTTAAAGAGAAAACAGGCTGGTAATCAGTTCTAATCTCTTAAAAAAGGCTCGCTTTTGCGGGCCTTTTTTGTATCTATCACATCCTTCTACTCGACAAGAAAATTCCAATCATAAATTAAGAATAATAATGCTTTATTTGTGAATATAAATTCTCTACACTTGTGGCTTGTATATCTGTTTTTATTAAAACATTCGACTTTAATAAGGTAAATATTACGTGCGTACCACAGAATTGGTAGATGGATTTCGCCAGTCAACCCCATACGTTAATGCTCACCGCGGTAAAACATTCGTTGTTATGCTTGGCGGAGAGGCGATCGATCAGTCTGGTTGTCGCAGCATCATCAACGATGTCGCGCTATTAACTAGTCTTGGTATTAAGATTGTTTTAGTGTTTGGTGCTCGCCCACAGTTTAACGCAGCGCTTGAGCAAGTTGGCATAACTAGTCAGTTTCATAATGAGATACGGGTAACTGATAACGCAACATTTGATGTAATTAAGAAGGTTGCGGGTGCAATGCAGTTCGATATAACAGCGCGTTTATCTACGTCTTTAAGTAGTACACCTATGTCTGGCTCATTTTTAAATGTGGTGAGTGGCAACTTTGTAATTGCTCAGCCTTTAGGTGTTGATGAAGGTGTGGACTATCATCATTCAGGTAGAGTGAGACGTATCGATGTTGCGGGTATTCGCCACCAGTTAGATAACAACGGAATTGTTCTGCTTGGGCCAATAGCGGCTTCTGTTACAGGTGAAAGCTTTAACTTAACTGCTGAAGAAATTGCTACGCAAGTAGCTCTCAAACTACGTGCCGATAAAATGCTTGGCTTTTGTAAAGAAGCCGGTATTTTGGATGAAAATGGTGAGGCGATTGCAGAGCTAATGCCAAATGAAGCTGAGCAACTATTAGCAAGCTATCGCAAGCAACCTGACTCATGTGTAAGCGCAACCGTATTCTTACAAGCTGCAATTGATGCTTGTCGAGGTGGCGTACATCGTTGCCATCTTGTTAGTTACAAAGAAGATGGCGCCTTATTACAAGAGCTGTTCTCTTTAGATGGTATTGGTACACAAATCGCACCACAAAGCTCTGAGCAATTACGAAGTGCAAGTATTGCTGATATTACCGGAATCATTAACCTTATAAGACCCCTTGAACAGCAAGGCTATTTGGTGCGCCGTTCTCGTGAACAGCTAGAAATCGAAATTGAACAATTTACGGTTATTGAGCGTGATGGTCTTATTATAGCGTGTGCGGCTTTGTATCCGTTTGCAGATGAACAAGTGGGGGAGTTTGCAAGTTTGGCTGTTCACCCTCAGTACCGAGATGCCGATCGCGGCAGTTATCTACTGAGGTTTATTATTAATAAGGCTAAACGTGCGGGTTATTCTCATTTATTTGCACTCACTACACGTAGCATTCACTGGTTTTTAGAGCAAAGCTTTGAAATAGTGACAGTTGATGAACTACCTGCGAAGAAAAAAGCGCTTTATAACCATGAACGCCGCTCTAAAGTATTGCGTCTAGATTTAACTAAGCTCGGAAATAAGAGGTGATGCATGCGTCACCTCCTATATACCCAAACCACCTGAAGGTGTGAGTTTCAGCATCTTGAGGAGCTTGGGTATACTCTTAATATTGATAGTTAATGTGCTGATAAAAACGCACGCGTAAATCTTGGCGAGTTGGATTAAATGCCAGCTCGTCGGTAACTTCATTTATCGCACTTTGTACTTGATTCATAAACTTACCATAACCAATGTCATGCTTGTCTTTATCAGCTGCGGCAATCACAAAATGTAGCGAATCTACAAGTTGATCTGCATCCCAATACTGTTGTAATTGCACCTGCTCAGAGCTGCAATCAAAGGTCAGCTTTTGCAGTTCGCTGTTACTTTGTGCGTTATCAATATTGCTATTACGAACAATAGGGCGGGTACCGTTAGCGATAAAAGCGCCGAGTGTTAATCCGCGTTTATCACATGCTCGTTTGAACGCATCAAAGATATATTGATAAAACTGCGTGTAATTCTCTTCGTTCAACATATGTTGAAATTGCGTTTTAATGGCGCGAGTTACTGGAATCGAAAACCCAGCGTATGTCATCTCACTGTGTTCATTTGGTAAATGACATTGGCGAGACTGGTAACGTGGATATAAGCTACGTAATTTATAGCCATAGCTTTCTTTGTGACCTTTTGCTTTAGCAAATAAATCATAAGTTAGATGTTGGTGGTCACGAATTTTAAGAGGTGGTTGGCCGCTTAGTAGTTTTTCTTGTAGTGAGTTGATCACTCTTTGTACATTATGATGAAAACTAGCCGCATGAGCGCGAATATCTTCACCTGTCGCTAAGAATAATAAACGAATTTTTTTGCATTTTTGCTCACCATCAGCAAATACATTATGTGCTTCATGGTATTGTGGGTTATAGAAAAACAAAATTTGCTTAGCGGTTTCTAAGCTATATGCCTCATCATGGTAACGAACCACTGGCAGTTTATCGTTGGCGATTAGGTGTACATTATGTAATTCATACTCATCACATAGTGCAAATAACTCCCTTGCAAGACGCTTATAAGCACAGCTCACATTAGTAAACTGGGCAAAAAACTCATCAGTAGGTTTAAATTCAACTAACACATACTGGTTTGCACGTGCTGAGCTTGGAATATAGACTCGATGTTGATTGAGCGAAGCCATCTTTTTTCCTTATTGGTAGTGAAACTGACGGCACTATATCGCTAGTCAATGATCATTTTATTGCGTTAGAACAATTTTTTTACCGATTTTGTCGAGTCTGTGAACTATGTATTTAACAATCGACGTAATATCTTCAATAAACATGATGCAACCACTGTATGTTAGGGTTTGTTTTTGTAATAATGCATTAGTTTTGTCACCATGCAATATTCAGAGGATTATGCTCCTATGGCGGAAATTGAGAATCGCCCAAGTAACTTTATTAGAACGCGTATCGACGAAGATCTAGCAAGCGGTAAGCATGCGACTACACACACGCGTTTTCCACCAGAACCAAACGGTTTTTTACACATTGGTCATGCAAAGTCTATTTGTTTGAATTTTGGTATCGCCCAAGATTATCAAGGTCTTTGTAACTTACGTTTTGATGATACGAATCCAGAAAAAGAAGACATCAACTACGTAAATTCGATTAAAGAAGATGTGCAGTGGTTAGGTTTCCAGTGGGATGGTGAAATTAAGTATTCATCTAACTATTTCGATGCCTTATACGGCTATGCTGTTGAGCTTATCGAAAAAGGCCTAGCGTATGTGTGTTTCTTATCGCCAGATCAAGCCCGTGAATACCGTGGTACTTTAAAAGAGCCAGGTAAAAATAGCCCATACCGTGATACGCCAGTTGAAGAAAACTTAGCGCTATTTGAAAAAATGCGTAATGGTGAATTCAAAGAAGGTGAGTGTGTACTGCGTGCTAAAATCGATATGGCAAGTTCATTCATGGTACTGCGTGATCCGATTATTTACCGTGTTCGTTTTGCTCATCACCACCAAACAGGTGACAAGTGGTGCATTTACCCAATGTACGACTTCACACACTGTATTTCAGATGCGCTAGAAGGTATTACACATTCATTATGTACGCTTGAGTTCCAAGATAACCGTCGCTTATACGATTGGGTATTAGATAACATCAGCCTTGAGTGTCATCCGCAACAAATCGAGTTCTCACGATTAAATCTTGAGTACACCATTATGTCTAAGCGTAAATTAAACGACTTAGTGGTAAATGGTCATGTTGAAGGCTGGGACGACCCACGTATGCCAACAATTGCGGGTTTACGTCGTCGTGGTTATACACCTGCATCAGTACGTGAGTTCTGTTCTCGTATCGGTATCACTAAACAAGAGAACATGGTCGAAATGGGTATGCTAGAAGCCTGTATCCGTGAAGACCTAAATGAGCATGCACCTCGTGCAATGGCTGTTCTTGATCCTGTGAAGGTTGTTATCGAAAACTATGACGCAGATAAAGTAGAGACGTTATCTGTTGCTAATCACCCGAATAAAGAAGAGATGGGTCGCCGTGACGTACCTTTCACTCGTGAACTTTATATCGAGCGTGAAGACTTCCGTGAAGAAGCAAACAATAAGTTTAAGCGTTTAGTTCTTGATAAAGAAGTACGTTTACGTGGTGCGTATGTAATTAAAGCTGAGCGCGTTGAAAAAGACGAAAACGGCGAAATTACGACTATTTTCTGCTCTTACGATCCTGAAACTCTGGGTAAAAACCCAAGTGATGGCCGTAAGGTTAAAGGTGTTATTCACTGGGTATCAGCAAGTGAATCTATCACAGCTGAAGTTCGTTTATACGACCGTTTATTTAACGTGCCAAACCCAGCGGCAGCAGAAGACTTTAATGCAACACTAAATCCTGAATCACTTGTGGTTCTTGAAAATGCGAAAGTTGAGCCGTCACTGGCAAATGCACAAGCAGAGCAGGGCTTCCAGTTTGAGCGTACAGGTTACTTCTGTCGTGATAGCAAAGCAGAAACATTAGTATTCAATCAAACTGTGGGTCTTCGTGATTCATGGGCTAAGATTGAACAAAAGGGCTAATAGCTAATTTTATTTAGTTTCTATGCTTAATAAAAAACCCTTTCACTTTTAAAGTGAAAGGGTTTTTTATAACCATTAAAAGCGATTAGAAATAACCGCGAATACCCAAGCTGAAGTTACGACCAGGTAGTGGTGCTTTTTCTTTAATGAATGAGCTGTGTACGAAACCAAGTTCATCGGTTATGTTGTCAACATTAATGTAAAGCTGTGTATCAACAGGACCTAAGTCAAGTTGGTAGTTAGCTGATGCATCAAACAGGGTATAACCGTCAGTTTTTGTCTCGTAAGCAGTAATGTCAGATTGCTCAAAATAATGAGTACCGGTTAGGCTAAACTTCCAATCAGACACTGTGTACTGTAATTCAGAACCCAGTTTATTAGCCGGAATACGCGGTAAGTAACCTTCATCATCTTTTAGCTTAGCCGTTGTTGAATCACCAAACACTTTAACTAGCGCACTTGGCGTCACTTGATAGTGTACGTCAAATTCAATACCGTATAATTTCGCATCTTTACTTGTGAATTGGTAAACCGCCATTGCATCTTCATCTGCATCAGCTGCTGATTCTAAGCCATGCCCTTCATCAAAAACTAAACCGGTATTTTGCTGGTAGTAATAGTTTTCAATGTCGTTATAGAAGAAGTTAACTGTGTAACCAAAGTCACCAATAAAGCGGCGGAAACTTAAATCAAAGTTCGTTGCAGTTTCTTGCTCGATATCTTCTGGCTCAAAATGAATTTCGCCGTCTTCAATATGATAACCAAGGCCTAGCTCATAAGTACCTGTTGCAATATGAATACCGTTTGATAGTAATTCAGCACTTAGTGGGGCACGTTCTGAACGAGATACACTCAAAGCAACACTTTGGCCTTCTTGATATTGCCAAATTGCACCAGCAGATAAGCTTAGATTTGTGAAATCTTCACTATAGTTAATGATTTCAGCTTCTTCTTCGTCATGGTGCTCTTCTTCCTCTTCATGATCGTGATCATGATGGTGCTCAGCCATGCTTACAGCAGAGTCGATTTGGTAATCTTCAAGGCGCGCACCTAGCTCAACGGTCACATCACCAAACTGGCGCTCTTCAAGAACGAATAATGCGTTTGTTTTAGTAACACTTGCTGGCGTAAAGGCTTCTTCACCATCTGCATCATAGTCAGACTCAGTGTAGTGATAACCAGCCATACCGTGCCAAAGGCCTAACTTGTGCTCAACGGTTGCACGTGCTTCGGTTGTTTTGTTTGTAAACACTGTGCCCACTGCACCATCTTCAATTTCAGCGTGTTTGTAGTCAGTGTAGCCAACGCGTAGTGAGATATTTTCAATCCAGTTATCATGAAGTGCATAGCTCATGTAACCTTGCCAGCGGTCTTGCTCTAGCTGTGCAAATACTGATTCTTCGTGCTCTTCTTCACCTTCATGTTCGTCATGATCTTCCTCTTCATGATGATGATGCTCATGAGCAGGAATACCGTAATCTGTTTCGATGCGGCCGTATGACACACCTAGCGTCAGGTGATCGCCTACGTAACTAGTACCGAAGTTAACTGTTTGGCTATCGATAAAGGTGTTTTCTACGCTGTTAGCTGTTTCGTGTTCTTCATGTTCTTCACCTTCATGCTCCTCGTGCTCTTCATGTTCCTCAGGAAGCTCAAAGTTAGGCGTGTCATAATCGTGACCTTTGCGCTTTGTTCCATCGAAATGGAAGTTGAAACCATCATTACCGGTTTCAAGTTTTGCAGCATAGGTGTTGGTATTTGATACTGTATCGTGTGTGTATTGTGCAGCACCGGTTAAAGACTCGATGTTATCGGTAGGAATACGGTTATCAACAACGTTCACCACACCACCGATAGCGCCAGAGCCATAAAGCAGGGTAGCAGGGCCGCGAAGTACTTCGATTTGCTCTGCTGCTAGACTGTCATTTGATGTTGCGTGGTCTGGGCCAATACGTGATGCATCACTGCTATCAAGGCCATTTTGGGTGATCTTTACACGCGGACCATCTAAACCACGAATAATAGGGCTTGATGAAACTGGGCCAAAGTAACTTGCATTAACGCCCGGTAAACCTTTTAGTGTTTCGCCTAATGTCGGTTTTGCTTTATCTTTTAACTCATCACCGGCTAAAATATTCACTGGCGAAATCATTTCAAGACTATTTTTATGAAGTGCTGATGCATAAACAACAACAGTTTCAACTGATGTTGGTGTAAGCGTAACCACAACATTTTGGTCTTCGCCATTAATAGCAACACGCTTATCGATGAAATTGTTTTTACTGATGTGAAGCTGACCTTTATTGTCTACATCAATTTTAAACTGACCTTGTTTGTCAGTGACAACGCTTTGTGATTTGCCGTGTACATGTATTTCAGCATTGCTGATAGGTTGTTGGTTTTTATCTAATACTTGACCTGTGATCACAGCAGCCATTGTTGATTGAGAAAACAGCGCAGCGGCAACAGCACTAGAAAGAATAGAAACTTGTTTCATCATTACTACTTCTAAGTTTGTTGTTGATTGTGGTGATATAATATAACACTGCAATTATTTAACTGCAATAACGTTATACTATAACTTTACCTTAAGTCGCGATTTTAACACCATACACTATACTTAGACTGTTACACCAAGATGGCAAAATCTTATGTCTGATAAAAATAGGGTATTCAAAGCAAATTTTACCATTGCTGATTTAAGAGAGCATCGTAATCACAAAGAGGTGTTTACCACTGCATGTGACCGTCGTGAAAGCTATCAACACTTTGTACTTAAGCTTTTAAGTTATTGCTTATTTTCACACAACGAAACAGCCATATTGAATGCAAGGTTCAGTCATGCAGAACCAGATGTGTCAATAAAAGCACTTGATGACCATTATCAAACATGGCTTGCTGTTGACCAACCTGATATTTTACAGCTCAACAAAATCGCTAAGCGGGTTGATGAGCTATGGGTCGTGACAACCTTAAATAACGATTGGCTTAAAGAAAATGAACACCAGTTGGAACTTATAAATAATGGTCATTTAATTGCGTTTGATAACAGCTTTATTGAGGAATTAGCGAGTCATCTAACTAAAAACTTACAGTGGGATGTTACGATTGATCAGCAAATGGTGAGTGTGTCAGATAAAGAAAATTTCTACCAAACCAGTGAGCTTATTTGGCATTAAAGCTCAATTTTTACTTTCCCATTGGGTTTACTACAACACAGCAATACTTCGCCATCTCTAACAAAAGCAAGTGGCTCTTGATTGTAGCTCACATCACCTTCGACTAATTTTGCACGGCAAGCGCCACAATAACCTTCACGGCATTGGTAGGGGACATCTATTTTGTTTTGTTCTAGGCATTCAAGGAAAGATGAACAGCCAGAATCAAATTCAAGATTCTGGCTGTCTGTTCCTGCAAGGATAACCTCTGCAGTGGTGTTTGAGCTCATTACAGGTCGAAGTCACCAAAGTCAGATGCGTCAACTTGTGAGTCAATTTGACCAACAAGGTAAGAGCTGATTTCAGCTTCTTGTGGAGCAACTTGAACGTTGTCTGATACTAACCAAGAGTTGATCCACGGAATAGGATTACTCTTACTTTCGAACTGTGCAGGTAGGCCTACTGCAGTCATACGTGCATTAGTGATGTATTCAACGTATTGGCATAAGATATCTTTGTTAAGACCAATCATAGAACCATCTTTGAACAGGTATTCTGCCCAATCTTTTTCTTGTTCTGCTGCTTCAACAAACATCTGAATTGCTTCTTCACGACATTGTGCTGCAACGATTGCCATTTCTGGGTCGTCTTTACCTTCTTGCATAATGTTCAAGATGTGCTGTGTACCAGATAAGTGTAACGCTTCATCACGGGCGATTAGCTTGATGATTTTTGCATTACCTTCCATTAATTCACGCTCAGCGAAAGCAAATGAACAAGCAAAGCTTACATAGAAACGAATCGCTTCTAGGATGTTAACCGACATCATTGCTAGGTAAAGTTGCTTTTTAAGGTCAAATAAGCTGACTTTAACTTCTTCACCATTGATCACATGTTTACCTTCACCATATAGGTTGTAAACAGAAATCATGTTTATTAAATCATCGTAATATTTAGTTACCGCATCAGCACGCTCACTGATTTTCTCGTTGCTTACGATATCGTCAAAGATAAGTTCAGGAGATTGCGTAACGTTACGGATAATGTGTGTGTATGAACGGCTGTGAATAGTTTCACTAAATGCCCATGTTTCAATCCAAGTTTCTAGCTCAGGAATAGACACAATAGGTAGTAACGCAACGTTAGGTGAACGACCTTGCACACTATCAAGTAGCGTTTGATATTTTAAGTTGCTTAAAAAGATGTGCTTTTCGTGCTCTGGTAACGCTTGGAAGTCAAGACGGTCTTTACTTACATCAACTTCTTCAGGACGCCAAAAGAACGAAAGTTGCTTTTCAATTAGCTTTTCGAAGATAGGGTACTTTTGTTGGTCGTAACGTGACACGTTTACCGTTTGGCCGAAAAACATCGGTTCTTGTAATTGGTTATTATGATTTCGGCTAAAAGTTGTATATGACATAGTGATTTCTCAAAAAACAGTCAGGACAAAGCGGGCTAATGAGCCCGCTTTTGTTATGTTATTAATTTAATTAGATTTTACAAGCGCCGCCTGCACAACCGTCATCTTCTACCTCTGGCGTTAACTCATCTTGAGAGTCTGATGCACCATCACGTGTGTTGTGATAGTACAGGGTTTTAACACCAAGTTTGTACGCAGTCAGTAGGTCTTTTAATAGCACCTTCATAGGTACTTTACCGCCTTCGTACTTAGATGGATCATAGTTAGTGTTTGCAGAGATCGTTTGGTCAACGAATTTTTGCATAATACCAACAAGTTGTAGATAACCATCGTTTGAAGGAATATCCCACAGTAGCTCGTAGTTATCTTTCAGATTTTCATAATCTGGCACTACTTGCTTTAAGATACCATCTTTACTTGCTTTAACGCTGATATGACCACGTGGTGGCTCAATACCATTTGTTGCGTTAGAGATTTGCGATGATGTCTCTGAAGGCATAAGGGCAGATAGCGTTGAGTTACGCATACCGTGCTCTTTAATGCTTTCGCGTAATGAATCCCAATCTAAGTGAAGCGGCTC
Source organism: Pseudoalteromonas sp. NCCP-2140 (assembly GCF_023708065.1). Lineage (NCBI taxonomy): Bacteria > Pseudomonadati > Pseudomonadota > Gammaproteobacteria > Alteromonadales > Pseudoalteromonadaceae > Pseudoalteromonas > Pseudoalteromonas sp. NCCP-2140. The sequence goes on along the minus strand of NZ_BRCZ01000001.1, from coordinate 440,661 downwards.
TTCACAGAACTGATCTAGGTCACGTTTGTAAGTATCTGTTGGCATAATGCCTTGAGAATACGTTGTCTCGTTAAATTTAGGACACGCACCACGTTCTTTCGCTAACTCATTTGATGCTTTCATTAGGTAATATTGAATTGCTTCAAATGTTTTGTGAGTTAGGGCATTTGCGCTGCCATCTGAGTAACGCTTACCATTTTTCGCTAAGTAGTACGCGTAGTTAATAACACCAATACCTAGCGTACGACGACCCATGGTCGCGTTTTTAGCCGCTGGAACAGGGTAGTCTTGGAAATCAAGTAAGTTATCAAGGGCACGTACTGCAAGTTCAGCAAGCTCTTCTAATTCGTCAAGTGATTCAATTGCACCTAAGTTAAACGCCGACAGCGTACAAAGTGCAATTTCACCTTCTTCGTCCATTACATTGCTAAGTGGCTTAGTTGGTAATGCAATTTCTAAACATAAGTTAGATTGACGAATTGGCGCCACAGTCGAGATGAACGGGCTGTGCGTATTACAGTGGTCAACGTTTTGTAAGTAGATACGACCTGTGCTCGCACGCTCTTGTGCAAACATTGAGAATAACTCAATCGCCTTAATACGTTTTTTACGAATTGACTCGTCTTGCTCGTATTTGATGTATAGCTCATCAAACTTCGCTTGATCTTCAAAGAACGCATCGTATAGACCTGGTACATCTGAAGGGCTAAATAATGTGATGTAATCGTCTTTGATTAAACGGCTATACATTAATTTATTGAACTGCACACCGTAGTCAAGATGACGTACACGGTTATCATCAACACCACGGTTGTTCTTAAGAACAAGTAGGTTTTCAACTTCTAAGTGCCAAAGCGGGTAGAACAACGTTGCTGCGCCGCCACGAACACCACCTTGTGAACAGCTCTTAACCGCTGTTTGGAAGTGCTTATAAAACGGAATACAACCTGTGTGGTACGCTTCGCCGTTACGAATAGGGCTACCAAGGGCACGGATGCGACCGGCATTAATACCAATACCCGCACGTTGTGATACGTATTTAACAATCGCAGACGATGTTGCATTAATAGAATCTAGGCTATCACCACATTCAATAAGTACACATGAGCTGAACTGACGTGTAGGGGTACGTACACCAGCCATGATAGGTGTAGGTAATGAAATTTTGAATGTAGATACTGCATCATAAAAACGCTTGATGTAATCAAGGCGTGTCTCTTTTGGATAATCAGAGAATAAGCTTGAAGCCACTAAGATATATAAAAACTGTGCACTTTCGTAGATTTCACCAGTAACACGGTTTTGAACTAAATACTTACCTTCAAGTTGCTTTACAGCAGCGTAGCTGAAGTTTAAGTCACGGTTGTGATCTATGTAAGCATCTAACTCGTCAATTTCTTGCTCGGTATAGTCAACAAGTAGGTGTTGATCATAACGCTTGTCTTCAACTAATTTCGTGATGTGATCGTATAAGCGTGGTGGCTCAAATTGACCGTACGCTTTTTTACGTAAATGGAATACAGCTAAGCGAGCAGCTAGGTATTGGTAATCAGGCGTATCTTTAGAGATCTGATCAGCTGCAGCTTTGATGATTGTTTCATGAATGTCATCGGTACGAATGCCGTCATAAAATTGAATATGTGATTTTAATTCAACTTGTGAGACAGACACATTCTCTAGACCTTCTGCGGCCCAAGCGATCACGCGATGGATCTTATCTAGATCAAGTGACTCTTTACGGCCGTCACGTTTGCTTACAGATAGCTGTTGGTTCATAGTTTTGCCTGTATTCCTTGGGAAATTATAGTTGTAAAGACAAAGGTATTCTTTATGTAATTATTATTATTAAACGCCAGGGTGATCTAATTGAATAACATTTAGCCACAATATCTGGTGTTGTTTAAATTGCAGATCACAAGATAGTGTGGTCTGCGCTGTTTTGCAAGGGATAGAATTGCCCCATTTTGTGGATAACTATTGGATAAACGCATTGTGTTAGTGACCATTAACCTTTGAACATTCATAGACGACGAAATTTGTAGAAATCAACAAAAGATCCAGAAAATTTACCGTTTTTAAAAATAAATTTTGAGTGATTTTTTTATCATCAATGAATGCTCAAAAGTAAATCAAATCACAATATATGGTGTTTCAGTTATCAAATAACACTATATATGGTTAAAACCATCAATCGGCGTTTGCCAATTGAAATCCGCTTGCCAGCCAAGTGCAGCGTCTACACTGGGTATATAACCCCATAACGCCGCTGCGCTGTACATATTGGCTGCTTTTGCAGCTTGAATATCACGTTCAGCATCACCGATATACAAACAACGGCTCGGATCAACGTCTAAGATCTCAGCGGTGTGTAATAGTGGATCCGGTGATGGTTTTGACACAGCTAATGTATCGCCACTCACAACCGCTTTTGCATCACGCAAAGAGGGAATAGCTTGCACTAAGGGCTCAGTTAAAAAGCCGGGCTTATTAGTCATAATGCCCCACTTAATATTGTTTTGCTCAAGTGCAATTAAAAGCTGTTCTATGCCGTTGAAGCATTTACTGTGCACAGCAATATCTTCGGCGTAGTAGTCAAGAAGCTGCTGGCGCAAGGCGAGTTGTTCAAGTTCAGGCCATTTATCACCAAAGCCCACTTCTAATAATGCATTTGCACCGTTAGAAGCAGCAGGGCGATAAACATGCTCAGCAACAGGCGCCACATTGGCATCTGTTAACACTCGGTTTAATGCACCACCTAAGTCATCCGCGGTATCGAGTAGTGTGCCATCTAAATCAAAGATAAACGCATCAAAATCGATAGATGGTGCTTGCACACCACTCATCAGGCTAGTTTCTCAAAGTGGAGGATGTAATTAACACTTACATCATCATTTAAGCTGTACTGCTTAGAAAACGGGTTATAATGAAGGCCGGTACTGGCGCGTACTTTTAATCCCGCTTCTTCTGCCCATGCAATAAGCTGTGCAGGTTTAATAAACTTTTTATGGTCATGTGTACCTTCAGGGACCATTTTTAAAAGCTTTTCAGCACCTACAATAGCAAACAAGTAGGCTTTTGGTGTTTTATTTAATGTTGAAAAGAAGACATCGGCGCCCGGTTTAGCAAGTTCAGCTACAGCACGAATAATTGAAGCAGGGTCTGGAACATGCTCAAGCATTTCCATACAAGTCACTACATCAAAGCGAGCAGGGTGCTCAGCAGCAAATTGCTCTGCAGGTACTTTTATATAATCAACAGGTACGCCTGTTTCTAAACTATGTAACTTAGCAACGGTAAGTGGCTCTTGGCCCATATCGATGCCGGTTACTTTAGCGCCCATACGCGCCATACTTTCACTTAAGATGCCGCCACCACAGCCAACATCTAAGGTTTCCTTATCAAATAAGCCGCCTACTTTATCAGCGACAAAATCCAAACGTAGAGGATTTATTTCATGAAGGGGTTTGAACTCTCCGTCGCGGTCCCACCAACGTTCTGCGATGGCTTCAAACTTTGCAATTTCTGCATTATCTACATTTTGATGCTCGGTCATAAAAAACTTCCTCGTTAATCTGAGGCCATTATATAGGGGGAAATTAATAAATCGCAAAGATTTAGCGCCTGTAAATCTAAATAAATTGTGATAGCATGGTCTGGAAATAATAACTAAAGCTCTTAAGACGGCGGTTTGCCTCTTAATGAGTCAATACTGAAGGAATGTGAAATCAAATGACTGATCTCGCCAATGAAATTCTGCCAGTCAATATTGAAGATGAATTAAAAAATTCCTACCTTGATTACGCGATGAGTGTAATCGTAGGACGTGCATTGCCAGACGTACGTGACGGCTTAAAGCCAGTTCACCGCCGCGTTCTGTTTGCAATGAACGAACTCAATAATGATTGGAATAAACCTTACAAGAAATCAGCACGTGTTGTTGGTGATGTAATCGGTAAGTACCACCCACATGGCGACAGCGCGGTATATGACACCATCGTTCGTATGGCGCAGCCTTTCTCATTACGCTACATGCTTGTTGACGGCCAAGGTAACTTTGGTTCTGTTGACGGTGACTCTGCGGCAGCAATGCGTTATACGGAAGTCCGTATGGCGAAAATGTCACATGAATTATTAGCTGATTTAGAAAAAGAAACGGTTGATTACGTACCGAACTACGACGGTACTGAGCAAATTCCTGACGTATTACCTACTAAAGTACCTAACTTATTAGTAAATGGTTCTTCGGGTATCGCGGTTGGTATGGCGACGAATATTCCACCTCATAACTTAACAGAAGTTATCAATGGTTGTTTAGCGCTTATTCAAAACCCTGATATGTCAATTGCTGACCTTATTGAATATATCCCAGGTCCAGATTTCCCGACTGCGGCGATTATCAATGGTAAAAAAGGCATTGAGCAAGCGTACTTAACCGGTCGTGGTAAAGTATATATCCGTGCTCGCGCTGAAATCGAAGTTGACGAAAAAACCGGTCGTGAAACAATCATTGTTCACGAAATCCCTTATCAAGTTAACAAAGCACGCCTTATCGAAAAGATCGCAGAGCTTGTTAAAGATAAGAAGATTGAAGGTATTAGCGCACTACGTGACGAATCAGATAAAGACGGTATGCGTATCGTTATCGAAATCAAACGTGGTGATGTTGGTGAAGTAATCTTAAACAACCTATATGCACAAACTCAGTTACAAACTGTGTTTGGTATGAACATGGTTGCACTTGATAACAACCAACCTAAGTGTTTCAACTTAAAGGAAATGCTTGAAGCGTTTATCGTACACCGCCGTGAAGTTGTTACACGTCGTACAGTATTCGATTTACGTAAAGCCCGTGACCGTGCTCACACGCTTGAAGGCTTAGCGATTGCCCTTGCGAATATCGACCCAATTATCGAACTTATTCGTAAGTCACCAACACCAGCAGAAGCAAAAGCGGCACTAACAGCACGTCCTTGGGAACTAGGCACTGTTAAAACAATGCTTGAAAAAGCAGGTGAAGATAACGTAGCACGTCCTGATTGGTTAGCGGCTGATTTAGGTATCCGTGACGGTCAGTACTATTTATCTGAGCAACAAGCACAAGCAATTCTAGACCTACGTTTACACAAACTAACGGGTCTTGAGCATGAGAAGATCTTAGACGAGTACCAAAACTTACTTGATCTAATTGCTGAGCTTTTACATATTCTTTCAAGCCCAGAGCGTCTAATGGAAGTTATCCGCGACGAGCTAGTAGAAATTAAAGAGCAATATGGTGACGAACGTCGTACTGAAATCAGTGCAGCTGCTCACGATATTAGCCTTGAAGACCTAATCAATGAAGAAGACGTTGTCGTAACGCTTTCTCACGAAGGTTACGTTAAGTATCAACCATTATCGGATTACGAAGCACAGCGTCGTGGTGGTAAAGGTAAATCAGCAACGAAGATGAAAGATGAAGACTTCATCGAACGTCTATTAGTTGCTAACACACACGATACAATCCTGTGCTTCTCAACAGCAGGTCGCCTATACTGGTTGAAAGTATATCAGTTACCATTAGCAAGCCGTGCAGCGCGTGGTAAGCCAATTGTTAACTTATTACCACTTGAAGCTGATGAGCGTATTACTGCTATCTTACCAGTACGTGAGTACGAAGAAGATAAATACATCTTCATGGCAACTGCGTTTGGTACAGTTAAGAAAACACCACTTACAGCATACAGCCGTCAACGTGCGAGCGGTATCATCGCTGTTAACCTAAATGAAGGCGATAGCCTAATTGGTGTTGATATCACTGATGGCACGAATGAAATCATGCTATTCACTGATGCTGGTAAAGTTGTTCGCTTTAAAGAAGCAGAAGAGTCAGCAGTTGTTGATGAAAACGGTAACCCAGTTCTAGACGAAAACGGTAACCCAGAAATCCGCTTCAAAGGTGTACGTCCAATGGGTCGTACAGCAACAGGTGTTCGTGGTATCAAGATGGCTGACGACCAACGCGTTGTGTCGTTAATCGTACCTAAGTCAGATGGTGCAATCCTAACTGTGACAGAAAACGGTTACGGTAAGCGTACAGCACTTGAAGATTACCCATCGAAGAGCCGTGCAACACAAGGTGTTGTATCAATCAAAGTAAGCGAGCGTAATGGCGCTGTGGTTGGTGCAGTACAAGTTGACGATAACGACGAAATCATGATTATCTCGAATCGCGGTACCTTAGTACGTACCCGTGTAAACGAGGTTTCTACGGTTGGTCGTAATACTCAAGGCGTTATTTTGATACGAACTATTGACGAAGAGCAAGTAGTTGGTTTACAACGTATCGAAGAAATCGAAGTTGATGAGCTTGAAGCCATCGAAGGCGAGGCCGTTGAAGTAGTCGATACCAATACTGAAGAAACGGGTGATAACCCACCTTCAGAATAACATTGATTTAAAAAGCGGCTTCGGCCGCTTTTTTTATCCGCACTATAATTACTGGAATGAGGCAAAGTAATGACTAAGTATAATTTTTGTGCAGGACCGGCAATGCTACCGCCGGCAGTTATGCAAAAAGCACAAAAAGAATTTATAGATTGGCAAGGTTTAGGTGTCTCTGTGATGGAAATTAGCCATCGCAGCAGCGACTTTTTAGCGCTTACCACTAAATGTGAAGCAAGCCTGCGTCGTTTAATGAATATTAGCGATGAGTTTGAAGTGTTATTTATGCACGGCGGTGGCCGTGGTCAATTCAGTGCTGTGCCACTGAATCTTCACCTTGATGATAAGCCAGCTGTGTACTGTGAAAACGGTGTATGGTCTAAAGGGGCTACTTCAGAAGCGGCAAAATTCACTGCAGTTGAAAGCATCAATGTACGTGATGATGAGCAGCAAAATGGCCAGTTCTCTATTAAACCAGCAAGCAGCTGGGAATTACCTGCTGATGCGTCTTACATTCACTATTGTCCGAATGAAACCGTAGACGGCATTGAAATTTTTGACGTACCATCACACCCATCAGCACCTATTGTGGCTGATATGTCATCGACTATTTTATCGCGCGAGTTTGACGTAAATCAGTTCGATCTTATTTACGCTGGCGCACAAAAGAATATTGGCCCGTCAGGTTTATCGATTGTTATTGTTCGCAAAACGCTTCTTGAGCGTGAAGGTCTTGCAAAGCCAGGTATTCTTGATTACGCCTTAGAAGCAAAACAAGGCAGCATGTATAACACACCACCGACATTCGCGTGGTACTTAGCTGCTGAAGTATTTGAATGGCTAGAAGCAAACGGCGGCGTTAAAGCGATGGAAGAACAAAACATCGCAAAAGCAGAACTTCTTTACAACTACATTGATAGCTCAGATTTTTACAGCAACAAAGTTGCTAAGCATTGCCGTTCGCGTATGAACGTACCGTTTTGGCTAAACGACGAATCACTGAATGATAAATTCATTAGTGAGTCAAAAGAAGCAGGCTTATTAGCCCTTGAAGGTCACCGTATTGTCGGTGGTATGCGCGCAAGCATTTATAATGCGATGCCACTTGAAGGTGTTCAAGCCTTGGTTAATTTTATGGAAAAATTCGCCAAGGAGAACAGCTAATTATGGAACAGCTTCGACTTGAACCGATTACAAAGGTAAATGGTAGTGTGACACTACCAGGCTCAAAAAGCTTATCAAACCGTATCTTGTTACTAGCTGCTCTTGCAGAGGGCACAACGGTTGTTGAAAACCTACTAGACAGTGATGACATTCGTCACATGTTAGGTGCATTAAATCTTTTAGGCGTAAATGTATCGCTAAATGAAGATAAAACAGTGGCCACCGTAGAGGGTGTCGCGGGTAAATTTAAAACCCCAAGCGAGCCTTTATTTTTAGGTAATGCCGGTACAGCTTATCGTCCACTGACAGCGGTTTTAGCTGCTGTAGATGGCGAGTACCAGCTGGTCGGCGAGCCTCGTATGGAAGAGCGCCCAATCGGCCATTTGGTAGATGCACTGCAAGCTCTTGGTGGTGATGTTGAATACCTTAAGCACAAAGATTATCCACCACTGGCCATAAAAGGCGGCAAAATCAACGGTGGTAAAGTTGCAATTGATGGCAGCATTTCTAGCCAGTTCTTAACAGCGTTACTAATGGCAGCGCCATTATTTAATGGCGATACAGAAATCACCATTAAAGGCACTCTGGTATCAAAGCCTTACATTGACATTACCCTAGATGTAATGAAGCGCTTTGGCGTTACTGTAAGCCATGACAATTACGAAACATTTTACGTTAAAGGCTGTCAGCAGTATCAAGCACTTGAGCGCATTATGGTTGAAGGTGATGCATCAAGCGCCTCTTACTTTGTTGCGGCGGCTGCAATAGCGGGCGGCGAAATTGAAATTAACGGGGTAGGTGCGGCATCTGTTCAAGGTGATATTGGTTTTGCCAAAGTTATGGAGCAAGTAGGCGCCAAAATCGATTGGTACGATGAAAAGCTGGTGGTTCGTAAAGGTGAGCTAAACGCGGTCGATATTGATGCCAATGCAATCCCTGATGCGGCAATGACACTCGCCACTGTTGCGCTTTTTGCTAAAGGTAAAACAGCTATTCGTAATATCTATAACTGGCGTGTAAAAGAAACAGATCGCTTATATGCCATGGCGACTGAGCTTCGTAAAGTTGGTGCAGAAGTGGTTGAAGGTGAAGATTTCATCGAAATTACACCACCAGACACATTTAACGATGTAGCGATTGATACCTATAACGATCACCGTATTGCCATGTGTTTTGCAATGGTTGCCGTTGGCGGAAAGCCGATAACCATTAACGATCCTAAGTGTACATACAAAACTTTTCCAACGTTTTTCAAAGTACTAGAGTCTGTCTCAAGTCAATAAAACAGAAGAAAATATAAAAAGTTACATTCTAAATGCGGATCTATTTCTAGAACTGGCGTATAATATCGCGGTTTTATTTTGGTGTGCATTGCAGGAGGTTATAAATGCAGGCGTTATCAATGCCCGTAATCACCATCGATGGCCCAAGTGGTTCAGGTAAAGGAACTGTTTGTCGCTTGTTAGCCGAGAAATTAGGTTGGGATGTATTAGACAGTGGAGCGATTTACCGTGTGCTGTCACTTGCAGCGCTTCATCATCAAATTGAACTAGATAATGAAGATGCGCTAGTTCCGCTAGCTGCAAACTTAGATGTACAGTTTTTGGTCGATAGCCAAACACATACTTCTAAAATTGTCTTGGAAGGCGAAGACGTCACAACCACAATTCGTAACGAAGAAGTGGGTGCTGCGGCATCAAAGATTGCTGCATTACCACGGGTGAGAGAAGCATTATTACGTCGTCAACGTGCGTTTCGTACTGAGAGCGGCTTAATTGCCGATGGTCGTGATATGGGCACAGTTGTGTTCCCAGATGCACCATTGAAGATTTATTTAACCGCATCAGCTGAAGAGCGCGCTCGTCGTCGCTTTGCTGAGTTGAACGAACGCGGTCTTGATGTTACACTAAGTGGTCTACTTGAGGACATAAAAGCTCGCGATCACCGTGATATGACGCGTGAAGTTGCGCCGCTTGTTCCTGCAGAAGACGCCATTGAGCTCGATACTAGCGAGCTTAATGCAATGCAAGTGTTTGATAAAGTAGTAACTTTAATCGACGAAGCAGTACTTGCAGGAAAGCTTCCAAAAGCTTAAAAGTAATTTATTAAGGTGCCGGCAGGAAGCCAGTGCTATTTTAACAACCCCATGCAGCATGGTTGCTAATTGGTTATTTAATTATTTAGAGACGTATAATGTCAGAAAATTTTGCGCAGTTATTTGAAGAAAGCCTTAAGGGTTTTGAAGCAGAGCAAGGCTCTATCGTTAAAGGTACTGTTATCTCAATCGAGAACAACATCGTACTTGTTGATGCTGGTCTTAAATCTGAAAGTGCAATCCCTGCTGAGCAATTCAAAAATGCTGCTGGTGAACTAGAAGTTGCTGTTGGCGACGAAGTAGATGTTGCTTTAGACGCAATCGAAGACGGTTTCGGTGAAACTATCCTTTCTCGTGAGAAAGCGAAACGTCACGAAGCGTGGATCCGCTTAGAAAAAGCATGTGAAGAGCAAGAGACTGTTACTGGTGTTATCAACGGTAAAGTTAAAGGCGGTTTCACTGTTGAAGTTGATTCAATCCGTGCCTTCCTACCTGGTTCACTTGTTGATGTTCGTCCAGTACGTGACACAACTCACCTTGAAGGTAAAGAGCTTGAGTTCAAAGTAATCAAGCTTGACCAAAAACGTAACAACGTTGTTGTTTCTCGCCGTGCAGTTATCGAATCAGAGAACTCACAAGAGCGTGAAGAGCTTCTTGCTAACCTTGTTGAAGGTCAAGAAGTTAAAGGTATCGTTAAGAACCTTACAGACTACGGTGCGTTCGTTGACCTTGGTGGTGTTGACGGTCTACTACACATCACAGACATGGCGTGGAAGCGTGTTAAGCACCCTTCAGAAATCGTTAATGTTGGCGACGAAATCGCAGTTAAAGTTCTTAAATTCGACAAAGAAAAGACTCGTGTATCTCTAGGCCTTAAACAGCTTGGCGAAGATCCATGGGCAGCTATCGCTGGTCGTTACCCAGAAGGTTCTAAGCTTTCTGGTCGTGTAACTAACCTTACTGACTACGGTTGTTTCGTTGAAATCGAAGAAGGCGTAGAAGGTCTAGTACACGTTTCTGAAATGGATTGGACTAACAAGAACATCCACCCTTCAAAAGTTGTTTCACTAGGTGACACTGTTGAAGTTATGGTTCTTGAAATCGACGAAGAGCGTCGTCGTATTTCTCTTGGTCTTAAGCAATGTATTGCTAACCCATGGCAAGAATTTGCTCGTCTACAAAACAAAGGCGACCAAGTTACTGGTAAGATCAAATCAATCACTGACTTCGGTATCTTCATCGGTCTTGAAGGCGGTATTGACGGTCTTGTTCACCTTTCAGACATTTCTTGGAACACGCCAGGCGAAGAAGCTGTACGTGAATTCAAGAAAGGCGACGAAATCACTGCTATCGTATTACAAGTTGACCCAGAGCGTGAGCGTATCTCTCTAGGTGTTAAACAAATCGAAGCTGACCCATTCAATAACTACCTGGACGCAAACAAAAAAGGTGCTATTGTTAAAGGTAAAGTGACTGAAGTTGATGCGAAAGGCGCAACTGTTGAGCTAATCGAAGGCGTTGAAGGTTACATCCGTGTAGCTGATATCGCTCAAGAGCGTGTTGAAGATGCTACTACTGTAGTTTCTGCAGGCGACGAAATCGAAGCGAAATACGTTGGTGTTGATCGTAAGAACCGCACTTTAAGCTTATCTGTTAAAGCTCTTTTCGAAGCAGAAGAGAAAGAAGTACTAGAGAAGCTTAAGAAAGAAGAGCCAGCGTTCGAAAACGCTATGGCTGCAGCATTCAAAAATGCTCAAAAAGACTAATATCTAGTCTTTTAAAATTGGAAGGGCAGTTTTGCCCTTCCTTTACCACTCTTTAAGGAAACGCTATGACTAAGTCAGAATTGATAGAACAACTTGCCGAGCAACACGCACACATCCCTGTGAAAGATGTTGAAAATGCCGTTAAAGAAATTCTTGAACAAATGGCCGGCTCATTATCTAGCTCAGATCGCATCGAGATCCGTGGCTTTGGAAGTTTCTCATTGCATTATCGTTCTCCTCGCACAGGTCGTAATCCAAAGACTGGCGAAACAGTTGAGTTAGACGGTAAGCACGTACCACATTTTAAACCAGGTAAAGAATTACGTGACCGCGTAAATGCGAGTATTGCCTAGTTTTATACAGGAGTAGTTACTTGTTTAGGGTATTAAAAATTGTATTAATTGCGCTGTGTTTATTTATTGCGTTTGTACTTGGTTCACAGAATCCACAATTGGTGCAAATCAATTATTTAATCGCGAGTAATACTTTGCCCCTAGCTGTTGTAATAAGTATCTGCTTTATTTTAGGTGTCGCAATTGGTTGTTTTATAAGCTTTACACTGTTTTCTCAGTTAAAGTGGCAAAATTATCGTTTAAAAAAGAAATTAGCGCCTGAAAAAAACAATAAAAAGCTTGTTGCTAATAAAGACACCTAATCATGATTGAGCTTCTGTTTTTACTTTTACCCGTTGCAGCCGGTTACGGTTGGATAATGGGTAAAAACAGCGCTAAAAACCAAGCTCATCAGCTTAATCGCCAAATTACCTCTGAATATTCTAAAGGCCTTAAATTTCTCTTAGACAGAGAAGAAGACCAAGGCTTAGAACACCTTATTAATCTACTCGAAGTTGCCGCTGATTCTGTTGAACACTATTCAACGCTAGCAACTATGTTCCGCCGCCGTGGCGAACTTGATCGCGCCATTAAAATTCATGAGCTGTTATTAAAACATCCAAGTCTTGATGAGCAACAAGCTGCAACCAGCCGCTTAGAACTTGCTGAAGATTACATTATGGCAGGCTTGTTAGATGGTGCAGAAGAGCATTTAGTATGGCTTGTTAAGGCAGGCTATAAAGAAGCGTTAGAGCCAATTATTAATCTTTATTCACAAACACGTGAATGGGAAAAGGGCATTAACATGTACGAGGCCCACAGTGAGTTGTTCACTAAACCTCAGCATGTAAAAGCCATTGCCAATTTTTACTGTGAAGCAGCCTTACAAGATAACGATACGCAAATTATGCGTAAAGCTATTAGCTTAAACCACAAAGCTATTCGCCCGTTGTATGAGCTTGGCCACAGTGCTTTTACTAAAGAAGATTATGTAAAAGCAATTTACTATTGGCGTGAGCTGATTAGCCAGTTCACGTTTTTTGCGCCAGTGTTTATTGAAGAGTTAGCACTGAGCTATCAAAAGCTTAATTTGACGCATCAGTTTTACGAATTGCTCAATGAACTGCTCGATAAAGGTGGTGTATTAATAAAAATAAAACACTGCCAAGCTTTACTTGAACAAGGCCACATCGAGCAAGCAATTAAATTTTTAACGGATAGTTTAAAGCGTCATCCGACTATTCGTGGCTTTAGCTTTTTATTACAGCTACTTGCTAAACAAAACAACGATATTAAAGATGTACTCGATCAAATTGATAAGCTAGTAACGTCTTATATCGCAACCAAACCTGATTTTCAGTGCCAACACTGTGGCTTTACCAGTCATACCATTTATTGGGTATGTCCATCTTGTAAGCACTGGGAAACAATTGTTCCAAGCCGTGGCATAGACGGTTTTTAATTCATATTAGTCCATTAGTTTTTAGGAAAGTTATGTCTGTCGAAGATTCAAAAAAAGTATTAATTGCCCTTGATTATGATGATCAACAAACAGCTCTTGCGTTTGTAAAGCAATTATCGCCTGATACGTGTCGCCTTAAAGTAGGCAAAGAAATGTTCACGTATTTTGGTCCTAGCTTTGTTAAGGAACTAATAGACTTAGGTTTTGATGTATTCTTAGACCTAAAATTTCACGATATTCCAAACACAGTGGCTAAAGCTGTAACAGCAGCTGCAAAAATGGGTGTATGGATGGTTAACGTACATGCCTCTGGTGGCGTTGAAATGATGACTAAAGCAAAACAAGCTTTAGAGCAGTTTGGTGATGACGCACCATTATTGATTGCAGTAACTGTACTAACCAGTATGGATGCGGCAGAGCTTACTCGTTTAGGTATAGATAAAACACCAGAAGAGCAAGTAATTTACCTAGCAAACCTTGCTAAAGAATCAGGCCTTGATGGGGTAGTGTGCTCAGCACAAGAAGCGAAAAAGCTAAAAGCAGAACTTGGCGCAGACTTTAAACTGGTTACTCCGGGTATTCGCCCAGCAGGCAGCGATGCAGGCGATCAAAAGCGCATCATGACACCAAAACAAGCCGTTGAAGATGGCAGCGACTATTTAGTTGTAGGCCGCCCAATCACTCAATCGGCAGACCCAGTTGCAACACTAAAAGAAATTAACGACTCACTAAAATAATCCGCGTTATTTTAAAATAGTCTCTAAAGAGCATTGTATGCGTGATTTATATCGCGCTGTATACAATGCTCTTTTTGTTTGTGGCAATTTCAGAAAAGTTATCTAGGTCATCTAAAAACGAGAATCAGACGGCCGAATAAACTCGTTTATGGACAAAAACACGTTAGAGTATTTAATCAGTAACGCCGCCATATGGGGCGCGAAAAAGCTTGGCTAAAATTAGCGACGAAGGAGCACAGCCAAGCTTTTTGCGTCCCTTCATGATGGCTTTGTTATAACTCAAATCCACACGAAATACTCATATTTTTTACCACGGTCGTCTTGACCGAACGCTCGAATATTTATTTGACGAGTTTTTGTTAAATAAATTTCTGTTTGGTATTCAACCAAATGATCTAAGGATACCCCAAGACTATTTGCTAGTTTTGGCAACCACTGCTGATAAAAGCTTATTGATTCTTTAACTCGTTTGGTTAACTCGGGATTACTTGCTTCGATTCGAGGAATCCATTGAATGATGACTTTTTCACCAGATTTTTGTTGAGCAAGTTCAAATAAATCTTCATATATAAACTTACCGTCAACGTAATTACAACCTCCTACAAAGGAATGCGTAAAGTTGTGAATTAATGGCTTGAAGTTCTTGTACTTCACGATTCTCGACCTTGAGTTATAACATGTTTATAGCGAGCTAATCGCGCGTTTTTCTACTACAGCGTAGCTCGTTTTCCTTATTAGATTATTTCTAACAAACTTGTTAACTAATTACCAGTGTTATTAAAATTTAGGAGTTCTCGCTTTTACCTCAGGATAAAAACGAGCGATTGGGTCGTTTTCTTGACTATACGAGCGACTGAGCTAAACCTGTATATGTATACAGCTTCATTTCAAAGGAATGAAAATGAAAACTCGCTCTCCTTATTTAAACTACATTGCAGACTATATGCTCACTCGTCAGTATTCATTAAGAACAATTAATGCTTATTTAGGTTGGATCGCAAAATTTATTCACTTTCACAACAAACGTCACCCAAGCTCAATGGGAGATGCAGAAGTCTAAGCGTTTTTAGACCATATTGTATTAAAACGTAATATGTCACCTAGAACACAAAGTGCAGCTTTAAATGCGCTCGCTTTTTTATATAAACATATTGTCAAAAATGAGCTTTCTTTAAACTTGAATTTTGCACGAAGTAATCGACAACCCAAGCTGCCTGTAGTGATGACGCCTGATGAAGTAAAGCAATTGATGAGTCATCTTTCCAAGCGATATTACTTAATCACGGGGTTAATGTATGGAAGTGGTTTGCGTGTGATGGAAGCGGTGCAATTGCGAGTAAAGGACATTGATTTTGATTACAAATGCATTCAAATTTGGAACGGAAAAGGCAACAAGCATCGTATAGTTACTCTTGCAACGGAGTTGATCCCATTACTTAGAAATCAAATTTTGCAAGTTGAAGAATATTTAAGATTAGATTTACAAAACGAGCGATACGCAGGTGTGTGGATGCCTAACGCTTTAACTCGTAAATATCCCTCAGCTAATAAATCACTAGCGTGGCAATACTTATTTCCTTCCTACAAATTAAGTGATGACCCAGAAACTGGCGAGATACGTCGCCACCATTTCCACCCTACATGTGTTAGAAAAGCGATTAAAAAAGCATTAAAGCAAACCAATATTACAAAGGTTATTACGCCTCATACCTTGCGCCACTCATTTGCAACGCACCTATTGCAAAGTGGCGCCGATATTCGCACCGTTCAAGCACAATTGGGCCATTCTGATTTCAAAACCACACAGATTTACACCCATGTTTTACAACAAGGAGCAAACGGTGTTGTAAGCCCATTAAGCAAAATTTTCTAGCTATTATTAAAGATGCGTTAACTTATCATTCAATGTATAGGGCTTGGACCGTTTCTTGATTGCTCAAAGCAGCAGTTAGAGCATTTAACCTAACTTATTTTGGGGCAGAAATGAGTTAATCTGGAAAGGATGGTTATGGAACAGTGCCGACTTTAACTCATAAATGAAAATACTCAAAATAGCGTTAGAAAATTTACGGCACATGTACGATAAAGCTAACAAAACCAATAAGAATAAAAAAGAGTAAAGCGAAAGCTTTACTCTTTCAAATACTTCAATATCTTGTTAACTCGCAACTTATTTCAACCTAATCGATGTTGCTTCAATATCAATCAAACCTTGCTTAAACAAACCGCCAATGGCTTTTTTGTAGTTTGCTTTACTGGTTGAGAAAGTCTTTTTAATTACTTCAGGGTCTGACTTATCACCTAAGTGAAGTACGCCGCCTTCTGCTTTTAATTTTGCTAAGATTTTTTCACCTAAGTCGTTTACTTTGCCCATGCCTGGCTTTTCAAGTAGTACGTCGATTTTGCCGTCTTCACGTACTTTATGAATAAAGCCTTTTAAGCGCTGTCCAACAAACATCTTTTTAAATACGGTGTTGTAATAAACCACACCAATGTGGGCTTCGTTTACAAGTACTTTGTAACCCAGGTCTGTTTTACCGGCAACGATTAGGTCAACTTCTTCCATTACTGAGTAAGTTGGTTCTTCTTTCGATAAAAACTTATTAAAGTTGCTCGATGCACAAATACGTTGGCTAGCATTATCGAGATATAAACGTACAAGATACGAAAAGCCGTCTTTCATTTTTGGCTTTTGTTCGTTGTATGGCGCAAGTACGTCTTTTTCGAGGCCCCAATCCAAAAACGCACCAGTGCTGTTGATTGCTTTAACACGTAGTAGGGCAAATTCGCCTACCTCAGCCAATGGTTTTTTCGTGGTACCGGTTGGGTGACCTGCGTGATCTAAGTAAATGAATACTTGCACGCTGTCGCCAGCTTCTAGATCGTAATCAATTTCTTTGCTTGGTAAGAATACTTCGCCTAAATCACGGCCATCTAAATAAGCACCTTCGTTAGACATTTCGTTAACGAAAAGGGTTTGTGTGGTTCCTAAAATACTCATTGTTATTCCTGTTCTGGCTTTTTCTTACGGCGCATTGGAGCAAAACCATCTACATTAATTGGTGCTTGAATAGGGGCTTTTGGTTTTTTAGGGGCTGCTTTGCGTTTTCGTTTTGCAGGTTTAGCTGCCACTTTTTTCTCTGCTTTTTTCCAAACAGTGTTTGGTTTTTTCTCACGCAGACCTTTAAATTTACCAACAAGGCCGTCAACGGTGAAAAAGCTTAATTCATCATTTAAAAATGCTTTAATTGCTTTGTAGCTAGGCCAATCTTTCGGGCCCACTAACGAAATAGCAGTTCCTTTAAAGCCTGCGCGACCAGTACGACCAATACGGTGCACATATTCTTCAGCATGTTTTGGTAGGTCAAAATTAATTACGTGGGTCACGCTTAATAAATCAAGACCACGCGACGCAACATCGGTGGTGATTAAGATTTTAAAGTTTTCACGGCTAAAGGCATCCATAATTTCAAGGCGCTTAGCCTGTGTTAAGTCACCCGCAAGCGCTTGCGCTTTAAAGCCTTTATCGTTTAACAGCTGGCTTAAACGCTGAGTGTCGGCACGTGTTGCGGTGAAAATAATGCATTGGCCAACATTGTCTTGCTTTACAAAGTGCTCTAGTAGGGCTTCTTTGTGATCTAGATGATCAGCTAAATAAAGCTGCTGAGTAATGTCACTATGTTGCTCGTTAGAGGCACTTAACAATATTTGTTTTGGTGAACGTAAAAGGTTACGTGACAGGGCATCAACTTGTGCATGGTCAAGCGTTGCTGAAAACAATAACGTTTGGCGTAAACGGTGATCAGCAAGCTCGTTGATCATTTTAACTTGATCGGTAAAACCTAAATCTAAAATACGGTCCGCTTCATCAAAAATTAGCAGCTCTAAGCCTGAAAGCTGTAATGAGCGTTGACTCAAATGGTCAGCTAAACGCCCTGGTGTACCTACTACAAAATGTGGGTCTTTGCGCAGTGCTTTAATTTGGTCATTAAAGTTTTCACCACCCAGTACTTTTACAGCACTAATATTTGTACCGGCAATTAATAGCCTTAATTGGCTGTACACTTGGGTTGCTAATTCGCGGGTAGGTGCAACGATTAAAACGCGAGGGTCGCGTTTACTGAGTGCTTTTTGTTTCATTACGCGCTGTACAGCAGGTAATAAAAACGCCAGCGTTTTGCCCGATCCTGTTTTTGACTGTGCAAAAATATCATGGCCTGCGATAGCTGTTGGTACCGCGTGAGCTTGAATGTCAGTGGGCTGGGTGATGCCTTGATGCGCAAGTTGTTTTTCGAGGCGTGTATCAATCCCAAGTTCAGTAAAATGCAATGCGTAATCTCCGATGAGCAAAATTTGTGAATCCTGTTCATTATAACGCACTTGCCTCACTTGGAGACAGTAAAAACACAGCTATTTCGCATCAGTTTTTGCAATTATCGCTAATTCGCGTAAAATACGCGCCCTCAATGCGCCGGATTTGCGATTCGGTTAACGCCCCACATGGGCATTTAAAGCAAAAGGTAAAACCATGACTGCTGTTCATAAAGACAATGTAACTAGCGAGCACTTTGTTGTTTGCGCACTTTACAAATTTGTAGCCCTTCCTGATTTTGAAGCGATTCGCCAACCACTACTTAAAGTAATGGAAGACAATGAAGTACGCGGTACTTTGTTACTTGCGGCTGAAGGTATCAACGGTACTGTTTCTGCTAAACGTGAAGGTATCGATAACCTACTTGCATGGTTAGATTCACAACCAAACCTAGACAACATTGTGACTAAAGAGTCATACGATGACGAATGCCCGTTCTACCGTACTAAGGTAAAACTGAAAAAAGAAATCGTAACTATGGGGGTTGAAGGTATCGACCCACGTGAAGTAGTGGGTACATACGTAAAACCAGCTGATTGGAATGCATTAATTTCAGACCCTGAAGTGATTCTTATCGATACGCGTAACGATTACGAAATCGAGATCGGTACTTTCCAAAATGCGGTTGATCCAAACACGAAGACATTCCGTGAATTTCCTGCGTGGGCGAAAGAAAACCTAGACCCAGAAAAGCACAAGAAAGTTGCTATGTTCTGTACCGGTGGTATTCGCTGTGAAAAATCAACTGCGTACATGAAAGAGCAAGGCTTTGACGAAGTATTCCACCTTGAAGGCGGTATTCTTAAGTATTTAGAAGAAGTACCAAAAGAAGAAACCATGTGGGAAGGTGAGTGTTTTGTATTTGATAACCGTGTAGCGGTAAATCACGATTTACAAAAAGGCTCTTACGACCAATGTCATGCTTGTCGTATGCCTATCACTGAAGAAGAAAAGCAAAAGCCTGAATATATGGAAGGTGTTTCGTGTCATCACTGTCACGACAGCCTAACAGAAGAGCAACGCGCACGTTTTGCTGAGCGTCAAAAGCAAATCGAATTAGCACAAGCGCGTGGCGAAGGTCACATCGGTAACGAAGCGCAAGAAGTTCTTCGTAAACGTAAAGAAGCTAAAAAAGCGCAAAAAGAAGCGCAGCGCCAACAGTAATTGTTAGCTTTATAAATTGATAGAAACCCCAGCATAGTCTGGGGTTTTTTTATGCCTGTTCGTTTTAGCTACATACAGTTTTTTACACATCTTAAACAGTCTCTAACTGACCTTAGGAATACTATCTAACTTAAGCTTTTATACTGATGGGATGACAAAGAATGAATAAATTACTGCTAGGTTTACTATTTTTAGGTGGCTGCGCGACACAAGGGGTAGATAGAGCCGACCAAAATGTGATGATTAAACGCTTTTATGCAAAAGTGACATCGGTTCAGCCGGTTAAGTTATCATCCAACGTTAAAACGGGTATAGCAGCAGGCTCTACAATTGGTTTTGTTGATCAGCTAGATGGCAACCACGAAGAGATGATTGCAGGGGCAGTTGCAGGGGCACTTGTTGGCGGCCTAGTAACTGCTATATCAGAAGGTAGTAATGAAGCTTTTGAGTATTCATTAAGATCAGAGAAAGAAGGTAGTTTTACACTAATTCAAAAGGAACAATTATCTAATCAATCTGATTGTGTAGAGGTAACCATAGCAAGCGAAGCACACTTAAAAGAGGTCGATTCATCACATTGTCGTTTCTAATTAGAAAACACAGGCGATGTATGCGTTTATTTCACCTTGGCTAATTGTTTATTAAACGAAGTCAGCTTTTTATTGATCACAAAGCTGTTACACTTCGTAACAATTAAAACGATTCTTATTTAGGTGAAATTTTGACAATTGGCAAATTACATACATGGACTTTAATTGCCTGTATTAGTTGTGTTTCCGTCGCAGAGGCGGCTAATGTAGTTGTAGAATCAGTGTCTGTTGAAAAGTCTAAACAACAGATAAAAGCAGTGGGTAATGCTGAAGCGATTCACTCAGTCACTCTTTACCCAGCCGTTGGGGACAGAGTCACCGCTGTTTACTTTAAACCAGGCGATAACGTTGCCAAAGGTGACTTACTATTAGAGCTTGATTCACGTAGACAAAAAGCAGCGTTGATCGAAGCCGAAATTACTTTAAAAGATGCTGAGCGCACCATGAAAAGGCTTGAAGAAAGCCACGCTCGTGGTGCGGTGCCACAAAGTGATTTAGATGATGCGAAAACACTTTATGAGCTTGCAAAAGTCCAGTTAATGCAAGCGAAAACAGAGCGTGAAGACCGCGAAGTTCGTGCTCCTTTTAGTGGTGTTATGGGTTTAACTGACGTCGAAGTAGGCGATAGGATCACAACCCAAACAGCCATTGCGACTATCGATGATATTTCTGAGCTTTATATCAATTTCAATGCCCCAGAGGCCGCTATCTCAGTGCTTAAACAAAAATCTTCGGTCGAAGTGGTGCCTTGGTTAGGCGATAAAGCTTACACGGCTCAGGTGGCAGAGCTTGATTCGCGTATCAATGCGCAAACCCGCACTCTTAGAACAAAAGCCAAACTTGATAATAATGCCCAGCAATTTATGCCGGGTATGAGCTTTCGTGTACACATAAATATTCTAGGTGAAGAGCTTGCCGTAGTACCCGAAGCTGCAATGATGTGGGGAGCAGCAGGTCCTTACGTATGGAAGAGCGTCGATAAAAAAGCAACTCGCGTTGATGTAAAAATTGAGCAGCGTTTAGCAGGGCGTTTACTAGTCTCTGGTGGTTTAAACGAAGGTGATTTATTGGTGACAGAAGGGGTTCAGCGCCTAAGACCTAATCAAGAGCTTAATTTCATCAATGAAGTGCAGCTAGCCAAGGAGTAATGATGAAACAGCAACCTATGATGGAAGACTTACCATCAATGGCGATACGTCGCCCTGTTTTAATTGTGGTACTTAACTTACTCATTATTATTGCCGGTATTGCTGCAATAGCAGGGGTTGAAGTACGTGAGCTTCCTGATGTTGATAGACCACGTATTACTGTATCAGCGTCTTTCCCTGGTGGTTCACCGGAGACCGTAGATACCGAAGTAACTAGTAAGCTCGAAGGGGCGGTTGCTAGGGTAAGTGGTGTAAAGTCGATTCGTGCGCAAAGTGAAGAAAACAATGCTCGTATCGTGGTTGAGTTTCGCCCCGGTGTTAATTTAGATGATGCTGCAAACGAAACACGCGAATCGGTAGCCCGTGTGCAGCGAGAATTACCCGAAGAAGTTGAACGGGTATCAATTATTAAAGCCGATAACGACGCCGAAGCGGTTGTATCGTTAACGGTATCAAGTGATAGCTTATCCCTTGAGGCGTTGACAGAGCGTGTTGATGTTGACTTAGCCCCGCAGTTTTTAACCATTCCTGGTGTTGCCGATGTTCGTTTAAATGGCGACCGCGAACGGGTTCTTAGAGTGCGCATCGACCCACTTAAGCTAAGCAGCTTTAACCTTACGGTACCAGATATTGCCAATGTACTTCGTCAGGCTCCCTTTGATGTGCCTGCGGGTAGTTTAAAATCAAGCGATCAACAGGTGATCGTGCGTGCTGATGCAACGTCAATCTCTGCAGAACAAGTAGCCGATATCATCGTTCGTGACGATACCCGTATTGGCGATGTTGCGGCTGTTTACTTTGGCCCAGCTGATCCGCGTTCGTTCGTGAGGCTCAATGGTACACCTGTGATTGGCATGGAAATTATTCGTCAGGCGCAATCTAATACCATTGAAATTTCGGATGAAGTGCTAACTTTAATTGAGCGTATGCGAGTACGTTTTCCTGAAATGGAATTTACTTTAACCTCTGATGATGCGCAGTTTATCAGAAGCTCAGTTGATGAAGTTATTAACTCCTTGTTACTAACCGTGCTACTAGTGGTGATCACACTGTGGGTGTTTATTGGCTCATGGCGCGCAACGCTGGTTCCTGCATTTGCGATACCTGTTGCATTAATTGGCTCTTTAGCACTTATTTGGGCACTTGGTTTCTCGATTAATATTCTTACCTTGCTTGCACTAGTATTAGCTACTGGCCTAATTGTAGATGATGCCATTGTGGTAAGTGAGAACATACAACGTCAGCGGGGCTTAGGTCTTGGTCGCCGTGCAGCTGCAGTGGTTGGTACCCGTGAAGTTTTCTTTGCTGTTGTGGCAACAACCGCCGTATTAGCTGCGGTGTTTGTGCCTATCGCTTTTTTACCTTCAACAGCAGGGCGACTATTTAGAGAGTTTGGTGGGGTATTAGCTGGCGCTGTTATCATTTCAAGTTTTGTAGCGCTGTCTTTGGTACCTGCGCTGACATCAAAACTAAAATTAAAGCAGGGCGGTTTTCATCCATTTGCAAAAGTTGGCCATGTTTTAGCTGCTGTTTATAAGCGCACAATACACGGTGTACTTGAACATGCATGGCTTACCTTCTTTGCATGTTTGTTGGTTGCTGCAGGCTCTAGTGCACTGTATTTCAATTTAGATAACGAGTTATTACCAACAGAAGATCGCGGTAAAATTCGTATTTTTGCCCGTGGTCCAGATGGTGTTGGCTTGAACTTTATGGACAGACAAGCGGTGCAAATGGAAGATATCTTACTGCCGTATGTTGAAAGTGGTGATATTGAGTCTATTTACACTGTGGTTGGGCAGTGGGATCCAAATATTGTATTTATTACTGTGCCGCTTAAACATTGGGACGAACGTCATTTTAGTCAGCAAGAAATTATCAATAAAATCCGTGAGCCTTTAGGGAATATTCCTGGTGCGGCTGGTTACCCTGGTGGTTCAAATAGTTTGAACTTGCGTGGTCAAGGCGGTGGTATTGAGCTTGCCTTATTGGGCCAAGACTACCTCGAGATATTTAAAGCCGCTCAAGACTTTTCTGCTGAAATAGAAAAAGCAGTGCCAGAAGTGGCACCTGTGCGTATTTCATATCAGCCGTCACAGCCACAATTACGGGTCAATATTGATAGACGTCGTGCTGAAGAGCTCGGTGTATCGCTCAGTGATATCTCTGTAACACTTCGCGCTGCAATCAATGGTGATGATATTGCCGATTTAAACATTGGTGACCAATCAATCCCGATTATGTTGCAAGCACAAAACCAAACCATCACAAACCCGAGCGATTTAGCTAACTTGTATGTTGGTGGCCGCAATGGTCAGTTAGTGCCATTAAGTAGTGTGGCAACCATTACAGAAGAAGGTGTTGCAGCTGAGCTTGAGCGCCACGCGCAGCGCCGTGCTATTGAACTGAGCATGGAAATGCCTGAGGGCGTAACTATTGCTGAGCTGGTTACAAAAATTCGTGATATTTCAAAGCAATCTCTGCCATCTGGAATCAGCTTGGCGTTTAAAGGTGAGGCATTAACCTTTGAAGAAACTGCCAATGAGGTATTAGTGACCTATGTTCTGGCCTTTTTAATTGTTCTTCTGGTATTGGCAGCACAATTTGAAAGTGTGAATAGTGCAATCGTTGTTATGATCACAGTACCGTTTGGTATTACATCTGCAATTCTAGCGCTGTATCTAACAGGTACATCATTAAACATTTACTCGCAAATTGGTTTAGTGATGCTGATTGGTCTAATTGCTAAAAATGCCATCTTGCTGGTGGAGTTTGCCGACCAATTACGTGACCAAGGCCGCTCGGTTAGAGTGGCGGTAGAAGAGGCCGCACTAGTGCGCCTTCGCCCAATTGCGATGACGCTAGTTTCAACCTTATTGGGTGCATTACCACTTATTTTATCTACCGGTGCAGGGGCTGAGGCTCGTAACGCCATTGGTTGGGTAGTATTTGGCGGTTTAGCACTAGCGGTGTTATTTACCCTATATCTAACGCCTGTTATTTACCTAGGTTTAGCCCGCTTTACTAAACCAAGAGGTGATGAGTCGAAACTTCTGGCTGAAGAGTTAGAAAAGGCTTAATCCTACTTAATTGGCTATTTTTTCTTTGAAAAAATAGCCAATTACCCTCACAATTAAATCAAATGTTTAAAACTAGGTACGCGTATGCAAGCCGAACACGTCGATATAGCCCAATTTCTTTCTGATCATGCCCCTTTTGATGATCTTCCTGAAGAGGCGGTAAATAAACTCGCTACACAAGTCGAAATCGCTTATTTTCGCGCAGGCACTGAAATACTAAATTATGGCGAGGATATTGCTGATTTATTTGTTATTCGAACAGGTGCTGTAGAGATATATCGTCGTGATGGTGATTTATACAACCGTTTAACTATCGGTGGCATTTTTGGACAAATGGGTCTTCTGATGAACCGCAAAGTACGCTTTCCGGCAAAGGCACTCGAAGACACCTTAGTTTATTGCATTAATGTTGAGTTGTTTAATCAATACTGCGACGAATACGAAACATTTGCTGATTTTTTTGAAGCCGATGGTAATGTGCGCCTTCACCAAGCAATTGTTGAACAGGCAGACAGCAACGATTTAACAACCGCCAAGGTTAAGTCGCTTCTTCATCGTGATGTTGTCACTGTGGCAAAAGATGCCTCTGTGCAAATGGTTGCGCAATTGATGACGCAAGAGTCGGTATCGTCTGTACTAGTGACTGATGCAGATAAACCAATCAGTGACGATCCTGATGACGACGACGGCCAAGTAGTTGGCATCATTACCGACCGTGACTTACGTACCAGTGTTATTGCTGAAGGCTTAAGTTACGAAGCGCCAGCCGCGCAAATAATGCAAAAAGACTTAGTATTGCTTGATAGCAATGCCTATGTGTTTGAAGCCGTGCTTGCAATGCTCAGAGATAACATTCACCACCTGCCTGTAGTCGTTAAGAAAAAGCCGATTGGCGTTATTTCGTTATCGGATATTTTACGCTACGAGTCGCAAAGTAGCTTATTGTTAGTACGCGGCATTTTAGCGCAGCAATCTGTTGAAGATTTAGCTCACTATGCAAGGCAGCTACCTAATGTCTTTGTACGCATGGTTAACGAAGATGCTAATTCTCACATGATTGGTACCGCAATGGCTGTTATAGGCCGAACCTTCAAACAGCGCTTACTCGATTTAGCTGAAGAAAAGTTTGGCCCACCGCCGGTTCCTTATTGCTTCATCGCTTTAGGTTCAATGGCTCGGGATGAGCAATTAATTGTGACCGACCAAGATAATGCCATCATCCTTGATAATAGTTTTAACGAGGAATTACATGACGAGTATTTTCAGAATTTGGCTGATTTTGTTTGTGATGGTTTAGCTGAATGTGGCTATAAGTACTGTGAAGGTGAAATTATGGCGTCATTTAAAAAGTGGCGTTTAACACGCGAGCAGTGGAAAGAACAATTTGCAGGTTGGATGGCCGAACCTAAACCGCAGGCTTTATTACATAGCTCGATCTTTTTTGATTTAGACGGTGTTTACGGTAAAAACAAATGGGCCGATGAGCTCAAACGCTTTATCGCAACAGAAGGGCGCAAGAATAAGCGTTTCTTAGCTAACCTCGCCGCTAACGCACGTAACAGAACACCGCCTTTAGGTTTCTTTAAAGACTTTGTGTTAGAGCATAATGGCCAACACAAGCGCTCTATGAACTTAAAACGCCGCGGTACTGCACCTTTATCTGACGTAATACGTGTGCATGCATTAGCGATAGGCAGTCGTAAACAAAATTCATTCGAGCGTTTAGAAGATATTATCGAAGCTAAACTACTTCCTGAAGGTAAAGCACAAGATTTACGAGATGCCCTAGAGTACATTGCCATGATCAGAATAAGACACCAAGCGTGGCAAATAGAAAAGCTTGATGAAGCGCCAGATAACGACTTAGAGCCTCATTTACTTTCTCCTTTTGAACAGCGAAACCTTAAAGAAGCGTTTGCGATTTTAGATAAAGCGCAGAATTTCCTAAAATTCAGATACTCTGCTAACACTGGGATGAAGTAATGGCAAAACAAGGCGCAAAACTTGATTGGCCGACTCGGTATCAGCAGTTATTAGCACAGAGCAAACAGCCGCTGATTCAAGCGTTTTATGAATCAGCTATTTGTGATTTAAACACGCCAATTAGCGATGTTCCCTTAGTAGCACTTGATTTTGAGACAACCGGTCTAAATTATCAAAATGACGATATAGTCAGTGTTGGTTTAATCCCATTCAATACTAAGCGTATTTTTTGTAAAGATAGCCAACATTGGATTGTTCAACCAAGGCGCAAGCTTGCTGAAGAGTCGATTGTTATTCATGGTATAACTCACTCAGAAGTGAGCGATGCACCAGACTTTTCAACAATTATGGAGCCATTGTTAGCAGCATTAAAAGGCAAAGTGATTGTGGTTCATTTTGCTCCCATTGAACGGCACTTTTTATATCAAGCGTTGCAAGCACGCTTAGGTGAAGGGCTTGAATTTGCTGTTATAGACACGCTTGATCTGGAAACGCGTGCACTTAAAGCAAAGCAGGGGTTACTTGGGCGATTGTTTAATTCTAAGATTGATTCTGTGCGTTTAGCTGACTCTCGCATTCGTTATTCGTTACCTGCGTATCAAAACCACAATGCACTTAATGACGCCACAGCCACCGCAGAGCTGCTACAAGCGCAAATAGCTTATCATTACCGCCCTGATACGCCGCTAAGCGAATTACTCATATAGCGCTCGTAGCACGGTTTTTGCTGGGTAATTTAAATTAATTGAGCAAAGCTTATAAATAAAAAACGCCGCAAAAATGCGGCGTTTTTTATTATTTAAAGGCGTGTTTAGTGTCTTGGTTCTGTTCGTAAACCTAGGAGTAAACTCACACACATTAATAGCAATACAAAGGTAAACGGCAAGCCCGTAGATACGGCGCCGGCTTGTAAGGCCTCGATTGCTTGTGTGCCACCAATCCAAACAAGTGCAGCTGCAATAGCGCCCTCGATTGTTGCCCAAAAGATACGTTGTGGCACTGGCGCGTCAACTTTACCACCTGCAGTGATTGAGTCGATTACTAATGACCCTGAGTCAGATGACGTAATAAAGAACACGAGTACTAGCACAATTGCAATGAATGAAAGCACTTGTGACATTGGCAGGGCTTCAAACATTTGGAACATAGCCAGTGGTACATCAGTTAAGCCTTTTTCACCTAGTACACCCACTTTATCAATAACTTGTTCAATCGCGATACCACCATAAATTGACATCCAGAAGATAGTCACAACAGTAGGAACTAGTAATACAGCAATTAAGAACTCACGGATTGTGCGGCCTTCAGATACGCGCGCAATGAACATACCAACAAACGGTGACCATGAAATCCACCAAGCCCAGTAGAATACAGTCCAGCCATGCATCCATGTTTCATCTACACGACCATGTGGGTTACTTAGTGGAATAATGTTTTCAACATAACCCATAACTGTATTAGGTAGGTTACCAAATGCTGCAGAAAAACCAACAAGTGCAACAAATACAAGTAATACAAAAGCAATAAGCATGTTTACGTTACTAAGTAGTTTTACACCGCCGTCGATACCGCGAACAACAGAAATAACAGCAAGTAATGTAACACCTACAATAACGCCAATTTGTAAGCCAATTCCGCTATCAGTACCAAATACATGGTTAATACCTGCAGCAGCTTGTTGCGCGCCTAAACCAAGAGACGTTGCAAGGCCGAATAGAGTGGCAAGTACAGCTAGAATATCAATAAGGTGGCCAGGCCAGCCCCACGCTTTGTCACCTAAAATAGGGTAAAAAATTGAACGAATAGATAACGGCAAACCTTTGTTATAGCAAAAGAATGCGAGAGAAAGCGAAACAACCGCGTAAATTGCCCATGGGTGTAAACCCCAATGGAACATAGTTGCACCCATTGCCAGTTTGGCAGCTTCTGGCGTGTTTGCTTCAACACCGAGTGGTGTTTCGTACCAACCTGTAAAATAGGCAACAGGCTCGGCGACGCCCCAGAACATTAGGCCTATACCCATACCTGCAGCAAATAACATTGCAAGCCAAGAAATACGAGAGTGAGTTGGACGCGCTTCTTTACCACCAAGGCGGATATTACCGTATGGTGAAACAATCAACGCTAAGCAAAACAATACGAATAAGTTTGCTGACCACATAAAAAAGCCATCAAAGTTATTAATAATGTCGTTCTTAATACCATTCAGGGTTGTTTTTGCTGTTTCAGCATCTGAAATAAGTGTTGCCACTAAGAATAGGGCAATTAAACCAGCACTAATGCCAAATACAGGGTTATGCACATCAAAACCCCATTTTTGTACATTGTCCTGACCGACGGTGTAGTCGGTATTGTCGATACTGTACTTATCATGATGTTCGCTCATGAATACCTCTTGTTGTAGTTATATCTAGCAGAAAGCTAAACGGCCGGATGGCACAAGTTCAACTAATACTCTTTTTACGTGTAAAACTTAAAATTAGTTTGTAGACGAACTAAATTTGTACCAAAGTCTAGTCTTTAGTGTAGGAGTTCGAAAAAAAATGTAAATGGTTTTGTCCCTAAACAGCCGAATAAATGCAGTTTTTTACGTTTTTTGTTGGAATTGTGAACAAATTGGGTCGGGAATGGAATAATTTGATGACAGTATTATTTCAAAGCAAATTATTTCAATTGAGAGGAAAGTGCTGCAAACACGGGGCTTGCAGCACAAAATTGCTATTTTTTGTAAGCGTCGTTATGAACGCCAGCAGCACGACCTGAAGGATCAGCATTGTTTTGGAATGATGCATCCCAAGCAAGTGCTTCAGGAGTAGAACAAGCAACTGATTTGCCATGCGGAACACATTTCGCAGCGGCATCACCAGGGAAGTGCTCTTCGAAAATACTACGATAGAAATACGCTTCTTTAGAATCAGGCGTATTGATCGGGTATTTGTATTTAGCATTAGCAAGGTCTTGATCGCTAACTTGTTCGTTCACATACTCTTTTAAAGTATCAATCCAGTTATAGCCTACGCCATCAGAGAACTGTTCTTTTTGACGCCAAAGCACGTCGTCTGGTAGATAACCGTCGAACGCTTCACGAATAATGTGTTTTTCGATTTTACCGTCTTTACACATCTTCGCTTCTGGGTTGATACGCATTGCTACGTCAACAAATTCTTTATCTAGGAATGGCACACGCGCTTCAACGCCCCATGCTGCCATTGATTTATTAGCACGCAAGCAGTCGAACATGTGTAGTTTAGAGACTTTACGGTTAAGCTCTTCGTGGAACTCTTGCGCATTTGGTGCTTTGTGGAAATAAAGGTAACCACCAAATAGTTCATCTGCACCTTCACCTGACAACACCATTTTAATACCCATGGCTTTAATTTGGCGCGCCATTAAATACATCGGTGTTGAGGCACGAATAGTGGTTACATCGTACGTTTCGATGTGATAAATCACTTCACGTAGGGCATCAATACCTTCTTGAATAGTAAAGTGAATAGGGTGGTGAACCGTACCAATCATATCAGCTACTTTTTGCGCAGCTGCTAAATCGGGTGAACCTTCAAGACCCACAGAGAATGAATGCAGTTTTGGCCACCAAGCATCAGACTCGTCATTATCTTCGATACGTTTTGCAGCAAAACGCTGTGTGATAGCTGAAATTACAGAAGAATCTAAACCACCAGATAATAGAACGCCATATGGAACGTCACACATTAATTGACGTTTAACAGCTGCTTCTAGGCCTTCTTTAACATCGCTCGCTTTTGCTTCGTTGTCTTTTACTGCATCATAGCTTTGCCAATCACGGCTGTAGTACTTACGAAGTTGACCATCTTTGCTCCACAAGAAATGACCCGGAGGGAACTCTTCAATATGTTTACAAATTGGCGAAAGTGCTTTTAATTCTGAGGCAACATAAAAGTTACCATGCTCATCATGACCCGTATAAAGCGGAATAATCCCGATATGGTCACGACCAATTAAGTAAGCATCTTGCTCTTCGTCGTATAAACAAAACGCAAAAATACCATTTAAATCATCTAAAAACTCAGGGCCTTTTTGTTTATATAAAGCCAAAATCACTTCACAGTCTGACTGAGTTTGAAAAGTAAAATCAGTTTCTAAGCTAGCAGCGAGCTCTTTGTGGTTATAAATTTCACCGTTAACAGCAAGAATATTTGTACGCTCAGGGTTGTACAAAGGCTGTGCACCACTTGATACGCCAACAATCGCTAGACGCTCGTGCACTAAAATAGCTTTATCTGATGAATACACGCCAGACCAATCTGGCCCGCGGTGCCTTAATAGTTTTGACATCTCAATTGCTTGGCTACGCAATTGAGCGGGATCAGATTTAATATCTAATACCCCAAAAATTGAACACATAGTGACTCCTCATTCCAAATATGTGCGCAGTTAACAGAATTTATATAACTGCGAATGTTTGTTTTAACAGAAATAATTACCTAAGTCACACAGGTTTTTTAATTAATTGAGAATAAAATATGCACCCGCAATTACCTCTTTGCACCAGTATGGGGTAAGTGGTTAAAGGGTGAGCTGTTTAAATGCTTGATTTGTGCAAATTGGATGATAATGAGTCTGTAATAAAGGCTTTTGTTACTACATTTTCTGCACAGCTTTGGTGCAAAGGAATGCGTAGGGTTTTTACCTTTTTAAATGTATAGACAAGCCATGAAGGCAACGCGAGCAAAGACTTTCTTTGCTCACTTTTTAAACACCAATAAATTAACGCTATTTATTAATATAGTTTAGCGCTATCGCAAGTTGATTTAAGTGCGCAGTTAGCTTTTCTTGTGCCTCGTGGGCTTCGTTGAGTGTAACAAACTTAAAGTGAAGGAAATCGCCGGGTTTTAATTGTGCAAAGTGACGAAGATCGGCTTCGATCACGGTGCCGAGCAATGGATAACCCCCCGTTGTTTGCGCATCGTTCAATAGCACTATGGGTTCACCGTTTGGCGGAAGCTGAATACAGCCAGGAGCAACAGCCATAGAGGGTAATGAAACATCATGGCTGATATCACACTCATCACTTAATAGTCTTGTGCCCATGCGGTTACTATTAGGCGATACATGCCAAGAATGATTTATAAAGTTAACGATGGTGTCTTTTGGTAACAGTGCTGCATGTGGTGCAGCATGAATACGAATTTGTGTACTTTTAGGTGGTAGCATGGCGCCTAAGCCAATTTTGGTATTGTACCTTGGCGTTATATCAAAACTATCGCCAGCCTGTAGTGCTTGACCGGTTAAGCCACCAAAACCCGCTAATATATCTGTTGAGTAAGAATCTAAAATGGGCTCAGGTAAATGCCACTCGCCGCCAATAGCAAGGTAGCTTCTAAAACCATGACGCGCCGCATTAAACTTTAACACATCGCCTTTTTTGATGTAAAAGCTCCAGCCAGGATCAACAGGGTTGCCATTCACTGTGGCTTTCATATCAGTGCCGTGCAGAGCAATGTAGTAATCGTTATCGAACTGAATTTCGGCCAGACCCAAAGTGATCTCAATAACGGGGTTGTTGTCGTCGTTGCCAACTAAACGGTTTGTAATAACTTGAGCGTAAGGGTCTATACACCCTGATTGACCAATGCCTAAATGGCGAGAGCCTGTGCGGCCTTGATCTTGTATAGACATTTGCATGCCAGGTTTGATGATAGTGATCATTTTAACACCTCCTGAATAACAAACTCTAAAGTATCACCGGGTTCAATAGCACAAGGCGAGGCTGCATTGATATCAAACAGACGAAAATCTGTATGACCTATAATTTGCCAGCCACCAGGGGAGCTTTCAGGGTAAATACCGGTTTGATCGCCGCCGATAGCAACAGAGCCTTTTGGAACAGAGAGCCTAGGTTTGGCATGGCGAGGTGTGTAAAGTTGTGGATTTAAACCATCTAAATAAGCAAAACCGGGTTTAAAGCCTAAAAATAGTACGTGGTATTTGGCACTACTGTGCATTTGAGCAACATCATCAACAGACAGATTATGATGTTTAGCAACATGCGCTATATCAGGCCCATATTCACCACCATAACGAGTCGCAAGTTTATGATGACGTGAGTTAAAGTCAGTGGCTTTAAGTTCGTGCCATTGTTCAAGTAATCGTGGCAGCCAACCAGCAAGTTTAGCAGGCTCTTTTAGATAAAGCGTTAAATTATTATTGGCAGGGACTACATCAACAAAGTCATCACTGCTTTGGCAATATTGGGCTAATGCCCATATTTTCTTTTGCGTAGTCAGTGTGTCGCTTGCTGTTTCATAGGCATCAAAAAAGATGCTATGCGTAGTGAGCGCCATAATTTTAGGTGTACTATTGGTCGTCGTCATTGCGTATCAATCTTATTATTATCCCTTAATGCTTATTAGCATATAGGCTGTTTGTTGATGATGTAAATGTGTCTTTAGTGTTAATTAGAAAAACTCAAGACAATCAAGTGGCTATAATAGCTTATAACCACTTGATAAAGCGCAATGCCTAATTACTGTGCGTTATTTAGTAACCAATTAGACAGTAAACGCACGCCATAGCCTGTACCGCCTTCAGCTAGTTCATCTTTTGCTTTAGAATTTAGCGCGTTACCAGCAATATCAATGTGAACCCAACGTGTGTCACCGGCAAAGTTTTGTAAGAAACTCGCTGCTGTAGTAGCACCTGGGCCATGTGAACCAATGTTTTTAAGATCAGCTATGTCTGACTTTAATGCATCTTCATAACCTAAAGGTAAACGCCATAGGTTCTCGTTTACTTGCTTACCAGCAACAGTTAGTTGCTCTACAAGCGTGTCGTCATCAGAGAACACTGCCGCATAGTCATTACCTACAGCACGAATTTTAGACCCGGTTAGGGTCGCAACATCAACCATAATACTTGGCTTGTACTTGTCGCGGGCATACCACATTGCATCACTTAATACTAAACGGCCTTCAGCATCTGTATTTACAATCTCAACGCTTAAACCTTCTGCGGTTCTTACAACGTCACCCGGCGCTACGGCAAATTGCGATACCATATTAGCTGCCATACCCATGACAGCAACGACATTTGTGTCGGCTTTAGCCAGTGCCATAGCTTTAACAGTACCTAGTACGGCTGCTGCGCCTGCCATGTCTGATTTCATGCGGGCGATTGAAGCGCCTGTTTTAAGGCTGTAACCACCAGAATCAAAGGTAATACCTTTACCCACTAATGCGATAGGGGTGTTTTTATTACCTTGATAATGAGCAACCACTAAACGTGCACCTTCTTCGCTACCACGGCCAACAGCCTCAAGTGCACCCATGCCCAGCTTTTTAAGTTGCTTAGGCTCTAAAACAGTAATTTTAACACCTAACTTTTTAAGCTCTTTTGCCGCTTTAGCAAAATCAACCGGCGTCATTTCTGTTGCAACTTCAGACGTTAAGTCACGTGCTAAAAATACACCTTGTTCAATGCTTTGTAGTAGTTTATGGGTTTTGACCGCTTGGTCTAAATTCTCAACATCTAATGTGTAGTTAACAACGTGGCTGTCTTGTTCTTTTTTGTATTGCTCAAAACGGTGGTCACGTAAATTTGCGCCATGTGCAAATTCTGCTGCATATTTAGCATTGATTGCGCTGTCTTTTAGCTCTGAAAAATCAAGGCTAACATTTGCTTGTTTGGCCGACTGTAATTTAGCGTGAACGTTACCACCTAGTTTTGCCATTTTTGCTGCATCTAGTTTTGGCTGCTCTCCTAAGCCAACAAGTAAGATGCGTTGATGGTCGCTACCGTTTGGTGCGATAACTTCTAAAGTTTTGCCATAGCCTGCTTTAAAGTCGCTAAATTCAATGACTTTATTTAGGTGAGTTTGGGTTTCTGGCTTTAAATAATTAAAGTTAGCAACTTGGCTGTCTGTATCTAAAAATAAAACTAGGGTGTTGTCGTTCGGTTTGATTGATTTCGCAAAAGTGAACTCTGCGGCATTCACTTGCGTAGCAAGTGTTAATCCTAATGCAATAGCAGATAGGCTGTGTGCAATTTTCATTTTTTAATATCCCAATGTTAAAAAGCTGTGTTTTACCGTAAATAAGGTTAAGAGTTAAATTGTTAGCGGTGAATCGCTGTTTGCATGCGTTTAAGTTGAAATTATTAATACCTATGCTCGGTCTGTCTTAAATACAGGCTTTTAAGAGGAAATTAGTATGACAATTAAGTCGATGTTACTGACACTATTCACTTGCAGTGCCATTTTTACCACCAGCCCAATTAAAGCTGACACAATGCCAGATAACGCAACAGGGCATATTGAAACCATTGTGCTTGGTTCAGGTTGCTTTTGGGGAGCAGAAAAACGATACGAAGCACTTGATGGTGTGTTGGATGCGGTATCTGGCTATGCCGATGGGCATGGATTTAAAGCGACTTACAAGAACATAACACGTAGCTCTCGACGCTTTGATAAAAACAATTATGCAGAAGTTGTTAAAGTGACATACAACAGTAACGAGTTAACAACTCAATCGCTTTTAAAGCATTATTTTGAAAATCATGATCCAACTCAGCTAAATCGTCAAGGGAATGATGTTGGTACTCAATACCGCTCAACAATTTTGGTAAGTAATAATGAGCAACTCGAGATTGCCAATAAACTTAAAGATGAATACCAAAGCAAATTAACCGCAGCAGGCTACGGCAAGATTGTGACTGTGATAAAACCGCTTGATGCATTTTATGCCGCTGAGGATTATCACCAAGATTATTTAAAGAAAAACCCCAATGGCTATTGCCCTGATCATTCAACGGGCGTTGTATTCACACCAGTAGAAAAACAGCAGGTTGATAACACAGCCTTATTGGCCGGTAAGCAAATTGTAGTGATAGATGCTAAAGGTTATTGCCCATACTGTGAAAAGTTTAAAAAAGAGGTGGCTAATCAGTACATGGGCTCGATACCTATGACATTCCGTCATGCTGATCAACTTGATGGCTTAACGATTAAAACGCCGACTTGGGCAACACCCACGTTATTATTTATAGAAAATGGCGAAGAGGTTTATGGTCGCCAAGGCTATGTTAGCAAAGGTGAGTTTTACAAAGCCTTAGGCGCATTTAAACTAGGTGACAGTGAAGCCTTTAGAGTGGCGTTTCATGCAAGAACAGACAGCCCATTTTGTAAGCAATACGATATCTTTAAAAATACACCAGACGGTATTTTTATTGATAAGCTAAGTGGAGCGCCGCTTTTTGACACCCGAGATAGATTTAACTCAGGCACTGGCTGGCTTTCTTTTACTCATCCTGTGAAAGACAGTGTAACTATGCATGAAGACAACAGTTATGGCATGCAGCGTATTGAGCTTAAATCAAAAAGCTCGGGCATTCATTTAGGTCATTTGTTCCCTGGTGAAGGGCCAAGAGGTAAAGACAGGTACTGCATTAATGCAACAGTGCTTGATTTTGTGCCAAGAGATAAATCTTAAAAAGTAACTGATGTAAGAAAACCAGCCGACATGGCTGGTTTTCTTTTAGCCTGATGACTTATTACCACAATTTTAATTCCTGTTTCGCGAGATTTAAGTTAAACGATACGAGCTCATTATTATTGAGCTGCACAGCCTCATAAAAATCAGCAATGGCCGCTGTATCATTTTTCGCCATTAGTCGAGCAATGCCTCTATTACTTAATGCATAAGATGTCAGTTCATTACGTTTATAGTGCGGGGCATTGACCTTTTTTAGCATCGCGATTGCTTGCGAGCAATCTTGTTCAGCTTTATCAAACTGTTTTAGTTTCACACCCGCAACACAGCGGTTAAACGGCACGATATAGTTGTTAGCTTCGTTCATTGTCTCTAAATAATTAGCAAAGTTTCCTTGCATAATTGCTTTTGAGCTTGCGTTATCGTCAACAACCATGAGTTTAAAGTCGTTGTCGTTGGCGAATACAAAATTTGAACAAACAAATAATATTAACCACATGCAGGGTTTAAGATTTAATTTAAACATTGTTTTCTCCTTGTTAGCGTAAGCGTTGTGCTTACTCTATAAAGTTAGAAAACAGGGGGGAAAACTGACAAACGATATAATCGCACCCATAAGGTGAAGAAAAGTATTCTATAACGCAGATATTTTAGACGAAAAAAAGCCCGGTCAGAACACACAAGAACCGGGCTTTCGACAACAATTTGGTTGGGGTAACTTTTACAGCGCTAGGTTTTGCTTTGCGCGGCTTAAGTTGTGGTTAACAAGTTCGTTTTTAGAAATTTGCACTGCTTCATAAAAGTCAGAAAGAGCAGCAGTATCGTTTTCAGACATGATGCGTGCAACACCACGGTTACTAAGTGCAAACGATGTTAATTCGCGACGTTTGTAACCAGGTACTTTACTTGTACTTAGAAGCGAAATTGCTTGTGTACACAGGCTTTCCGCTTCTGAAAAATTCTTTTCTTTAACGCTTAATGCACAGCGGTTGAAGGCAGTTTCGTATTGGCTTGTTGCATTGTCGTTAGATTGAGCTTGCTCAATAACCATCAGTTTATAATCAGCTTGATCGGCTACTGCCATCGCTGAGCAAGTTAATAAAGAGCTAAGTGCAATAGTTTTTACAAGTGTTTTTAACATGATAGTTTTCCTCTGAATAAGTTGGTGTTTCTTGCCAACGAGTGAACTTTAAAATATTCCTATAAGCTAAACAAACGATTAAATTAAAACTGATAGATGAAGAAATTTAATCTATAGAGTAATTACTCAGGGTTCAGGTTTTTACTGTGGTGTAGAGGAGGTGAAGTTGTTTTAATTAATTCTTCACAATTGAAATATGCATTGATGATTGTTTATAAATTTAATACTGAAGATTATATAAAGATGCTATTTGTATCTTGAGTTTATGGTTTTCTAATGGCGATAGGTTTTAGTAGAACGACCTAACTTTTTAACAGTGGCAATCGGTTAGTAACTTTGTTACAACTAAACCTCTTAAATAACAAGTGTTCATTGTGTTACATATACGAGCAATGAACCCATAGTTAACATGTTAATCTAATGAAGGAATACTGGTGCAAGGATATAGAATCAGCACAGATAAAAAATACCTCGATATTGAAGTAATTTATGGTTTTATTTTAAAAAGCTACTGGGCGTCCGGAATACCAAGGCAGACGCTTGAAAAAGCCATTTCAAACTCCTTTTGTTTTGGAGTCTATGATAGCCATGATTCTCAAGTAGGTTTTGCCGCCTTATAACAGACAAAGCAACATTTGCTTATCTTTCCGATGTATTCATAGTAGAGAGCTGCAGAGGTAAAGGTTTGAGCAAGTGGCTCGTTGAAAGCATAGTATCTCATCCCGAGTTTCAAGGCTTGAGGCGTATGGTATTGGCTACAAAAGATGCTCATGGTTTGTACGCGCAATATGGTTTTCAACCTATTGAAAACCCAGAGATGTTTATGCAAATTTGGAATCCAAATGTTTACCATGAACTAGAGAAATAACAACAATTTAAAGGTTACATGGAACCAACTACTTTTAGTTTGTGGTGAACTTAGCGTTTGATTGCAGTCTTATCATATATAGGCATTAGGTAATTAAGGACAGAATCATGAAAACAGGAATTTTATCTATCGGATTATTATTTATATCAAATCTTGCTTTTGCAGATTGTAAAGCAGTACTTGAAGAAAGGTTAAAAGACGATTTAAACCTCACATACCAGCAATTTGATCAGACATACGATGCTGGGTTTAGATTGTTAGAGAAATTAGGTTGCCATGCTGAAGCCGCAATTCTGATAAAACGTTTTATCTCTCACAATAATTCAAAAGAAAGCTCATTAACTTGGCATTTAGCTCAAATGGAAGGGTTAGCGGGTGACTATCAGCAAGCGGTTTTTCACGCTAAAAAAGTATTGGATCCCGGTGAAGAGCTAAGTGGTTCAAAAATGTATTGGAATGACTTTGTGTTAGGAAACATCGCTTTTTGGAATAAAGACAAAGCAAAACTAAAACAACACATAGTGAATATTGAAAACGGACAAAGTTTTAAACCTAACCAGATAAACCTGAACTACCTGAATCAGTTACTCAAAAACTTTGATTTAAGTTACAAACAGGCATTATCTGAGTAACCAACCACTTAGACATGAATTATCGAATCTTCAACATATACGACTTTAACCTAACAAATATTTCTAACTATAATTATGCAAAAATTATCTAAATTTCTTTTACTCACCAGTCTCATATCTGGAGTGCTTTCATTTAATACGCATGCTAACAACCAGTCAGCTGATTTCGAAGTCATTAATCTTGCTGATGATTTTTATACTTTATATCAGTCAAGCAAGACGTTGACTGCAGAAAATAGAGCAGAGCAGTTTTCTCAACATTTCACTTCTCAATTTGCGCCTTTTTATAGTGATAAAAGCTTTGTTAAAGCTATTGAGGGTTTCAGTGAAATAGAAGAACTCTATTTATCAAAAAATAGGCGTTTATCTAAAGATTTAAATAGCAGTATGGAATCATTTATTGCTACTTTCCCTGATTTCAAATCTGAAACCCCCATTTACATACTTCACTCGTTAGGAAGGTTCAATGGGGCAACGCGAGAGTTAAATGGTAAGTCTTACTTAATGTTTGGTGTAGATCTTATGGCCAAGTATCATACCTGGAAAAACGATACGCCATTCTTTCATCACGAGTTATTTCATGTTTATCATGAAAAATTATTTCAATGTAAGGATGAGTTATGGTGCTCTATTTGGACTGAGGGATTAGCTACTTACGTTTCATATAAATTAACTCCGTCAGCCAGTGATGATGAATTGATGCTAAACATACCTAGCAATCTGGTAAAAAAGATTCGCTCAAGGCAGCTCGATTCTCTCGTTGACCTCAAGAAAAAGTTTTATTCGAAAAAAACTGAAATATATTCTTCATTTTTCAACTTCGCAAAGGACGAGACAAAGCTGCCATACCGAAGAGGTTATTACCTAGGTTTTATTTTAGCTAAAGAAA
This sequence comes from Pseudoalteromonas sp. NCCP-2140, assembly GCF_023708065.1. Lineage (NCBI taxonomy): Bacteria > Pseudomonadati > Pseudomonadota > Gammaproteobacteria > Alteromonadales > Pseudoalteromonadaceae > Pseudoalteromonas > Pseudoalteromonas sp. NCCP-2140. The sequence goes on along the minus strand of NZ_BRCZ01000001.1, from coordinate 401,351 downwards.
TTGGCAAAAATTACAGCTTAGAGCAATTGGCTAAAATGGATAAACAGACAGTAGAGAGCCTATTGCTAAAAGAGCTTGATTTATTAATAAAAGCGGAAGGCTAAAAAACTAAACACCTAAACGACAAAACCCAGCCGAGGCTGGGTTTTGAGACAACACAATTCTGTTAGAACTTATAACGCTAAGTTCTTTTTCGCACGCGTTAAGTTGTGCTCAACTAACTCGTTACCTGAAATTTGTACTGCTTCGTAAAAGTCTGACAATGCAGCAGTGTCGTTTTCAGACATGATGCGTGCAACACCGCGGTTGCTTAACGTAAACGACGTTAATTCGCGACGTTTATAGCTAGGTACTTTACTCGTATTTAGTAAGCTGATTGCTTTTGAGCATAGTGTTTCAGCTTCAGAGAATTTTTTCTCTTTAACACTCAAAGCACAGTCATTAAATGCTTGTTCGTATTGACGGTTCTGTGCAACATCAGCAGTGATAGATTGGTCAATTACCATCAATTTGTAGTCACTCTGATCAGCCACTGCCATAGCTGAACAAGTTAATAAAGAGCTAAGTGCAACGCGTTTCATAAGTGTACTAAACATAATCTTTTCCTCTATTTGAATCGGTATCAATCGCCGACAAATGAACTTTAATTGAACAGCGCAAATTCAACAAACGATAAAAAATGACCTAATAGATGAAGAAATTTAACCTATAGACTTTAGTCTAATGTAATGAGTTAGTCTTAAAGCCGTCAGCCGTCAGCCGTCAGCCGTCAGCCGTCAGCCGTCTGATCTGTGATCTGACCCCGATAAAGTAGACACGGGGTTTAATTAACTTGTTCGTACTGCATGGGACTTTTATACCCTAGGGTGCCATGATCTGACCCCGATAAAGTAGACACGGGGTTTAAATAGCTAATGTTTACGATAAAGAACAATAGAGGGGCGGAGTATGCAAAACAAACAAATTGTTGTTAATTAAAAATAAAATCGGTACTTTATGGTGGTATGTATAGTTGATGATTTAATTTATTCAGAATAAGCGTATAACCATGAAACTGATATTTGCGTTGTTATTTTTAGGGCCTGTTATTGCCAATGCAGCTGAAGATAAAGTTGCTGTTTATCTTAATTTTGAGCAGGCTTATTTGAGCAACGATGTATCTTTGTTTACGCCATTATTAAGTAAAAACTATACCATTAGACAAACATTGCATATTCCAGGCATAGGGTCAGATACTGTACCTGTTACTAAAGCTCAGTTACTTGAAGGCATGAAGCAAAATCCTAAGCCTAGTTCATTGCCACGCTCAAAAGCTGAATCAGTTAAAATAGAAACAATTTCAAAACAGCAATTCTGTGCAAGTTCACAAACTTTAGATCAAGTCGTAGTAGCAGGTAAAAACTACGAAGAGAAGGAACTGCGCAAAGCCTGCTTTAAACATGAAAATAACAGCTATGAAGCTATATCACATACCATTGATGTGTATTATCGAGAGCTTTGATAGAGATAGTTAACATTCAGAAATTTCCGTGTATCAAATAAACGTACTAACTGATATTAATTACGGATAAACCCTATAAATGAGAGAAGGAAATAAATATGAACAAACAGTTAGGTTTATTAGTGGAGTATTTTTAGCATCAACAAGTTGCTTCGCAGCTGATAGCTTTCAAGTTGAAACATCTGTTTATAAAGCAAATGAGCTTCTAGCATCGCCAGTAATGCTGGTGGAAGAAAAACAACCTGCGACCATCTCTATAGGTGAGGGGTTTAACTATGAAGTTACAGTGACACCACAACAAAATAATACGGCAGCTGTAGTAACATCAATCACACTCGCTGGCAGCTATTTTACACCTTCTTTTGTTGTGGAATATGGTAAACAGGCTTCTTTTGAAATTGGTGAAAACAAAGTGAGTATTTTAGTAACCAAGTCGAAAAGTTAAATTAGCAATAAAAGACCCTCAAAAAATTGAGGGTCATTTATCTATTATTTTAGATGTTTAAAAGTATCAATCATCCATTTTATAAATAGCTCTAATTGTGCATTAGTTTCACTAGGATCGTGTTGCACTAAGTAATATTTATCTTTCGTTTTTAATGGCATATCGGTGAAATTAAATAACCACTGCTCATCAAACCAAGTCTGACTGATAGGTAAGGGGATTAGGGCAATACCCATACCCTGTTGCGCGGCACGTGCCACACCAAACATACTATCAACTTGAATAATTTGCTTTGGTGCAAAGTCTTCAATACCAGCATGCTCTGCCCATTGGTGCCAAGCCCAAGGACGCGCTTTATGAAGTATAAGAGGTACTTCATTTAATGCCTGAAACGGGTTTTCTTGCCATGCTTGCCAGTTTTCTTTATTGCAAGCTGGTGTATACGATAGCGAAAATAGCTCATGTACAACGCCTTCGTGCGGTTTAGATGAAGACAATACAATCGACAAATCGCTTTGCTTAGTCAGCTCTTTACGCGTTTTTAAGGTATTAAGCTGTAAGTTTGTATTTGGGTGCTCACTGGTCCATTCGCTCAGTTTTGGCATTAAAAGCTCACTGGCAAAAAACTCAGGTAGCGTAATACTGATCGTTATGTTTTCTTGTAACTGACTAAACTCATTGATGGTTTTTTCTAGCGCTTTGATCAGCGGTGATACAGAGTCATAAAAGTTCTTCCCCGCAGCAGTTAGGCGGATAGAGCGGGTTTGACGTTCAAAAAGTTCAATACCCAATTGTTCTTCTAATTGTTTGATCTGATGGCTTACGGCAGACGGCGTAAGGTAAAGTTGGTTTGCAGCATCTTTAAAGCTAAGGGTGCGTGCAGCAAAACAAAATGAGCGTAGGCCACGAATAGGTGTTTGCATAGTTAATTTCAGTAAGTCTCAATAGCGCTTGTTAGTTAATTAACTGCTAAGCAATTATTATCCCAAAATGTAAAAAAATAGAGAGTAAAGAATGAATATAGCTAACTCTTGCCATATTGTATAAAAAACAATCGTGAATCGCTCGTTTAATCTATGTTTAGGTAAATGTTTAGTAAAAAAGTGATCTTAGCAGTTTTAGCTATTTCGTCATAGTCTCAGTATTAGATACTGCCAATTCACTAAAGCAGGGCATTTTATACTATTTATGTGACAAAATGGTGCGGCGAAAGGCTAACTTTAGATAAAAAAAACCCCTCTTGCGAGGGATTTTGGGTAACTCAGCGCCATTGGCACTGGGAATGAGGTCGGTACATGGGATGTGAGTGGTTTAAAAAACCATCTCTGGAACATCACCTTCAACAAGCAATTTGCCTGCCGTTTTGCTAATTATTTCATCTACTGACACGCCTGGAGCGCGTTCGATTAGATGAAATGCGCCGTCTTTAACTTCTAGTACGGCTAAATCAGTTACGATTTTCTTTACACAGTTAACCCCAGTTAGCGGTAAAGTGCAACTTTCTAATAACTTAGAGTCGCCATGCTTGCTTGCATGAGTCATCGTAACAATAATATTCTTCGCGCCAGCAACGAGGTCCATCGCGCCACCCATGCCTTTAATTAGCTTTTTTGGGATCATCCACGATGCGATGTTACCGTTCTGGTCAACTTCAAATGCACCTAATACTGTTAAGTCTACATGACCACCCCGTATCATGGCAAAACTATCTGCACTATTAAATATTGCTGCACCTGTGGCTGCTGTCACGGTTTCTTTACCCGCGTTGATCATATCTGCATCAACTTGGTCTTTGGTTGGGTACGCCCCCATACCTAATAAGCCATTTTCAGACTGCAACATAACCTCTATACCGTCAGGTACATAGTTAGCAACCAGAGTAGGGATACCAATACCTAGGTTTACGTAATAGCCATCTTGTAGTTCTTGTGCAACACGCATTGCAACTTGTTCACGTGATAATGCCATTTTATTGCTCCTTAATCGCGAGTTGTTACACGTTCAATGCGTTTTTCAAAGTCGCCTTTGATCACGCGATTAACATAAATACCTGGGGTATGAATTTGGCTTGGCTCAAGTTCACCTGGCTCAACAATTTCTTCAACTTCAGCAACGGTAATTTTACCTGCTGTCGCGGCCATCGGGTTGAAGTTCATTGCTGTGTGGCGAAATACAAGATTTCCGTAGCGGTCAGCTTTCCATGCTTTAACAATGGCAAACTCGCCTGTAATTGACTCTTCTAAGATATACGGGCGACCATCAAATTCTTTGACTTCTTTACCTTCGGCAACCGGAGTACCGTAACCTGTAGCTGTATAAAACGCAGGAATACCCGCACCACCAGCGCGCATCTTCTCAGCGAGTGTACCTTGTGGTGTTAAAACAACATCAATTTCGCCATCGAGTAGTTGTTTTTCGAAAAGCGCATTTTCACCCACATAAGAAGCGATGATTTTTTTAATTTGCTTATCGTGAAGTAAAACCCCTAAACCAAAATCATCTACACCGCAGTTGTTCGAAACAACGGTTAGATTTTTAGTTTGTTTACGCTTAATTTCACTGATAAGTCCCTCAGGAATACCACACAAGCCAAAGCCACCAGCGATAATTGTATCGCCATCTTTTAAACCTTCCATTGCAGCTTCATAACTTGAAACCACTTTATCGAAACCGGCCATGAGCCTACTCCTTAATTATTCTGAGTGTTCTTTAGAGCAAGTGATACCTTGCTGACAGGTTGTTTATTTAATGCACTGCAAATAGCCCAACCAGCTTTCGCCAGTCTTTCTAAATCAATTCCATGCTCTATGCCAAGCCCTTGTAGTAAGTAAACTACATCTTCAGTGGCAACATTTCCTGACGCACCTTTGGCATAAGGGCAACCACCAAGGCCTGCAACAGCACTATCAACCGTTGCTATACCGCGTGTTAGGGCGGTGTAAATATTTGTGAGCGCTTGTCCGTAGGTGTCGTGAAAATGTACAGCGAGTTTTGATTTATCAATATGTTGCAAGAGTAAATCTAATAACTCATCGACTTTTTTCGCCGTACCTACACCTATGGTGTCGCCAAGGCTAATTTCGTAACAACCAAGCTCTAGTAATCGCTTTGATACTTTTAATACATCATTGTAGTCGACATCACCTTGATATGGACAACCCATGACGCAGCTAACATAACCTCTAACACGAATGTTATTCGCCTTGGCAAAATCCATAACATCTTTAAAGCGGTCAATACTTTCATCAATAGAGCAGTTAATGTTCTTTTGGCAAAATGCTTCACTTGCCGCTGTAAAGATAGCAAATTCTTGTATGCCGACTTGTTTTGCCGCCTCTGCACCCCGTAAATTCGGGGTGAGGGCACTTAAGTTAACATTAGGCAAATTTAACGCGCTAATAACATCGCTTGAGTCAGCCATTTGTGGCACCCATTTAGGTGACACAAAGGCGCCTGCTTCAATATCTTTAAGCCCAGCATCTGCTAGTGCGTTGATAAGAGCGACTTTATCTTGAGTGCTAACGGCGGCTTCATTTTGCAAGCCGTCTCTGGCGCCAACTTCTACAATGCGAACAAAATCAGGAAACTGTGCCATTACGCCTCCGGCTCTTCAACAATCGCGAGCATATCACCGTGACTAACCAGTTCACCTTCAGCAAAGCAATAGCTGGTTAATACACCATCATGCGGGGCATTAAGGGTATATTCCATTTTCATCGCTTCTATGATGACAACAGCGTCACCTTTAGCGACAGTCCTACCCACTTCAACTAAATGTTTAACAACAGTACCATTGAGTGGTGCAGCAAGTGGTAGTGCATCACTTTCGTGTTCACTAATATAGTGTTTATCAATCAGCTCTAGCACCGTTTGCTGTGCTTTGTAAATCACTGTGATGTGAGAGTCTGTTTGATTAATATGAGCCACAACTTTTTCGCCATTAACGACTAGGTTTGCAAGGCCATTTTCAACCTTGCCTGAGCTTGTATAGTCAACTCCATCTAGGCTGATTTTAAAGCCATCTGAGGTCTTAACCGCATGAACGTTTAATTCCACAAACGGAATTGTTGTTTTAGCGTCACTGTTAAGCATAAAGCCTGTTAATTGTTGCCATGGGCTGCTGCTTTCACCTTTTAGTTGGTGTGCATACGCATAGGCTGCCACAACGGTTGCAATAACAGACTGTTGTTCGTTTTTAGCAACAAGGCGCTCACCTTGGTCTTCAATAAAGTGCGTATCGGGTGCACCAGCTTGAAAAGTAGGGTGGTTAGCAAGGTTATGTAAGAAATTAACGTTACAGCTAAAACCTGCGAGGTGGAATTGCTCTAGTGCTTTTGATAAACGCCCAAGCGCTGCCTCACGGTTATCGTCATGAACAATTAATTTAGCAATCATAGGGTCGTAGAATGGGCTAATTTCATCACCCGCTGCAATCCCTGTATCTATACGTACAAATTCAGATTCGTTCGGTGTGAATAGGGCGTCAATGTGGCCAGAACACGGAATAAAGTCATTACTTGGATCTTCTGCATAAATACGCGCTTCAAAGCTGTGACCTTGTAGCTGAATATCTGCTTGGCTAAGTGGTAAAACTTCACCTGCTGCAATATTGATTTGCCAATTCACCAAATCAACACCGGTTACCATTTCTGTTACTGGGTGCTCTACTTGTAAACGGGTGTTCATTTCCATGAAGAAGAATTCATCACCGCATAGTAAAAACTCAACCGTACCTGCACCACGATAGTTAATCGCTTTGGCACAACGTACTGCTGCTTCACCCATTTCTTTACGAAGTTCATCAGATAAACCCGGAGCAGGGGCTTCTTCAATTACTTTTTGGTGACGACGCTGCAAAGAGCAGTCTCGATCGCCTAAGTACACACAGTTACCATGACTATCGGCAAAAACTTGTACTTCAACATGGCGAGGTTTGCTGACATAGCGCTCTAACAGTACTAAATCATTACCAAAGCCGGCTTTTGCTTCACGTTTTGCACCTTCAAGTGCACTGATAAAGTCTTTTGCGTGTTCTACAACTCGCATACCTTTACCACCGCCACCAAAGGCCGCTTTAATCAGTACCGGGTAACCAATTTTTTCAGCTTCAGCTTGTAAGAATTCAGTATCTTGATTGTCACCATAGTAACCAGGCACTAAAGGTACATTTGCTTGGTGCATAATTTCTTTAGCGCGGGTTTTTGAACCCATTGCCTCAATACTTGATGCTGGCGGGCCTATAAAAGCGATATCATTTTTTTCACATGCGAGGGCAAAGTCACAGTTCTCAGATAAAAAACCATAGCCAGGGTGAATACAATCAACACCAGCTTGTTTTGCAACATTGATGATTTTATCTGCCACTAAGTATGAGTCTTTACTTGGCGCAGGACCAATATGATACGCCTCATCAGCAAGCTTTACGTGCTGAGCATGTTTATCACCATCTGAGTACACTGCAACCGTTGTTAAGCCCATTTGCTTTGCTGTACGCATAACTCGGCAGGCAATTTCACCACGGTTGGCAACGAGAATTTTTTTCAATGATTTTGTTGTCATAATGGTTCCTATTTCTGCCAGTTAGGGGCACGTTTTTCAAAAAATGCAGTTAGGCCTTCTTGGCCCTCTTCAGATACACGAATGCGAGCAATGCGCTCAGCGGTTAACTCAATCAGTGCATCATCTATTACGTTGCCAGCGACATCATTGATTAGCTGCTTCGCTGCTTTAACAGCAATAGGGCCATTGTTAACAAGGTTTTGTAAGTGTTTATCGAGAACTGTTTGTAAATCGCCGGTGATCTGGTGAATTAAACCCAGTTGCTTAGCTGTATGCGCGTCAAAAATCTCTGCCGTTAAAAAATAACGACGTGCAGCGCGCTCACCAATAGCTTTAATAACATAAGGGCTGATAACTGCAGGAATAAGACCAAGCTTTACTTCACTTAAGCAAAATTGTGCATCGTCTTGGCAAATTGCGATATCACAACACGCAATCAAGCCTAACGCACCGCCAAATGCAGCACCTTGTACGGCACAAATTGTTGGATGTGGGCTTGTAGCAAGGACTTTCATAAGCTTTGCTAGCTGCATAGAATCCGCTAAGTTTTCTGCAAAGTCATTGCCAGCCATCGACTTCATCCAGTTTAAATCAGCGCCAGCAGAGAAGTGCTTACCTTCGGTTTTTAAAACCAGTGCGCGAACATCGCAACTGTTTGCGTGTTCAATTAAACGGATCAGTTCACTGATGACTTCTTCGTTAAATGCATTGTGTTTTTCAGGGCGACTTAGTACCAGTACAGCCACATTTGATTTTGTTATTTCGAGTGTTACTGACATAAGGCCTCCATTACATTCTAAATACGCCGAACTGCGAATCGCGCTCTGGTGCATTTTTAGCTGCACTTAAGGCAAGCCCTAATACATTGCGGGTATCAGCAGGATCGATAATGCCATCATCCCAAAGGCGGGCACTGGCGTAATATGGATGACCTTGTTTTTCGTATTGCTCGATAATTGGCTTTTTAAACTCACTGACTTGCTCATCAGTCATGCTTTCGCCTTTACGGGCTAAACCATCTTGTTTAACTTGAGCAAGAACGCCAGCCGCTTGTTCACCACCCATTACAGAGATACGAGCATTTGGCCACATCCACATCATGGTAGGCTCAAACGCGCGGCCACACATACCGTAGTTACCTGCACCATACGAGCCACCAATTAACACCGTAAATTTTGGCACATCAGCACATGACACAGCGGTTACCATTTTCGCACCATGTTTGGCGATGCCTTCAGCTTCGTATTTTTTACCAACCATAAAGCCAGTAATGTTTTGTAAAAACACTAAAGGAATTTTGCGTTGTGCACATAGTTGTATGAAGTGCGCGCCTTTTTGCGCCGATTCACTGAATAAAATGCCGTTGTTGGCAACAATACCGACAGGGTGACCAAAGATTGTTGCAAAGCCGGTTACTAAGGTTTCGCCAAAGTAGCGTTTAAATTCATCAAACGATGAATCATCAACAACACGGGCAATTACTTCGCGTACATCAAATGGTTTTTTAAGGTCGGTACCCACAATGCCGTAAATTTCGTTAATGTCGTAACGCGGCGGTTTAACATCATCAAGTAACGGTGCAGTAGGGCGCTGATAGTTAATTCGTTCAATACATTGGCGCGCGATAGAAAGTGCATGGGCATCGTTTTCAGCATAGTGGTCGGCAACACCTGATGTTTTACAGTGAACATCAGCACCACCGAGCTCTTCAGCAGTTACTTCTTCACCTGTAGCCGCTTTAACTAGAGGCGGACCAGCTAAGAAAATTGTGCCTTGCTCTTTTACAATAATACTTTCATCAGCCATTGCTGGTACATAAGCACCACCTGCGGTACATAAACCCATTACGACTGCAATTTGTGGAATGCCTTTTCCAGACATACGAGCCTGATTATAGAAAATACGGCCAAAGTGTAATTTATCTGGAAATACATCATCTTGTTCAGGCAGGTTTGCACCGCCTGAATCAACTAAATAAATACACGGTAAATGACAACGCTCTGCGATATCTTGGGCACGCAAGTGTTTTTTCACCGTTAGTGGAAAGTATGTACCGCCTTTTACAGTTGCATCATTGGCGATGATCATACATTCAACGCCTTTCACACGACCAATACCAGCAACAACACCAGCACAAGGAATAGCTTGTTCGTACACACCAAAGGCAGCAAATTGAGAAATCTCTAAAAATGGCGAGCCTTCATCAAGTAGCGTTTCAATACGGTCACGAACAAACAACTTACCACGACCTTGGTGGCGTTCAATCAGGGCTGGGCCACCACCTAAACGGATATCCGCTACTTTTTCACGTAAATCACTTACGAGCGCTGCCATGTTGTCGTGATTTTGCAAAAATTGCGGATCGTGTGGATTTACACTCGATTTTAAAATCGTCATAACAAGGTCCTATCGGCTTTCAGTGAATAATTCGCGACCAATTAGCATGCGGCGGATTTCTGAAGTACCTGCGCCAATTTCATATAGTTTTGCATCACGTAATAAACGACCAGTCGCGTATTCGTTGATATAGCCATTACCACCTAAGATTTGGATAGCATCAAGGGCCATTTTAGTCGCCAGCTCTGCTGCATATAAAATCGCACCAGCGGCGTCTTTACGCGTTGTTTCGCCGCGGTCACATGCACGAGCTACCGTGTAAACGTATGAACGAGCTGCATTCATTTGTGTGTACATATCAGCGATTTTGCCTTGAATAAGTTGGAACTGACCAATTGGGCTATCAAATTGTTTACGCTCATGAATATAAGGAACCACAATGTCCATACATGCTTGCATAATGCCAAGCGGGCCTGCAGCTAAAACAACACGCTCATAATCAAGGCCACTCATAAGTACTTTTACGCCTTCGTTTAAGTTACCTAGAATGTTTTCTGCTGGTACTTCGCAGTTCTCGAACACTAATTCACAGGTGTTAGAGCCACGCATACCAAGTTTGTCTAGCTTTTGTGCAGTAGAAAACCCTGGCGTGTTACGTTCAACGATGAACGCTGTGATCCCTTTAGGGCCAGCATTTAAATCTGTTTTTGCATAGATAACAAAGGTATCGGCATCTGGACCATTGGTGATCCACATTTTGTTACCGTTAAGTACAAATACATCGCCTTTTTTCTCAGCTTTTAATTTCATTGATACAACGTCAGAACCCGCATTTGGCTCACTCATCGCAAGGGCACCAATGTGCTCACCGCTGATAAGTTTAGGTAGGTATTTTTCTTTTTGAGCCTGTGACCCATTACGGTTAATTTGGTTAACACAAAGGTTTGAATGAGCACCATAACTTAAACCAATCGATGCACTTGCACGGCTAATTTCTTCCATTGCAATAACATGTTCAAGGTAGCCAAGGCCAGCACCGCCAAATTCTTCAGGCACTGTCATACCTAATAAACCCATTTCGCCAAGTTGTGGCCAAAGTTGATTAGGGAAGGCATTTTCTAAATCTGTTTGTTCTGCAAGTGGGGCAATTTCTTGGCTCGCAAAGCTATTTACGTGATCGCGGATCATGTCTGCTGTTTCGCCAAGTCCGAAGTTCATTTCTTTGTATAGTGAAATAGTGCTCATAATGTGTGTTCCTGTGAGAGTCTGTTGACGAGATTGTTGTCAGGTTATTCGTCTAAATTATTAAGGGTTTCACGACAGCGACGTTCTGCAGTTACCAATTCCATTAGTACAACTTTAATGTCGTCCATTTGTTGGCTCAGGTCCGCTTTTTTCTCTGCGATAAGGTCAAGCATAGTCACTAGCTGTTTAGCACTTGATTTATCTGCATCGTAAAGTTCAAACAAACGGCCCGTTTCAGCCAAGGTAAAACCTAAGCGTTTACCACGTAGAATAAGTTTTAGTCTTACTTTGTCGCGTTTTGAATAAATACGGGTTTGACCATTGCGATCAGGTGAGATCAGGCCTTGGTCTTCATAAAAGCGGATAGAGCGGGTGGTAATATCAAATTCTTTTGCTAATTCGCTGATACTAAACGTTTGCTCATTGCTCGCAGGTTCAACTGCTGCGCTTTCAAAGTTTGTTTGATTGTCTTGTTTCATGATTTATTTACCTCATTCGAATAACACCAATATAAGTGAAGTTTACGTAAAGGTAAAGGGTGATTTGGGAGTTATACTTTAGACTTATAAAGATAACTGGTTGGATTTGTTGAAAAGCTTTATTTATCTAGCCTTGTAAGCAGATGTTTGATTTTTAATACAACAAAATACAGATAAGTTTACAGTTTTGCCGGCCGCAAAAATGTTGATTTTAGATTTACGTTGGCGTAAACGTAAATATTATGTATGCTGAATTAAATCGAAATTAAACTATAACAAATTAACTGTTTGGTTACACATGATTTGAACACATGATGATAACCACTTACATGGAGCCAATTATGACTACTGAAGCCGTTGTTATTGTTGCCGCAAAACGTACCCCTATGGGTGGTTTTATGGGCGCACTAAGTGGTGCACACGCAACTGATTTAGGTGCTACAGCTATTAAAAGTAGCTTAGAGCAAGCCGGTTTATCTGCCGATAAGATTGACGAAGTGATCATGGGCTGTGTATTACCAGCTGGTCTTGGTCAAGCACCTGCACGCCAAGCAATGTTAAAAGCGGGTCTTAATCAAGGTACTGGCGCTACAACAATCAACAAGGTATGTGGCTCTGGCTTAAAGGCTGCAATGTTTGCCCATGACTTAATTAAATCAGGCTCTATCAACTCAGCGGTTGCTGGTGGCATGGAAAGCATGAGTAATGCCCCTTATATGTTACCAAATGCACGTTCAGGTATGCGTATGGGTCATGGCGAAGTAAAAGATCACATGATGTGTGATGGCCTTGAAGATGCTTACGACAATAAAGCAATGGGTTGTTTTGCACAAGACACTGCCGATCAGTATTCAATTGGTCGTGAACAAATGGATAACTTTGCACTTAGCTCGCTGACTAAAGCAAATAGTGCGATTGAAACAGGCGCATTTGCAAACGAGATTGCCGCGCACACTATTTCTACACGCAAAGGTGATGTGACCGTTGCGATTGATGAGCAACCAGGCAATGCACGTCCTGATAAAATCCCAGGTTTACGTCCTGCATTCAAAAAAGACGGCACGATTACAGCTGCAAACTCGTCATCAATCTCTGATGGTGCAGCAGCGCTTGTGTTAATGCGTGAGTCAGATGCTAAAGCACAAGGTTTAACACCACTTTGTCGTATCGTTGCTCACAGCACACATTCTCAAGCCCCGAGCGAATTTACTTTAGCACCGGTTGGTGCGATGCAATCGCTTTTAGAAAAAGCAGGTTGGTCTGTTAATGATGTTGATTTATGGGAAATCAACGAAGCGTTTGCCATGGTGACTATGCTAGCAATTAACGAGCTAAAACTTGATGAAAGCAAAGTAAACGTAAACGGCGGTGCCTGTGCACTTGGTCACCCAATTGGTGCAAGCGGCGCGCGCATCTTAGTTACCTTAATTCATGCATTAAAGAATCGTGGTCTTAGCAAAGGTGTTGCCTCACTGTGTATCGGTGGTGGTGAAGCTGTTGCTATGGCAGTTGAAGCTATTTAATCGTTTTAGAATTTTAATCTCTCACAGCCGCAACGTATTTTAAAAACTATCATGTTGCGGCCTCTTTATACCCACTGGGGAGGAGTGCCTCATGCACCAAGTACCTTTATTTATCAACGGCGAATTTACCCAATCAAGTTCAACGCAGCTGATTGATGTTATCAATCCTGCAAACCAAGAAGTGTTAGCGCAAGTTCCTTGTGCAACGGATGCTGAAATGGATGCAGCCATTGCCTCTGCAAAAGAAACATTTAAAACATGGAAAGAAGTGCCAATTTCTGAGCGTGCGCGCATTATGATGAAATACGCTGCACTACTAAAAGAAAACCATGATGAGCTTGCGACGATTATTTGTCATGAGCTGGGTAAAACATTTGAAGACGCTAAAGGCGATGTTTGGCGTGGTATTGAAGTTGTTGAGCAAGCAGCCAATGCACCATCACTGATGATGGGCGAAACAATGGAAAACGTAGCACGTAAAATCGATACTTACTCTTACATGCAGCCACTGGGTGTATGTGCGGGTATTACGCCATTTAACTTTCCTGCGATGATCCCATTATGGATGTTCCCACTGGCAATTGTGTGTGGTAACACCTTTATTCTGAAACCATCAGAGCAAGATCCACTAACACCAATGCGTTTAGCTGAACTATTTGTTGAAGCGGGTGCACCAAAAGGGGTGTTACAAGTTGTTCATGGTACAAAACCACAAGTTGACCGTTTATTAGAAGACCCAGCAGTACGTGCAATTTCATTTGTTGGTTCGTGTGGTGTAGGTGAATACATTTATTCAAAAGGCACAGCAAACCTTAAACGCGTGCAAGCTTGTGTAGGTGCAAAAAACCACATGGTTATTATGCCTGATGCAAGTAAATCGCATGTTGTAAACAACCTAGTAGGTGCGTCTGTAGGTGCTGCGGGTCAGCGCTGTATGGGTATTTCGGTTGCTGTGTTTGTTGGTCAAGCAAAAGACTGGGTTGACGAAATTAAAGCAGGCTTTGAAAACGTACGCCCAGGTGTATGGGATGATGCCAACGCGGCTTACGGCCCACAAACATCAAAAGCTGCTAAAGACCGTATTTTATCACTTATCGCAAGTGGTAAAGAACAAGGTGCAACGTGCTTAATTGATGGCTCTGACTTTACTGTTGAAGGTTACGAGCAAGGTAACTGGGTTGGTCCAACGCTATTTACTGATGTAACCACCGAGATGGATTTATACAAAGAAGAGATCTTTGGTCCCGTATTGGCTTGTATGTTTGTAGATACTCTTGAAGAGGCGATTGAGCTTATCAATAACTCGCCTTACGGTAACGGTACTTCGTTATTCACATCAAGCGGCGCTGCTGCACGTAAATTCCAACATGAAATCGAAGTAGGTCAAGTTGGTATCAACGTGCCAATTCCTGTGCCACTACCGTTTTTCTCTTTCACAGGTTGGAAAGGCTCATTCTACGGAGACCAACACACCTACGGTAAGCAAGGTATTCGCTTTTACACAGAAACGAAAACAATTACTTCACGTTGGTTCGAGGATGATATCGCCTCAGGTCCGAACATGAGTATCAACCTTAAATAAGCTGTAATTAATTTACTGCTGAGCGAGCACACGCTCGCTCAAAGAACACACATTTAAACGACAACAATCGTTATTCACACAAGAATAAGACAACAAAATAGAGGTCTACTATGGACTTTAATTTAACCGAAGATCAGCAAGCGTTTGCTGAAACAGCCCGTCAGTTTGCAGAGTCTGAACTTGCTCCACATGCAGCTAAGTGGGACCAAGAACACATTTTCCCTAAAGACACCATTAAAGCAGCCGGTGAGCTTGGCTTTTGTGGTTTATATACCCCAGAAGAAGCGGGTGGATTAGGTTTATCTCGCCTAGATTCAAGCATTATCTTTGAGCAGCTAGCCATGGGTTGTACAGCTACGACCGCAATGTTGACCATTCATAATATGGCAACCTGGATGATTGCAAGCTTTGGTACTGAGGACGTTAAAGCCAAGTACTGTGAACAATTAGTAATGGGTGAGTTACTTGCTTCTTATTGTTTAACAGAGCCAGGCTCTGGCTCTGATGCAGCATCACTAAAAACTAAAGCGGTAAAAGAGGGCGATGAGTATGTGATCTCAGGCTCTAAAATGTTTATTTCGGGCGCCGGTGAAACTGATTTACTTGTGGTTATGGCGCGCACTGGTGGTGAAGGCGCAGCCGGTATTTCGGCATTTGTTGTGCCTGCAGATGCTGCAGGTATTGAATACGGGAAAGCTGAAGAAAAAATGGGCTGGAATGCACAGCCAACACGTTTAATTAGCTTTGAAGGTGTCAGAATTCCTGCGGCTAACTTACTAGGCCAAGAAGGCGAAGGCTTTAAGTTTGCAATGCAAGGCCTAGATGGTGGACGAATTAATATTGCTACCTGTTCATTAGGTACAGCACAAGCAGCACTTAACACTGCACGCGAATACCTAAAAGAACGTGAGCAATTTGGTAAGCCATTAGCTGCCTTCCAAGCACTGCAATTTAAGATTGCCGATATGAACACTGAGCTTGTTGCCGCTCGTCAAATGGTGCGCTTAGCCGCATTTAAACTAGATACCGGTGACAGCGAAAAAACCACTTACTGCGCGATGGCAAAACGTTTTGCTACAGATGTTGGTTTTAAAGTATGTGACGATGCACTACAAATTCACGGTGGTTACGGTTACATCAAAGAATACCCATTAGAGCGTCATTTCAGAGACGTCCGTGTGCATCAAATTCTTGAAGGCACAAACGAAATCATGCGTGTGATTATCGCACGTCGTATCTTAGCTGAGTCTGCTGGCGACATTCTATAAGGAGCAACCTATGTCTAATCCATCGATTGATTTAAATATTGAAGGTAACGTAGCGGTTTTAACTATGAATAACCCGCCAGCGAATACCTGGACACAAGATACATTAACTGCATTAAAAGACACTGTAACTGAGCTAAATGCTAACAAAAATGTCTATGCATTAGTGATTACAGGCCAAGGTGAAAAGTTCTTTAGTGCAGGTGCCGATTTAAACGTGTTTGCCAGCGGCGACAAAGGCGTTGCTGCCACTATGTCAAAAGTGTTTGGTGATGCATTTGAAGCATTAACCAATTTCCGTGGTGTATCTATCGCGGCTATTAATGGTTATGCCATGGGCGGTGGTCTTGAAGTGGCTCTTGCTTGTGATATTCGTATAGCTGAAGAGCAAGCTCAAATGGCACTTCCTGAAGCGAAAGTTGGCTTACTGCCTTGTGCTGGCGGTACGCAAAACCTTGCATGGCTTGTTGGTGAGGGCTGGGCAAAACGCATGATCTTATGTGGCGAGCGCTTAAAAGCAGACAAAGCTCGCGAAATTGGCCTTGTTGAAGAAGTGGTTGGTGCTGGCGAAAGTTTAGCTGCGGCAATGAAACTTGCTAACCAAGTTGGCGAGCAAAGCCCAGTTGCTGTGACTGCATGTAAAGAACTTATTCAAAAAGGTCGCACACAACCTATGGCTCATGCATTGCCATTAGAGCGTGAGTTATTTGTACAATTATTTGATACGCAAGACCAAAAAGAAGGCGTGAATGCATTCTTAGAAAAGCGTAAAGCAAATTGGGTAAATGGCTAATGACTAACGCAACACTACTAAATCATCAAGATGCGCCTGTGGTGTTTGAAACTGCAGAGGCCGAGAGCGGCCTCATTGCAATTGCGACACTCAATGCGCCTAAGTCTTTAAACGCTTTAAATTATGACATGATCCAACTGCTTGAGCCTCAGCTTAGAAAATGGGCTGACGATGACGCCGTTGCCATGGTCGTGCTAAAAGGGGCTGGCGAAAAAGCATTTTGTGCCGGCGGCGATGTTGTTAGCCTGCATAAAGCAATGAGCACAGGTGAGCCTGCGAACTACATTGAAGACTTTTTTACCCTTGAGTACAAATTAGACTACCTAATTCACTGCTATGAAAAGCCAATATTACTTTGGGGTAATGGCATTGTTATGGGTGGCGGCCTTGGCTTAATGGCTGGTGCAAGTCACCGAGTGGTAACAGAAACATCGCGTATTGCAATGCCTGAGCTAACCATTGGTTTATACCCAGATGTGGGCGGCAGTTACTTCTTACATAAAATGCCTGAGCAAGTGGGTCTATTCTTAGGGTTAACTGCTGCGTCTATCAATGCTGAAGATGCCTTGTTTGTTAATCTTGCTGATCACTATGCAACAGCAGATAAATATGACGCTATTTTAACAGCTATCACCGCGGAAAAGTGGGGCAAAACAGCCTCATTAAACCACGAAAAGCTAACTAACATTTTAATCTCGATTGATAATATTTCAGGCCGTGTTCCTAAAGGCAATGTAAAAGATAACTTAGCGGTTATTCAAAAGCTGGCTGAGTTTGATTCATTGCAGGGAAAAATTGACTACATTCAAGCTTTAGAAACTGAAGACAAATGGCTTAATCGTGCGCAAAAATCATTAGCGCATGGTTGTCCGCTTAGTTGTGCGCTTGTTGAACGTCAATTAGCTAATTCAATAGAGATGACGTTAGCAGATTGCTTCAAAATGGAGCTAGGTATGTCAGTTCGTTGTGGCGAAGTAGGCGAGTTTCAAGAAGGGGTTCGTGCGCTATTAATCGACAAAGATGGTGCACCTAACTGGCAGTTTAAATCGCTTAGCGATATCGACGAAGCAGTTGTAGATAGCTTCTTTACAGCACGCTGGGATGAGCAATCACACCCACTTAACTCATTAACGTCATCTTAAGTCCAAGGGGTAAACAAATGGCTAAATTAACAATAGGATTTATTGGTTTAGGCAACATGGGTGGCCCAATGGCGGCAAACCTTGTCAATGCAGGTCATACAGTTCGCGTGTTTGACTTAAATAAAGCGGCGGTCAGTGAGCTTGCCGATAAAGGTGCAATTGCTGCTACCGATGCAGCAGAGTGTGCCATTGGCGCTGATATTTTTATCAGTATGCTACCAGCAAGCAAACACGTTAAATCGCTTTACTTAGGCGAAACAGGTCTTATCAACTTACTTGATAGCAAAACCTTAGTGATTGACTGCTCAACCATTGATGCCGAATCAGCGCGTCAAGTGGGTAGCGAACTTGCTCAAAAAGGCATTGATTTTGTTGATGCGCCGGTATCAGGTGGTGTTGCAGGTGCAACAGCGGGCACTTTAACCTTTATCGTCGGTGGTGAGCAAAGCCACTTTGAAAAAGCCAAGCTTGCTCTAGTAGATATGGGTAAAAACATCTTCCATGCTGGTGATATTGGCGCAGGCCAAGTCGCAAAAATCTGTAACAACATGCTGCTCAGCATTTTAATGGCTGGCACTAGCGAAGCACTACAAATGGGCATCAACAATGGGCTCGACCCAAAAGTGTTAAGTAACATCATGACTGCGAGCTCTGGCCGTAACTGGACACTTGAGCTTTATAACCCATGCCCTGGTGTAATGGAAACAGCACCAGCAAGTAATGATTATAAACCGGGCTTTATGGTTGATTTAATGGCAAAAGACTTAGGTCTTGCTATGGAAGCAGCTCAGCAAAGTAATTCATCTACCCCAATGGGGTCAATGGCGAAGAATCTATACACTATGCTTCAGCATCAAGGTGCGGGTAGTGATGATTTTAGCGCTATTTTTAAATTATTCTCGAAGTAGGAGATTGTTGTGGAAATTAAAAACAACAACATCGTAATTACCGGTGGTGCGCAAGGTTTAGGCTTTGCAATGGCCGAAAAATTTGCATCCCTTGGTGCGAACATCGCTCTTATCGATATGCAACAAGACGTACTTGATACTGCAGTATCAGCGCTTGCTAAATATGGCACAAAAGTTATGGCGTATGCTGCTAATGTTACAGATGAAGATGCTGTGGTAGCAACGTTCAACACTATCAATAAAGACTTTGGCCATATCGGCGTGTTAATTAATAACGCAGGTATCTTACGCGATGGTATGTTTATCAAAGCAAAAGAAGGCAAAGTGGTAGATAAAATGTCGCTGGCTCAATTTCAATCTGTGATTGATGTGAACCTAACAGGCGTATTTTTAGCAGGGCGTGAAGCTGCGAGCCATATGATCGAGTCTGGCAAAGGCGGTGTAATTGTTAATATGTCGAGTGTTGCCCGTGCTGGTAACATTGGCCAAACAAACTATGCTGCGTCTAAAGCCGGTGTTGTTGCGATGACAACGGGTTGGGCGAAAGAATTAGGTCGCTTTGGTATCCGCGTTGGTGCAATTGCACCAGGTGTTATTCGCACAGCAATGACAGATGCGATGAAACCAGAAGCAAAACAACGCATGATGGCGGTAACGCCAGTGGGTCGTTTTGGTGAAGCAGATGAAATTGCTCAAACAGCACAATACATTGTAGAGAATGACTTCTTTACAGGTCGTGTTGTTGAAATTGATGGCGGTATCCGCCTTTAGTTTGAAATGGTAACCCTTTACCCATTGAAAGTACCAAAACGGTAAGCCTAGCTTGCCGTTTTTTTATTTTTAAAGTATTTTAAATTCATAATGATAAGGAGATTTGTTATGAACACTGATGGTATTACAGTATCAATGAGCAAGGGAATTAAAGCCAACTTCAAACTGGGTGAACATTTAATTGAATACTGGGGTTCTGCTTACTCAGGTAAAGAAGTTCTGAAAGTAGACGGTGAATTAATAGCAGAATCACGTAACTTTAAAACTAAATCTGTTCATGAGTTTAATGTTGATGGTAAAGCCTGCCAATTAACGATTTCAGTGACTTTATTCAAGAAGTTTTCTTCTACCATTACATTAGAGTGTGAGGGTGAGCTAGTTCACAGTTATCAACTCACATATGGTAAAACCCGACAAATTGCTTGGTATTTAAAAGCAATTCCATTTTTATTTGCAGGGGTTTTAGGCTGGTGTTTTGCCGCTGATATTCTTACCTTATTAGAGTTGGTTATCTTTTTTTGCTTAACCTTTGCAGTATCAGAGCTTCTTATGAAAGATCAAGGCTGGATCATAGAAGAGCAAAAGCCTTGTAATTAACTGCCTAGCATTCAATAATTAAGCGGTTAAAAGCCGCTTAACTTTGAGAGATGCAGTGAATCCCAAACAAATCCGCAATTTTTATATCAATGAAGAACAGTCTGTTTATTTGCTGTCTCACCATGATGCTAAAAAGCACCGTCAATGGCTTAACATTTGTATTAAACAGCTTACTTTGCTTGGTTACAGTGACGTTGAATTAATTGGTTCTGGTGCGTTTGGATTTGTTTTTGCCGGTGTCGATGATGAAGACTTACCTTGGGTATTTAAGTTTTCACGTATAACCCTTGCACAAAGTGTACGTGATCGTCTAGAAGACGAAGCGTACATGCTCTCGCAAGTTAATAATCCGATGGTGCCAAAATTTTATGCCTTTGAACGCATTAAAAAGCAAGGCATTTTAATGATGGAGCGCGCTCTAGGTGAAGACTTAGAGAAAATATCCATCAAACAAGGGCGTTTTAGTGCAGCAAAAGTCATGGCGCTGGCTCTTAGGTTACGTAATGTGCTTTTAGATTTACGTGAACACAAAAATGGCTTAAGCCCTCAGCCAATTGTGCATGGCGATATTAAACCCTCTAACATCGTTTATGATGAACAAACCAATAAATTGTCATTGGTAGACTGGGGCAGCTCTGTTTATGCACAAATAGATGCTGAAGGTAATCCGGTCGCCAGCAATTTTATGGATCTTATGTCTGCTGATATTAGTACCACTAATGCACGTATGGGTGATGTGTATTTTATTGGTGATGAGCAAATGTCAGGTGGGCAGTCATCGCCACGTTTTGATGAACAAGGTGTTGCCTCAACCCTTTATGCACTTGCATCTGCACAATCATGCCGGTTTGGTGCGGCGGTTATTCCGGCTACAAGCCTGAATTTACCTATGGAGCTTGCCCGGGTTATTGACGGTATGCTTTCAAAAGATAAGGCAACCAGAGATGGCGCTGGTGATTATTTTATGCGAAACATGCCTACAATGGCTAAAGCTTACCTCCCTGAGCTGCCGCGTAAAGTCATTCGACCGTATATTCCTTATTGGTTTAGTGAGTTTGATGAACACCCAGACACGGTTGTTTATAGCTCACGTAAACAATTTTTAAGACAAGCCGACCATAATCAACAATTACTTGATGTAAACGATGCCCAGCTCGACAGATACTACAAAGAGTTTTTATTTGATACCGGCGACACAGAAAAAGCATTTTTGGCCTCAATAAGCCGATTAGCAAAATACCCAGTAGTGGGGGGCCTTAGTTTTCATTGGAAAGAAAACTCACTGTTTGTTGAGTCTTCCCTTATTTTGCATGATGAAACGCTTGGCACTGCGTTTACCGATGCGATTAACAACACGGTGATGTTAGCACAGGGGATTGAACAAAAAGGTCTCTTTAAATGTTGCTTGTTTGATGCGCGTAAAACCATTCAGCTCGAGCGTGATGGCACAGGCGCGTTTAAATTTGAACATTTGCCTGAGCTTGATTACGAAGTAATGGATATCCAAGCCTCAGACGTAACCAGACCACACTCTTATTTTGAAGATGGTAAAGACCCGGATGAGCAATTACAGCTCCCGAAAAAGGTTATAAAGTGTGTATTTGAGCTCAACCAAATACACCATACGGGCTGTATCATTTTCGAAGCCTTACCTGATAGGATGAAAATACA
This sequence comes from Pseudoalteromonas sp. NCCP-2140, assembly GCF_023708065.1. NCBI lineage: Bacteria > Pseudomonadati > Pseudomonadota > Gammaproteobacteria > Alteromonadales > Pseudoalteromonadaceae > Pseudoalteromonas > Pseudoalteromonas sp. NCCP-2140. The sequence goes on along the minus strand of NZ_BRCZ01000001.1, from coordinate 379,533 downwards.
TCATTACTATCGACTGCTTGATGCCAGTAAAGAGCCTGAATTTAAACGCTTATTGAGTAAGCTTATGCAATACGCGGTTAGTATCACAGATATTGGTGTGGCAGGCTTTATGAAGCTACCTTACAAAAATACCCGTGAATTTGATTTGTGCTCTAAACAGCCCGATGAGTTTTATCCAAGAGATCCAAAAAGAGCTGAATGCTAAAAGCTGACTAGTTTCAAGCAGTTTAGGAGAATAACAAACATGGACTACACCCCAAATTATAAAAATTATTCATTAGATGAGCTTTTAGATGCTCAAAAATATATTGATAAAGAAAGCTTCCCACAAAGAGCACAAGAGTTAGAATTAGAGATTGCAAATAAACTAAAAGACCCAGAAATAAAAGCAGAGTTTGAAGAGCTAGAAACGAATAAAAGGTATGCTACTTTTTGGCCTCGTTTTTGGGCTGCTATTATTGATGGGTTAATATTTACAGCATTACTTTATATCGAATGCTTACTTTTTGGTGTTGAATACTCTCACCAAAACATGGTTTTACAAGCCGTTAATGGCATTCAGTATATTGGCTATGTTGTTTTTATGCATGGGTTTTATGGGCAAACACTTGGCAAGATGGTGATGGATGTTAAAGTCCTTGATCATGACACTGAAACAGATATTACGCTTAAACAATCAGTGCGCCGAGAATCTGTAAATATTGCTATTAACTCATCTTGGATACTACTACTTTTATTTATTTCAATATCGTTACAACAACTTGGTAGCGTACCTGAAGTTTTAACTTATTTAATTATAGGTCTGAATTCATTAGCTACAGTTTGGGCATTGTCAGAATTTATAACCATGCTGTTTAATGAAAAGCGTCGTGCAATACATGACTTCATTGGTAAAACGGTTGTTGTTAGGTTGTAATAAGGCGTTCTACTATGACTACCGTAATAAAAATACCTGAATTAACTAATGAAATAGTCGTTAGTTCTTTTGGCAGTAGCAATTAATAGGAATTGTTTATTAATCCTTTCAATTTATCTAAAGGCTTTTAATGAATGCAAATGTGTAAAGTTCTTGTCGAAAATTTATATTATGATGGGCCAAGAGAGGGTATCACATCTATTGAGGGGAGACATTACAGGTTTATTTCAGACTTCAATGATGACATTGGTTTTACTGATGAGTTTTCTCTTTATTTAATATCAGAATCGGAACTTCAATTAGAGATTGAGCAATGGCAAATTTTTGTTAAATGGAATAAAAAATATCAGTCAGGTGAATTAAAAGCCGATAGTCATCCTGGGCATGGTGGTATATCTCAAAGATGGGATGAAATAGAGCAAGCTTTGGCAATTAACAGAGAAGATACGTCAAACTTTAAATTTAAAGCTCTAGCTACCTTTATCCCGAATGGTCAAGAACTGCAATATGATTTAAATGGCCCTTGTTATGATGTTACTTGGCACTTTCTTTAATTATAAGTGTATTTAAAAAACGATGGCTATTTGGCAAAGAACAATAGTTCTAATACCTGCACAATGGGTAGAAGATAAAAATTATTCAGTTGAGGCACTCTACAATGCCGATGGTTATTTCGATACTGCCTGCGTGTGGAAACAACACCAACCAAATGTGCAAATAAACAAGCTGTTGGATAATGTTTTAGTAAGAACTGAAAGTAATACTTCCGATATTAAAATGTGGGGTAATAGTTCATCAAATGAAATTACTATTTCTGTTAATGATGAATCGATTGATGAAATTGTAATTAGAGTTGATTTAAGGAAAGACATAAGTAATTTTTGCTTTTCAATTTGCCAACTCGCTAAAAAATTACAGTGTTTTTTATTTATTCCTAATAAAAAGCTTCTTATTGAGCCTGACATTCACTTACTAATGCAAAACATACAAACACTGACTACTACAAATCAAAAGCGTAAATTTAAATAACCTGCTAAATAGCAGGTTATTTAAGGTGTAATCTTACTTATGCTCTTCAATAATCTCAGTGATCCCTTCAGCTGAGAGTATCTCTATCCAATACCCATCAGGGTCTTTTATAAAGGCTAGGCCTTTCATCGAGCCATCGTCTGGTTTTTTTACAAACTCAACATCGTATTTTGCAAAACGCTCGCTTGCTGCGTACACGTCTGGCACGCTAATACCTATATGACCAAAGCCTTTTGGTTCATCATTACCACTATGGTAACCAGCAAAGCTGTCGTCGTTTTCTGTGCCCCAGTTATGTGTAAGCTCGATAAGAGCAGGGCGGCGAAACACCCACTGTGCTTTTTCTTTATCGGTGCCTTTTGGCATGTCTTGCTCATAACCTAAAAAGTACAGCGTAAACTCCATTTTAGGGAAGTCATATTTACCTAGTAACTTCATGCCTAAAACATTCTGATAGAAATCTAAAGAAGGCTTTGGATCTTTAATGCGCAACATTGTCTGTTGCATTACATAACCTTGCGTTGCAGTTGCGATTTGTTCAGGTGATTCGTTGTAGTTAGACATACACATCCTTTTTTACTGACATTAATGATGATTAATTCAGTCTAACATAACCACGTTACCCTTAAATTAATAAAAATAATATTGACGTCTTTAAATAGCCCTTCAAATCTTAACTTGCTAACTTGCTAACTTGCTAACTTGCTAACTTGCTAACTTGCTAACTTGCTAACTTGCTAACTTGCTAACTTGCTAACTTGCTAACTCAAATAAAAAACCGCCCTAACAGGCGGCTTATTTCAACTAACAGCTTTAAGCTTAATTACCCCAAGGATTACTCGCACTTGAACGCTGTTTACGAGCTCGAGCAAGTTGTTTTGCTTCTTTTTTAGCGTGGATGCGTTTGGCGTCAGTAAAACTTAACTCACATGGTTCACCTGGTTTTTGATCAGCAGGGATCACACGATCACGCGGCGGTAATTCGTAGTTTACATTGTCTGGGCGTGGTAAGTTTTTAAGACGATACAAATAAAAGTTTTCTACTTTTTCTTGTGCCCATTGTGTTTTACGTAAAAACTTAACCGCAGATTTTACATCTGGGTTATTCTTAAAGCAGTTCAAACGCATATAGGCGTGGAGTAATTCCCAGCCATATTGCTCGACAAGCTCAGTGACGACTTGCTCGATACCAACACCTTGCAGTGGGTTATTGCTGAAAATTTCTTTATTACTCATTAGACTGTCCGGTATTACAAAACTAGGGTAAGTATAATTGCCTTTACCCTAGTTTTATAGCTAACTTGCTAAGAATGTCTATATTCGAGCTTATTCTTTACAATTGACAACTACACGGCCGCGAATTTCACCTTTTAATAGGGCTTCTGCGTTTGCAACGGCTTCAGAAAGTGGAATTTCTTGCGAAATAGCATCGAGGTATTGAGCTTCTACTAATTCACTTAGACGTTGCCACGCTTCAATTCGGTCAGCTTTAGGGCGCATTACACTATCTATACCCATTAGGCTAATGCCACGAAGGATAAACGGCGCTACCGTTGCCGGAAAGTCCATACCTTGTGCTAAACCACACGCTGTTACAACACCACCATATTTAATCGATGCACACACATTTGCAAGGGTGTGGCTACCCACAGAATCAATTGCGCCAGCGAATTGCTCTTTAGCCAGTGGTTTACCAGGTGCTGAGAATTCTTCGCGAGATAAAACGCGTTTTGCGCCTAATTTTTCAAGGTGATCTGCTTCGTTCATTCGTCCTGTTGTCGCAACTACATCAAAACCTAGTTTATTTAACAAATAGATAGCAAAACTACCCACGCCGCCATTAGCACCGGTAACAAGAATTTCGCCACTTTGGGGTGTGATACCTTGTTTTTCTAAAGCGATGATACTCAGCATTGCCGTATAACCTGCAGTACCAATTTGCATAGCCTGTTTTGGTGTTAAATTAGCAGGGAGGGGGATGAGCCAATCAGCACTCATAGACGCTTTTGAACTCAAACCACCTAAGTATTTTTCCCCAACACCAAAGCCATTTAACAGAACTTTATCACCTACTTTAAATTCATCGCTTTTAGACTCTGTTACTGTGCCTGCAAGGTCAATTCCGGGGATCATAGGAAATGTTCTAACCACAGGACCTTTACCTGTAATGGCTAAGGCATCTTTGTAATTCAAAGTGCTGTAGTCAACATCAATATTTACATCTTGCTGGTGGATGCTTTCTACAGGAAAGTCTGTGTATTCGGCACGATAGCCTTGATCATCTTTATTAATAACTACCGATTTTACTGATGTTGTCATGGTGACTCCTTTTAGACCGATCGTCTTTTAATGGTTAAAATAAAACCGCATTAAAACGGCTTTATAAAATTAATCGTAAAAATTGTGCTGTATAAAGGGTAAGTGGTTCACTTGATTTATCAAGTTTAGAGCGCATTACTGCACCTTCCCAGCCAATCCAGAAGAACTCAGCAAGCATTTTACAATCTGATGATTGAGGAATTTGCTTTTGCTGCTTTGCATCAACTAAGCATTGCTCGATTAAAGCTTGCCAGTTGGCGTAAGCCTGTTTTATGCGGTCAATCATAGGCTCATCAAGGTGACTGATTTCTTGGTTTAAATTACCTATTAAGCAGCCGCGCTTAAACTCAAACTTTGCCATACCTTGTTTGGCGTCATTGGCAAATAGCACAATCCTCTCAAGAGGGGTTGTTGCATCATTGTTTAGGTGGCGTTTTAACTTTGCCTGAAAATAGCTGTCGTAAGCATCAATGAGTGCTAAGCCAAAATCATTCTTACTTTTGAAGTAATGATAAAAAGAGCCCTTAGGTACCTGAGCTGATTTTAATATTAAATCAATGCCGGTTGCACTAAAGCCTTTTTCGGTTAATACAGCTAGCCCCGTATTAATCAAAAGGGCACGGGTATCTGCATTTGAACGCGCTATTTTTGGTGGCCTGCCACGACGGCTTGGCACAGAGTTATTTGTTTCCATAACGACTATATTAGACCGATCGGTTTTTAATATGCAAGCATTAAATTGACTAAATTGTAATCATCATAAATTTGTCATGATTACAATTTAATTGGGAACTTTGCCGAAATTGGCTTGGTCACAAATAATGAAGCTAAAAGAGCTGTATCGTTTTTAGCTGAATTTAAGTGTATTAATAGATGGTTTTAGTTGAAGAGGTACGACCACTTAGTCATTTAAAATGTTAATTCATTTGAGCATCAGCACGTTAGTTATTGTCAATTTATTTAATTGCTTTTTGCTATTTGAATTTAACAGTTTTATTAACTATTCATTAAATGTAGATGTCAATTTCGCTACATATCTATAAATATAAAAAGGTGAGGATATTACCTATGAAGAGACAGAAAAGAGATCGTTTAGAAAGAGCTCATTCTCAAGGTTATAAAGCAGGCTTGGCAGGCCGTTCCAAAGAACAATGCCCTTATCAACAAATCGACCCTAAATCTGAGTGGTTAGGTGGCTGGCGAGAAGCCATTGAAAACCGAAACATGTTTAAAACTTAATATAGGCACCATATTTACGCAAAAAAGCCCCATTTAGGGGCTTTTTTGTATCTGCTATTTTGTATCTTAAATTAAAGATTAAAACGCAGATGTATCTTGGAAAAGGCCTACTTTAAGATCTTTTGCTTCATAGATTACGCGGCCATCTACTTCTACAGTACCATCAGCCATACCCATGAATAATTTACGTTTAATAACACGCTTCATGTCTAAACGGTAAGTTACTTTTTTAGCTGTTGGTAAGATTTGGCCTGTGAATTTAACTTCACCTACACCAAGTGCACGACCAAGACCTGGACCACCAGACCAACCTAGGAAGAAACCAACTAATTGCCACATAGCATCAAGACCAAGACAACCAGGCATTACTGGGTCACCTTTAAAGTGACAGTCAAAGAACCAAAGATCAGGATTGATATCTAGTTCTGCAACGATTTGACCTTTACCGTGCTCACCACCATCAGCAGTGATAGAGATAATGCGGTCCATCATTAGCATGTTGTCACTTGGTAAACGACAGTTGCCTTCACCGAACATTTCACCTTGACCGCAAAGGACCAATTCTTCTTTTGTATAGCTGTTTTTAGGTTCCATAACTCTCATTCATCGCTTAGAAATTGCCCCGTACTTTAGCGTACACTTGTACGCTAAACAACTCGGAGCAGTTAATTATTTGCTATTTTTCGCTTATTTTATGACCATTTAATTAAACTGTAGCTGATAAAGGGAGATAAAACCGCGCATTGTGAAGTAAAAATCATTATAATTGCTGTGATTCTTTAACCAGTCTAAAGGAAATTTATGATCCTTTTTGTAAACTCACTGACAGTGATTGATTTTTCTTACTTGTGTAATAAACGCGGTGCAGTTGGCGAGAGCTGGATTGTGGATTTAACTCTGCACGGTCAATTAAATGATGAGTCGATGGTGCTTGATTTTGGCTTAGTTAAAAAGCAAATCAAGGGCATTATTGATAACTGTATCGACCATAAACTTGCTGTGCCAGCCACTCTAAACGGTTCACTAACACAGCATGCTGATCACAGCGTGCTAGATTGTCACTTTGGTGATAATTATCACTTAGCTATGAGCGCTCCTAACCAAGCATATTGCCTAATCGATGCTGATGTTATTGATGAAAAATCGGTAACCGAGTTTTTAATTAAAACTATTATGCCTGAGCTCCCTAGCAACATCGAAAAGATTGAAATTAATTTATACCCAGAGCATAGCCAAAGTTTTTATTATCATTACAGCCATGGTCTTAAAAAGCACGATGGTAATTGTCAGCGTATTATTCATGGCCATCGCTCACAAATTGGTATTAGCCTTGATGGTATGGCTATGCCTCGCTTACAAAAAGAGTGGGCAGATAAATGGGAAGACATTTATCTAGCAACAGCTGAAGATGAAATCAATAAATCAGACCTCAAGCATGTAACTGCACAAGTAAACGATGTGTGCTTTGCTTACACATCACAGCAGGGCTATTTTGAAATGGCGATAGACAAATCACGCTGCGACATTTTACCTTGCGATACTACGGTTGAGTGCATTGCAGACTACTTAAGTTCACAAGTTAAAAACCAATACCCTGATTCAGAAGTTAAAATTACAGCTTACGAAGGGGTTGGCAAGGGGTCAATCAGTTATGCGTAAAGGATTATTAATAGCAGCATTTGCAGGGTTGTTTTCTTTAACTGCAAGTGCTGTTGAATTAAAAGGACATTTAACTCAAGGCGGTTTAGTAACAGGCCAAATTGAAGGCGCTAAAAGTGTAAGCTTCAATGGTGAGCCACTTAAGCTTTCAACAAATGGTGAGTTTGTGTTTGGCTTTGGCCGTGATGCTAAGACAAATCATAGCCTTTCTTGGGTTGATAGTGCTGGTGTAAGCCACGAACAAGCAATTGTGATCACTAAGCGTGATTACAAAATTGATAAAATCACCGGTGTTGCAAAAAAATATGTTTCGCCACCTAAAGAAGTATCTGAGCGTATTAGCCGTGAAGCTGTAGCAGTACGTAAAGCTAGGCAAGTTAATTCTGACTTACGATACTTTTTAGACCCTGTTTATAAACCCGCAACGGGGCGCATTTCAGGTGTTTATGGTAGCCAGCGTTACTTTAATGGTGAGCCTCGCCGCCCGCACTTTGGTTTAGACATCGCCAATAAAACGGGTAGCCCAGTATATGCACCAGTGAGCGGCACAGTTGTTTTTGCTGATGCTGACTTATATTACTCTGGTGGTACCTTGATTCTTGACCATGGCCATGGTGTTACTTCTACTTACATTCATTTAAGCAAATTAGATGTAAAAGTAGGGGACGAAATTAAGCGTGGCGATAAAATTGCCGAGATCGGTGCGACCGGTCGCGTAACTGGCCCTCATTTAGACTGGCGTTTTAATTGGAAAAATGAACGCCTTGACCCTGCGCTAATGATGCAAGACACATTAGCTAATAAAAAGTAGAGACTATGACACAACAAATCGATCGTGACGCTATTATTGCAAAGCGTATTGCTGACTCAACAACGTCGGTAACAAAAACAGTTTTTCCTGGCCGTACTAACCACCACAATACTTTGTTTGGCGGTGACGCGTTGGCATGGATGGATGAAGTAGCGTTTATTGCTGCTACACGTTTTTGCCGTAAGCCACTTGTAACGATTTCGTCTGACCGTGTAGATTTTAAAGAAGCCATTCCGGCTGGTACATTTGCAGAGCTTATTTCTAAAGTTGTACACGTAGGTAACACTAGCCTTAAAGTAGATGTTGAAATCTTCTTAGAAACAATGCACAAAGACGATAAACACTTAGCTATTTCTGGTAGCTTTACGTTTGTTGCTGTTGATGATAACCACAGACCAACTCCGGTAGTGTGCGACAAAATGATCAACGGATTCGAATAAGACTTATAGTGAGTTTTAAATAAATTAAGTACCTTCGGGTGCTTAATTTAACACATAATAAGAACACATCATACTACATTTGTTTTAAGTATATCTCAGCAAGGTACAAAATATGCGGCTATAAGTTAACAGAGGGAGTGCGATGCATTCTAAATGCATGTAGTTTATTACCAGCAATCAAATAAGCATGAGCAAACCCTTGAACCAATAAAAAACACGACTTTACAAAACCATTGCCGCAACCCAGCCAGCAACAAGTAGCGGAATATTAAAATGGATGAAAGTAGGTACCACTGAATCCCAAATATGGTCGTGTTGACCATCTGCATTTAGGCCAGATGTTGGGCCAAGTGTTGAGTCAGAGGCAGGGGAGCCTGCATCACCTAGCGCTCCAGCAGTACCAACCAGTGATGCAGTAGCCATAACAGAAAAGTTTAATTCCATACAAAGTGGTACAAACAGGGTGGCTATAATTGGGACTGTCGAAAACGAGCTACCAATGCCCATGGTAATCAATAAGCCAACGAGTAAAATTAATGCTGCGGCAAGGGGCTTGTTACCTTCAATCATTCCTGCAGCAGAGCTAACTAATGAAGCAACATCACCGGTTGCTTTCATCACCGAAGCAAAGCCTTGCGCAGAAATCATAATAAAGCCAATCATCGCCATCATAGCAATACCTTTGCTAAATACATCGCCGTTTTGCTCAAGTTTTACAACACCAAATAAGGTAAATATAGCTACCCCAACAAGACCACCTAGGATCATAGAGCCGCTAATATTTTGTGCCACTAATGAACAAAGTACGGCGGTAATTCCCACTGCTAACACCTTTTTAGGCTGCTTAATTACAACCTCTTGCTGTTGCTCTGTTAGGCTGTGAGACTCGTAACTACGGCGTTTTCGATAAGATATAAACACCGCAACCAATAAACCAAATAACATCCCAATGGCTGGAATGATCATTGCCATCGGCACTTGAGTATTAACAATCTCTAGGCCATTTTCAGTGAGGTTCTTGTGTAGTATCGAGTATAAGTAAATGCCACCAAAACCATAAGGTAGCACCATGTAAGAGGTGGCTAAGCCGAAGGTTAAGATACACGCAATGGCACGTCTATCAAGGCGTAACTTGTTGAACACCACAAGTAGAGGCGGAATTAGAATTGGGATAAAAGCTATATGTACGGGTATCAAATTTTGCGACGAGATCGCACACAGCAAAATAATACTCAATATAAGATAACTAAGTGTCGTTTCGCCTTTATGGCTTTTCTCGTTTACTTTCTTTAGTAACTTAGACGCTAAAATACGTGTTAAACCTGACTTAGAAATAGCCACCGCAAATGCACCTAACATCGCATAGCTCAGTGCTATTTCAGCGCCGCCCGATAAGCCATCATTAAATGCATTAACGGTTTGTGATAAACCAAGGCCTGCGGTCAAACCCGCTACAATTGCGCTTACCGTCATCGCCACAATGACATTAATTCGACAAAGTGTCAGGATCAGCATCAACATAACGCCGACAATTACTGCATTCATATTGTTCTCTATTTGGCTGTTTTGAGAGAGTTTAACAGAACTCGTACGCGGTTTTTGCGATTTTGGTTATATGATTGCTGTTGATAACGTACTTCGATGATTATTTGCTCAAACTCACTTAAATATCCCTCTGTTCTAGGCTTTTGCTGTTTAATTAAAGCAATATTTTGTAGTGGCGTGTTGGTATCAACTGGCTCAATACCTTGCTTTTTTGCCCACAGATAAAGCTTAGTGATGTCATCAACCAGCGGCTCTCTACTTCGAATAGGGCGTTTGTTATATAAGAAATAGCCAGTAAAGCTCAGTAATAATGTACCTAACACAATTAAAGGTGTTAGCCATGCTGACTTATTACCAAACAGTGAATCAAATAGACTTTGTTGTGATTCTTGATCAAACGTAAGCACCCAGTTAGTCCATTTATAGTCGAGCTCTTCAAGGTGAATTCTAAGCCAGTTTATTGCTTTAAAATGGCTCCAGCGCTTTAGACCAAAGTTAAGATTGTCGTTAAAGCTTTCGTTTAAATCACCCAGTTGTGATAACGAACCGTTTAAACGCTCCGGGGCAACAACAGCGGTAGCATCAAATATGTGCCACTTTTCATCAAAGAACACCTCAACCCAAGCATGTGCATCATATTGGTAAATGTTCAGCGTAGCGGCTTTAGTTTGTTCTCCGCCTAAATAACCCGACACAACACGGGCGGGGTAACCGGCAACACGAAACATAAATGCAGCGGTGCTGGCATAGTGACCACAAAAGCCACGTTTGGTATCAAACACAAACTGGTCTAGCGTATTATCACCATACATGGGTGTAGGCGTTAATGTGTAAGCAAACTGCTGCTGATTAAAGTAATCAAGCAACGCGTTAAAGTAAGCTTGCGCATTTTCATGCTCAGCAGCCAACTGGTTTGCCAGTGCCGTTGTTTGTGGATTAGTTGTTTTAGGTAAGCGGGTGTATAAGCGTTTTTCAAAGTCATTTAGACTCAGCATAGCCTCACTACTGGTTACCGCGTATTTAATGTTTTTGTTTAAGTTACCTTTGCGCTTTAACAAACCATTGTAGGTTGAGTGCACATCAGAATTATCACTTTGCGCAAAGCCAAGTGCAAAAAGCCAATTAGAAGATGAGGGCTCTGCAATAACCTGATAATTAACGCTATTACTTTGAGTAATTGTACGGCGAATTGGATTAAATTGTTGAGACTTCAAAATGTCCGATATTAGCCATTCACTACCATTAAACTCATCATGAATAAGGCTGCGCCAGTAATAGGGGGCTTGTAAGGTTTGCCCTGGCTGTTGTTCTACCCGAAAAACTAAGTCATCTGACTCAGCTAATTTCGCAATAGAAAAGGGGTTAACTTGCTCTGATAACCCCGTTTTAGCAAGCTTTGGCCCCGGTAGCTGCCAAAACGCTGGAATTTTAGGTAAAAATAAAATCAAAAATGCCGCTATGGGTAAGGCTAGTAGTATGGTTTTAAAACTTTGTTTGTTAGCGGCCTTAAAGCTTTGCGGGCTAGTTAAATAGCCAAGTACCGCGAAGTTAACAATATAAAGTACACTGACTACCAAGGTTTCAAATAGCCCTTGGTGAAACAAATACACGGTTGAAAGGTTAAAAAACACCAGTAAACACACAGTTTGATACTGTTTAACGGTTTTCGCTTGTAGCAATTTAAAACTGCTAGCAAGTAGCATCATGGATACAAATAACTTGACCGTATCGCTCACACCAACCAGAACAAATAAGGCAACTAAGCAAACCGCAGCCAAAATATTCGCCACCAACCCATTTAGTTTTTTATAAAACTTACCTAAAAACAGGTTTAAAAAGCTAAGGCCAGCCAATATGGCTAAGAGTGGAGTAGGTACTTCAGTAAACAAAAAGCCACTGGTAACAATAAACAGCAGTGATAAAACAGTATTAATAAGCGGTGTATTCATAATTAAAACTCCGCTAATGCTTGCAAGCAGGATTTTTGATGGTTGACCCCTTGGCCTTTCGCTATGTGTTTATTGGGTAAGGTTAACGAAAACGCCATTTGTTGATCGGTTAATTGGTTCACCAAAAAACATAACTGGCTTAATCTATGCTCATTATTGCCACTCAACATATTGAAATTAAGTGCTAATTCCTGTGAGGCATCACTGGTAAATTCTTTCGTTAATAGCTGCTGAGTTTTAGCGTAGTGTTTCCACGATACCTTATTAATCGCTGTTCCTTGCACAAAAGGGGTAAGCTGGTAAAAGTCATCATTACCGGCTTTAACTTTTGCGTTATCGCCATCGTATACGTCATTGTCATGGAGCTGAGTATCAAGCTTTTCAGCGGCGATAGGTTGTGGGTAAACATAAACCGTATTTGTTGGCTCTATATAACTCCACACAGACACCAAACCAAATGGAAAGTGGCTAATGATTTTGATTCTATCAAAGCCATATGCACCACGTTCACAGCATTTTAGCGCTATTTCAACGGTCTTTTTCTCTTTACTTTGCAGTGACACAGTTTCAGATTCAAGGTTGTCATTAATCAGTTTTATAAGTTCACAGTATGATTGTGCTTGAATTTGAAAACGCGCAATAGGGGCTTTTGGCGCATAACTTTCGTTTACTGACTGGTATTTAACCGACAAACCTCTCACATTTTTATAGCCGGTGAGTATCGCAAAAACCAAAACAACCACCATTAAATACGCCATGGCTAAAATCAGGTTGTTTTGATAGTTAATGCCCATCACAAAGTTCAGTAATGCAATTAGTAAAAAATGCCCACCAAGTTTTGAGGGTAATACATAAATCGTTTTATGTTGAAGCTCAATTTCGTTAGTTTTATGCTTATTTTTTAATAGCTTATTAAAAATAGATTGACGAAATTGATCAATAAAAGCGGGGCGCTTAAACATATTTTATAAGCTTACAGGCACATGTTTAAGTGCATAGCCGCTGTCACCAGCGTTTAAGCCAAGCCTGTGATCAGTCACGCTAGGAAAAACAGCTTGTACATCTTCAGGCATTACAAAATCACGACCTTCAATATACGCCCATGATTTAGCAGCGCGGGCAAGCGCAATACTGGCTCTTGGTGATAGTGGGTTTACAAAATGGTTATCTTGGCGAGTAAACGCAACGAGCTCAAGGATATAATCAACCACCGAGTTGCTTATCGTTACTTTATTAATTTCTCTTTGAATAACAGCAAGTTGCTCAGGATTAACACGAACAGGCAAGTCGTCATAATTACGATTGTTTAGGCCTAAAATGAGGTTTTTCTCAGCTTGTTTATCAGGAAAGCCTAAACTAATACGCATGAAAAAGCGGTCTAATTGCGACTCTGGTAACGGATAAGTACCAGATTGATGTACTGGATTTTGCGTAGCAATCACAAAAAATGGTGATGGTAGGGCGTGTTTAACCGAATCTACCGTCACTTGTTTTTCTTCCATTGCTTCTAACAGTGCACTTTGTGTTTTAGGGCCTGCACGATTAATTTCATCTCCTAATACAACTTGGCTAAATACCGGACCTTGATGAAATGAAAAACTATGTTCTTTAGCATCAAAGATATTAGTACCAAGAATGTCAGAAGGTAATAAATCGCTAGTGAATTGAATACGTTGATATGACAAGCCAAGAACTGCGGCAAGTGCATGAGATAAAGTGGTTTTTCCCATGCCTGGTAAATCTTCAATTAACAGGTGGCCTTCACTAAATAAACACGTAAGGGCGAGTTTGATTTGTTGTTGCTTACCAAAAATGACCGTTGATAGGTCATCTATAATGAGTTGGATTGTCGAGTTCATAAACTACTTAATTTGTTATGGTTTCCATCAATTCTAGACGTTTCATAACAGAGTCGACTTTTTTTGCGTTGAATGGTTTGGCGATAAAACCTTTAGCACCTAATTCCCAGGTGTTTTGCACATTCTCAAGACTATTATGGCCAGAGCACATAACAACATGAGTATGAGGATGGCGGTCATTTAAGTATTCAAGAATTTCCGTACCGTCAGTGTTAGGTAGTTCAATATCAAGAAAGATTACGTTGGGCGACTTTTCTTCAATTACGGTTTTAGCTGATTCAAAATCTCGACTTTCTAAAATATCGTCAAAACCAAGACCAGTTAAAATTTGATTTAGATAGTCGCGGATATCTTGCATATCATCGATTATCAGAATAGGTTCTAACGGCTTCACAAATTCCATATCGTTTACATCTTATCGTTACATCTCAAGTTGATAGTTTTAATATAAGTCATGAGATAACTAAGCTCAAGAAACAAGCACTAATAAAATGAATAATATGATAAAACACCACCTTAATGTCCGATACCGTCTAGTATTGGACTTAACATGCACAGAGAATAGGTATAGCCATGTATAGACACTTTACTTCCTATAATTTATATTATGTTAAATAGTGTATTTATCTTTATAAGCAGGTTCATTAGTCGTTAGATTTTAAGGTTTTTTAGCCCCTTTTTTGCTTAATTTTGGTTTTCACGGTTTTATAGCTTTTTATGAACTGCTCATTTTTACTTTGTAAGTTTTCACCAAATTTACTTAATTCCAATAAGTCCACAACTGTGAATTCTACTAACCTAGATTTGAAATACCTTTCTTGTACGGCTTCCCAAAAATATAAAAGCAATTTTGTTTTCACTGCCTGTAACCGTTATGGCTTTAAGCTTATTAACTATGATTTATTTCTACAACAAGCTGTTCGTAATAACAAAAGCCACGTAGATGCCCTGCAAGCTCAAATTAGATAACTATACAATTTGGTTTAAGTAAGTTAGACAATGAATATCATTGGTAATGACTTAATCAAAATGAGTGTTCAACTGCTCTGTAAGAAATTACTATTTCTGAATGTAAAAATGATTTATTAATTTTAGACTTTCATGAATTGCCTGCTACTTTAATACGTAGCCAACTACGTACCATCCAATTGGCCAACATGCTAACAAACTATATGTTATTAGGTTTGCATTCCTTATTTAAGCTTAATGTCATTTTTACTAAGCCCTGTATCTGCAAGCATTTTCTTTGAAACTAAAAATTCAGACCACCATGAGACAAAATAAAAAGGAATAAGTAGGAATAGCCCCGCAAATAAAATCATCCAATGTAATTCAGATTCATAAGGGATTAACCAAGGTGCTTGCCACGTTACTGCTAACATTTTTCCGACAAATGTATCTATGCCATACGCTGCGCCACCACCCGTCAGCACTTGTATTAAAACAAGAATAAGCCAAGTTAAAGGAACCCCAACAATTGTAGATACTAAGTTTGAAACAAATGCCGTTTTTACCGATAGTCCTTTGGTTAAATCTAAACTCTTTTGAAGGTATATTGCTTCAATAGCAATTATTGGTAACAAAGAGATCGAATACACAGGCACTGCAAGCATAATCATAGGAAGTCCTGCGTTTGCTGATGCACCAAAAGAGATAATAGCGAGGGGCAATAAAAAGAGAAAAATTATTAATTTATTCAAAACTATCCTTAGTGTTCTGTTTTCCCATATAATTAACTTTTAATTTAACTTAATGTTATTTCCAAATCAAAGTCTACTCAAAGTATCTGTTTGTCCACTTAATTTAAGCTAGAAATTGGGTTTAGCTTCATAAGCGTTACTCAGTATTTATCCTGTAGTTTCGTTATATATTCACCATGTTTTCAATTACGCGCTTTATCTAAGTAATGTCTGTTTTCACTTTGACAACGGTGGTGATCGTGCAACTAATTTACACAACAATGAAAAGTAAGTTTATTGAGTTTACCTCGACGGTCATGCCCTACTCCTTGTACCCCTTGCTAACAGAACAGAAAAACTGGTCGAAATTATGTATCGCGGTTACATGCCGCTTACTGGCCCGTGGTCAGAATGTAGAATATCAAGGGAGGATAATCTATTGCTTACGCCTTGGGGAAAGGTTAAACCATCAGATGTGAACTGGTCCACCGTTAAAAATGGTCAGCTAAGAAATCAGAACAGATGTACCAGAACCTTAAAAAGCAAACATCAAAACATGATAGATATTTATTTGATCTTCAGAACCAATTGCTAGATATTATTGGTGAAATTTCTGAAAAGACAGGAAGTTAAATGTTTACTAAACAAAAAAGAACATTACATATTTACAGTGCCAAGTTTACCTTCACTCAGTTAATGGAGTACTTAAGTATCGTTGCTGTTTCGGAGAAACTTTTGAATGATGAATTTGGAAGTCCATTTTATTCTTCTATAGCTATTTATCTTAGAGAAAATGGTGAATATCGTTCACCTTCAATTGAAGATTTTATAAATGATCAACAAGCAATTGAGAAAATCAAGAAAGACAAAATCTTTAAGGTATACATTACATTAGGCGATATTTTCAAACTATCTTGTACTGAGAATTACTTTTCGATTGAGTATAGAGCTGAACATCACCAATCTACTCATTTAATCTCAAATGCTAAAGACATACTATCAATAAGGACAAAGAACACACTTCTTGAAATGTGCAATAGCAATTCTTTTGCTGCTCTTCTAGGTTCGTGTTTTGCTATATCTACAGTTGCTTATGCATATGATTATTTGTCAGATTATTCTTTTTATACAATTTTGATTTGTTTTTTATTTTTAAGTCTAGTTACATTTTCTAGGCAGAGTCACGTCAAAATTATAATGGAAAACTCTAAGGATGATTTTTTATTCCGAAACAAGGATGCGATTATAGTAGGTGTAATTTTCTATCTACTTGGTTTAATTACAACCCCTCTCATGTCATTTGGGCAATAAATTAAATACTTAACATCATAATTTAAAAGGGCTTTCGCCCTTTTTTAAAATTTATTTAATATAAATTTTAAAAAAGCCTCAGTAGAGCAACTATAAGAAACTAGAGCTAGAAATTCTTTCACTTCACCCAATTAAACGCCCTAGCAACCCCTAGCCCAATCTCATACACCACGACAAAACCTGCGCCGTAGAGGGTAGCCCAAACTGGGATGATAATAAAATCGAGGGTTGAGGTAGATGATGAAACAGCGACTTCTTGGTAATTTGTAAGCCAAGGATAAAAACCAAAGCAGTAAAGAATAACAATTGGGGCAGCAAACAGTATTAAACGCAGTTTTCGCTGTTTAAAAAATGGCATAAATGAGCTGCCTAGCATTAGTAATAAAGGCACGAATACGTAGATCACCGAGGTAAAATCATTGAGCGTCATGCCTAAGCCTATGGTTACTATCAGCATAAATAAAGCAGTAAAAATGCGGTAAGCGGCTGTAAAATTCATAGTCATTCCTTGTAATGTACCTACAACCACCCTAGCACGCTTATTTATAAATGGCTATTTTATAATACAATTTGCTTATTGCAGCTGATACTTTCTACAAAGTATTTATCATGGCTTACGAGTATAAATCCGCCTTTAAAGCCCAGTAATGACTGAGCTAAGAGCTGTTTTGATTCAAGGTCGAGATAATTATCGGGCTCATCGAGTAACAAAAATGCGGCGCTTTCAATATTACTGACGATACACATAGCGAGCTTCATTTTTTCACCGCCACTTAAAAGTGCGGCATATTTAAAAACAGCGTCTTTTCTAAAGCCAATACTGGCAAGTAGAGTACGTGCGATGCTTTCATCTAGGTTTTTACAGTAAGTCATCACGTTTTCAAGCAGGGTTAGCTCGTTGTTTATTAATGTAAAATGTTGGTCTAAATAATAGAGTGCTTGATTGCAATGTAACTGCCCTGCTTTTACTGGTATATCGTATGTCAGAGTTTTAAGTAAGGTTGATTTACCAGTGCCATTAGCGCCCGCTAAATGAATTTTATCATTACTGAAAACCTGTAAATTTAGCGGCTTTTGTGTCCCGTGTGCTAATACAACGCCCTCCAGGCTAAGTATTTTTTGGTGCTTAGCTTCATCTGATTGCGCTAAATAAAATTGCTGCGCTTTAGTTTGTTCAAGCTGGCTAGAGAGCTCATGTTTATTTCGAGTGAGTCCACCCTCTCGCTTAGCGCTATTTTTACTTTGTGATGATAAATTAGCGCTGGCTTTATCTTTTTTAGCATCAATCAGCACTTTAGGCTGGCTGCCTGATTTTCTTAGGGCTGTGCCCTGACCTGCACGTTTTTGTGTTTTTTGCTTTTGTAGTTGCTCTGCTGCCTTGAGCTTACTTTGCTGTTTAACAACGTGGTTTAATTTATTTTTAAGTGCAGCAACTTGCTGCTGCTTTTGAGTCTGGTACTCAGAAAAACACATACCATATTGTGTTAAGCCAAGGGTTGTTAGCTCCCAAACTTCATGAGCCTGCTCTAATAATTCTTGGTCGTGACTTATTAGTAATAATTGCCCTTTAAAGTTGTGTATTTGCTTTATAAGCCAGCTTTTACCTTTTGCATCTAGGTGGTTTGATGGCTCATCCAATATTAAAATATCGGGCTTTATGCAGGTAAATAGTGCCCAAAGCTTTAATTGGCTAAGCTGACCGCCACTTAAATGTTTGCTTAAGGAGTAAGGGGTTTTGTTGTTTACGCCAAGCCTTACAAGTTCTTCGTTAAAGCGCTCTGGTAAATCCCAATTACCCTCAAGCAAGGTTAAGTTTTGATCTGTAACTTGCCCTTGGTTTATAGCATCAAGGGCATAAAACACAGGCTCTAGCCCAATAGCCTCTGCAATAGTTTGGTTATCAGCTTGATTTACATCGTTCATTTGCTCATAAAAGCCGAGGGATGAATGACAAACAACCGTACCAGAGCTAGGCTCTTTTTGCTTAGCAAGTATTGACGCTAATATAGATTTACCGCAGCCGTTCTTACCAACTAACGCGGTGACTTTAGCAGTAAGTGAAAATGAAAGGTCGTTAAATACAACATCGCCATTGCCATGTTGATAACTTAAATTAAAAGCTTGAAGTTGTGGCATAGTGCCTCCCGTATTACAGGGGCATAAGCGTGTGATCACACGAGAAGTAATATAGTGTAAGTGATAGTGAGCAACGCCTACTAACCCTGTTGGTCCAAAAAGATAAAAATGAAATTGGATAACAGGTTTAGTTGTTCATGTTGGCGGTAACTCCTAAAAAGTGAGGCTAGATAATAACCACCCTGTGCTCAAATAGCAAAGAGTTATGATAGTCTTTAGCTACACACTGCTTAAAGGAATGTATTTTGAATTTAGTTAAAAGCCCTCTTGCCTCGCAAAACACAATTCAAGTTAAGGTGCAACTTGAACAAAGCAAACGTGTATTTGTTATTGGCGATTTAGATGCAGATTTAACTAAATTTGAACAAGCACTTTGCTCTGTTAATTTTAACCCACGCGAAGATATCTTGTTTTCACTGGGTGATGTGATTGACCGGGGTGAGCACAGCATTGCGTTACTTGCGCGTTTTAAAGAGCTTGGTGTTCATATGTGCCTTGGTAACCACGAGCATATGTTGCTTGAGTCTTTACTTGCAAAAGATAAAGGTTACTACCGTTTATGGGTTGAGAATGGCGGCCGCTGGCATCTAGAAGCAACCAATGAAGAGCTCGCGTTTGCCTGTAAGCAGCTACTTAACTGCCCACTTTCTTACTATGTTGAATACGGAAAATTAAGAATTGGTTTATCGCATACCACCTGTGCTGATTGGGATTGGCAAAATCCTACAGAAGATATACAACAAGCGATTGGCGCATTGCTTTGGGATAGAAGCTTAACCAAAGAGAAAAAACCGATAATAAACCCTAGTATCGACTTTTCTGTACATGGCCATAACACGACCAAAAAGCCCTATTGGCTTGGCAATAGTTACCATCTTGATACCAATTATCTCAGCGGTAAGCCCACCATTGTTGAGCTTAACACGCTGATCAAGCAGTTTTCATCAATGTAAACTTGCCAGTCGTTCGACCGTTTTCTCTTCAAGGTATTTTTTGTAGGTTAACCTTGCATGCCACAGTTGCTCATCGGTTTCTTGAATGTAGATGATAGGGCCGGCAATTTTGCTCGCTAAACTCGTAAGTTTACTGTATTCACGCGTATCAATTTTGCCATCGCTGAAGTAGCTTTGCGCGGTATTTAAAAACTGATCGTCTTTATAAATATCACTATGCCAAATAAGAGAGCGATACATACTAGCGGTTATTTCGGTTGGCTTATCGTTGGAACGAAAGATTTTAACTTCGGTGTAAATTGAATTACCGGTAATTACAATCCCTATTAACGACAGCGTCGTAAGAGTCATCATCCATTTCATGCTCTATTCCTCACAGTTAGGTACTAATTTAACTATAGGAGAGAAAGATGAATGTATGCTGTTTATTTAATCAATTAGGATTGGCAAAACTATTTTCTAGAGACTTAATTATTGTTTTTAGTCCCTAATTTACTGCTTTGGGGTAAAACATTAATTTGTGTATTAGGCTAAAAGGCCTAATACACAAGCATCTCACTAGTGAAGCGCTGCTGTAAACGGAATATTTTTACAGATTTCGGCTTCTGCGATGAGGATCTCTTCAAGGCGTGTATCAACATCTTGCTTATCGAAATACTCGTAGGCAAGTTCAACGAATAAGTTTTTATGTTTTTCTTCTGATTTTGCAATCGCGACATAAAACTCTTTTTCTTTGCCTGCTGGTAAAGCTTCTGCAACAAGAGAAAAGCGCTCGTGTCCGCGTGCTTCAATAACGCCTGCTACTAATAAACGGTCCATTAAAAATTCATCACGACCATTTCTAAATACCGCACGAATTTGTTTGATGTAAGGATCTTTTTGGTCATTACCAAGAGATACATCACGTTCCATTAATAGCTTTAAAACTTGCTTAAAGTGGATCATTTCTTCCAGTGCTAAGTCTGTCATGGCTCTAACAAGCTTACGACGGTCTGGGTAATGAGAAAGCATAGACATAGCCATACCAGAGGCTTTTTTCTCTGCTGCAGCATGATCTTGTAAAAAGGTATCGAAGTCAGCTAAGACACCTTCTGTCCATTCAAATGGCGTGTGGTATTTCAATTCAAACATGATAAGGAACAACTAAACTTATAATGGCGGCGATTTTAACGTATTTTACGTGTGATTATAACCAAGAGATTTATCAATTTTACCACTTCGGGTCGATGACACTTTATCGGGATGTTTTATATCATTCCACGCTGTGACCTTACCGCCTATATTAAGCTGTTTAAAGTTAATTGGCTGCTGAGTGTTTAAAAACTGCTGAAGTAATTGCGGGCTATTTGAGTCTGCTACATCCAGTGTTAATAACTGCTGTTCACGGCCTTTAAAATAATCTGCTACCTGCTGTTGATGACGGTTATAACACGTTGTTAAGTATTCATCAGATTCTAAATCTGCCAAGCTATACTGACCAAAAACATCGAGATAACAGCGCTTTAAATGGATATTAAAGCCACCGTCTGGGCGCATTAAATTAGTGTGCATACGTGTTAATAACTGCCTAATCGAAGGCAGCCACTTAGTTAAATTGCGTTCAAGGTTGATAAAACGGCTATTTGCAAAATGTTTATCAAGTAAGGCGTATTCGCTAAATACCGGGGTATCGGCAATAACGTCTGCGGTTATAATTGCTTGTTGGGTATAGGCTGTGTGGGCGGTTTTATATCCGAGTTGTAAAAAGCTGTTACAGATACTGGTTGTGCCGGTTCGTGGTAAACCGATTATAAATATTTTAGAGCTCATGGCACCTGATCAAATGCTAACCACAGCGACTTGTCGTTGACTGGGGTTAACCTTGGTAAATCATAATTGCGCAATTCTATAACAATTTTGTCGTGTAGGTGGGCGTTTTTAATAATTTCGCCGTTGTATTTATAAAAAAGCTCATCAAACTCACCGCTCTCACGCATTATTTTTAAGCCCTGATTCACTGCTTTGGCTATTTCTGGGTCGTTCTTATTAAAGAAAAAATAGATTGGGCTTTTATATTTAAGCATTATCTGAGGTAGTACCGCCAACGGCATTTGGTTTTTGAATACTGCATATTCGTCATTGATTTCGAGGATAGATCGAGGAAATAAATCGCCACGCCCCCTTTCAAGCATCACAAACAAAAACTCTAAATCTAACGAGGTAGAAACTACTAAGCCATTATCGCGCAATATTTTGGTATCTGGCCAATCCTGACCTTGTAAAAAATAGATACTTTTTAAATCATCTAAGGTTTTTAGCTGACTTAAGTGCGCTAGATTTTGCTCGTTAATGAACATAACTCGCCAACCAAACAAGCCTTTGAAAAGCGGCACGCGTATTGGTAATAAACGCTCTTCTCGCTCTTTATTGGTCATGGTCCAAGAAACATCAATGGTGCCTTTTTCGATTTCTTTTAAAACACGATTTTGCCCTAACACTTCTGCCGCAGGGGTAAGTGTATATCTATAACCACTTCTTTTTAAGGCTGTTTTAAGTAAAAGAAACGGGTAATAATTATCCTCAATGAGGCTTGGCATGGTTTTAGGATAAATAATATTGAGTGTTGCTGGAGGGATAGTTATTTCTTTTTTGCCATTGATTGTTTTTACTTCAGCTACGCCTGAAATCGAGAATAACAAAAGTAGTAAAGTAAAAACAACCTTCTGCATATTAGAATACCTGTGTAACTAATAACATCACGGCACTGATAAACATAGTTAAGAAAGTTAGCATCATCCCTAATACACGTAATTTCATCAGATTATCAGCGAGTGCATAACTATGACAAAAACGGCCAGCCAAGAGCATTGCCCCTAAAATATAGCAATAATGGCTTGGAAGACCTTGGTACTCTAATAAAAATAGCATAATCAATGAAAATGGCACATATTCAATAAAATTAGCGTGAGCACGTATTGCCGCTTGTAGGCTAGCATCGCCACCATCACCAAGTGAAATGCGCTTTGCTTTACGCAGTTTAATTACACGAAAGCTAAGTTGAATGTATAAAATGGCCAAAATGGCAGCAAACGTTGAAACAATCACAGTTTTTCCAATTTTTATTTAAAGTTAGACGCTTAGCACTGTTTATTGCTAGGCTGTTAAGTAAGTAGTTAGGTTAGCTCAGTATGATATTTAATGTCTAACAGTTCTTAAGGAAGTGCATGTTTACGCCAAGAAAAATCGCCGATAACTACCGCGAGATGATCAGTAGTATCGGTTTTTACCCTTCATTGCTCTCTGTGGTGTTTTTATTATTTGGTTTAATAACCACAGCGGTCGAGTATTCGTCATTATCTATGGAATTTAAAAAGCTCATTGGCGTGTTACTGGTAGATAGCGAAGAGAACGCCCGAACCATCCTCAGTACACTTGCAGGCAGCATTATCTCGCTAACGGTTTTTAGCTTTTCTATGGTTATGGTGGTGCTTAATAGTGCCAGTGCTAGCCTTTCGCCTCGTGTGTTACCTGGGCTTATTACCCGTAAGTCACACCAATTAGTGCTAGGGTTTTATCTTGGCAGTATTATCTACACCATATTAATGCTGATAAACATACGCACCATTGGCGATGGCGACATGGGTATTCCGTCGCTCGGTATCTTCTTTTCTTTGGTGTTTGGTTTAATTTCGCTGGGCTTTTTTGTGTTTTTTATTCACTCAATTTCAAAAGCCATTCAGGTCGATAATGTACTAAACGACTTGTTTAAAAATACCAAAAGCGAGCTTAAATGCATAATTGACATGCAACAAGAAAACCCTGTTGAACATTTTCCTGAGTTTGATGACTGGCATAGTGTTAAAAGTAAAACAGAAGGCTATTTTAAGGGCGCTCATACCGATAAATTGTGCGCCTTGTGCCAACAGCACGGTATTAAAATTTATATTTCAGTTAAGCAAGGTTTCTTTACGGTTAAAGGTTATCCGTTTTTAAAGTGTGATACTGACTTATCTGACAAACCAGAGCTGGTAGAGCAATTACTAGACTGCTTTATCTTTTATATCGAAGAGTATATTAGCGATCATTACCGCTACGGTATGACACAAATTTCAGAAATCGCTGTAAAAGCTATGAGCCCGGGTATTAACGATCCCGGTACTGCGGTAAAAGCCATTGATATGTTGAGTATATTGCTCATATTGCGTTTAGACATTTACGATGTGAACTACTCGCTTAAACGATGCCAGAACAATCAACCACACCTGTTTATACACGAAACGTCATTTGATGAACTACTGCATGATAACTTTACGCCAATTCGTAACTACGCAAAAAATGACGCCTATGTAATGGTGAATGTGTTAGAGGCATTTAAAAACATATTGTTTAGAGCATCTGATAACGAAAAAGCAACTGATAGCCTATTTGTTTATTTAGGGGCGATTATAGAAGATATAGGTACGCATATTAGTAATGAGTACGACCGTGAACAAATTACTAATATGCTAAAAGCGATAGCACGTATTTCAGAGCAGCAAGGTGAAAAATTGCTGGCAAGGTTTGCCAGCAATCAATAACTGAATTTAGTTTTCGATTAGATATACCGCATAGCTGCTTGCGCTAATCGTAAGCTCACCACCGTTGTATGCATCAGGTACATAGTTATCTGGTGCAGCTTCTGCCATAACCATTTTGCTGGCACGCATATAAGGTTGGCTACCTGTATCGAGAGGGCTACTTGATGCAGTATAAAGGCCTTTAAGTTCAACCCCATAGTCACTGGCAAATTCTTTTGCAGCAGCACGAGCATCTTTAATAGCAAGCTTTTGCGCTTTCTTTTGTAGCTCTTCGTATTTGCTTGATACAAACTGAGTTTGATTGATCTCATTAATACCCGAGTTCACTAGTTGCTGAAGCATAATCGGGTATTTTTTAATATCAGTTAACGTAACAGACAAACTACGCGTTACTCTGTAGCCTACAAAGTTTTGCTTACCTGTTTCGCGGTTATATTCTGTTTGTCGATGAATTGAGATATTAGAGGCATAAATGCCCTTTTCTTCTACACCTTGGCTTTTAGCAAGCTTAATTGCTTTCGCCATGGTTGCATCGGCTTTGTTCTTAGCGGCAATTAAATCTTTATCTACTTCAACAATACCGACTGTCAGTTTAACGTTATCTGGGATTGCTTTAACCGTTGCGTTACCTTGAATATAAATATGTGGCGCATCAGGTGTTGCTTCTGCTAACGCATTAAAACTTAGCGCGGCGGCCATAGCGGTAAAAACTAAC
The DNA here is from genome assembly GCF_023708065.1 of Pseudoalteromonas sp. NCCP-2140. NCBI lineage: Bacteria > Pseudomonadati > Pseudomonadota > Gammaproteobacteria > Alteromonadales > Pseudoalteromonadaceae > Pseudoalteromonas > Pseudoalteromonas sp. NCCP-2140. The sequence goes on along the minus strand of NZ_BRCZ01000001.1, from coordinate 354,417 downwards.
TTTCGCATAATACTGTTCCTTAATTTAAGACTCCGTTCATTATCACCTTAAAGGGTTAATTGAATATGAACAACCCCTGTTATCCAGATATAAAAAAACAGGCTTTAAAAGCCTGTTTTTTCAATTACTAAATACGTTATAGCTTAGATACTACGACGCTTGTAGTTACGGTATTCTGGAAGCCAATAGTTTTTCTCAATGGCTGCCCATAGTGCTTCATCGCTCAACTCAAGTGCCACACCTTCTTCCATCGCTTTTTTCGCTACTGCAAATGCAATACGCTTACTTAACGATTGGATTTCAGTGAGTGCAGGTAATAAGCTGCCTTTACCAGTGTTTGCACGTGGTGAAGACTCAGCCAGTGTTTCACTTGATACAATCAGCATTGCATCTGTGATGCGAGTTGCTTTAGCTGCAATTACGCCTAAGCCGATACCCGGGAAAATGTAGCTGTTGTTACATTGTGGGATTGGGAACGTTTGGCCGTTATACTCAACAGGATCAAATGGGCTACCAGAGGCAACAATTGCTTGACCGTCTGTCCATTCGATTACATCAGAAGGAAGCGCTTCAACTTGCTTAGACGGATTACTTAACGGGAAGATAATCGGTTGTGGGCAAGATGCGTGCATTGCACGAATAACTTGTTCTGTGAATAAACCAGGTTGGCCTGATACACCAATTAGGATGTCTGGTTGTGCACAGTGCATTACATCTAATAAAGATGCGTACTCACCGCTGTATGTCCACTCGCTTAAACCATCTTTAGATTGGCAAAGTGCTTGTTGGAAGTCACGTAAGCCTTCCATACCTTCAGTAAGCAGACCAAAACGGTCAACCATGAAGATTTGAGAACGCGCTTGCTCATCGCTAATGCCTTCAGCAACCATAGTACTGATAATTTGCTCTGCAATACCACAACCCGCAGAGCCTGCACCAACAAACACAACTTTTTGCTCAGAAAGCTTCGCGCCTTTAACACGACATGCAGCTAGTAAAGAACCTACAGTAACCGCAGCAGTACCTTGAATATCATCGTTAAAGCTACAGATTTCATCGCGGTAGCGTTTTAGTAATGGCATGGCATTTGGTTGTGCAAAGTCTTCGAACTGAAGTAACACATTTGGCCAACGACGTTTAACGGCTTTGATGAATAGATCTAAGAATTCGTCATACTCTTCTTGCGAAATACGTTTATGACGTGCACCCATGTACATAGGGTCGTTAAGTAGCTTTTCGTTGTTAGTACCAACATCAATCATTACTGGTAACGTATAAGCTGGGCTAATACCACCACATGCTGTGTAAAGTGATAATTTACCAATTGGAATACCCATGCCACCAATACCTTGGTCACCTAAACCAAGAATACGCTCACCGTCAGTCACAACGATAACTTTTACTTTGCCTTTAGTCGCGTTACGTAAAATATCATCGATTTGGAAACGATCTTCGTAAGAAATAAATAGACCACGGGCACTGCGGTAAATGTCTGAGAACTTTTCACAAGCATCGCCTACCGTTGGTGTGTAGATAATTGGCATCATTTCTTCAAGATGATCACGCACTAAACGGTAGTAAAGTGTTTCGTTGTTATCTTGAATAGCACGTAGGTAGATGTGCTTATTTAAATTATCGCTAAAGCTTGAATACTGTTGGTAACAACGCTCAACTTGTTCTTCGATCGTTTCATAACGCGGTGGCAGTAAACCGGCTAAGTTGAAATTTTCCCTTTCTTTTTGTGAAAAAGCACTGCCTTTATTTAATAGTGGCGTTTCGATCAGACCTGGGCCTGAATAAGGAATATAAAGATAATTTGGATCGGTATTTGTAGTCATATTTCCAAGCTTTGATGCGTCATAATTATGACCTGACATTATTACTCTTGAAGGCGAAATTGCAATGACAATTCACCTTGTCAGACCATTGAAGAAAATGAATTTTATGCTCTAAATAGCATAGCGGATAGTATACATGAAAACTCAGCAGCTTTAAGGCTGCTGAGCTTGTTTTTAGTGGCTTTTATCACTTAAAGCGATGCCTTCGCGGCGTGGATCGGCTGCGCCATAAAGTTTACCGTCTTTAACTTCAACAGCATGTAAACCAGAGTTTAAATCTAGGATACGAACTGTGTGTCCGCGGTTAACAAAATCAGCTTCGGCGTTGGCAAGTTCAGTGCCCTTTTCGAGGCTTGTGTAATTATTACGATTAGTAATGCGCGGTAAGTTAATAGCTGTTTGTGCATCTAGGTTCCAATCAAGCACACCTACAACCACTTGAGCTACATAATCAATGATACGGCTACCACCCGGTGAACCAACCACTAAACGTAAGCTGCCGTCTTTGTTAAACACCATGACTGGCGACATTGAACTACGCGGGCGTTTACCCGCTTCAACGCGATTAGCTAATGGCTTACCATTTTTGGTAGGTGATAAAGCAAAGTCTGTTAGTTGATTGTTTAAAATATACCCGTTCACCATTACTGTTGAACCAAACGCCATTTCGATAGAGCTGGTCATCGATACCGCATTACCTTGGCTATCAACAATCGATACATGGGTGGTTGATGGTAACTCGTATGCATCATCTTGCGCGTACGCGAGTGAGTTTGGCGGTGTGCCAGCTTCGGCGTGAGCGTCTTTTTCAGAAATAAGCTTTGCACGACCTGCAAGGTAGTTTTTATCTAATAAACCTTGAGTTGGGATTGGCATAAAGTCAGGATCGCCCATATACACGTTACGATCAGCAAATGCTAAACGCGATGCTTGTGTAAAGTAATGCAGCGCCTGTACTGAGTTTGGTTTAAGTTTAGCCATGTCTTTATGTTCAAGTAAGGCTAAAATCTGTAATACAGCTACACCACCACTACTTGGTGGTGCCATTGAACATACTTCGTATTGGCGATAATCAACACACACAGGTGCGCGCTCTTTGCTTTTGTAATTAGCTAAGTCTTCAACCGTTATAGTACCCGGTGCAACTGCAGAGTTTTGCACTGCATGCACAAGTTCTTTGGCGTTTTCACCTTTATAGAAAGCATCAATGCCTTGTTTCGCTATATCTTTATAAAGCGCGGCAAGTTCAGGGTTCTTTTTAACCGTACCTACAGCAAGCGGTTTACCATCAGGGAAAAAGTAGTCACGAATAACAGGTAGCTTAGTAACCCCTGGGTTTAACTCTTTAGCCAATAATTGATGTAAACGCGGCGACACAACAAACCCTTTATCAGCCAGTTCAATGGCAGGGCCAAACAAGGTTTGCCATTCTAACTTACCGTAACGTTTATGGGCTGTGGCAAAAGCGTCTAAAATACCTGGAACACCAACAGAACGACCACCTACAACGGCTTCAATCCATTTTACGGCTTTACCGTGCTTATCTAAAAATAGTGTTTCATCAGCATTGCTTGGAGCCGTTTCGCGGCCATCAAAGCTGGTTAGGCTTTTGGTTTTGCTGTCGAAGTACATCATAAATGTACCACCACCGATACCCGATGATTGCGGTTCTACCAGTGTCAGTACTAATTGCGTTGCAATGGCTGCATCAACTGCTGAGCCGCCTAGCTCAAGCATTTTTTGCCCAGCTTTTACTGCATAAGGGTTTGCTGCTGCGACCATGTACTTATCGCCTTCAACAACCTGTTTATGAGCAAAGCCTGTAGCAGCTTCAGGTTCGCGAGTTTCAATTTTTGCAGGAGTTGCAAAAATAGCCGTTGAATAAATTAATGAGGTGGACAGAGCTAACAGCGCTTTGGTTTTGAATAACATAAATAAACTTAATCCCGTAGTGTATTTGGCATCTTAAAATTAAACGTGCACAATAGGCGACAATCTCAGATACAACAAAAATAACATGATAAACCTGCCCCTGAAACTAGAATATATTCTGCCGCCATTGTGTTTAGTAATACTAAGTTCCTTATTTGCTACTTTTAACTTAAATGAATATCTCGAATTTAACCGTGAGTTAGTTGCAAATGGTGAATTTTGGCGCATTTTCACTAGTCAATTTGTACACGCAAATTGGCCCCATTTAGGCTTAAATTGTGCCGGAATTTTATTAATTTGGGCTCTACACGCTGAACATACAAGCCCTACTCGCTATGCGTTTAATATTGCCACTCTTGCATTATGGTGTGGCTTAGGTGTATGGCTATTTTGCCCAGATATCCAAATTTACACCGGGTTAAGTGCCCTATTGCACGGTGTGATCATTTGGGGTGCAGTTAAAGATGTACAAGCAGGCATGTTTTCAGGCTGGTTATTGTTTGCTGGTACTTGGGCTAAAGTGATTTGGGAGCAAATAGCAGGCCCGAGTGAATCGGTGAGTCAGCTAATCGCCTCTAATGTTGCCATTGATGCCCACTTTATTGGCGCAATTGGCGGCACACTGTTGGCTTTGCCTGTCTTTATAAAAATAATAAAAAAGCGCGGGTAACCTTACTAGCTCTTTACAACTGCTCTTTGTTAACTAGAAAAAGGAATTTTAAATGAATGAAAATAAAGGAGATATTTACCTTCGCATTATCCTATTTTGCCTTTACGGGCCTCTATTGGCTGGGCTATTTGGCCAATTGGTAAACTTAAAATTTGTTTCACCAACGTTTATGGCAAGCCTTGATAATATCTATTACACCATAGTATTTTGCTCACTTTGTATTGGGTTTTGTCTGTTGTTAGCAAAATACAGAATCGTTAAAGAATCGTTTAAGAATAAAATTATTGCTCATTTGACCCTTATTCTTAGTATTTTGTATTCATGCTTAATGTTCTTTGGTATTGGTTTACTTTTATTATTCAACAACATGTTTAACTCAAATACTGATTACGTTCACCAAGAACAGGCATTTGAATATCGCACCTTTTATGTCTACACATCAGACCCTGGAGCTTTTGGAACTGCTCACCATTATGTGTATTTAAAGTGCCCTGCTTCGTTTAATCGCTATGAATTGGAGTTAATAGCTAATCTATCATGGATGAAAGACTATAAAATGAGTTTAGAGGGTGATAGTTTAATTTTTGAAAACGACTCAGAGCAAAGTAAGACAGTACTTAATGTGAGTGAATTTCATTGTAAATAACCCCTTTTGGATAAATTCTATTACAAACAAAAACAGCCACTTTAAGTGGCTGTTTTTTTTACGCTATTGATTAAAGCGTTTCTTTAAATAGCTTATGAATACGGCGATATTCATCTAACCAGCTTGATGGTTGTACAAAACCATGTGGCTCAACTGGGAAGATAGCTGTTTCAAAGTTTTCTTTTTCTAGCTCAATTAAGCGCTGTACTAAGCGTACTGAGTCTTGGAAGAATACATTGTCATCAACCATAGGCGCATTAATTAATAAATGGCTCTTAAGACCTTCAGCAAAGTAAATTGGTGAGCTCTTTTCATAAGCAATTGGGTCAACATCTGGGTGGTTTAAGATGTTAGACGTATAAGGACCATTGTAGTGAGCCCAATCAGTTACCGGACGAAGTGCAGCACCTGCTTTGAATAAATCAGGTTGTGTGAATAGCGCCATAAACGTCATGAAACCACCGTAAGAACCACCATAAGTGCCTACAGCTCGTGTATCTACGTTTGCGTTGTCTGCCATCCAGCTTACGCCGTCTGCTAAATCTTGGATCTCAGGTGTACCCATTTGACGGTAAATAGCTGTACGCCAATCACGGCCGTAACCCTTCGATGCACGGTAGTCCATGTCCATTACTACATAGCCTTCTGAAGCAAGTAGAGAGTGGAACATAAACTCACGGAAGTAACCAGACCAACCCATGTGTGAGTTTTGTAGGTAACCAGCGCCGTGGTTAAAGATAACTGCTTTACGGTTTTTACCTGTTTCGCCTTCTTTATAATCAGCAGGGTAATATACTTTCGCGTAAATTGGCTGATCAGTGTGGCTTGAAGGCACAGCAACAATCTTAGGTGCGATTAACTTCTTCGCTAAGAACTCATCAGATACTGTATGCGTTAACTGAGTTGCTTGGGTGTTTGCTTTTGCATCAGCAACATAAAGCTCAGGCGGCGACATAATTTTTGAGTGAGTTAGCAATAGTTTGCTTTCATCTGGGCTTAACTGGTAATCAGTCATACCATCAAGGTTTGTTACTTGCTCAGATTCACCGTTTGCAGGGTTTACACGATAGATTTCGTAAAGACCTGGGTGCTCAACGTTTGCTTTGTAGTAAATCGCTGAGTTATCAGCCGTTAACGTTAAGTTAGAAACAACAAATTGGCCTTTAGTAAGCTGCGTTGCTTTACCATTAAGTGGCTTTTTATAAATGTGGCTGTAACCAGACTCTTCTGATAGGTAGTAAAGCGTGTCTGAGTTGTTCAACCAGCCAAAATCATTGTATGCATAGTTAACCCACGCGTCGTCATGCAGACGGTGCTGTGAAACAAGTTTATTGTTTTGTGTATCAACAGTGGCTAACCAACGGTCTTTGTTGTCCCATGCTTCAAGCATAAGAGCTACTTGTGAACCATCTGTGTTCCATTGGATTGCACTTTGGTCCCAACCCCAATCCATCATTAAGTTGATGGCACGTGGTGCTTTTTCAGACTTATAAGTTTTACCATCACGGGCGTAGTTTTCTTTCTTAACAGCTGCAAGTACGTCTTCATCAAAACCTGGTAAGGTATTGAATGCCAGGGTTGTTTGCTCGCCTGATTTAAGGTCGATGTAAACAACGTCTGAGCTGATTGGTTTTTCATCGGCAACACGACGGCGTACTTTTTCTGCTTTTACGCGTGCATCATCGGCAATGTAATTAGGCATGATATCGCCTTCATCGCGCCATGAACGGCTTTCTGTGGTTACTGCAACAAGTGCTTGGCCATTTGGTGAAAGCTGTACATCTGCTAAACGCTTACCTTTACCTAAATAAAACTGTGCATTAGCAATGCTGTCGTTTTGCTCGTTGATTTGTGCTTTACGCTCTTCACGATCTTTTTTGTTTTTGTGCGTCAGCGCAATGTAATCAATTAGTTTGTGCTGCTCTTTTGCAATGTAAGTGTCTGGCTCTTGTACACCTTTAGGTGCATCGTCTAGGTGCAAGTTAACTAATTCAACTTGACGACCCGTTGCTAAATCAACTTTATAAAATGCATTACCTTGGCGATATGCAAGGCTACCATCAGTTAAAAACTGTGGTTTTGATTGATGTGCGCTATCGTGAGTGATTTGTATAATTTGCCCAGTGCTTAGGTTTTTAACGAAGATATTACCTTCAAATGCATAAGCCTGTTGCTTTTTATCTGCAGAATAAACGGCATTTTTAGCGCCTACAGTGTGTAGTTTGTTTAATGCTAATTGTGATGCAGATTGGCTATTTACCGCTTGAACGTATAAATCGCGTAACTCATTGCCTTGTTGCTTTTGTGCATAAACGATGCTGTTAGAATCACCATTCCAGAAAGCACGCTCAGGCTGACGGCCTAACCAATCAGGGTGAGCCATTGCTTGCTCTAACGTGATTTCAGCTGAACCTGTATCAGCAGGAGTAGCAACAACTGGTGCTACATTGGTAACTTGTTCTTCAGAAGGCGTTGAGGCGGTTGATTGACAACCTGCTAGCATGAAGCTAGATGCGACTGCGAGAGCCACTAACGTTTTATTAGCAGTGGTTTTGAATTTCATAGTGCTTCTTACGGGTTATTATAATTCGCCCTATTTAAGCAGAAGCACTGATGAAATAGCAATTTTTATAGGATAAACAGCCAAAGTTTTCCGTTTAATAACAGCTTATTTTAAGCTGATATCAAGCCATACCATACGGTGATCAGATGATGCGTTACGATCTTTAATTAAACGGAACAGTTCAGAGTTTTTCTGTGGCCAAAAAACGCCACCATCGTTTATCTCAATACCATAATTTGATGGTAAAACGTAATCAGCACGAGCTTGCCAATAAGCGGTATAGTTTTTAGCGTAATCTTCTTTATACGATTCTTTAGCGCCTTTGCTTGTTGGCGTAAAAGAGGTATTCACTAATGGGTTTTTTAAAATTTGGTCTGTGGTATTCGGGCGTGCCTTACCCCCTTCTGGCGCAGCATTTAAATCACCAACAATAACAAAGCGGCTTTTCGGTTTTAAGCCACCTTTTTGACCTTTATCATCGTAAATGTAGTTAGCATTGTTGATGTAATCAGCAACTAGGCGTACTTCATCGTGGTTACGCTTACCGTTACGGTCTTCGTCACCATCAAAAACAGGCGGCGTTGGGTGCGAAGCAAGCAAATGAAACGTTTTGCCTTTTACATCTATTGGTAAATCCCAAAAAGACTTAGAACTTAGGTGAATTGCTTGCCATTCTTCAGCTGAATACCAGTCCCTACCTGTTTTGGGGTCAATGGGCATTTGTGCATTTGGCATATCTTTGTATTTGAATGTTTGTAATGTACGCGCTTTATCTAAATCGATTGGGTAGCGCGACAATACGGCCATTGCATAATGCCCCTCAAAGAAGCCAAAGCCGTGTGCGTCACCTTTGTAATGCCCCTTTACACCATCATTGTCTAGGTCAAACTCAGTAGGTAAACCAGTGTTAACAGGTGCAATAAAGTAATACGGGTAATCGATGGCAACCTGCTTATTTTGCGATACTTGCAGGTAGTTTTTACGAAATACGTTAATGCCTTTGTCGGCATCAATATAATCAAACTCATTGAGTAAAATTACATCAGGTCTTACGCGCTGAATAATTTCGGCAATGTTGCGAATTTGCTGGTGGTTGCTCGCTAATGCTTTGCTTAAAGCATCTTTATCGATCGCCTCGCCTTTTTTAGCGTAGTTAGTTGCATCCATACTCACATTAAAGGTAGCAACACGTAAATCAGCAGCCGATACATTGTTAGCAAATAAGCCTACAGCCAGTGCTATTGAAGAAGTTAATAAAGCGTTTTTCATGAAATAAATCCGTCTACTATAAGTAGTAAAATAATACTGCTGACAATGATCCATAAGATCATCGCCATGATAAAAGGTTTAATGCCCGCTTGTTTTAAGACTGAAATAGATAAACCACTACCAATCAAAAATAAGGTCATTACTAAAACTTGTTTAGCACCAACATTGAGTGCATGCCACAGTGTTTGATACTCAGGAAAGCTCGAGTTAATTAGCGCCGCCGCTAAAAAACCAAATATAAACAATGGGATACTGGCTTTTTCATCCGATTTCCAAAACACACCCGCGATGCTCGTATAAGGGATTATCCACATCGCTCTGGTCAGTTTAATGGTTGTAGCAATAGCAAGTGCTGATGCGCCATACGCAGCGGAAGCCCCCACTACACTACTGGTGTCGTGAATAGCAAGTGCAGCCCAAACACCGAATTGTTGCTCAGTCAGGCCAAAGTAATGACCAATCATTGGAAATAACACTAAGCCAAGGGCGTTTAATAAAAACACCACAGCGAGTGATATGGCTACTTCGTGATCTTTGGCCTTTATAACCGGCGCCATTGCTGCAATGGCGCTACCACCACAAATGGCGGTACCAAATGAAATAAGTACACCGGTGTTTTTATTTAACTTAAATAACTGAGATAAAATTTCACCAAGGCCAATAATAGCGGTAATACTGACAATAGTAAGCACAATAGAGCTGCGTCCTACTTCTATAACTTGATTAAAATCAACAGCAAAGCCTAAGCCAATCACCGCCAACTTTAGCATCCATTTACTTATTTTTTGTGACTGCACTGCAAATGGGTTGCCTAATATCATGGCAAATAAAGCACCGACCACAAGTGCCGTAGCAGAGCCAACAAATGGTAAAGCAGATACTAAAAATAGTGCAATAAATAGAAACTGCTTTGGGCGTTCGGCTATCACAACGGTGCTCTGATAAGTTTATTGGTTAGCTTATGCACCACAGGTGCAACAAAAATAACGGTAGGAAATGCCACGCAAAATGCAAAAGCCCATGCTTTAAGCCAAATGGTTGCAATGTTATCGATTAAACCAACGTTAAAGATGCTGATCACTAAGGACATAAATCCAGACATAAACAGCGCCATAAAGAACGCAAATACGACTGTTCTAAATCGAGGATGTAACATAACGAACTAATATTAATATAAAAATATTAGTCTATAGCAAGATGACCCTGACGCAAGTGCTTTGAGACAAGAGGTACAAAATTAGCGAAGTTTGCGGGTAATTAAAAAGCCGAGATAAACTCGGCTTTTAAGAATTTAAACTGATTAGTTTAAAATAAGTTGAGTGCTGGTAGCTGCTACACCTGGGTAGTCTTGCTCTGGCAGAATTTCAGCCAGTGCCGCTAAACGCTCACCTAATTGATGAAGGTTATCAGCCGATACATTGATATGACCCATCTTACGACCCGGTTTCGCCGTTTTACCATACCAGTGACTTGTAACGTCTTGCGTTGCCAGTACTGAGTGTGGGATTGAAGGCTGACCTAATACGTTGATCATAGCAGTAGGACGAAGACACTCTGTACTACCTAATGGTAGACCTGCAACAGCGCGCATGTGGTTTTCGAACTGTGAGCAATGTGTACCCTGCTGTGTCCAGTGACCAGAGTTATGAACACGTGGCGCAATTTCGTTAACTAATAACGTACCTTGTACATCAAAAAACTCAATTGCTAATACACCTACATAGTCAAGCTCTTGCGCTAACTTGTTAAATGCCAGCTCTGCTTGTTCTTGAATTGCTGCTTTTTCTTTACCGGCAACTGAAAGCGTAAGTACACCATTGGTGTGTTGGTTTTCAGTCAATGGATAAATAACGGTGTTACCCGCTTTGTCGCGAGCACCAATGATAGATACTTCACGGTCAAATGGGATCATCTTTTCAGCGATAATAGAATGCGGCGCACTTTCAGTGCCTGATGCTATGAAATCTGCCATTTCTGACCAGATTTGGTCAATTTGATCATCAGACTTTAAGCGCCATTGCCCTTTACCATCGTAACCCGCTTGGCAAGTTTTGATCACAAGTGGCTTGCCTAAACGCTCTACAGCAGCAATAAGGTGCGCTTTTTCTGTAATTAATTGGTAAGGCGCACATTCAACATCTGTTTTATCAAGTAATGCTTTTTCAAGTGCGCGATCGCCACCTGTTTTAATTGCCGCTTTACCCGGATAAAACTTATTGCTTTGACAACATAGTGTAAGTACATCATCAGGAATGTGTTCAAACTCTGCTGTAATCGCGTCTGCGTTATCAATAGCTTGTTGTAATGTGCTGTTATGAACTTCACCAGTTAATGGGTGAATGATTTTTTCACTACCCACATCGTAGGCAACAACATTTAAATCAAGCGGTGCACCCGCTAAGCTCATCATGCGAGCTAACTGACCTGCACCTAAAATTAGAATATTCATATTACTCTGCAGGATTAGGGTTAGCTAAGATAGTGTCTGTTTGTTCTTTACGGAAAGCTTCTACTTTTGCGAAGATTTCAGGCTGTTGGCAACCTAAAATTTGTGCCGCTAAAAGGCCAGCATTTGCAGCGCCTGCTTCACCAATAGCAAGAGTACCTACCGCAACACCTTTAGGCATTTGGCAGATAGATAATAACGAATCAACACCATTAAGTGTTTTAGACTTAACTGGTACACCTAAAACTGGCAGTGATGTAAACGCCGCAGCCATACCAGGTAGGTGCGCAGCACCACCGGCGCCTGCGATAATAATTTTAATGCCGCGATCTGCAGCTGAACTTGCATAGTCAGCAAGTAATTGAGGGGTACGGTGAGCAGAAACAACTTTAGTTTCGTATTCAATGCCGAATTTTTCTAGCATTAACGCCGCATGTTCCATCGTTGGCCAGTCTGATTTGGAACCCATAATAATGCCAACAGTCATAAATACACCTCAGTTAAATAGTTTTCTAAAAAGCGGACTTTTGTCCTTATTTTGTGGCGGGTATTATATACCTAACTCACATCAAGATGCGAGTTTCAGTTGGAATTAAAAGCGATTTTGCAAAGCGTTGATGCAAATAATAGAGGTTCTATTGTTAAAATCGATAACGCAGTATAAATCGCTCTTAAACCACATCAAGATGCGACTCTAGAAGCACAAAAAAGCCATGACATGCATGGCTTTTAATCACTCATCAGATAATTAAGCTTCTTTGCTTGCTAGGTACTCTGTGTATGTACCCTTAAAGTCTATAACTTTGCCGTCTTTGATTTCCCAAATACGGTTTGCAAGCGATGATACAAATTGTCTATCGTGAGATACGAACAATAATGTCCCTTCGTATGCTTCAAGTGCTAAGTTAAGCGCTTCGATTGATTCCATATCCATGTGGTTGGTTGGCTCATCCATTAATAAGATGTTTGGTTTATGCATCATAATTTTGCCAAACAACATACGGCCTTGCTCACCACCTGAAATCACTTTTACTGACTTTTTGATATCGTTTTGTGAAAACAGCATACGACCTAAGAAACTACGAACAACTTGCTCGTCGTCACCTTCTTGTTGCCATTGTTCCATCCACTCAAATAAGTTCATGTCTTGTTCGAACTCGTCAGCATGGTCCTGAGCGTAATAACCGATATTAGCGTTATCAGACCATTTAAATTCACCTTGCTTCGGTGCTAAACGACCAGCAAGAGTATTTAATAGTGTGGTTTTACCAACACCGTTCTCACCGATAATTGCAATACGCTCGCCTACTTCAACAAGGCCTTCAAGGCCACTGAATAATGTTTCTTCAAAGCCTTGTGTTAAATTTGTTAGTTCTAAGGCATTACGGAATAACTGCTTTTCTTGCTCAAAACGAATAAACGGGCTTTGACGAGAAGATGCTTTAACTTCTTCAAGCTGAATTTTATCAATTTGTTTAGCACGTGATGTTGCTTGCTTTGCTTTTGAAGCGTTCGCAGAGAAGCGCGATACGAACTGTTGAAGTTCGGCAATTTGGCTCTTCTTCTTGGCATTTTCGCTTAGTAGACGCTCACGAGCTTGCGTTGCAGCAAACATGTACTCATCGTAATTACCTGGGTAAATACGAAGCTCACCGTAATCGATGTCGGCCATGTGTGTACAAACTGAGTTTAAGAAGTGACGGTCGTGCGAAATGATGATCATGGTACAGTCACGCTGGTTTAGTACGTCTTCTAGCCACTTGATGGTGTAAATGTCCAAGTTATTGGTAGGCTCATCGAGTAGCATGATATCTGGATCAGAGAACAGCACTTGTGCAAGTAACACTCGCAGTTTAAAACCCGGTGCGATTTCAGACATAGGGCCGTAGTGTTGCTCTGTGCCAATACCTACACCAATTAGTAACTCACCTGCTTTAGCTTCTGCTGAGTAACCATCCATTTCGGCAAACTCAGTTTCTAGGTCTGCTACACGCATACCGTCTTCTTCGCTCATCTCAGGTAAGCTGTAAATACGGTCACGTTCTTTTTTTACTTCCCACAGCTCTTTATGTCCCATGATCACTGTGTCGATTACAGAAAACTCTTCGTAAGCAAACTGGTCTTGGTTTAGTTTAGCAATACGCTCGTTTGGATCTGTGCTGACATTGCCTGAAGATGGCTCTAGTTCACCACTTAGGATTTTCATGAAGGTTGATTTACCACAGCCATTCGCACCGATTAAACCGTAACGGTTACCATCGCCAAATTTTGCTGAGATATTTTCGAATAAAGGTTTAGCACCAAATTGCATGGTGATATTAGCTGTACTAATGATAGCGGTACCCTCCAGCGGGTAAAAAGTAAAAACGAAACTGCGGGCAATTTTAAACTAAAGCCGCGTGGCACGCCATGAAAGTTTAATTAAATACACCGGCTAATTTTACAAGCTCAACACTTACGACTACCTTTAATGAGCGTGCTCATATATGTATATGAGCACGCTCACTTTTAAAATAACCAAATAAAAACAGCAGGTTAAAAATGAGCAAAAATGGCGATACTCACCAACGTATTTTAGAGGCGGCTTGGCGACTCTTTACTGAGCAAGGGTTTAACGATACCTCTACACGGCAAATTTCAGCAGCAAGCAACATAGCGGTTGGCACCTTGTTTAATCATTTTGTAGATAAAGTGGCTATTTTAGAAGCCTGCCTCGAAGACAAATTTAATGATGTGTTGGAGCGCGCAAAAGAAACCGATATTCACCGCCCTGCTCGCTTAAAGATTAATCATTACGCGCAATATTTTTATCAGTTTTATTGTTTACACAACCGCTTTTATAAAGTGCTTTTTAGCCAGCGATTGTTTTCGCAATCATTCCAGCAACAGCACATGGAGCTAATTCAATCATTAGTTTTTGCCGACCAACCGCAATTTAATAAAGTAAAAGCAGCTATATTACTCGACTGCTATTTTATGACCTTGTTGTATGGCTTAGGCGCCGAAACCCCAAACACTAAACTCATGCTCAGAACGTTAAGTCAGAAGGTGTCTATTTTTTAGGCTTAGCATTTTTTGATTAGTATCCTTGAAAAATACCAGTCACAATTTTGGATAATTTATTCTCAGAAAGTTCGTATTTTAATTTATTCTTCGGTTAAAGCTCCTTCCCCGCTTTAATAATTCAATTGCTTTCGTTATCTTTCGGCTTTAGGGACATGCTACAAGCAAGGATATATATATGAAAAAAGCTCTTCTATTCACAATCATCGCAAGTGTCACTAGCATTTCAAGTGTACATGCAATTGAAATATATAAAGATGATCAAAATAGTGTAAAAATTGGTGGCTATATCAATGCTAGGGTTATTGCTACACAAGGCGAAACTGAAGTTGTTAATGGCGTTTCACGAATTAATTTTGATTTTACCCGTAAACTGCAAAATGATTGGGAAGCAATTACTCTACTAGAATGGGGGATCAACCCAGTAGGCAGTAATGACATTGTGTACAATAACCGCTTTGAAACTGTACAAGATGAATTTTTGTATAACCGCCTAGGTTATGTTGGCATAAAACACGATAAATATGGTCAGATTACCTTTGGTAAGCAATGGAGTACTTGGTATGACGTTGTTTACAACACTAACTACAGCTTAGTGTGGGATGGTAATGCAGCTGGAGTATATACCTATAACAAAGGTGATGGTGGTGTGAACGGCACTGGCCGTTCAGATAAAACAGTACAATATAGGAATAGTTTCGGTAACCTACACGTTGCTATTCAGGCACAGTTGAAGACAGACGATTTTTATACCTGTGATATTATTGATATTTCACGAAGTGCTTGCCAAGCACTTTGGAATGAAGGTACTAATAGTGCTGCACAAAGAGTAGAATTTAACTCAACGTATGGCGCAGCCCTTACCTATTATTTAAATGACAATTTGAAATTTTCTGCCGGTGTAAACCGTGGTCAATTTGATATTATTTATGCAACAGGACGCGACCAATCAGTCACAGATTTAATTTATGGTGCAAGTGTTACCTTTGGAGAGTTTGATAATCTTGGTTGGTATGCATCAGCAAATATTAACCGAAATGAAAACCATGATACTGATAATTTAGGTCGATTAATAAATGAGGCGATTGGTTCTGAGTCGATATTAAGTTATCGTTTCGAGAATAATATTCGAACATTTCTTGCCTATAACGTCTATGATGCTGGAGATGACTACGTTATCCAACCAAACTTCAACGCTGATCCGAATGATGTATTCAAACGTCAATTTGCTGTTTTAGGTTTTCATTATTTTATGGGCGACCAAAACCTTATATACGTTGAAGCCCGTAAAGATTTTAGCGACTTTTCAAGTGCTGACGCAGAGCAAGAAGCGCAAATGTCAGAAACTGAGGATGATGGCTTTGCTATAGGATTTCATTACAGTTTGTAGTTAAGTTAAACATTGAATGCCCACTTTGGTGGGCTTTATCTTCGCGTGTTATTTTATGACCTTTTTGTATAATTAAAGCGCCACCCACCCAATTCCAAACTAGTACTAAAAAAATAGACCATAAGTCGCCTTTTTTTTAGACTTATTAACTCATTGATAATTCAACACAGTGAACCTAAAGTGAATAATTTTTCCTCGATGTAGGTTTGTTGCATGATAATTTTTCACTTTTGACCCTATTTTAGCTTTGATAATCTCCGTCTCTTAACTAAATTATACCTATTAGGGACAATATTTAATCAAGGTACTCTATGAAAAGAACACACACTGCCTTATTTGTTGCAGGCATGCTTGCCATACCTACAGCCAATGCCATCGAGATCTATAACGATCAAACCAATAGCGTTACTGTTGGAGGCTTTATCGATGCAAGGGTGATTAATACGCAAGGCGAAACTGAGGTAGTAAACGGTGCATCACGCATTAATTTTGATTTTAAGCGCCAATTAAAAAACGGCTGGCAAGCGTTTGCTTTACTGGAATGGGGTGTAAACCCTGTTGGTAGCAGCGATATCGTTTACAGCAATCGCTTTGAATCAATTCAAGATGAGTTTTTATATAACCGCTTAGGCTATGTTGGCCTTAAACATGACGATTACGGCCAAGTGACATTAGGTAAACAATGGGGTGCATGGTACGACGTTGTTTATAACACCAACTACAGCTTAGTGTGGGATGGTAATGCTGCAGGTGTTTATACCTACAATAAAGATGACGGAGCTGTAAATGGCACAGGCCGTGGCGATAAAGTACTGCAGTATCGTAATACCTGGGGTGATTTTCATTTAGCGCTCCAAGCACAGCTAAAATCTGATGAATTTTACACCTGTGACATCGTTGATATTTCAAGAAGCTCTTGTGAAGTACTTTGGAACCAAGGAAACAATGCTGCGCAAAAAGTAGAATTTAATTCGACTTATGGCGCTGCACTCACCTACTCGGTTAGCCCTAATTTAAAAGTTACTGCCGGTGTTAACCGTGGCCAGTTTGATATTGTGTATGCCGGTGGCAGAAATCAATCAGTAAACGATTTAATTTATGGTATGGGCATTACCTATGGTGATTTTTATAAACCGGGTTGGTATGCATCAGCGAATATCAATAAAAACGAAAACCACGATACCGACAACTTAGGTCGCTTGATCAAAGATGCTGTCGGATTAGAGTCTATTTTAAGCTACCGCTTTGATAATGACATACGTACTTTTGTTGCTTATAACGTTTTTGATGCAGGTAGTGACTATGTTATTCAGCCGAACTTTAATGCCGACCCTGAAGATGTGTTTAAACGCCAATTTGCAGTAATTGGTGCGCACTACTTTATGAGCGATGACACCATTTTATATATTGAAGCTCGTAAAGATTTTAGCGATTTTTCGAGTAATGACGCTGAGCAAGAAGCACAGATGTCACAAACTGAAGATGACGGTATTGCCATTGGTTTTAATTACACTTTGTAATTACAAAAACACTAAGCCCACTATTGTGGGCTTTACGGCGATAAATCACTTATGTTCATATTATTTTGTGTTCGCAATATCAATCAACGTCTGCTATTACTTAACAACCATAAAACTAAAATACGTCAATATTTGAGGTTGTTGTGTCTAATAAGGTAAAGCTAATTCTACTTTCATCAATATCTAGCGTTTCGTTCATGCTCTTTCACTGGCTAACAAATGTCAGAGAATCGGATACGGTATTTGGTGTTAGTTCCGATTTATCGGGTGGTTTAGTAATGGGCTTTGCTATTGGTGTGATGCTGGTTACATTAAGCACACTTAAGTTAAACAAATATTGAGTGTTTTTTGGAAACAAATGTTTAAACTCTTTTGACTCTTTGCTTCGAGATAAACAAAAAGTTGGCGACAAAGTCAGTAGCCAAATAATGTGATTTTTCTCATTATTTCATGAGCTCCTTATTGGATCCTACACACTTACCCTGCCTATAAAAAATCTCAAATTCAAAGCTATGCTTAGATTGAAATAAATCTCAAATCAGTATGATGTGTTCTTTTTGTGGTTAATGGCTATTACAATGAATAATCACGTTCTACTTTAGCAATACGCGTTGTAAACGCACTGTACCATTTATCTTTGCCGAGCTGTTGGGCATTTAAGTGCTCTACGTTTTGTTTCCAGGCTTTTATCGCATCTAAGCTTTGCCAATACGACACCGTAATACCCAAACCATCACGAACAGACTCCATGCCTAAATACCCAGTTTGTTGCTCTGCAAGCTCTACCATTCTATTTGCCATTTCAACATAACCATCGGTATCGTCAGATAAGGTATTCGTAAAAATTACGGCGTAATAAGGGGGTTTTGGTGTATTCGCTATCATGGCTGTTACTTCCCCCTACTTGGTTCAAAACCATCATAACATGGAATTTTTTCGTCAAATGTATCCCAATTTGCTTTAGAGCTTACAAAGTTATGGCTGATCGGGCGCTCATTTATATCGCTATCTAATAAACCTAAGCGAATACGTAAGCGGCTTGGGTCATCTTTATTCTCGCTATAAATAGGTGAGCCACAACAGCTACAAAAATAACGAATTCTGCCGGGTTTAAATTCAAACGCGTTTAGATGCTGCTTACCTTCTGTAAGGTTAAAACCATCTCGTTGAATAAAGCCATTGGTTGCGTAGGCTGTGCCTGAGTTTTTACGACATAAGGAGCAATGACAATGAATAATTGAGTCTATACCACCAGCAATAGCTACTTTTACTTCGCCGCATAAACAACTTCCTTGATACATAGTCCCTCTCAGGTTTAAAGATTAATAACCGCGATGCTTCCAAAATTCAGTGGCAGTGCCTTCGGCTTCCTTTAATAAGTTAAAGGATTTATCAGCAATTATATGGCCATTTAACTCAATAGTCATGCGCCAAATACCTACTTTATTGTCAACAGGTGCCCATATCGTATCACCTAAATAAAACTGCCAATCGTTTGTTTTAACGTACTGTTCGCCCTCAAACGGTGGCATGATCTCGCCATCTTCATCCGGAATATCTGGGTGGTAAACGCAAAATTTAATTTTTTGTCCTTTGGCCTTTTTAATGTTAACTATAAAGCCAAATTCAATATCTAACTGTGCAGGAACGTCTGTTGTAAATTCGGTGATTTGTGGCAGGTCTTTTTCTTTTGCATCCCAATGACTGTAAATACCGTAACTTTCAATACTGGTAATTGGTTTGGCCTTTGCCATAGTTGCTGGCGCTCCTTTGTAAAAATGAGGCGCTATTTTATAGTAGCAACCCTAGCAGAACAAGATTGTACTATTATAGTAATTAGCTAACGTATTTTACCCAGTGAGTGTCACGTTGTTGAAAGCCACATTTAGTTAAAAGTTTAATACTTGCGCTATTATTTGGGTTAACTAAAGCTAACACACTGTTTAGCGGAGCAGGTACAAAGGTCGTCAGTTTTTCAAATAGCATATCTAGTACCTTTTGCATTATTCCTTTGCCAAAGTATTGTGACGACAACTCAAATCCCAACATGCCCTGCCCGTCAATTATGTTAAATATGCCTACGCTGCCAATAACCTGCCCACTACTTCGTAAAATAATAACTAAACGAATGCCTTGTTGATTATAAAAACGTTCTATGTCGCCTTGAATAAAGTCATACACGTCACCTTTCGTTATATCAGCATCGTAATCGTTAAATGTTTGCACTTGGGGATCTTTTAAAATATCCCATATCGCTTGACAATCTCTATGACGAATTGGGCGTAAGTCAAAGGCTAAGTCATCGTGGCTAGACACGTTAATTTCTTCTTTTTGCTTTATGAGCTGGCATTATTGTCTTACTATAAACGCAATTTCAAGCAATTAGATTAAGTTCGATGAGTGAAGAATTTAAAGTAATTCAACCTACCACTACAGTTTACTGTAAAGAGCGCGGTGAAGGCTGGACCTTAACAGGGATCACCAGTATTGATGAACATACTTCTGTGATGTTTGATGGTGTAAGGTATACCTTACCGGCCCGTGAAATTGTTGAGGTATTGTTGCCACAACAACTCGAGCGTGAGAAAAACCAATAATAAAAAAGCCAGCATCAGCTGGCTTTTTCGTGTTTAAGATTAACGTAATGCGTTAATACGCTCATCAAGTGGTGGGTGTGATGAGAATAATTCAGCAACACCTTTACCGCTTGCAATACCAAATGCCATCATTGAACCTTCTAGTTGTGATGGGTGGTTTTGTTTTAAACGCTCAAGGGCGCTACGCATTTTATCTGCACCTACTAGTTTAGCTGCACCAGCATCCGCAGAGAATTCGCGTTTACGGCTATAGTAAGCAACAATCACACTTGCTAGAACACCAAATAACATTTGGAAAATCATATCGAACAAGAAGTATGTCCAGCTACTACCGCCCTCTTCTTCATCACTATTAAGGAAGTTATCAACAATACCTGCTAATACTTTCGCCATAAAGATAACAAAGGTATTCACTACACCTTGAATAAGGGTCAGCGTTACCATGTCACCATTTGCAATGTGTGACACCTCATGAGCCAATACCGCCTCAGCTTGATCTTGGTTCATGTTGTGTAATAAACCTGTGCTCACAGCCACCAGCGAATTGTTCTTGCTTGGGCCGGTCGCAAATGCGTTCATTTCAGGACTATCGTAAATAGCCACTTCTGGCATTGCGATACCTGCTTTTTTCGCTTGCGCAGCTACCGTCGAAACTAACCATTGTTCTGTTTCAGAACGAGGCTGTTCAATAACATGTGCACCGGTTGATTTTTTTGCCATCCATTTCGACATAAATAACGAAATAAACGAGCCACCAAAACCAAACACCGTTGAGATAACTAAAATGCCGCCTAAACTGCGATGGCTAATACCCAGTACGCTCATCACAATAGACAACACAATACCTAACACTAGCATTACCGCTAAGTTAGTCAGTAGAAACAAAAATACACGCTTCATAAAAACCTCAGAATAAACATACCAATTGTATTAACTAACGACATGGTTAAAAATCGTTAGTTAATAAAATTATCTGGGTGTTCTACCAACTCAGTTTAGGGCTTATGCAATTGGTTGCAAGGAACTAATTGCAACCAATTGTGACAGAGTATGTCAAAAGTAACAACTCAATTATTATGGGTTGATAGATAAAATTTCAAGTAAGGTTTTGTAAATTTTTAATTTAGGGGTGCCGTCTGTATATGGACTAATCGCTAAAAGCGGGAAAGGTAATGCTGATTTTAGTGTTTCTAAATTGGCGTCTTGTTCACGCATGTTTGGGTCTACATGATTTGCGATCCAACCTACACAATTTACACCGAGCGCTTTAAAGTGAGCCGCTGTCAATAGTGCGTGATTAAGGCAACCAAGCTTCATGCCTACTACTAGCACAACATTAAGGTTTTGTGACTTAACCCAATCGCTGAGTAAATCGGTTTCGTTTATAGGTAAACACCAACCGCCTGCACCTTCTGTAAGAATATAATCGGTATTGAGTGCTTTTACATTTGCATAAGCAGTATCTAGCTTATCAAATGTCAGTCTGTCACCTACTTGGGCAGCTGCAATATGCGGTGCAATGGGTGGCTCATAGGTAAAGGGGTTAACTATGTTATATTTAACCCCAATTGATGAGCTTTCCATTAAGGTTAATGCATCATCATTCACTAGCTGACCAAATGCTTCTTCTGCACCTGCTGCAATGGGTTTAAAACCTACTGCACGCTGTTTATGTTGCGCTAGTAAATTTAATAATAAACTGGTGACATGGGTTTTTCCGGCATCGGTGTCTGTACCCGTGATAAAAAATTCTTTCATTTTTGAGTTAATTCTATTTTTCTAGTTCTAAAAGGACAACTTGATAGCTCACTCTAGCATGCCCATCAACCAGAGGGTAAGCCTTACAAACACTATTAAGTGCCTGCCTTGTTAATAACCCTTGGCGTTTTTGCTTAGTTTGCAATGATGTAGCACCAATTGCTTTTATTGAACGCAGTGCTTCTAATGGAGAGTTATAGGCATCTATATAACATCTATCAGCTGCAAAGTTCAGTTTAAACCCCGCCAATTTTGCATACTCAATAATATGACTAGCACAATGAAACTGATTAATATGGTTTTGCTCGTCTAAACAAGCAAAAGCCTGTTTGATTTCTGTAAGGGATCCATCTACAACACAGCTTAAATAAACCTTACCGCCTGCTTTTAGGGAGTAAAAAAGACTTTTAAGTAGCCCTTTTAAATCAGCAGACCATTGCATTGCAAAATTACTAAACACACAATCTAGCGAATTTTGCTGTAATGGTAGGTTATCCATATCAGCACACACTTTTAAACAATGCGGGTTTTGCTCTGTGCTTAACATGGAATGACTTAAATCCATTGCTAATACAGTATCAAAATGTGTTTTAAGCAATGCCGTGTTAACTAAAGGCCCAGCCCCTAAATCAAGGCAAGTACCCTGCTGATGTTTACTTGCCATCATTTTAAATAAGTGCGCAGCCGCTTGTTTTTGTACATTAGCATGGCTTGTGTAATTTGCAGCTGCTTTAGAGAACTTTGTTTGTGTTGTTAGCTTATTACTGTGTTGAAAGCTTAAAGGCGCTTGCAGTTGAACACTCATAAACACTCCACTAGCGAATCAACAAGCTGTTTTATATCGTCAGGGTGATGCGCGCTACTTATTGTGACTCTAAGTCGTGCCGTATTAAAAGGCACCGTGGGCGGTCTAATAGCAGTTAACCAAACGCCTTTATCTTTAAGCTTATTAGCAACGGCAAGCGTGTGTTCTGCATCGCCCAATACCAAAGGTTGTATAGCCGTTGATGATTCCATTAATGCTAAGTTATGCTCTTTGGCAAGTGCTCTAAAGTAGGCAATATTCTCTGTAAGCTGAGCGCGTCTCTTATCCGCTTTTAATAACTTTTCGAGTCGTTCAAGAGTACAACTTGCCATCAGTGGTGACATCGCCGTTGAATAAATGTATTCGCGATTAAACTGCAGCATGTAATCTATCATTTGCTTTGATGCAAGCAAGCAAGCACCACTACTTGCTAGTGCCTTGCCAAAGGTGATAATCAGTAAATCAGGCTTGATTGACTCACAACTGCCTAAACCTTGCTCGCCCAATACTCCAAAGCCATGGGCATCGTCAATCATCAGCCACGCGTTATATTGTTTAGCGAGTTTACAGAGTGCTTCAATGGGTGCTTGATCGCCATCCATCGAAAACACCCCTTCACTTACTATGAGCTTATGCTTGACTTTTGACTTTTGTAACCGAGATTCTAAATGCTTAAGGTCGTTATGATTAAAGCGCACCATGGCAGCGGCAGAATGGAGGCCGCCATCAATTAGGCTGGCATGATTAAGCTTATCTTGAAAAATTGCCGATGATTGCGCCACGGTTTTATCTTGAAACAATGCTTTTAATACGCTGCTATTGGCACTAAACCCGCTGTTAAATAACATGGCGCTTTCATAGCCTAATAACTCGCATAAACGCTGCTCAAGCTGTTGTTGTGGTTTATTATAACCATTCACTAATGCTGAACTGTGGCTACCTAGTTGCTGCGCTTGTATTTCAATAAAATCATCAGCAAAGCCAAGGTAGTCATTACTGGCAAAATTTAAATACTGTTTACCTGCAACCTGAATAAAGCGCCCGCTTGATTGCTCAACAAGTTGGCGCTTTCTCAGTAATGCATCTGCTTGTCGGTCAACAAGATGCTCGGCAATAAAATCAAAAGCCATTTAAATATTACGCTTCGTAAAATAGTTCTGATGTTGCTTTATCAGCAACTTTTGATGAAAGTGATGCTGCAACCGCTTCATCAGAATAATCTTCACGTGTTTCTGGGTTCATGCCTAATTTTTTAATCAGCATCATGTCTGCGTCTGCTTCAGGGTTTTCTGTAGTCAGTAGTTTATCACCGTAGAAAATTGAATTAGCACCGGCAAAGAAACACATAGATTGCATTTGTTCATTCATCCCCGTACGACCAGCTGATAAACGAACATAGCTTTTCGGCATCATTATACGTGCAACAGCAATGGTACGAATAAACTCAAAGTGGTCTAAGTCTTCGACATCTTCAAGTGGCGTGCCTTTAACCTTAACCAACATATTAATTGGCACACTCTCTGGCTGCTGCGGCAAATTAGCTAATTGCATTAATAAACCAAAACGGTCAGCAGCCTGCTCGCCCATACCTACAATACCGCCAGAGCACACTTTCATACCGGCATCACGCACGTTATCGATAGTGTTTAAACGGTCTTGGTAAGTACGGGTTGTAATGATCTGCTGGTAATACTCAGGTGATGTATCTAAGTTATGGTTGTAATAATCAAGGCCCGCGTCTTTTAATGCATGGGCTTTTTCGTTATCTAGCATGCCAAGGGTCATACAGGTTTCAAGGCCTAGCTCTTTAACCTCTTTTACCATTTTTGAAATATAAGGCATGTCACGTTCTTTCGGATCAGACCACGCAGCCCCCATACAAAAACGGGTTGCGCCTTTTTCTTTGGCAACACGCGCTTGCTCAACCACTTTTTCTACTTCCATAAGGCGTTCACGGTCTAAGTCTGTTTTATAATGACCTGACTGAGGACAATATTTGCAATCTTCTGGGCAAGCACCGGTTTTAATCGATAACAAAGTAGAAATTTGTACTTCATTTGGGTTGAAGTTTTCACGATGCACACTGGCCGCTTTAAATAACAAATCATTGAACGGCATTTCGAATAATGCTTTTACTTCTTGGTGAGTCCAATCGTGACGGACAACTGCGTGCTCCATAATAGTCTCTTTTTTTAAATTATTGGGACGGTTTGATTGGCTTAGTCTACGACTTGACGTAACATTGTCAACTAATCGAAGTGATATAAAGTTTACATATGATTAATAAACAACCAATAGATTTAGATTTTGATCGTGAGCATATTTGGCACCCTTATACTTCTATGACTCAGCCCCTTCCCGTTTACTCAGTCAGTCATGCCAATGCAAATCGTATTTTCTTAGAAACAGGCGAAAGCCTAATAGATGGTATGGCCTCTTGGTGGAGTGCGATTCATGGTTACTGCCACCCTGTTTTAAATGAGGCAATCACTAAACAGGTTAGTAAAATGAGCCATGTCATGTTTGGTGGTTTAACTCATGAGCCTGCTGTTGAGCTGTGTAAAAAGCTAGTCAGTATCACACCTGAGTCACTCGATAAGGTGTTCTTAGCCGACAGTGGATCTGTGAGTGTTGAAGTTGCAATAAAAATGGCCTTGCAGTACTGGCTCAGCCAAGGTTATACCAGCAAACAAAAGTTAATGACGCCGCTTAAGGGCTACCATGGCGATACCTTTGCAGCCATGAGCGTTTGCGATCCGGTTAATTCAATGCACAGCATGTACTCAGGGTTTTTACCTGAACATGTTTTTGTACCTGCGCCGAGTGCTAAATTTAATGGTGAATTTAGCCCTGCAGAAGCTGATACGCTTGAAAGCTACTTTGCAGCTCACCACCAAGATGTTGCGGCATTTATCATTGAACCCATTGTACAAAATGCTGGGGGAATGAATTTTTACCACCCTGATTACTTAAAACACTTACGCATTCTGTGTGATAAGTATGATGTTTTACTTATTTGTGATGAAATC
Organism: Pseudoalteromonas sp. NCCP-2140; assembly: GCF_023708065.1. Lineage (NCBI taxonomy): Bacteria > Pseudomonadati > Pseudomonadota > Gammaproteobacteria > Alteromonadales > Pseudoalteromonadaceae > Pseudoalteromonas > Pseudoalteromonas sp. NCCP-2140. Next base: position 328,891 of record NZ_BRCZ01000001.1, on the reverse strand, counting down.
GCTACAGGCTTTGGCCGCACCGGCACCTTGTTTGCTGTTGAGCACGCCAACATTGAGCCGGATATTTTATGTATTGGCAAAGCATTAACGGGCGGCATGATGACACTCTCAGCGACATTAACCACCAGCAAAGTAGCTATTGGCATTAGTGAGGGTGAAGCCGGCGTATTAATGCATGGCCCAACCTTTATGGGTAACCCGCTTGCCTGTGCTACTGCCTGCGCAAGTATTGATTTACTGTTAGAGCAACCGTGGCAAGAACAAATAGAACATATAAATGATGTACTAACTACCCAGCTTGCAAAGTGTAAGCAGCTCGATGAAGTCGTCGATGTGCGAACATTGGGGGCAATTGGTGTTGTTGAGCTTAATAGAAGTGTAGATGTAGCAAAAATTCAACGCTTTTTTATAGAGCAAGGTGTGTGGATACGCCCGTTTGGCAAGTTAATTTATTTGATGCCGCCTTACATAAGCGACGAACAAAGCTTAACTAAGTTGTGTAACGCTATTTATGCAGCCATAGAACAACAGGCGTATTAGGGCGTGTTGACCCTTTGTGATTAATTTTGCAGCAGTGTGTTTGGTATTTAGGCAAGACAGAGCCTATGTAGTGTGGTTGTTCCACATAAATAGGCGATAACGCAGCATCAATGCCAAACACGCGCTGCCCTTCGGGTTCTTCCTAGGGGCGATTAACTCTTTGTTGCTCGATTTTTACTTAGCCCACTAGGTTACAAATCTCGCGCCGCGATTAAATCGCCCCTAGAGTGAACAAATTTTAATCCACAAAGGTCAACACGCCCTCTAGACATAAAAAAGGAAGCTGATGCTTCCTTTTCCTTTAAACTTTACCATTCAAACATATATGCCATTTTACTGATCATTCGAAGCGGTACTTTATGTTCACAGCGCTTGGCGTAAAGATGCTGCAGCGATTTATCTTTAATTTCACCAACGATCACTTCTTTTACTTGATAACCCAGTGCGGTAGCCGCTTGTGCGTAGGCGATAAATTCCCACTTTTTAATATTAGTGTTATCAACAATTACTAACGGGATTTCTTCTGCTAAGGCATTAATAAAGCGTGCAAGGTTTAGATTGTGATACTCAGATAACTTGTACTTATCAAATTGATACACACCTTCGCTATTGTAAAAATAATCATCTGTTGCGCACACGACATAATCACTTTCATTACCAGCTACCAACTCATCAGCAAGGCTTTGTGCGTAATATGATTTACCTGAGCCTGGTAAGCCGCGAAGAATAAAAACTTGTTTCATAGCACCTGTTATACAATTTAATTAAAGACTAAAGGACAGTTATCCTATTGAGAATTGTTAATAATGCCACAAAATAACCAATTAGCGCAGCGAGAATTTAAATAAACGCAAATTTTACGCAAAATATTGCTGCTATTTTACTCAATTGAAGAAAAACTACTAAAGAGTACGCCTCAATAGTTTTTTTATTTGATTTACGAGGGTAAGATAGTCGATTCAAGTGCAATGCACAGCATTATTATATTAGGCAACTTATATCATTGGAGTGAAGATGAGCCATTTAGCGATTTCAGAGCTATTAAAAGGCAAGGTTGCGGTAGACAGCCAAGTAACAGTAAAAGGCTGGATCCGTACACGCCGCGATTCAAAAGCAGGAATTTCATTTTTAGCCGTTCATGACGGTTCGTGTTTTGATCCTATTCAAGCGGTAGTACCTAATTCACTCAATAATTATGATGAAGTAACACGTTTAACTGCCGGTTGTTCTGTATCTGTAACAGGTGTTCTTGTGCCTTCTGCAGGTCAAGGTCAGTCTTTCGAAATTCAAGCTAACTCTGTAGAAGTATTAGGTTGGGTTGAGAACCCAGACACCTACCCTATGTCTGCGAAACGTCACAGCATTGAATATTTACGTGAGCACGCACACCTTCGCCCTCGTACTAACATCATGGGCGCGGTAACCCGTGTACGTAACTGTTTAGCACAAGCGATTCACCGTTTTTATCACGAGCAAGGCTACTACTGGATCAGCACACCGATCATCACTGCAAGTGACTGTGAAGGTGCCGGTGAAATGTTCCGTGTATCTACTTTAGATATGCAAAACTTACCACGCACAGATAAAGGCGACATCGATTACAGTGAGGATTTCTTCGGTAAAGAAGCATTCTTAACAGTATCTGGTCAATTAAATGGTGAGACATATGCCTCAGCAATGTCAAAAATCTATACTTTTGGCCCTACTTTCCGTGCTGAGAACTCAAACACATCTCGTCACTTAGCAGAGTTTTGGATGGTTGAACCTGAAGTTGCATTCGCAGATTTAGAAGATATCGCAAAACTTGCTGAAGACATGCTTAAATACGTTTTCAATGCAGTATTAACTGAGCGTCGTGATGATATGGAATTCTTTGCACAACGTGTTGAGAAAACAGCTATCTCTCGTTTAGAAGAGTTCGTAACTAAAGATTTCGCGCAAGTTGATTACACAGATGCTATCGAAATCTTAAAAGCGTGTGGCAAGAAGTTCGAATACCCTGTTGAATGGGGTGTAGATTTACAGTCTGAGCACGAACGTTACCTTGCTGAAGAGCACTTTAATGCGCCAGTAGTTATCAAAAACTACCCGCGTGATATTAAAGCCTTCTACATGCGTCAAAACGAAGACGGCAAAACAGTCGCTGCAATGGACGTAGTTGCACCAGGTATTGGTGAAATCATCGGTGGCTCTCAACGTGAAGAGCGTCTAGATGTACTAGATAAGCGTCTAGAAGAAATGGGCTTAAACAAAGAAGATTACAGCTGGTACCGCGACCTACGTAAATACGGCACTGTACCGCACTCAGGTTTTGGTCTAGGTTTTGAGCGTTTAGTTGCATATGTAACAGGTATGGGTAACGTACGTGACGTTATCGCCTTCCCTCGCACTAAAGGCAGCGCGACATACTAATCAGTATCGCCTAGCAAATAAAAAGCCGCTCTCGAGCGGCTTTTTAGTTTTTCTTTTGTACAGATGTAATATCGACAATTCTATCTCCTTCAAAGGTGATAGATACTAAATACTCACCGCCAATTGAGCCTTTAAGCTTATAAGACCAAGTTTCTACCTTTTGACCTGGCTTTATATTACCGCCTGTATCAATACCTAAACTTTGCACGTCTTTGAGTAAGGGAGTGCCTAATTTATCTAAAACTTCAATTTTGCTCATATCTTTAAGTACAAGATCTCCATCAGATAACCTAAAACTGCTGCCAGCAAAGGCTATTAAAGGACAGAATAAAAAACATAAAAATAAAAGGTTTTTGAACATGGTTCTTGCCTTAAAATAACATTGAAATGTGATTCTGGATTATGAAGTTATAGTTTAATTTTAGAATGTAAAATCCCTTTAGCCAATATCCGAAAGGTTAGATGAAGCAAGCATGAAAACTTCTAAACTATCGGTTTATTGAAAAACGGTTTATGTATAACGTCCTTTCCAGCTCGTGTTTTTAAATTACCATAAAAAAAGCTGCGCACCTAAAAGGTGAACAGCTTTTAACAACCAGAATCGTTATGAATTACAGAGCGCTTTCAAGCTCAGGTAACACATCAAATAAATCAGCAACTAAACCATAGTCAGCGACTTGGAAAATTGGCGCATCAGGGTCTTTGTTGATGGCAACAATCACTTTAGAATCTTTCATACCCGCTAAGTGTTGAATCGCACCACTGATACCTACAGCAATATATAAGTCTGGGGCAACAATTTTACCGGTTTGACCAACCTGCATATCGTTTGGCACAAAACCCGCATCAACAGCAGCGCGTGAAGCACCAATTGCTGCGCCTAGTTTGTCGGCAATACCATTTAATAATGCAAAGTTTTCACCATTTTGCATACCACGACCACCAGAAATAACCACAGGTGCAGCAGTCAGCTCTGGGCGTTCTGATTCAGTTTGTTCTTCTGATACAAACTCACTCAAACCAACAGAGCCTTTACCTGTAACGCTTGTTACAGCTACCGGTGCTTGCTCTGATGCAATATCAAAGCTACTAGCACGAACAGTGATTACTTTTTTGCTATCCAGAGATTTAACTGTGGCAATCGCATTACCTGCATAAATAGGACGCTTAAAGGTATCTGCATCAATCACATCGATGATTTCAGAGATTTGCGCAACATCTAAAAGTGCTGCAACACGTGGCATAAAGTTTTTACCCGTTGTTGTAGCGCTCGCGACAATGTGTGAATAGTTATCTGCTAAAGATAAAACCAGATCCGCTAGGTTTTCAGCAAGCTGATGTGCGTAAGCGGCATCATCAGCAATCAGGACGCTGCTAACACCTGCAATAGATGCTGCTTGCTCACTCATTGCAGCTAAATTTTCGCCGGCAACTAGTAAATCTACATCAAAGCCTAGTTTAACAGCAGCAGTAATCGTTTTATTGGTTTCAGGCTTTAGAACACCTTTATCGTGTTCGGCTATCACTAATGTTTTCATTTAGATCACCTTCGCTTCTGTTTTTAACTTTTCTACCAATGTTGCTACATCTTCTACAATGATGCCGCCACTGCGTTTTTCTGGCTCATTGACTTCTACCAGCTGCACGCGAGGCGCAAGGTCTACACCTAGACTATCAGCAGCAATTACATCAAGTGGTTTACGTTTTGCCTTCATAATGTTTGGCAATGAAGCGTAGCGTGGCTCATTTAAACGTAAGTCTGTGGTTACAATAGCAGGTAGTTTAAGAGCAACTGTTTGTAAGCCACCGTCTACTTCACGCGTTACATTAACGGTACCCGCTTGAACATCAACTTTAGATGCAAAAGTACCTTGGCCACGACCCGTTAAAGCAGCAAGCATTTGACCGGTTTGATTGTTGTCAGAGTCAATCGATTGCTTACCTAAAATAACCAGCTCAGGTGATTCTTGCTCTACAATTTTGCTCAGTAATTTTGCAACATGTAAAGATTCAAGCTTTTCTTCTGTTTCAATATGAATGGCTTTATCAGCACCGAGTGCTAAGGCTGTACGCAATTGCTCTTGAGATGATTTATTACCAATAGTCACAGCAACAACCTCAGTGGCCGTCCCTGCTTCTTTTAAACGAATAGCTTCTTCAATTGCAATTTCACAAAACGGGTTCATCGCCATTTTTACATTAGCTAGATCAACATCCGTTTTATCGGCTTTAACGCGTGCTTTGACGTTGTAGTCAATTACTCTTTTAATTGGAACGAGGACTTTCATCGTGACTCCATCAATTGTGTGTTCTCAAAGTTGACCTAAACGTCAACTTATTTATTTTATGAATTCAGACTACTTCCTGTTGACGTAAACGTCAACCTAAAATAACCTTAAAGTATTCACAGCCTGTAACGTTTCATTTGCAAGTATGAAATAAGGTTCTTTACAGCAGGTCCGTCACCGAGAAGAGGTTTATATGGTCGAACGCGAAACCATGGAATTTGATGTAGTCATTGTAGGCGCAGGCCCAGCAGGTTTATCAACTGCGATTAGATTGGCTCAACAAGCACAAGAAAAACAACAAGAATTAATGATCTGTGTGGTAGAAAAAGGCTCTGAGGTGGGCGCACACATTTTATCGGGTGCGGTTTTTGAAACCAAAGCACTAGATGAGTTATTACCTGATTGGCAGTCATTAGGCGCTCCAGTTACCACTAAAGTAACGCAAGATGATATTTACTGGTTCAATAACAGTGAAAAAGCCACCAGCATCCCCCACTTTGCTAGCCCTAAAACATTCCATAACGACGGCAATTATATTGTCTCTATGGGTAATGTATGTCGCTTTTTAGCAGAGCAAGCGGAAAACTTAGGAGTAGAAATATTCCCTGGCTTTACTGCGCATTCTTTGATTATTGAAGACGAAACAGTAAAAGGCATTATCACTGGCGATATGGGCCTTGATAAAGACGGCAACGAAAAAGATGGTTACATGCCAGGCATGGAGCTTAGAGCTAAATACACAGTATTTGCTGAAGGCTGCCGCGGTCATTTAGGTAAAGAGCTAATTAAACACTTTGCCCTTGATAAAGATGCATCACCACAGCATTACGGTTTAGGGTTCAAAGAAATTTGGCAAATCGACCCAAGTAAACACAAAGAAGGCACAGTCGTACATGGCACAGGCTGGCCGTTAACTGGTGATACCAGTGGTGGTGCGTTTATGTATCACAGCGACAACAATCAAGTTGTGGTGGGCTTAATTGTTGACCTTAACTACTCAAACCCACATCTAAGCCCGTTTGATGAATTCCAACGCATGAAACATCACCCTGTTTTTAAAGATGTTTTAGAAGGCGGTGAACGTATAGCCTATGGCGCAAGAGCTATTGCCAAAGGTGGCCTGCGCTCTTTACCGAAAATGCACTTCCCGGGTGGTTTACTTGTAGGTTGTGATGCAGGCACATTGAACTTTGCCAAGATCAAAGGTAACCACACAGCCATGAAATCGGGCATGGTTGCCGCTGATGTGATAGTAGCAGCTCTTAGCGACGGTAAAGAGAATGCCGATTTAGCCGAATATAAATCAGCTTTTGAACAAAGCTGGGCGTACAAAGAGCTTTATCAATCACGTAACTTTGGCCCTGTTATGCACAAACTCGGTAAGTTCTTAGGTGGTGCTTATAACACCCTAGATCAAAACCTATTTGGTGGCAACTTACCATTTAACTTTGAAGACAACATGCCAGATCATGCCACATTAGTTGCAGCTGATCAGGCCGAAAAAATCGATTACCCGAAAGCAGACGGCAAACTGAGCTTCGATAAACTTTCATCGGTGTTTTTATCAAATACCAATCATGAAGAATCGCAGCCATGCCATTTAAAGCTAAAAGATAACTCGATTCCAATTAAGGTCAATTTACCGCAATTTGATGAGCCAGCACAACGCTACTGCCCTGCGGGTGTTTACGAAGTACAAGAGGTTGAAGGTGAAAAAGAGTTTGTGATCAACTCACAAAACTGTGTGCACTGTAAAACCTGCGACATAAAAGATCCAAGTCAAAACATTACTTGGGTAACACCTGAAGGTGCTGGCGGGCCAAACTACCCTAATATGTAACGCACGTTACTCATTTAATTAAAATTTATCCTAAATTGCAGGGGCTTCGGCCCCTTTTTTAGGCTATGCTGAAAATGTCGTGTTTTATAAAAGTGAGTAAAGTATGCCGTCTTCAAGTGTAACCTTTCGTTTTTTAGCTGAACCTACTGATGTCAATTTTGGCGGTAAGGTTCATGGTGGTGTGGTAATGAAGTGGATTGACCAAGCTGGTTACGCCTGTGCTGCAGGTTGGAGCGGTCACTACTGCGTAACTGTTTCTGTTGCGGGTGTAAAGTTTCAGCGCCCTATTTTGGTTGGCCAAATAGTCGAAGTGAAAGCTAGTATCGCCCACACAGGTAAAACCAGTATGCAAATCTTTATTCAAGTACGCTGCGGCGACCCTAAAACCCAAAACTTAGTTGAAACCAACCATTGTGTTATTAGTTTTATTGCTATGGATGAAGCAGGCTACCCAATCGAAGTCCCTTCATATACAGCCGTAACTGACGAAGAAAAGAAAATCGAAAACTATGCGATTAAAATGAAAGAGATCGCGATAGAAACAGAAACCCTTTTACAAAAAGCCTAAAAGCTTAAAGCAACAAAAAAATTATAAACCGTACCTAGTAACTTCTACAGAGCACCCTGAAATTGTTACGACTGCCAAACTGAATGCCTGATTACAGTTTCAACAAACTGCACAAAAACCCGCTAAACAAAGCCTAAAAACAATACTTTAGGCTTTGTTTTAAGCTTGGCATTGCCGTTGCAATACTCCTTGTGAATGACGCGAAACATTCGTTTATTTATTTTATAAAGGAGCTATTAAATGATTAAAGCAATTTCACTTTCTGCACTTTCTTTAGCACTACTAGGTTTTAATAATGCTGCACATGCAGATATTACCGAAATGGATTCTCCGCGTATTTATACCGGTATCGGCTACGGCCAATATTCTTTTGAGTTTGAAGACAGTGAAAATGACACTGACTTTGATGACGATTCACAAATGCTGAAAGGTTATATTGGTACTCAGTTTAACAAGTACTTAAGCCTTGAACTGGCCTACCAAAATTTTGATGAAGTAAGCGATATCGATTCTAAAGCTGAAATTGACGGTGTTTCACTAGCAGCACGCTTAGCAGCACCAATTACAGATAGCTTTTCTGTTTATGCCAAAGGTGGTTGGCTAGAGTGGGATGCTGAAATTGAGCAAGACCTAGGCGAGCTTGGCAGTATCAGTGCTGACTCAGACGGTGGTGATGTATTTTATGGTGCAGGTGTAGAATATGCTTTCACAACAAACATGCAAGTACGTTTTGAGTATGAGCGCTATAAATTGGAAGATGATATTGACCCTGATATGGATGTAGCGTCTGTATCATTCCAATACATGTTTTAATTTAGACTGTATAGTCTAAATATTTAAAAGGCAGTCTCGACTGCCTTTTTTGTGTTTGCATGTAATGCATGTAAAATGTCGGCAGATTTTCATAACGACATTGCACAATGAGCGAATACCAATTAACTGCCGTCGGCCATATTCAATCTCCTTATAAACAAAAGTTTGCCATACCTCGCCAACCTCGTTTAGTTCCTGAAGCTAAAGCAAAGCTGGTATTCAGCAGCGATTTTAATCGTGAAGAGTTTGTACGCGGCCTCGATGAATTTAGCCATATTTGGTTACTATTCAGATTTCATGAAACCGCAGATAAAGGCTATTCAGCAATGGTGAGACCCCCTCGCCTAGGCGGTAATGAACGTAAAGGTGTATTTGCAACACGTGCAACCTTTCGCCCAAATGCAATTGGCATGAGTGCCGTAAAATTAGAGGGTATCGAATATAAAAATGGTCAGTTAAGCTTATTGCTTTCAGGTATCGATTTACTCGATGGCACACCTATTTTAGACATTAAGCCATATTTGCCCTACTCAGACGCAATGACCGATGCCACCGCAGGCTTTGCCGATACCCGACCAGAAACCGATATGAGCGTTGAGTTTAGTGAAGAAGCCCTGGCGTTTATCGAAAAACAGACCGAACAACCTGAATTAAAAGCGTTTATCACCAATGTATTAAAGCAAGATCCTCGCCCAGCCTATAAAAAGCAACGTGACTCAGAACAAAGCTACGGCATGACCTTATATGATTTTAATATTAGATGGCATGTTCAGGACAATCATAATACAGTGACCAGCATTGAAAAATGCTAGTTTTTAGCATATAGCGCTTTAGTGTCAGTGCTTCCACTGGTAAACTTAGCGCCTTGTTATTACTCAAACGTCTTGAGTAAACTATAATAATTTTAACACTACTTGGAATAGAGATGCGTACCAGTCAATATATACTCGCAACACTTAAAGAAACTCCGTCTGATGCAGAAATTGTTTCTCATCAATTAATGCTACGAGCAGGCATGATCCGCCGCGTTGCGTCGGGTTTGTATACATGGTTGCCCTCTGGTCTACGCGTACTTAAAAAAGTAGAAAACATCGTACGTGAAGAAATGGATAAAGCAGGCGCTATCGAAATGTTAATGCCTATTATCCAACCAGCTGATCTTTGGGAAGAGTCTGGTCGTTGGGAGCAATTTGGTCCTGAATTACTTCGTATTAATGACCGTCACAACCGCCCATTTGCACTTGGCCCAACACACGAAGAAGTGATCACTGATTTTGTACGTAAAGAAGTGAGCTCTTATAAGCAATTACCGCTTACTCTTTACCAAGTACAAACAAAAGTACGTGACGAAGTTCGCCCTCGTTTTGGTGTAATGCGTGCTCGTGAATTTACGATGAAAGATGCTTACTCTTTTCACTTAAGTGATGAGTGTTTAGAGAAAACATACCAAGTAATGCACAAAGCATACTGCAACATCTTCGAGCGCCTTGGTCTTGATTACCGCCCTGTTATCGCTGATACAGGTTCTATCGGTGGTAGCGTTTCACATGAGTTCCATGTACTTGCAGAATCAGGCGAAGATGCAATCGCATTTAGTGATGCAAGTGATTATGCTGCAAATATCGAAAAAGCAGAAGCACTAGCACCGGCTGAAGAGCGCCCAGCTGCAAGCAAAGAGCTAAAAGCGTTCCCAACGCCTGATGCAAGATCAATTGCTGAGCTTAAAGAGCACTATGGTGTTAAACCTCATCGCGGCGTGAAAACATTAATCGTATATGGCGCACCAGATGAAAACGAACAACGTGGTTTAGTTGCCCTTGTATTACGTGGTGACCATGATCTAAACGAGTTAAAAGCTGAGAAACACCCGCTTGTAGACTCACCGCTTGAAATGGCAAAAGAAGAAGACATCGTTGCTGCTATTGGCGCAAAACCAGGTTCATTAGGCCCGGTCGGCCTATCAATGCCAATCATTGTTGACCGCACAGCTAACGTAATGGCTGATTTTGTAGCTGGTGCTAATAAAGATGGTGAACATTTCAGCGGTATCAACTGGGATCGCGATGTAGAAAACTACGAAGTGGCTGATATCCGTAATATCGTGGAAGGCGACCCTAGCCCGTGTGGCCAAGGTTCACTGCAAATTAAACGCGGCGTTGAAGTTGGCCATATTTTCCAACTTGGCACTAAGTACTCAGAAGCAATGAAAGCAGGCGTATTAAGTGAATCAGGTAAAAACCAAGTAATGACAATGGGTTGTTACGGTATTGGTGTATCACGTATCGTAGCTGCCGCTATTGAACAAAACAACGACCAATACGGTATTAAATGGCCGCAACCTATCGCACCTTTTGATTTAGCGATTGTACCTATGAACATGCATAAGTCTCATCGTATTCCTGACATTGCAGATAACCTTTACAAAGGTTTAAAAGATGCAGGTTTAGATGTGTTGTTTGATGACCGTAAAGAGCGCCCTGGTGTTATGTTTAACGACATGGAATTATTAGGTGTGCCTTTCACGCTAGTTATTGGTGAGCGTAACCTTGATGAAAATAAGGTGGAGCTTAAAAACCGTCGTACTGGTGAAAAGCTAATGCTTGATTTAGATAGTGCCGCTTCCGAAATTGCCGCACTTGTTAAAGGCTAATTAAGTCAGCTCAACAAAATATAAAAAACCGCTTCGGCGGTTTTTTTGTATTTATTAATTGTCATAGATGTTTCGCTAAAGCGTCTTTTAACTGTCATTGATTCTGCCTAGCATTTACTTTATTACACCATGAGTAAATGCCATGAATAACACCACTTGCAGTAGTAAAACCCACTATCCTGCCGTTTGGATTTCCGACGTTCACTTAGGTTATAAAGACTGCCAAGCGCAGTATTTACTAGACTTTTTAAATGCGATTGAATGCGATGTTCTGTATTTGGTCGGTGATATTGTCGATTTATGGTCGATGAAACGACAGTTCTTTTGGCACCCTAGTCATTATGATGTATTAGCGCTTATCCAACAAAAAGCGAAAGATGGCACACGAGTGATCTATATACCGGGTAACCACGACGAAACCTTTCGCCATTATGCCAATGATTCATTATTCGGTATCGAAGTACACAAGCAATATATCCATACCACAAAAGCCAACAAACGGTTTTTACTGTTGCATGGCGACGATTTTGATTCAGCAACCCGCTACAACAAATTAATCAGTATTGCGGGCGATGCAGGATACGACTTTTTACTTTTTTTAAATCGTTGGACTAATCGCATTCGCCGTTTATTTGGCGGTAATTATTGGTCATTGGCCTCTTGGATCAAAGCGCGAGTGCATAAAGCACGTGAAGCAATTGACGCATTTGAAAAAGCAGCCATCCACGAAGCAAAAAAACAAGCCGTCGATGGCATCATTTGTGGGCATATTCATCACCCAGCCGTTAAAGTGGTTGATGGAATTTTGTATTGCAATGATGGCGACTGGATTGAAAACTGCACTGCGTTAGTTGAAAACAGCTCTGGACGTATTGAGTTATTGCACTGGAGTGAAACACAAAAAGTGATTCACTCTGCTGATATTAGTACATTAACGCCTAAACCTGCATTTAATAAAGACTGCGATGCCGCTTAAGACTTCAGCCACATTGAGAGCTTTTTACGCAATGTGGCTTGTTTAATAGGCTTGGTGATATAGTCGTTCATGCCAACACTAAGGCATTTTTCTCTATCGCCAGCCATGGCGCTTGCGGTCATCGCAATGATCACCACATCTTGATACCTTGGGCCTGTTTTACCTTGTCGGATTGCTTTAGTACAGTCATAACCGTTTAAGTTTGGCATTTGGCAATCCATTAAAATCAGATCAAACTGAGTATCACTGTTGTTTAACACCTCAATTGCTTCTAGACCATCACTGGCAGACTCAATATGCACATGGCTATCTCTTAAAATCGCTTTGCTCACCTCAATATTAATCATGTTATCGTCGACGATAAGCACTGAACGAGATGTTAAATCAAGCTCAATAGTTTCTTTAGTATCTATATTTTTACGCTCAATAACAGAGTTGTTATCATTAAATAAAACCGCGATTTTATAGGCTAATTCATCAGGAGTGACCGGTTTTGCAATAACAGTACAATTGCTTGGTAATGTTTCTTTTTGTTTAAGTGATGCCATAACCCCTAAAATTAATACACAAGTGTCTGGGTATCGATTTGCCAAATTCAACACATTGTTTAGTTCTGGGTGTTTATGATCAATAATAAGTAAATCTAACTTATTGAAATCATAGTCAGATATATCACTTAATCGAGAAACTTTCGATGGCCGAGGCTGAAAAGTTTTCTCTAATTGGGTTTCAATGTTCTGGCCAAGCAGATCATATAAAACCGCACAACCAACGTGTTTGTTATTCAAAGCCGTAATCGCACCCAGCTCTTTTAATGAGCCACTGAGTGACACTGTGATACTTGCACAAAAGCGACTGCCTTTTCCTTTTTCACTTTCAACGATAATATCACCTCCCATCAACTGAGCGAGCTTTCGACTTATTGAAAGCCCTAAACCGCTGCCACCATAATGGCGTGTGGTACTTGAGTCCTCTTGGGTAAACACTTCAAACAATTTACTTTGGTTTTCTTTCGAAATACCAATACCAGTATCTTCGACTACAAAGCTTAGGCAAAGCGACTTATCTGAATGCAGCTGTTCCTTAACCGTTAAACTAACATGGCCTTTATGAGTAAACTTGAATGCATTACTGAGTAAATTATTGAGAATTTGTTTTAAGCGGTGGCTATCACCCGTTACGGTACGCTGAGTAATAGCATGCGCATCGAACAGGATTTCAATACCTTTTTTCTGACCTTGAACGGCCATCGATGTTATTAAATCACTGCACACTGAAACTACATCAAACTCATGACTATCTAAGTCAAGTTTACCTGCTTCAATTTTTGAAAAATCGAGAATATCATTAATCAGTGTCATCAATGAGTTAGCGCTGGTATTTGCATAATGTAAGTATTGCATTTGCTGAGTAGATAATGGTTCTTCTTCAAGCATTTCGAGCATGCCAAGGACACCATTCATCGGAGTGCGGATTTCATGGGAAATGTTAGCGACAAATTCACTTTTAGCTTTACTAGCAGCTAATGCTTGTTCGGTGGCCTTTTCGAGCTCGGCTGTGCGGCTTTTTACTTTTTCTTCTAGTGTGACATTAAGCTTTTCTAGTTGATGTTGAGCGCACTTAAGTGAATCAATATTGCGTAGTATTGCCGCTATTTGATATTGCTGCTTCGCTGCATCAAAAACAGGTGTCATGGTAATAGAGAAATAATGAGTGCTCTGTTCACTAATGTGAACCGCTTCAAACGAGCAACGCTGCCCTTCTTTAATGGCTTGTGCAATCCCTTGAAAATCTTCATCGTTATAATTAAACAAGGTATCAAAATGGGTGGTTTGTTCTGTAATACCAAAAAATGTTTTTGCTGTTTCATTGGCATTACAAATAACGCCATTTGGCTGAACCATAATGATGGCATCTGTTGAGCTTTCGATTATTTTGCTGTTTTTTTCTTTTAAAAAACTGAGCTCAATTTTTCTGTTGATGTCACGTTGATAAACTATAAATAACATCATGACTGCAAAAATGATTAAGCATAATATGCCAATAAACCTTAATCGCTTTTGATGTATTTCATTGAGTAATGTATCTGTATTTATTGAGACAGCCAGTGTCAGTGGCTGCATTTGAACGCCATTGTTAAACTCAATAATTTTCTGAACATATAATTTTTCAGGCAAGTTAACTACATCAAAAAAATCAACGCCTACCATTTTTTGTTCAGTGCTAAATTCTTCAGACCAATAATGAGCATCATCCAGCTCAAAACTAAAACGGTATGATTCCTTTGGATGATAGATAAATTGTTGCTGCGCATTTAATAAATACACTGACAGATTATCAGCGGTGTTACTGGTAAGCTTATTAAGCAAATCGGCTGCATAATAGTTGAGGATCAACACTGCGAACGGCTTACCTTCATTATCTTTTACTAATTTGGCTATCCTATATGTGCTGATATAAGGCTGTTGTAAACGGCCATTTTCACGATTGTAGTTAATGGGTGAAATGTAAATTTGGCCATTTTCAAGCTTTGCCGTAATTTGCATGTAATCACGTTGGCCTTTGTGTTGTAACTTGTCATCAGCCACTCTATAAGCCTGACCATTTAAACTATCAACCCGCACAACTTCTTTGCCATTATCAGCAATATAAATGTACCGAGCTTGTGCGAGGTCTTTATCTGTTGACATAAAACCAGTAAAGATTTTTGCTAGGCGGTCTTTCCATGCTGAGATAGGCGTGCCTAAAACGGGATCTATATTTTGATCATTTGTAGCACGCATGATTGCAAGCACTGGCGGGGTTGAATCTAAGAAGTTAAGTGCTGAAATATTCTCTCTTAAACTTGTTTTTAATACACTTTCTTTAGTGTCGAGCTCTCGCTGCATCTGTTCAAAGGTGCGAGTGAACACATCTTCTCGTAGATCATATTCATATTTTACAGTAACAAAAATGCCCAATACTAAAAAAATACATAATGCCAGTATTGGTAATTTATGACGTTGATAGAAATGCGCTGAATGTCCAGAATCCATTGAATCGAAAGCCTTCTTTTCTACTCTGCTTTAGAGTATAGGAGAGAATAGTAATAAAAGCGGAGTATACAGAAAATATATTAAGTAATAAGGATTGGCAGGTACTTAGCTTGGCTTACAAACAAATAAAGCACCAAAATGGTGCTTTATTATTAGGTAAAATCAGTATCTCTTATCTAAATAAGACATCTTCTTTATTAAACCATTTAACGCAAAACGCAAGTAATGCACCTGCCACAATGACTGTCGCTAAGAAAATTAAACCCACGAGTGTGTAATCAACTGTACCTTTAATAATTTCTTTGATTGCCAAAGCTACATTTGTAACAGGAATGAATGCTGTTTTGCTCGTCAGTTCAACATTTGGCATCAAAGCAACCATAATTGGAAAAATTACACCCATGCTAAGTGGTGCCATGTAGTTTTGCGCTTCTTTAAAGGTTCGCGCATAAATTGAAATAGCCAACGCTAATGATGAGAAGATTGCAGCAATAGGTAATAACAACACAAAAATCAGCCCTAAATCTAATACGGTTAAAGAGCTAAATGCGTTTTTAACAACTGCTAAATCTACAAATGCAATGGCCACTGATATCCACACACCCATACTGAGTACAGTAATGGTGGTTGTCGCAATAGAAGAAGCAAGTAAGGTTACAAACTTACCTAACACCAGCTGTGTACGGGTGATTGGTGTAAGTAGAAGGGTTTCGAGCGTACCGCGCTCTTTTTCACCAGCTCCTAAATCAATCGCCGGATACGTTGCGCCCATCAATACCAGAGGAATAAGTAGATAAGGAATAAACCCACCTATTTTCTCGCCAAGATTTTCACGTTTATCTGCAGTGTCGACCTTCACAACTTTAATAGGCTCGATAATGGCAGCTTGTTGCTCTTCTGATACACCAAAGCTTAATAGTTTGTTTGTACGCAGCGCATCGCCATATTCTTTTGCCAGTTCTTTGACACGGTCAAATAGGAAATTAATTGCTTTTGCGTCGTTATACACAACTTGCCATTCGCTTTGCTTTGCATCATCTAATGTTTGCTTAGCGTCTGACGGTAAATAGATACCCATGTCTATGGTGCCTGCTTTTACCGCTTTAGTGAGATCTTCTACCGTATTAAAGGTTTCGTCGCCTTTATATAAAGCAAAGCTCTTATGGTAAAACACCTTATCGGTAAAATCTTGCGCGTAATTGCCATTGATAATGGCGTAAGTATGGACCTCTTGTTCTGCCTCTAACGCCGCTTGAGAACTAATAAAGGCCATAACAGCAAATAAAAGTGGGAAGATAGCAACCGGTAGTGCAACAACGAATATCAATGTTTTACGGTCACGTAATAGCTCTTTTAATTCCTTTTTAAATACTTCAAACATCACGGCTCTCCGTTAAAATATTCATAAACGCTTGGTTCAATTCTTCACTTTGACCTGTTTGTTTAAACTCATCTAAGGTGCCATCAAAGCAACTAATTCCTTGGTTTATCACTGCAACACGGTCACAAAGTAAGGCAACTTCATCTAAATGGTGCGTTGAGAAAATAACTGGTGTGCCCTGCTCTTTAAGGCCGCGAATAAAGTTAATTACGGTTTGCGTAGTCATAATATCTAAACCAGTTGTCGGCTCATCAAGAATAACCACATCAGGATGATGAACAACAGCACGGGCAATATTGGCTTTTTGCTTCATACCTGTTGAAAGGTTTTCGGCGCGTTTATCAATAAAGCTGTGCATATCAAGTAAGGTGAATAGCTCATCACAACGAGCGGCTACCGCTTTTTTACTCATGCCATGTAAACGGGCAAAGTATTCAACGTTTTCTTTAACTGTTAAACGCCCATATAAGCCGGTACTACCTGACAGAAATCCAATTGACTTGCGGCCAACTAATGGCTTTTTAACGATATCATGACCAGAGATGGTAATGCTGCCTTCATCTGGTTTTAAGGCTGTTGAAATCATTCTAAGGGTGGTTGTTTTACCGGCACCATTTGGGCCGAGTAAACCGAGTACTTCACCTTTGTTACATTGAAAGCTGACGTCTCTTACAGAATGAAAAAACTCTTTATCTTCACGGGGGTCTACGTTGTCCGTTTTATTTTTTTTATGATCTTTTGTTAGCTTAAACTTCTTTTTAAGCCCTGCCACTTCAATCATGTGCGTTTCCTTCGTTTCGGTCTAAAGTAATCAGTGTTACTGTAAAATTCTGGATTTTCATTGTCAGTCCACCATCCTGGTACGCCTAACAAGGGTAAGGGTGATAAGTTTTTATTATCACGCAAACAATCATCAAGCTTTATCATCTCATAAAGACGTTGATCTAGATACGCATATTGCTCGCTTAAATCTTTACAAAATATGTCATCAGGAACAATTACAAATAATGCTTTACCCGTTAAACCAATATACGGCTGAGTGAGCATTTCGTAGTTAGCATGACCAAACATAAATGGCCTAATGCTTTTTCCCCAATGTTCACGTTGTTCTACAAAGGCTTGCTGCCATTGGTGGTCGCGTAATTGTTGCTGCCAGCTTTGCTCAGTAATTGCCAGCACCACACCGCATTCGTCAAATAAAGTAAGTGCATTTCGATGTTTACTACGCTCTTTTAGACCATGCAGTTTAATTTCTTCGATATGCTGATGATTAATCAGCGCTTTGGTTTTTGGAAATAAACACCAAATAAAGCCACCAAAAAGGTCATGCCAATTTTGTTGTCTTGTTGGTACTTGCCCCGTCTCAAATATGATTTGCTCATAATAACGGGTTTCATCAGCAAACTTTTCATCTTCAACAAAGGTTATGGCTTTGCCCTGTGTAGTTTTCGCATTTAGATATTGATTAAACCACTGGCAAGATGGCCAATCTGATAGTTTATCTAAATTAAATAGCGTCGCTAGGTCACTAAAAGCACCCGTTGTGAGGTATTGTGTTGACCATTGCTCGGGAGCAGTAAATCGTTTCATTGCTTATTTTTTAACTTATTGATGTATTGTGGGTAGTTTACCGTAAAAACTGGTTCTCATTAATAGAACCTCATATACTAATGCCACCATAAAACAAAAAAAGAGCTATTATGAAACGCTATTTTCCAATGACAGTCCTTGCAAGTGCCATTCTTGCGGGCTGTGCTTCAACAAGTATCACATCAAGTGATGTCGAAAAAGCCTATCAAAGCATTAATTCAGAGCAATTAGCAGAGCATATTAAAGTGCTTGCCTCTGATGAGTTCGGTGGCCGTGCACCATCATCTAAAGGTGAAGAGCTAACGCTTGCCTATTTAACCGACCAATTTAAAGCATTGGGTTTTGAGCCGGGTAACGGTGATAGCTTCTTACAAGAAGTACCGCTTGTTTCACTAGAAGCTGATTCAGACATGGTACTTACCATTGGCGGCAAAGATTACCAATACAAAAAAGATATGGTAATGGGTAGCAGCCGTATTAGTGCTAAGCAAAGCATTAAAGATTCTGAATTAGTATTCGTTGGCTACGGTGTTAATGCACCAGAATACAACTGGAACGACTACGAAGGCCTAGATGTTAAAGGCAAAACAGTTGTTATGCTGGTAAACGATCCTGGTTTTGCGACGAAAAACCCTGATTTATTCACCGGCGATGCCATGACCTATTACGGTCGTTGGACATACAAATATGAAGAAGCAAGCCGTCAAGGTGCAGCAGGTGCGATTATCATCCACGAAACAGCACCGGCTTCTTACCCATGGTCAGTTGTTGAAAACTCTTGGAGCGGTGAGCAATTTGGTTTCCAAAAAGAAAATAACAACATGGACCGTGTTGCTGTTGAAGGCTGGGTAACAACTGATGTTGCTAAAGAGCTTTTCACAAAAGCAGGCTTAGATTTCGATACCATGAAAGCTAATGCGGCAAAAGGCGCTTACCATGTTGATATGGGCGACCTAACTGCAAGTGTTGAAGTAAATAACACAATCAAAAAGTCAATTTCGTATAACTTTATCGCGACGTTACCGGGTAGCGAAAAGCCAGACGAGCACATCATTTATTCAGCTCACTGGGATCACCTTGGTACTGATAAAACCCGCAAAGGCGACCAAATCTATAATGGTGCCCATGATAATGCAACGGGTACTGCTGGTTTAATCGAAGTTGCTGAAGCATTCGCTACGTTACCTGAGCACCCTAGCCGTTCAATGACTTTCTTAGCCGTTACTGCTGAAGAACAAGGTTTACTTGGCTCGAAATATTATGCTGCAAATCCAGTGATCCCAGCATCACAAACGGTTGCTAACATCAATATGGATAGCTTAAACCTATTAGGTAAAGTAAAAGACATCAGTGTTGTTGGTATTGGTAAATCAGAAATGGATAGCCTGCTAGAAACAGCTGCTAAAGCACAAGGCCGTACAGTATCTGGTGACCCTAAACCGTCTTCAGGTGGTTACTACCGCTCTGATCACTTTGCATTTGCAAACATGGGTGTACCAGCAATGTATGCCGGTGGTGGTAGTGAAGCACTTGACGAAGAAACGGCAAATTACCGTAAGCGTATGAGCCTAGTGCTTCGTGGTTGTTATCATCAGCCTTGCGACCGTTACCGTGATGAATGGGATTTATCAGGTGCCGTTCAGGACCTTCAGTTATTCTATCAAGTAGGTTTTGATATCTCAGAACGAAAAGAATGGCCGACATGGAATGCCACTTCTGAGTTCCAACGCAAATAGATATAAATGAGATTGATTTTCATTTAAAATCGTAATACAGTGTAACCTGATTAATTTTTAGGTTGCACTGTATGCTCTCACTAACACAAACGAGGTTTATTCCTAATAAAGCGAGGTGTTACATTACGGACAATAAACGCTTAATTTTACCCCTTTTATTACTGACTTCTTTAGCGGTACCTGCAAGCCGAGAATTCACCCTACAAGCGCTTAGTGATGCTTTTTTTCAAGTATCTGTATTTGTTGCAGCCACCTTATTAATCTATTACTACCTTATTGATCGACTTCCTCAATTACAGCTTAGCTATTTACGTGCTAAATCAGGCATTCTAGAGGTGAGCTTTGCGTCTATTTTAGGTGCTTTGCCTGGCTGTGGGGGTGCTATTATTGTGGTAACCCAATTTACTAAAAAGCAGGCTAGCTTTGGCTCTGTTGTTGCCGTATTAACAGCAACCATGGGCGATGCCGCCTTTTTACTGTTAGCAACCCGCCCGCTTGATGGTTTATTAATGATGTTAATCGGTGTTGCTGTAGGTATTATTAGCGGTCAGATAGTTAATACATTTCATAGCCCAGATAAATTTCAACCTGACGAAGCAGGTGAATACAGCGAGCAGCCACAATGCCAACCAAGAGCTTTGAAATTTAGCCGTCCTATTTGGAAATTTACCCTAGTACCAAGCTTGATTATTGCTTTTGTTATCGCTACCAATTCTGACCTTAGCGCATTTAGTCAAAGCGTTAATACTGGCGTCACCCTGTTTGGCTCGATCATGGCGCTATTCACCGTGGTTGTGTGGTCTCTGTCTTCTAAAGGCAGCAGTTATAAGCAAGTAACCAGTGAAGAAGCGCCTTGCACACCTCCCTCAAAACTCACGAAAGTGTTAATGGACACGCACTTTGTTACTGCCTGGGTTGTTGCCAGTTTTATGCTGTTTGAAATTCTCGTTAACCTAGTCGGTGTTGATTTAACAGCCTGGTTTTCTGAGTATGCTTATCTTGCACCGCTGGTGGCTGTGGCTATTGGTTTATTACCTGGCTGCGGGCCACAAATCGTGGTGATGACACTCTATATACAAGGTATTATTCCATTTAGTGCGATGGCAGCCAATGCAATTTCAAATGATGGCGATGCCCTATTCCCAGCTATCGCCTTAGCACCAAAAGCTGCACTAATGGCGACAGTGTATTCAACAATACCTGCGCTGTTACTCGGTTATGGGCTGTATTATTACGGAATATAAGCCGTAGCATTAAAAAAACCAGCCGAGGCTGGTTTTTTAATGCTTATACTGATTTAGCTCATCGCCATCATCATTTTTGCAGGATCTTCTAAATAAGACTTCCACAAGTTGTTGAAGCGAGCAATTGTTCCGCCATCAATCACACGATGATCACCAGACCAACTTACTTGCATAATTGCTGCTGAAATCACATTACCTTGTGCATCAAAGCGAGGTAAATGCTGCAGTTTACCTAAAGCAACAATCGCTACTTCAGGTTTATTGATGATTGGGGTTGCAATTGTGCCGCCAATCGCACCGATGTTAGAAATGCTAATAGTGCCGCCTTTCAAATCATCCGGTGAAACACGACCATCACGTGCTGCTTCAGTTAAACGAGTCACTTCGTTTGCAACATCTACGATGCTCTTTGACTGGCATGATTTAATGTTTGGTACTAGTAAACCAATCTTAGAATCAACCGCCATACCGATGTTATGATCATCAAAGTAAGTTAGCTCGCTGCAATCATCATTTACTTGCGAGTTTAGTACTGGGAATTGCTTAATCGCTAACGACAGTGCTTTGATAAAGAACGGCATCATAGTGAGCTTAACGCCCTGTTGCTTATACTGCTCTTTAAGCTCACTGCGCATTGCAATCAGTTTAGTTAGGTCTATTTCATCACAGAAAGTAAAGTGAGGAATTGTCGAAACTGAAGCTACCATTTGCTTAGCCATTGCCGCTTTAATGCCTTTAATAGGCTCTACGCGACTGCCACCAGAAGACGCCACAGTTGATACAGGCTCAGCCGCTTTTGGCGCAGCTTGTTGTGATGCTACTTGGCTTGGTGTTTCATTCAAGAAATCTTCGATATCTTGTTTGTAAATACGGCCATTTTTACCAGACCCTGGTACTTGCGTTAAATCAACATCAAGTTCGCGGGCTTTACGACGAACAGCAGGTGAAGCAACAGCTTTCTTATTAAGTTGTTTGCTAGAGTTTGTTGAAGTCGCAGGCTTCTGCGAAGGTTTAGTTGCTGCATTTGTTTGTGCTTTAACTACCGCAGAACTTACATCTGGCTCTGCACTTTGGCCGGCAATGCTCATTTGGAATAATGGGCTGTGAACCGCTGCAATATCACCTTTTTGATAATAAAGCTTTTCAACTTTACCTGTGTATTTAGCCGGAATTTGCACCAATGCTTTGTCTGTCATTACATCACACACAGCTTGGTCTTCTACGATTTCATCGCCTTCACTCACTAACCACTCAACGATTTCACACTCAACGATACCTTCACCGATATCTGGTAAAATGAAATCTTCTAAGTGCTCACCAGTCTCAGATGATGCTTCAGTTGCAGTAGCAGGAGCTTGCGCTTCTTCGCTTTGTGTTGGTGCTTCGCCATCAACATCCATTGCAAATAATGGTGCATGTACTTTCGCAATATCCCCTTTTGCATAATAGAGCTTACTGATCACACCATCATGAACAGCAGGAATTTGCACAAGCGCCTTGTCAGTCATAACATCACAAATAGGCTGGTCTTCTTTTACAGAATCGCCTTCTGCAACTAACCATTCAACAATTTCACACTCTACGATGCCTTCGCCGATATCTGGCAAGATAAAATCTTTAGACATACTGACTCCTAAAACTCTACTGATTGCTTAATCGCAGCAAGCACTTTAAGTGCATCCGGCACATATTCTTTTTCAAGTGCTAATGGGTATGGCGTATCTAAACCACACACGCGAGCAATTGGCGATTCAAGGTGTAAGAAACACTCTTGTTGAATTGTTGCAACGATTTCTGCACCAAAACCATTGGTGATTGGTGCCTCGTGGCTTACCACTAAACGACCTGTTTTAGTTACTGATTTAGCAATGGTCTCAACATCCCATGGTAAAATGGTACGTAAGTCGATCACTTCACAGCTAATACCTTGCTCTGCAGCTTTTTTAGCGGCGTCCTCGATGATTTCCATCTGTGCACCCCAAGCAAGTACAGTGACATCAGTGCCTTCTTGCACGATTTCAGCTTTACCGAGCTCGATGCTGTAATCTTCTTCTGGAACTTCACCTGTTGATGCACGGTACAAACGTTTCGGCTCAAAGAAAATAACAGGGTTATCATCTTTAATCGATGCACGAAGCAAACCTTTTGCTTGGTATGGGTTACGTGGCACAACCAATTTCAAACCAGGTGTGTGAGCAAAATAAGCTTCTGGTGATTGTGAGTGATATAAACCACCTGCAATACCACCACCGTATGGAGTACGGATTGTTAGATTGCCAACATTAAATTCATTACCACTACGGTAACGGAACTTAGCTGATTCATTCACTATTTGGTCAAATGCAGGGAAAATATAATCTGCAAACTGAATTTCAGCTAATGCAGGGGCACCAAACGCCGCTAAACCATTAGCAAAACCTAAAATACCTTGCTCAGTTAACGGTGTATTGAACACACGATGCTTACCATATTTTTCTTGTAAGCCAGATGTAGCACGGAATACACCACCAAAATAACCAACGTCTTCACCAAAAATACATGCATTTGGATGCTCTGCCATGGTGATATCAAGGGCAGAGTTAATTGCATGAAGCATGTTCATTTTAGCCATTACTTTAATCTCCCTGCAGTTGTTGGATAAGCATCAGGATGCTGCAAAATGTGCTCTTTTAGTTCTTCATATTGTTTTTGCAGTGATGGGATTGGCTTATCATAAACATCAGAAATAAGCTCTTCTAATGCTGGCTTTTCAACTTTTTCAGCGCGTTTAAGGGCTGCTAAAATTTCTTCACGAATAGTTTCTTTGTCTTTTGCGTCTTGCGCTTCGTCTAACCAACCTTGCTTTAATAGCCACTTACGGAAACGCTCGATTGGACAGCCTTTATGTTTTGCTTCTTCATCTTTTGTACGGTAACCGCTTGGATCGTCACTGGTTGAGTGAGCACCTAAACGATAGGCAATCGATTCAATTAAAACAGGTTCACCTTTGGTAGTCGCAATTTCACGGGCTTTTTTTGTTGCTGCATAAACAGCAAGTGCATCAGCACCGTCAACACGGATTGTTTTAATGCCATAGCCAACACCACGTGATGCAATACCATCACCTTTAAACTGTTCATCAGCAGGTGTAGAAATCGCATAACCATTGTTACGGGCAAAGAAAATAACCGGTGCTTCGTGAACTGCAGCCATATTTAAACCAGCATGGAAATCACCTTCAGATGCAGCGCCTTCACCAAAGTAACAAATAGTGATGTTATCAATAGTGCTGTTTAACTCACCTGTTTGGGCATCAATATGACGAACTTTTTGACCGTATGCATAACCTGTTGCTTGCGGAATTTGTGTACCAAGCGGTGATGAAATAGTCATGTAGTTAAGTTCGCGTGAGCCATAGTGAATTGGCATTTGGCGACCTTTACCCAAATCTTTTTCATTTGAGAACATTTGATTCATGAATTGGTCAAGGCTAAAACCACGATAACGTAAAGCTGCTTGCTCACGGTATTGGGCCATGATCATATCGTTTTGATCAAGCGCTGCAGCTGATGCTGTTACAGCCGCTTCTTCACCTAGACATTGCATATAAAAGCTTACACGGCCTTGACGCTGTGCAGCTTGCATACGCTCATCAAGTGCTCTAATAAAACGCATTGTTTCATATAGACGGATTGCCGTTGCTTTGTCGATATCAGGTGCGGTTGCACCTTCGTAGATGTCGCCTTCCTCATTAAGAATACTTAATGTAGGGATCGTTAATGCGTGACCGTCAATAAATGACAGTTCATGATTAATGTTTAGCGATACGTTATTTGGATTACTCATAACCTACCTTCTTTCGTTGTCAGAAACCTACGCTACTGCCCTTAATTATATTTTTATCAGCATGAGCTGTAAGGATAAAGTTTGCGCAATATTCAATCTAATTAAATTAAACTGCCGTCACTTTACGTTAACGTAAGTTGTTATTCAACTAATCATAGACGAATAGATGACAAATGGCTAAAAACGCATGGAAAGTTAACTATACAACAAGATAAATTCTTTAGAGTCATATAGTTAACTAAATTTAGATGGGTGTTAATGCAGAGATTTTAAATAAAGTTGCTATCAACTTGCATTGGAATAACAGTAAGCAAAGCGCGCTGACCTAAGGCTACATCAGCGTTTGGGAAGATAATAGCTTCACCGTCTACTTCCGCTTCAAATCTGGTCTGACCATCAATTGCCATTAATTCGCCCTTTGCGAAACCGGTGAAATTTTCTACATCATCAGCAAATGGGAAACTAAAGTCTTCGCAAGTACGGTTTATTGTTCTATATACAGAAAACAACTCGAAATCATCTGCATTGAATTCTTTATATTCGACAGATTTTTGACTAATTAATGCAGTTAAGGTTTGTTTGGTTTTCTCAAATCGCGACATGTCATTTTCGCCAAATGGTTTTACTTGGCCAAGTTCTACCGTAAATGAGTCAGCTCCATGTACAAACGACGAGTAGTAACTAAAGGTAGTTGCCGCTGATTTCATCATTAGTACCGTGTTTACGCCACAGCTAAGTAAAAATTGCAGTTGTGATTTTTTCCACGGTTTACCATGTAAGAAAGGATACACTGCGAACTTTTCATTTTTAGAGCCACGAATTGCTGTGTGAAGATCATAATGAAAACGCTCACTGCCCTGGTTGCCTCTAGCAAAGAAATCAGTAACAACGTCTTCAAGCAGCTTTGCACGAACTCGCTCTGGGTTAGAAGCAATGCCTTCTACAGTATGATGACCATTAAACAAACGGTTTAAGTTTTCATCTACAAAACGCTTACCGATATTAATAGATTTAGGATTACCATAAATGAACAGTACACGCTGCTTCAAGTTAAGTTGTTCTGTAATGATTGACTTGATTAATTGATCGCAAATTTCAATTGGCGCAGTTTCGTTACCATGTACCGCACTTGAAAGTACAATATCTTTGTTTGCTTGCTGTGCAGGTTGAAACTCAATGATACCTGTGTCGTGAACTGTGACATCAGTGCCATTGGCAAGAGTAAATGCACAAGGTTCTAATGAAAATTCATTGTTACGAGTCAGGGTTAAAAAGTCGCCGGTACTTTTTAATTCTTCGAGATATGAAGGAGTTGAATAGCTCATTGTTCTATCCTAAAAATGCGTGAGAGTAGAATACAAAAACGGCTGAGAATCTCAGCCGTTTTAATAGGTAAAAAAGGTATTAGCTAATTACTGAATCAACCAGCTTTTTCGCTTCTTTTTCTAATAATGCTAGATGTTCTTCACCTTTGAATGATTCAAGGTAAATTTTATAAATATCTTCAGTGCCCGATGGACGTGCAGCAAACCAACCGTTTTCAGTAACAACTTTTAAACCGCCGATAGCAGCGTTATTACCAGGGGCATGGGTTAGTTTTTGCGTAATGGCATCACCCGCTAAGGTACTTGCAGTAACATCATCAGCTGATAACGCTTTTAAACGTGATTTTTGTTCTGCACTAGCTGGCGCATCAATACGTTTATAAATAGGCGCACCGAACTCTTGTTCAAGTTCTTTATAAAGCTGTGAAGGTGTTTTACCCGTTACGGCTAAAATCTCTGCAGCAAGAAGACCTAAGATGAAACCATCTTTATCAGTGTTCCAAACTGTTCCATCAAAGCGCAAGAATGACGCCCCTGCACTTTCTTCACCACCGAAAGCAAGGGTACCTTTGCTTAAGCCTTCAACAAACCATTTAAAGCCTACCGGTACTTCTTTTACTTCACGGTTATTACGTGTAACTACTTTATCAATCATGCCGCTTGATACCAGTGTTTTACCAATTGCGACATCTTTTGACCATTCGCGGTTATTTAATAAGTAGTCAATTGCAACTGCTAAAAAGTGATTTGGATTCATTAAGCCGTCAGGCGTAACAATACCGTGGCGGTCATAATCAGGGTCGTTACCAATACCGATATCATAGTCATCTTTTAATGCAATAAGGTTTGTCATTGCATAAGGAGAAGAGCAATCCATACGGATTTTGCCGTCTTTATCTAAAGGCATGAACGAAAATGTTGGGTCAACAGACTCATTTACGACCGTTAAGTCTAAATTATATTTTTCTGCAATGACTGGCCAAAAGTTGATACCAGAACCACCAAGCGGATCCACACCAATTTTGATTTTCGCATCGCTAATTGCTTTTAGATTAACGATATTAACTAAGTCATCAACATAAGGGGTAATTAAGTCTTGGTACTTAATAAAACCAGAACGTGATGCTTTAGCATATGGAAATAACTCTACTTCAACTAAGTCTTCTAAAAGTAATTGATTCGCTCTGTCTTCAATCCACTTAGTAACATCAGTATCTGCAGGGCCACCATTTGGCGGGTTATATTTAAAACCACCGTCTTCTGGCGGATTATGTGAAGGAGTTACCACAATACCATCAGCAAGTTCATTTGGGTTTTCTTTGTTATGGCAAACAACAGCATGACTGATTACCGGCGTTGGCGTGTAATCGTCATTTTCTTGTGCAATGACTTGCACTTCGTTTGCAACAAGTACTTCAATAGCAGAGTTAAAAGCCGCTTCACTCAATGCATGTGTATCTTTACCTAAGAAAAGTGGACCAAAAATATTGTTTTCTTTACGGTAATCACAAATTGCTTGAGTGATCGCTAAAATATGCGATTCATTAAATTTTACATCGAACGAACAACCACGATGGCCAGACGTACCAAAAGCAACACAATGCTCTGGGTTTTGTTCTAGGTCAGGTTCATTTAAGTAATAAGCCGAGATCAGTTTTGGTACATTCACTAAGCTTGATTGCGGTGCAGGTTTGCCTGCATCTGGATGAATCGCCATATTATTTCCTTATGGATTATAAGTAATCACGAATTTTTTCTGCTTCATCTGCGCTGTAG
Organism: Pseudoalteromonas sp. NCCP-2140; assembly: GCF_023708065.1. NCBI lineage: Bacteria > Pseudomonadati > Pseudomonadota > Gammaproteobacteria > Alteromonadales > Pseudoalteromonadaceae > Pseudoalteromonas > Pseudoalteromonas sp. NCCP-2140. Next base: position 300,892 of record NZ_BRCZ01000001.1, on the reverse strand, counting down.
CCTAAGCACAGTGCTACTTCGTGAAGCATCATTTTTTTTCTGGTTGTATTTGAATTTGTCATCACCCAATACTCAGTATCAGTGATATTTTTTGGATTCATGCTGCTACCGCTTTCCAGTAGTGCTTCTTTGCTAGTGGCAAAATAAACACGGTCACGGCCTTTAATTTCAAGCACGTTAACAAAATCTTTTTTATGCGTTCTATATAAAGCGGCTAGTATAAATAAGAATCGACCAACAACACCTTTTTGCATTGCTAGCTCTTCTTTGTTTAATACATTAAACACATTACCTTTCACTTGTGTCGATGCTGTGACAGTTTGTGCAGCCTCTTCAACATTTTCGTCGCTTGGTTCAGGGCTTGTTTCTTGTTCTGCTTGTTCTTGTACTTCAACAACTGGGGTTTCTTGTTCAGTTTTAGTAGTTGTTTCAACTGGGGCATTGGCGCCATCAGAGAGGTTTAATAAACGACGCAAAATGGTTGATGCACTTTCACCAATACTTTGCGTGTTGCTTGCAATGTATTGATATAACTCGTCGTCTATGTCGATTTTTTTCATGTTATTCCTGTCTTTACGGGTCACATTTTAAAAGTTCTCAATGATTATACCTAAGCTCGCAGCAATTCTCTATGTTTTGCATTTTGTAATTTCACTAGGCAAAATACTGCCATTAAAATTAGGAGTTGAAAATGCTATTAAACTACCAACAAATGGGTCAAGGTTCAGACGTTCTATTGATCCACGGTTTGTTTGGCTCACTTGAAAACCTCAATGTTATCGCAAAAGCATTAGCTGAAAATTATCGTGTAACGAATATTGATTTACGTAACCACGGTAAATCATTCCATAGCGATACCATGAATTATCACGCTATGGCTAAAGATGTCAGTGAGTTACTTGAGCATCTAAATATTAGTAAAGCGCACATCATAGGTCATTCAATGGGTGGCAAAGTGGCCATGCAATTAGCACTTAATCACCCAGAGCTTATTGATAAACTTGTTGTGTTAGATATTTCTCCTGTTGCGAATAACCCTCGTCACAGCGCTATTTTTGCAGGCCTAAACGAAGTTGCACAATCGAATGTCAGTGATAGAAAAGCAGCTGATGAAATACTTGCCAAGCACATTGATGAAATGGGTGTGCGTCAGTTTTTATTAAAAAGCTTTGCTAAAAATGATGAAGGTCACTATCAATGGCGCTTTAATTTAGCTGTTTTATACCAACAATATGAAAATATTTTAGCGCAAGTTAGTGAAAATGATTCTTGTTTATGTGATACTTTATTCATTAAAGGTAATGACTCTGACTACATTTTAGCAGAACACCGCCCTGCTATTATGGCGTTATTCCCTAATGCAAAAGCAAAAATTATTCATGGTGCTGGTCACTGGCTACATGCCCAAAAACCACTTGCTGTAAATAAAGCAATCAGCGATTTTTTAGCTCATTAATTGGGCTGATAAAATTCGCTGTTTTTGATCGTGCGCACTAAATTATTACAAATTTGTGTGCTATAGTACGCGCCGTTTAATTTAAAGGTTTATACGTTGATGGTCAGTCAGTTAATTAACGAATTTGATACCTTAGGGTTGTATTTTGGCTTAGCTGGTATTTTCTTTTTTATTGGAATGGCAATTCAAGACGTCCTTAAAAAAGGTGATGTACCACGATTTGGCCGATACATCGTTTGGTTAGTGCTATTTTTAGGCTGTTCTGGGTTTATAGCGAAAGGACTTATTCAAGTCTTCTGGCAAGGCGCAGGTGTGGGCTAGACATGGCAAAGTCAGAAACAGATAGAACAACACCCGATTTATTTGAATACGAAAAGCGTCCAGGTAGGCCGAAAACAAATCCCCTACCTCGCGATATGCAATTAAAAGTAAATAAACGTAATCAAATAAAGCGAGATAAAGCACGTGGTTTAAAGCGTGTAGAATTTAAGGTTTCATCACAGTTATATCAAGCATTAAGCGATATGGCAGATGCGCAGAATATTAGCCGTAGCGCGTTGATTGAAACAATTTTACAAGAAAGATTGGCTATTGATAGATAGAAGGTTTTAAATCCATGTCAAGCGTAGGTATTTTTTTCGGAAGTGACACAGGCAATACTGAACACGTAGCTAAAATGATTCAAAAAGAATTAGGTAAAAAGCTTGTAGCGGTTCACGACATTGCAAAAAGTTCTAAAGAAGAGATTGCTGAATTCGATTTATTGTTATTCGGTATTCCAACTTGGTACTACGGTGAAGCTCAATGTGACTGGGATGATTTCTTCCCTGAATTAGAAGAAGTTGACTTCGAAGGTAAACTTGTTGCTATTTTCGGCTGCGGTGACCAAGAAGACTATGCAGAATACTTCTTAGATGCAATGGGCATGATCAACGATATCGTAACTGAGCGTGGCGCAATCGTAGTGGGTCATTGGTCAACTGAAGGCTACGACTTTGAAGCTTCAAAAGCACTAGTAGATGACAGCAACTTTGTCGGCCTTGGTATTGATGAAGACCGTCAACCAGAGCTTACTGAAAAGCGTGTTAAAGACTGGTGTGCTCAGGTTTATGACGAAATGTGTTTAGCGGAACTTGCTGATTAATAACAAGTATTACTCGCATTTACTAGCTGATGTAAAGATGCACAACCAGTTCATTTTTGTTTGAAAAATCGGCAAATAGACGAATTGTTCTTTGCACTTAGTAACTAGGCACGTTATTCTAATAGTTGCTAATGTGTCGTGTGCATCTTGCTGATGCCTAGTATAACTAAATAAAATTGAGACAGATTGAATGACTGATCACAACTTGGAATTAAAAAAAGCAGGGTTAAAAGTAACTCTGCCGCGTATTAAAATTTTAGAGATTCTGCAATCTCCAGACAACCAACACATCAGCGCTGAAGATGTCTATAAAATTCTTTTAGACAAAGGCGAAGAGATTGGTCTTGCAACTGTCTACCGTGTTCTTAACCAATTTGATGATGCTGGTATTGTATCTCGCCACCACTTCGAAGGCGGCAAGTCAGTATTTGAATTATCAGGTAGCACTCACCATGACCACTTAGTGTGCCTAAAATGTGGTAAGGTTGTTGAGTTTGAAGACGATACTATTGAACGTCGTCAAGAAGAAATCGCAAAAGAGAATGGTATTAAACTGACTAACCACTCTCTTTACCTATATGGCGAATGTGAAGACACTGCTGCGTGTAAAGAATACGCTGAATCAAATAGCTAATTAGCTACTTGTTTCAGACATAAAAAAACCTGCTTTAAGCAGGTTTTTTTATGTCTATTTGAAATCGATTAGATGATTTCTAATAGCTCAACGTCAAAGATTAGCGTTGAGAAAGGAGCGATTGCTGCACCAGCACCGCGCTCACCGTAAGCAAGTTCGTGTGGTACGTATAAGCGCCACTTAGAACCAGTACCCATCATTTGCACTGCTTCAGTCCAACCTTTGATTACACCGCCAACTGGGAATTCAGCTGGTTGACCACGCTCGTATGAACTATCAAATACTGTACCGTTGATTAGTGTACCGTGGTAGTGTGCACGGATTGTTGAATCTGCAGTTGGTTTTTCACCGTCGCCTGCAGTAAGTACTTCGTATTGAAGGCCTGATTCAGTTACTGTTACTTCAGGACGTTTTGCATTTTCTTCTAAGAATGCAATACCTTCAGCTGCAAGAACTTTAGCTTCTTCTTCACGACGAGCTTGGATCTCAGCGTTGATTTTCTCAAAAGCTGCTTGAATTGCTGGGATTTCAACTTGGAAATCATTACCAGTGTATGCGTCTTTCATACCTTCAAATACAGAATTTAAGTTTAAACCTTCGAATGGATTCGCTTTTAATTGCTCACCCATTTGTAAACCAATACCGTAACTTGCTTTTTCAGCGTCTGTTGTAAAATTATCTGACATGTTTTAATTCACGTTTATTTAGTTAAAAGACGTGCCCATACTAACATAAAAATACAACGAATATCGCCTAGTTTTACTGCGTTTGCTCAGTGTTTGCACTAATTCGCTGCTTTATTTTATCAATTACAAATGTCGCAACAGGTAATGTAGCGATCATCGAAGCAATAAAAAAGCCGCTCATTAAACCATCTTTGCCCAACATAACTAAAGGCACGGCAATAAGACCCACAGTCGAAATCACACATGCAGCAATGACAGGCCAATGCTTGTCGTATTTGCCAATAAGGTGCCCTACTAACACATTAAACCCAATACCATAAGCGATTGAAGATATTAGCCCGTAATCAGGCTGCGCATCATGGGCCATAGCTACAAGTACATTGATCCCGCTGTGATAAAAATAAGAAAAGATACACCAAAGCAGAACATGTTTAACAATGCGCATTAGTGTAGAAGAAGACTCGCTTGCTGACATTACTTATCTCCAGATAGCAAAAAACCGCCCTAAAGGCGGTTTTTCTAAATAATGGTGGAGAGATAGGGATTTGAACCCTAGAGGGGCTACAAACCCCTGCCGGTTTTCAAGACCGGTGCATTCGACCACTCTGCCATCTCTCCGTACGGCGCGCATAATAGTGTTTACTGCGTTCGTTGTAAAGCCTTAAATGTAAAAAACTTTAAAAAAGTAATTTTAATAGTACTGCTTAGGGCGCTTTGCGATTAAAGAGCAAACTAAACAAACAATTAAACTAACAATTGCAAAGCCTGAACCCTGCACTATTACGTCAATTTTATTGAGGTTATAGCTAGGTATAATGACTAATGCAAAAGCGGGTAAGCAGGTGATCGTTAAAACGTAGCAACAAATTTTAAAAGCGCGGCCGAAATCGAAACGTTTAGTGCTTTGCATCCACCAAGTCAGTAGGAGTAATACCACTACAGCAGACAAGCCAAGGTAATGAGGTTGCTTCGTAGACATGGCAACAAAAAAAGTGACCACGGCGCCAACTAAGCCCCAAATTGACCAAGCGAACCAATTTTCTTTTTCACGTAAAAATAAGTTTCCCATCGTTCTCGTCTTCTTTATCGTTATTTTTTTAAGACTATCCATACGTTAACAAAAAATAACCGATTAAAAAACACACTGAAGAAGAATTATTTCGTTTTTTGCATCCGTGCGCTTCTTACAGCTAAGCTAAATCTAAAAAAACTAACATAAGTAAGCTTAATAGTGTCTGACTGCTTAACTGCAAAAAAGTTCCTAATATTTATAAATTCTCAAAAAACGTCTCAGGCTTGTGTCTGATTGGTTTTTTAATGTCTACTTCTGGTGTACCCAGATATAAGTAGCCAACAATCTCATCTTGTTCTTTACAACCTAGTGCCGCTTTAACAGCTGGGCTCTGTGCAAAATAACCTGTACGCCAAATGCCCCCTAAACCTTGCGCAAATGCCGCTTGTTGCATTGCAAGTACAGCGCAGCCTGCACTTTGTACTTGTTCAATACGTGGCACTTTTGGGTTTTCAGTTACATCAGCAATGGCAATGATCATCATAGGAGAGCGTAGAGGTAGATCTTTAGCGCGCTCAATGGTTCTATCATCTTGGTTTTCAGCAACAGCGGCTTGATGGTAGATATCGCCTAATTTATTACGTGCGTCGCCTTCAACGACAATAAACCGCCAAGGCGCAATACAGCCATGATCAGGCACTTTTATGGCCGCTCGCTTAATAATTTCAAGTTGTTCTGCAGTTGGTCCAGGTGCAATAAGACGAGGATCTGATTGTCGAGTTTGTAATAGCGTTAAAGCGTCCATGAATATTCCGTAAATGCTTAAGTACGACACCCCTTAATAATCGGGGCAGAAAACCCAAGCTTATCATTTATCTTTATTAGCAATAAAGCTATTAGATGCTTTTCTAGTTAACCAATAATCTAAACTGACGTAACGACCGCCACCTGCAAAAAATAAACTTAAGAGCATAACAAAGTATATTGCGGAAAACTCAATACCATTATTTAATATTACAGGCTTCCCTTTCGCATAAAGGTATTCTGTATAACCATGCGTCTCTAACAATTCACGCATTTTAGCTAATCTCTCACTGGCTTCATTGGAATTAACTAAACTGGCTTCACTTCCTGGTATTGCTAGCCAATTCAGCACTCTCGCAGGGCTGGTACTGGCATCGGTAGGTGTTACAGCAAACCAGCCATTACTGGCATGTACTGTTGTCGCTGCAACCAGCATGGTGATCATTAAAGGGATTGCTGTTAAACGAGTAAATAAACCCAATAATATAAAGATCCCCCCTAAAAACTCAGTCCATGCAGCTAAAAAGGCTAATACAGAGGGCATGGGTAGACCTAAACCCCAGTCACTATTTCCAAACCAAGCAGCAATATCCTCAGATGCTAAAAAGTATTGATAAAAGTGAGTAACATCACCGCTTAAAGCAAGTTTATTAAAGCCGGCAATGATCATCACTGGGGCTAAAATCAAGCGAATTAATAGACTCGGTAGTCCATCTAAAAACTGCAGTTTCTTAAAGGTGTGTTGGTAAAGGGGTATTAGGTGGGTGTTCAACATAGCGGTCTCATGACTAAATAGATTAATCACATAGACCGCACGTTTTCTAGTTTACTTTCAATTAAATTTTACGAGCGACTTGTAACGCTTCAAAAATTGCACGTTTAGCATCGATAGCGGCAGCTAGTTTTGCGCCACCAATAACGTGTACTTTAGCGTTTTCGGTTTGATTGTCGAACGTTTCAGTATTTGACACCTGACCAATACAAGCAATCACGGTATCAACATCGAGGATTTGCTCTTCACCTTTTACCGTTATCTTCAAACCTTGTTTATCAAAGCTTAGATATTGACACTCAGCGATTTGTTTAACACCGTGCTGTTTGGCAACTTGACGGTGGATCCAACCCGTTGTTTTACCAAGTTCACTACCAAAACGCCCTGCACTTCGCTTAAGCATGTAAATTTGACGATTGTCTTTTTCAGGCGCAGCTTCGCATTCAATACCCCATTGAGTTTTGAATTGCTCAATTGTTTGGCCTTTGTGTTCACTTAAAAAGGCAACCATATCAAAACCGATACCACCGGCACCTAGAATCGCAATTTTATCGCCTAGTTCTACTTCACCACGAATTACTTCATCATAAGCGAATACGCGTTTGCCATCACTGCATTCTATTTTGGCTTCACGCGGACGTACGCCTGTTGCAAACACCACATCATCGTATTGATTGAGCATCTTGTCAGTAAATTCAGTACCGAGCTGTAAATCGACATTTAAACGCTTTAATTCATTAGTAAAGTAGTTAAGGGTATGGTTAAAGTCTTCTTTACCCGGCACTTGCATGGCTAAATTAAATTGGCCACCCATTTGTTCTTTACGTTCAATTAAAGTCACTTTGTGACCTTTCGCTGCTAAGTAACAACTTGCAGCAAGGCCAGCAGGGCCAGCACCCACAACCAGTACTAATCGAGACGATGGTGCTTTTTCAAGGCAGTAATCTAACTCAAAAGCCGCTTGTGGGTTAACCAAACAGGTGGCACGTTTGTTTTTAAACACATGGTCTAAACAGCCCTGATTACAACCAATACAAATATTGATTTGCTCAGACTTATTATTAACGTATTTATTGAAAAATTCTGGGTCTGCTAATAAAGGACGTGCCATCGAAATTAAATCAGACTCGCCTGCTTCTAAAATTCCATTGGCAATTTCTGGAGTGTTAATACGGTTAACCGCGATAACTGGCACTGATACCGTTTCTTTCAAGCGTTTTGATGCTTCTTTAAATGCTCCTGGTGGTACCATACTGGCAATGGTTGGTACACGAGCTTCGTGCCAACCAATACCGGTGTTAAAGATATCAACGCCAGCTTGTTCAAGTGCTAGGGCTTGTTGTTTTACTTCATCAGGTGTTGATCCATTAGGAATTAAATCCATCACAGACAAACGAAATACAATAATGAACTTTTGACTTACTTTAGCGCGTACAGCTTTAACAATATCAACAGCCAAGCGCATGCGGTTTTCTAAACTACCGCCATAGTTGTCTGTTCTTTTATTCGTGTGGTTAGCCATGAATTCATTAATCAAATAACCTTCAGAACCCATGATTTCAACACCATCATAACCTGCTTTTTCAGCCATTTTTGCTGAGTTAGCAAAGTCTTTGATGGTTTTTTTGATTGAACCCAACGACATTTCTTTAGGTTTATACGGATTAATAGGTGCTTGAATTGAGCTTGGCGCTTGATTGAATGGATGATAAGCATAGCGACCTGCATGCAATAATTGTAAGCAAATTTTTCCGCCATGCTGATGCACTGCATCAGTATATGCTTTGTGTTTGATCACATCATAAAATGAGTTAAATGTTGATGCGAACGGAGATAGCTTGCCACGAATATTTGGGCTATAACCACCTGTAATGATTAAACCCGTGCCGCCTTTGGCACGTGCTTCGTAGAATGCACGTAAGCGTTTACGGTTATGCCAGCCTTCTTCTAAGCCGGTATGCATTGAACCCATAACCAAACGATTACGAAGTTCGGTATGCGGTAATTGTAATTTTTGTTCTAACATTGTGTGCCCCGTTAACTGGTCGAACCTCTATTTGAAATAGATTCTGCGGCAATAACTTAGAATAATCAACTTTTCACTGGTAATTATTCTGTAGCAAATTGTCGTTTTAAACACTCTGTTACTATTTAACAGTTAAATTTAAAGTTATTCTAAGCTAAGATGAGATCACTACTAAGCTGTACTGAATTAAGGATTTATTTTGCTAGCAAAGATATTTAAAGGCATTTGGACCGGGATTAATTTTTCCCGCCGTTTGGTCCTAAACATATTATTTCTATTACTAGTAATACTCTTCTTTGTTGCTATCACTGGTGAAGAAGACCAAGTAAAAGTAGCAGACGGAACCGTGCTACGCCTAAACTTAAATGGCCCTATTGTTGAAGAAAAAACGTATGTTGATCCTGTAGAAGCAGCAATCAACGATGCAACTATGGGTAAAGAAGCACCATCTGAAATTCTTCTTGATGATGTTGTTGAAGTGATCAACCAAGCAACTAAAGATGATCGCATCAGTGTAATGCTTCTTGATCTACAAAAAATGCCAAGTGCGCACATCAATAAGCTAAAACAAATAACTAAAGCAATTGATGCCTTTAAAGATGCAGGCAAACAAGTTATCGCAACAGGCTATTACTATACACAAGCTCAATACTATATTGCAGCCCACGCTAATGAAGTGTCTATGCACCCTTATGGTGGTGTGAGCATTGAAGGCTACGGTATGTTCCCGCTTTATTTCAAAGATGCGCTTGAAAAGTTAAAAGTGACTCAACATATTTTCCGTGTGGGTACTTACAAGTCAGCGGTTGAGCCATTTATTCGTAATGACATGTCAGATGCGGCAAAAGAAGCGAATAGCGTTTGGTTAACTGCACTTTGGAACGAGTATAAAACTGACGTTGCTGCGAGCCGTCCATTCGATGAAAGCAATTTTGATGAAGATATGGATGTTTATCTTACAAAAATGCAAGCAGTTGACGGTAACTCAGGTCAGTACGCGTTAAATAATCAGTGGGTTGATTCTTTAAAAACCTCACAACAAATTCGCCAACAGCTTATTGAGTTAGTTGGTGCAGAAGAAACAGGCAAAACCTTTAAGCAAGTTAGCTTCCGTGAGTATTTATCGCTGGTAAAACCGCCTGTTGAGTTCGATAACCCAATCACTGAAAAAGTAGCTGTGGTTGTTGCGAAAGGCACCATTGTTGATGGCGAGCGTAAAGCAGGTGAAATTGGTGGTGACTCTACAGCAGCCCTACTTCGCAAAGCGCGTCTTGATGACAAAGTGAAAGCCGTTGTACTACGCATCGATTCAGGTGGTGGTAGTATGTTTGCTTCTGAAGTTATCCGTGCTGAAGTATTAGCTCTTAAAGCAGCGGGTAAACCGGTTATCGCTTCAATGAGCTCAGTGGCAGCATCAGGTGGTTACTGGATTGCATCTGCAGCCAATGAAATTTGGGCAGCCCCTAGTACAATTACAGGTTCAATCGGTGTATTCGGTACTTTCATGACGTTTGAAAATACTATGGCTGAATTAGGTATTTACTCAGATGGCGTTGCTACAACAGACCTAGCTGGCTTCTCTATTGCACGCCCACTTGATGAGAAGATGTCAGATATCATTCAAATGAGCGTTGAAAATGCATACAAACGTTTCTTAAATGTAGTCGCTGAAGCGCGTAACATGACCCCTGAGCAAGTTGATAAAATTGCCCAAGGCCGTGTATGGATTGCAACTCAAGCAAAAGAGCTGGGTTTAGTTGATAAACTTGGCGATAAGCAAGATGCAATTAAGGCAGCAGCTGAGCTTGCTAAGCTTAATCATTATGATGTTAAAACCATCAAGCAATCGCTCACACCACAAGAGCAAATGCTACAAGATATCTTTGGTACAGCGGCTGTTAAGAGCTTCTTTGCTAAGTCTGATTCATCACAATCAGTACTTGCGACACAAGCTAATTTACAAAGCCTTATTAATCAGTTAAGTAGTGAAATTGATAACCTAAAAGATTACAACGATCCACAAGGCGTTTACGCTCGTTGTTTAGTGTGTAATGTAATTCAATAAGTTACTTAGCTAAGCGATTTTAGGTATACTAAGCCCAGTTATTTAACTGGGCTTTTTTTATGAAACGTAAACGTATATATATCGCCTATACCGGTGGTACTATCGGTATGAAAAAATCGAGCCGTGGCTATGTTCCGGCAGAAGGTTTTTTAACCGAAACAGTGGTCAATAATGCAGAGTTCAATCGTGATGAAATGCCTTTGTTTGATATTCACGAATATTGCCCGCTCATTGATTCTTCAGATATGTCCCCTGCCCACTGGCAATTAATTGCTGACGATATTAAGAGTAAATACCAAGACTATGATGGTTTTGTGGTTTTGCATGGTACCGATACTATGGCCTACACAGCTTCTGCTTTGTCTTTCATGTTCGAAAACCTAACAAAACCTGTAATTGTGACAGGCTCACAAATTCCATTGTCGCAACTTCGTTCTGATGGCCAAGTAAACTTACTTAATGCTATGTATTTAGCCGCTAATTACCCTATTGCTGAAGTAAGCCTGTTTTTTAATAACCAGTTGTTCCGTGGTAACCGTGCAACAAAAGCCCATGCTGATGGCTTTGATGCCTTTGCATCACCGAACCTTGAACCATTAGCACTGTCTGGAATTAATATTCAACTGATCAAAGGGCAACTAAGCCCTTACGTTGATAACGAACTACAGGTGTCAAATATCACACCACAGCCAATTGGTGTGCTTTATCTCTACCCTGGGATCAGTCCAAAAGTGGTTAAAAGTTTAGTTAATGACGACATCAAAGCACTTGTTTTATTAAGTTTTGGCGTCGGTAATGCCCCGCAAGATCCGGCGTTCTTAGACATTCTTAATGATGCAAGTAAACGCGGTATGGTGATTGTTAATCTAACACAGTGCTTAAAAGGCCAAGTTAATATGGGCGGTTATGCAACCGGTAATGCCTTATTAAATTGTGGTGTGATCAGTGGCTACGATATGACATTAGAAGCCTGTTTGACCAAGTTACACTACTTATTTAGTCAAAAGCTTGAAGTAGAAACAATTCGTCACTTGATGCAAGACAACCTGCGCGGTGAGCTAAGTCGTTAATACAGCAAATACAAAAAAGGCACCAATTGGTGCCTTTTTTATGCTTTTTGATAATTAACGAACTTTTTCGTCAATCTCAACTAAGTCTGTTAAATGGCAAATCTCACCACTATGAGTTTTAATACCATGCTCACCGAAGTAGTCACGTTGTGCTTGAACAAGGTGACCATTACTTGGTGTTGTTAACGTCGCAATGTAAGTTTGCGTTGCAGTTAACACTGGGAATGCAAGACCAGATGCAACTGCTGCACCCGTTACCTTACGTAATGCTGCTGATTCACGCTGCATAGAATCAATAAATTCTACACCTTCAGCTACATTGTCTAAGTAATCAGCACGGATGATACAACCTGCGCGCCATGTTTGTAGCGTTTTAGAAAGATCTACTTTCCACTGATGCGCACGAGACGCACCTTTGATAAGGGCTAAACCTTGACGGTAAGCAAGTAAACTTGCCAATGTGAATGCATCTTTTAGCTCTGCTAAGTCTAAATCAACGGTATCAGTTGCTTTAGCAGCGTAAGTCATTTCTTTAGCAGCATGTGTATCACAAGTATTTGTTAAGTGACGTGCTTGAACAGCTGCAACTAGTGATGGCACTGCAATACCAAGCTCTAAGGCATTTTGTGCAGTCCATAAACCTGTACCTTTCGCGCCAACTTTATTGTCGATTAAATCAACTAGTGGCTCGCCTTCAGTCGTTTCAAGGCTCAAGATATGGCTTGAAATTGACAGTAAGTAGCTATTTAAAGTGCCTTCAGACCATTCATTGAAAATGTCAGCCACTTCTTTTGGTGAACGATTAGTACCTAAACGTAATAATTGATACATTTCTGCAATTAATTGCATTAACGCATATTCGATACCGTTATGAACCATTTTCACAAAGTGACCACTTGCAGATTGGCCTACACGCGCAAAACACGACTCACCTTTATAGCTTGCCGCTACTTTTTCAAACCACGGCTCAACGCGCTCCCAGCCGCCTTCTGAACCACTTGCCATCATTGCAGGACCGTGACGTGCGCCTTCTGCACCGCCAGAAATACCCATAGTGGCAAATTCAAATTTGTTTTGATATTTAAGTTTACGGCTAATGCCATCTTTGTAGTTACTGTTGCCGCAATCTACGATAATGTCATCACAGTCAACACCTGCTTCTGCAAGCTCTGTACATACTTTATCAACCAATTCACCAGCAGGAACTAAAAGAAGAATCGAACGAGGCGGCTCTAAGCGTCTAACCATATCATTTAAATCAGACACAATATGTAAACGGTCTGCCAAACCTAGTGCTTTCGCACAGCTTAGTAACTCGGCACCCGCATCTGGGTTTTTATCATAAGCTACTAATGTCAGCCCTTTTTCAATCAGGTTGAGGGCAAGATTTTTACCCATAACGCCTAACCCTACTAATGCAACTTGCATTTAGTGTCCTCCTCGGTAACAACTATTGGTTAGTTAATCAAAATAATTACGCGCGCATTATACCCAAGCAGCCCAAAAATGCGAGCTTGACAGCCAACTTGAGATAAATCATCGAAATCATGAAGCGACGTTGCCCCCAGTATATCAAAATAACCAAGGCATCGGACCAGATTTTTATAATACCCTTTAAAAAGGTATGTGTATTGACGCTACCTGACACCGGTGTCATAATAACGTCATTCACCCTTTGTATACTCTATAATTAATACAAAGAGCCAGATTCTCATAAGTAAAAACAATCATTTTTTACTTATGAGTTCTACATTGTGCTTATGTATAAGCCTATATTAAAGGTTTATAGCACGACATTTTAATAGATAACCATCAATTCGCTTAATATATTTGAGCGCACAGGAGAATTTGATGCTAAGACGCACAAAAATTGTTGCGACCCTTGGACCGGCAACCGATCGCGATAACAACCTAGAAAAAATTATTCGTGCAGGTGCAAATGTGGTTCGTTTGAACTTCTCACATGGCGTAGCACAAGATCACAAAGACCGCGCTGAAGCGGTACGCAGCATTGCTAAGCGTTTAGGCAAACACGTTGCTATCCTTGCAGACTTACAAGGTCCTAAAATTCGTGTATCAACGTTTAAAGACGGTAAAGTAAACCTAGAAGTTGGCGCAAAATTTACCCTTGATGCAAAAATGGAAAAAGGCCAAGGCGACGTTAATGCAGTAGGTATCGACTATAAAGAGCTACCTAACGACGTTAAAACAGGCGACTTACTGTTATTAAACGACGGTTTAATTCAATTAACAGTAGATAGCGTTGATGGTGCCCTAGTACACACAACAGTAACTGTTGGTGGCGTACTTTCAAATAACAAAGGTATCAACCGTTTAGGCGGTGGTTTAACAGCCCCTGCTTTTACTGATAAAGATAAAGAAGATTTAATCACTGCCACTGAGATTGGCGTTGATTATATTGCTGTTTCATTCCCACGCAGTGGTGATGACATGCGTTATGTTCGCTCTTTAGCAGAAGCCGCTGGCTCAAACGCACAACTATTAGCGAAAATCGAACGTGCAGAAGCAGTTGAAAACGTTGAAGCAATTGACGATATCGTTCTTGCTTCTGACGCTGTAATGGTTGCTCGTGGTGACTTAGGTGTTGAAATTGGTGATGCAGCCCTAGTTGGTAAGCAAAAGCTTATCATTAGCCGTGCTCGTTCACTTAACCGTACTGTTGTTACTGCAACACAAATGATGGAATCTATGATCGATAACCCTATGCCAACACGTGCAGAGGTTATGGACGTAGCAAACGCCGTATTAGATGGTACTGATGCAGTTATGTTATCTGCTGAAACAGCCGCTGGTGACTACCCTGAAGAAACCGTAGCGACTATGGCTCGCGTTTGTTTAGGTGCTGAATCACAAAAAGAAACACACGTTTCTAAGCACCGTTTAGACAGCCGTTTTTCATCAAATGCTGAATCAATTGCGTTATCTGCGATGTATGCAGCTAACCACTTAGATTCTGTTAAAGCTATTGTGACTCTGACTGAATCAGGTAGTACAGCTAAATTGATGTCGCGCATCAGCTCTGGTTTACCAATTTATTCATTATCACGTCATCCAAGTACGCTGGGCCAAACAGCACTTTACCGTGGTGTTTATCCTGTATTTTTCGATTCAACGAAATGTGAAGATGAAAGCATGGTACGTGATGCATTAAACACACTTGTTGAGCAAGGCTCACTAGTTGCAGGTGATACTGTGATTTTAACTCACGGTGATGCAATGGAAACGATTGGTGCAACAAACACAATGAAGATTGTAACTGTTTAATCTGTTACAAATTTTCAATAAAAAAGGCGCAATTAATAATTGCGCCTTTTTTGTCTTTAACTTATTAAATTTTGAATAGCTATTATACCAATCCGCTTAATTAAGTAGTCTATTTTGAGGCAATAAAACCTCGTTGATTACAAGGCAAAAATTTCGTTATTTAGTTGTTCTAAATGAGAAATTTTTAACGCAGTTAGCGACAGGTTTTATCCCTCAAAATGATTAAGTATTATTGCGGGTTGGTATTAGCTCGCGAGCGCTGCTTTCACTTTATCGCGATAGCTACGGCTTACTTTTAGCTCTTGGCCGTTATCTAGCACTAAAAGATACTCACCGCTTACTTGAGTTACAAGTTTGCTAATTTGCTTAGTATTCACAATGGCACTGCGATGAACTCGCACAAATAGTTGTGGATCAAGCTCTTGTTCAAGCTCTTTCATTGTTTTACGAAGGATATGCGTTTGCCCATCTTGGCAATGAAGGCACATATAATCACCAGCCGCATCAACCCATTGAATTGTAATAACAGGCACACGAACAATCTCGCCCTGCTCTTTTACAGCTAATGATTCTGGGTAACGACGGTCAGCAAGGCTATCGCCCGTTGCTAACTTCTTTAAAATTTCTTCGCAATTATTGCCTGTAATACCTGCAACAAAGCTCGCTAGTTTTTTCTTATGGGCGTTATCTTGTTGCGTTTTTAAATAGGTATGCACTTTTTCTACCGCCTGTTTTAGTCTGTTGTCATCGACTGGTTTAAGAATATAATCCAACGCATGAATCTCGAATGCTTTAACTGCAAACTGGTCAAAAGCCGTGACAAACACAATAGCGGGTAATGGATTAACGCTCTCGCTAAGTGCTCTTGCAACTTCAAAACCGTTCATATTTGGCATTTGAATATCTAAGAAAACCAATTGAATATTGCCCGATAAGCATTCATCAATTGCCTCTTGACCATTGCTACATAAACGAATGACTTCTAAATCGTCAAACTCAGAAAGTCGAACAGCTAAGCCTTTTCTTGCTAGCGGTTCATCATCAACGATCAAAGTTCTAATTTTGCTCATTTCTTAACAGCCTTTTCAAACGGAACGCGCAGATTAACTTTTAATCCACTTGGCGTATTGTCAGAGAGAACAAACGAGTAGTTGTTCTCATAAAGTGTTTTTAAGCGGTCCTGTGTATTAGCTATGCCAACGCCTTGAGAATTAACCAGTTGGCCATTTTTAAGCTCAGTGCCAGGACCATTATCGCCTACTTCCAATAATAGTTCATTTGCAAAAACTTGTGCTTTAATATCAATCACACCACCTTCATTTAGTTGCGCTATCGCATACTTTATCGAGTTTTCGATAATAGGTTGGAGGATCAAGCTTGGTACCAAGGCTTCTTTTGCCTGCTCGCTTACATCTACATTAACTTGTAAACGTTCATCAAAGCGTACTTTTTCAATTTCTAAGTACAGCATGAGGGCATGAATTTCTTGCTCTAATGGCACCTTTTTTATTGGGTCGGTATTGAGTGTGTATCGTAAGAAGTCACTCAATTTTGACACCATTAAATTTGCATCTTTGTTCTCTTTTACCAAAATTAAGGTTGAGATTGCATTTAGGGTATTAAATAAGAAATGCGGATTAAGTTGATAGCGCAGCATTTTCAGCTGAGCTTCGTGAGCCATAGTGGTTGCTTTTAGAGCCTTTTGTCGCTCACTTTGCAATAGCTGGTAATACTTAATACCAAAATACAAACCACTCCAACAAAGGATGATATAAACCGAATCTAAACCTTGTTGAAAGTAATAAAACCATTCATTTGGACGGTAACCGTGACGGTAGATTTCCCATAAATTGAATTTTTGTACAACGGCCCATAATGTGCCTGTGACATAGGAAGCACCAAAAACGACAAGCATTAATACCCAGGGTGAGGCATTCCAAACTTTACGATACATATAACGTAAAGGTACTGTCATTAAACAGCCTGCATAAGCGTTTAATACAATAACAAATACGTAAATATCACGCATTTCAAAGACTTTTGAGCCGATATAATTAACTAACGCATAACCTATCCAGCCTGCAATTTGCAAAACCCAGAAAAAGCGTTGTCGATTATCAACTAATGATTGCCAATTCAAAATATCAGATTACCTTTCATAATTATTTTTATTATACCGATAGTCACGAGAACAAAGCACTGCCGCCTATCTTAATTTTTTATAGCCTTACCGCATTCTTCAGACATTAAAAAAGCGAAGGCCACAACAGCCTTCGCTTTTTCTCTGCTTTATTTTTAAGCTAGTTTATCTGAAGCCACTTTATAATTTGGATCTTCAATCACATTGACTTCAACTAAATCACGCGCATTGTGTAAAAGTTGAATACAATCAGGGCTTAAATGACGTAAATGCAGTTTCTTACCCACTTTTGCGTATTTGTCTGCGAGACTGTCAATCGCTTCAATCGCACTGTGATCAGCAACACGGCTATGTTTGAATTCAATGATCACGTCTTCTGGGTCATTTTTAACATCAAATAACTCACCAAAGTTCTTAACCGAACCAAAGAATAAAGGACCATGAAGCTCATACACTTTAGAGCCTTGCTCATCGATGTAATTGCTTGTGTAAATGTGTTTAGCATGCTGCCAAGCAAAAACTAAAGCAGAAACAATCACACCCACACATACCGCGATCGCAAGATCTGTTACTACGGTTACACCTGAAACAAGTACGATAACAAAAGCATCAGACTTAGGCACACGCTTCATCATTTTGAAGCTTGCCCACTCGAAGGTACCAAGAACAACCATGAACATAACGCCAACTAAGGCAGCAAGTGGGATCATCTCAATGAGGCTGGCTGCAAAAATAATGAATGCTAGCAGTATTAATGCTGCACTAATACCAGATAAACGTGAGCGACCACCTGAGTTAATATTGATCATAGATTGACCAATCATCGCACAACCACCCATTGCACCGAAGAAACCACAGGTAATGTTTGCAGCGCCTTGACCAATACACTCTTTGTTACTGTGACCACGGGTTTCAGTAATTTCGTCAATTAAGGTCAGTGTTAATAATGATTCAATCAAACCAATCGCCGCTAAAACTAAAGCATAAGGGAAGATAATTTTTAATGTTTCAAGATTAAATGGCACCATAGGAATATGGAACTCCGGCAAGCCACCGGCAATCGTTGCCTGCTCATTACCTGTCATTCCTTTTAAGAAATCAAGTACAGTGCGCGCTTCTAAATCAAAACCAATCACAATCGCTGTTACAGTAACAATGGCAGCTAACGATGAAGGTACAGCAGTGGTTAGCTTAGGTAAGAAATGAATAATAGCCATAGTTAACGCTACTAAGCCAAGCATAATATAAAGTGCTTGCCCTTCCATCCACTGTTGGCCGCCCATACCGTCTGGTACTTTAAATTGCCCAAGTTGAGCTAAGAAAATAACAATCGCAAGACCATTTACAAAGCCCAGCATTACTGGGTGCGGAACCATGCGAATAAACTTGCCGAGCTTGAAGATACCTGCGAGTACTTGCAGTATCCCCATCAATAAGACGGTAGCAAATAAATACTCTACACCATGATCTAAAACTAAACTTACCATTACAACGGCTAGTGCACCGGTAGCACCAGAAATCATACCTGGACGACCACCAAAAATAGCCGTAATTAAGCCAACAATAAATGCGGCATATAAACCAACCAAAGGCTCAACATTAGCAACAAAAGCAAACGCAACCGCTTCTGGTACCAATGCCAACGCAACGGTCAGGCCTGATAGAATATCGTTTTTAGCAGAGCTTGGGGCTTTGCTGAGTAAGTTAAACATTAAGATCCTCTTTATAGTGAATGCATTTCGGCAAGGCGCAGAATTCTAGCAAAATCCGCAAAAGTTAACAATTATTAACAACAAAACGGCTAGTACCTAAAAGCACTAACCGTTTTCGAAAAAATAAAACGTAGTAGAAAAAGATTAAAGAGGTAAAGACGTACTACGCTTAACGCATGTCATGGTCACATTTGAGTGAACTTCTTGAACAAACTCAAGGTTTAGTAGGTTATCACGAACAAACTGCTCATAACCTTCAATACCTTTAGAAATAATTCGAAGCATGAAGTCCATGGTACCCGCCATGCTGTAACACTCCGTTACTTCATCATAGCTCATAATTAAACGCTCAAACTCAGCTAGATTCGTTCTACCGTGGTTAGATAGACGAACATGGGCATAAACTAACATATCAAAGCCAAGCTTTTTCTCGTCAAGCAAAGCAACTTTACCTTTGATATAGCCATCTTGCTCAAGCTTAGCAATACGACGCCAACATGGAGATTGAGATAAACCAACTTTATCGGCAATTTCTGCCGTAGATAAGCTAGCATCCTGCTGTAATAATGCCAAAATTTGGCGATCTACTTGGTTCAGAGACATTTTATTTCTTTTTCTGTAAAAATACTGGTTAAATTATATAACTGATTTAAAAATCAGTCTGCCTATTTTCTACTATTTATGCAAAAAAATTGCAATTTTATACTGATCCACTTACAAACTACTAAGCTATTGTTACGCGTTGGCATTAACCAAAACGTCCGCTAATAAATGGATTGGTTTTTCGCTCATGCCCTACGGTGGTATTCGGACCGTGGCCTGGCAAAATAGCAACTTCATCAGAGAATGATAAAATCTCAGACTTAATTGATTCGATTAATTGCGCACTATCCCCTTTCGGGAAGTCAGTACGACCGACAGAGCCTTGGAAAATCACGTCCCCCACAATCAGCTGTTCTGAACCTTGGTGGTAAAAAACAACATGACCAGGCGTATGCCCTGGGCAATGGCGTACAGATAATTCAAGTTCACCCACTGTGATTGTATCGCCATGATTTAGCCACTTCGTTGGATAAAATGGTGTAATTGGTGCAAAACCAAACATTTGCGCTTGCATTGGCAAGGCATCAAACCAAAATTTATCATCTAAATGTGGGCCAATGATATCAACGCTAAAATGCTCTGCGAGTTGCTTTGCAGCACCCACGTGGTCTAAGTGGCCATGTGTTAAATAAATTGCCTCTAATTGGCAATTTAAAGCAGCAAGTTCTGCTTGAAGTTTGTCTGCATCGCCACCTGGGTCAACCAAGGCCGCTTTATTCGTTTGCTCACAAATGATAATGCGGCAATTTTGCGCGAAGCCAGTAACAGGAACAGCAAGCACTTTCATGTTATTGTCCTTTTTGTAACTGCTCAAACGCCATTAAAATGGGGTATTTTAAATAGCCTTGATCATAAAACGGTGTACGCTCATAAAGCCAATGCAAGCGCGCATCAGCATCTTTTGCAAAGCTTTTATCTTCACGAATTTTTTTATCGAACTCTAAAGCCAATGCAGGTTTTTCTTTTAGCATTTGACGTGCATACGGCATTAAAGCGTAATTCTCAACGTATTCAGTACGCTGAAAAATAGTATTAAACTCGCCCCAAGCAAAGAATGAATCTGGCGCTTCTGGGTGTAGTAAGTGCGTCGCCAGCTCTGAATATGGCTGCTCAGTTGAGACTTTGTACCAGCCGGTCATATCGACATTTTCTACGGTATTGTAATCAAATGTCGCCTCTACACGAAAACGTCCTTCAAAAGGTGCTTTTGCAAATGAATAATCAGCAACGCTTGCTTGGGTTAATGGCTCAGAAACAGTTTCATTAAGTGTCGTTACTTCTACGCCGTGTAATTTAAGCTTACTTACCAATTGGCTATACGCCGGCGGAATATAAAACGCTGTAGGAACGTTAACGGTCTTTTTAACCTCTTTCTGCCAGTAAATAGGCAAAGCGTCATAGTTTTTAACTTCACCTAAATATTTAACTTCAGGTTGCCCTGACAATGCACTTTCAGTTCTTGAATAAGCGATACCTTTAAATTCGATGGTATCTGGCTCTTTTGCATAACCACGTTCAACAACTAATTGTGTCGGTTTGAAATCTAGCTCTTTTTGAACAGCTTCATTAAGGGCTTTATCGTTTGCAGCTAAAGCGTCAATAGCACCATCAATAAATACATAAGTACCTAATACGCGCTGCTTATAAGGTTTTAAAGAGTGGTTCTCAACTAATATTGTTGGTAATGAACGTAAATCACCCCAGCCATTTGAAAAACGTGGTGTTGCCACCCAACCCGCTAAACCTTTTTTAAATTCGCGCTTGTCCATTACAAAAACCAGTGGACCAGGAATATGCCCTGCTTTTTCGAGTTTGGCATCAATAACAGGTTTAAACAAATTATCTAACGCTTGTGACACACTTGGTGATTCACTAGAAAAAACCGGATTATAGCCGTAGGTAACATCATATTGGTAATCAGCACCATCGGTTACATGGACATCCACGTATAAATCTGGCTTAAATTGATTAATAACCTGCATCACACCGCGTACTTCGGGTGTATCCAGCTTAGTGTAATCACGATTTAAATTTAAATTTAGACCATTCGTTCTAAAGCCCATTTCTACTGGGCCACGCTGATTAATACGGTTGTATTGGCTACTACGCTCGTGACCATCAACGTTTAAAATAGGAATAAACAGAATATTGACTTTGCTGAGAATATCGCGGCGTTTACCTGTTGCAATATCGCGTAGCAACATAAACATGGCGTCTTTGCCATCAATTTCACCACTGTGAATGCCTGCTTGAATAAAGATGGTTGGTTTTGTATCAGCAACAAGTTGTTTGGCATCAAACAAACCTTGCTCATTCGCCACTAACATCTTAACCGCACGACCAGCGCTGCTTGTCGCAATAGTCGTTACTTTGAATTGTGTTGGGTTTGCGGCAACAAGGCGATCTACGAACGCCATAGTGTCTGCATAATCAGGCGATAAAGTGCCTTCGCTTAATTCAAAATCTGTGGTTAAAGGTCCTTTTTCTTGCATTAAAGACACACTATCGCCTTGCCATGGCAACAGTGGGGGTAAGTGGCTGTCTAAAGTTACTGCAGCAGATAAAAACACTAAACTCGCAAACATATCACTCTCAAGTGCGGTACTTATTCTATATTGGGGAAATTATAACAACTAATCTGAATGGATTGCGTAAACTGCGGTGATTCAACAAAAAAATGGAGCAAACGACATACGCTATGCAAAATCGTTATTAGTTATGAATATTAATTAAGATCAAAAAAAGGAGCACAAGGCTCCTTTTTAAACTTTATGAAAAGCGAAATTAAGCCGCTAGGCCTTCTTTTGCTTTTGCAACAAGCGCTGCGAATGCAACTTGGTCATAAACAGCGATATCTGCAAGGATCTTACGATCGATTTCTACAGAAGTCTTTTTAAGACCATTGATAAAACGGCTGTATGAAAGACCGTTTTGACGAGCTGCTGCATTGATACGTGCAATCCAAAGTTGACGGAAAGTACGTTTCTTAGCACGACGGTCACGGTAAGCGTATTGACCCGCTTTAGTAACTGCCTGGAAAGCTACGCGGTAAACACGTGAACGTGCTCCGTAGTAACCTTTAGCTTGCTTTAAAACTTTTTTGTGACGTGCACGTGCGATAACACCGCGTTTAACTCTTGCCATTTCTGAAGACTCCTATTAAGCGAATGGTAACATACGTGAAACTAGACCATGGTCATTCTTATGAACCATCATCTTAGGACGTAAGTGTAATTTACGCTTAGAAGTTTTCTTAGTCAGAATGTGACGAAGATGCGCTTGTTTACGCTTGAAACCGCCAGAAGCAGTTTTCTTGAAACGCTTAGCCGCGCCTCTGTGAGTTTTTAGCTTGTAAGCCATTGCAATAACTCCAAATGTATTGCTTAAAAATTAGCAAGCAGGCGAGAGATATAAAAATAGCTCTACTTTTAAGGCCTAACTTACTGCCATAATCCGGTGAAGGTTCACTACAAAAGCAGTGCAACCTTACTTATAACCGGTTATTTCAGGTGAACAGTAAACTGTTACTTGCAGACCTGAAATAAAATCGGTGCGTAATATACCCTGTTTATTGCTTTTTAGCAATAGGTGCCATCATCATAACCATCTGGCGACCTTCAACACGATTTGGGAATGATTCAACTTGTGAAACATCTTCTAAATCGGCTTTAACACGGTTTAATAATTCGATACCAATTTCTTGGTGAGCCATTTCACGACCACGGAAACGGATAGTGATTTTAGCTTTATCACCCGCTTCTAAGAACTTGCGTAAGTTGCGTAGCTTAACCTGGTAGTCACCTTCATCCGTACCTGGACGGAATTTGATTTCTTTAACCTGGATTTGCTTTTGCTTTTTCTTTTGTTCTTTTAGTTCTTTGCTTTTTTCAAAGATGAACTTACCGTAGTCCATAACCTTACAAACAGGTGGCTCAGCATTAGGACTGATTTCTACAAGATCTACACCCGCATCATCAGCGATAGCTTGCGCCTCTTTTAATGACACGATGCCAGCTTGCTCGCCGTCGATGCCAATTAAACGAACTTCTTTAGCTGTAATATCTTCGTTGATACGATTTTTTTGAGCTGTTTGTTGCCCTTTCTTGCCGCCTCTAATGGTACGATCCTCCAAGAATATAAAATAAAAAGCGTGTAGTTGGCTGTTTGTTTTGCCCTACACGCTCATGATTTATTGTCGATTTTTAATTTCTTCGCTTACTTTTGCAATGAAATCATCAACACTAAATTTGCCTAGGTCTTCACCTGTGCGAGTGCGTACTGCCACTTCTTGTTGTTCAACTTCTTTATCGCCAACAACAAGTAAATATGGAATACGTTTTAACGTATGTTCACGGATTTTAAAGCCAATCTTCTCATTTCTCAAGTCAGCAGCGGCTCTAATTCCAAGTTTATTTAATTTTTGTACAATTTCTTGCACATAATCTGCTTGTTTGTCCGTGATGTTCATGATCACAACTTGCTTAGGAGCAAGCCACGTTGGGAACAAGCCAGCGTATTCTTCAGTTAAAATACCGATGAAACGCTCAATTGAACCTAAAATCGCGCGGTGGATCATAACTGGTGTACGACGTTCGTTATTTTCAGCAACATAAGTTGCACCTAAACGACCTGGTAATGCAAAGTCTAGCTGTACAGTACCACATTGCCATGCACGGTCTAAACAGTCATAAAGTGTAAACTCAATCTTAGGACCGTAGAATGCACCTTCACCTGGTAGGTAATCAAACTCAATGTCGTTTGCTTTTAATGCATCAGCTAGCGCAAGCTCAGCTTTATCCCACATTTCATCTTCACCGATACGCTTTTCTGGACGAGTAGATAGTTTTACAACGATCTTCTCAAAACCAAACGTTTCGTATGTGTCGTAAACCATTTTGATACATGCAGAAACTTCATCCATGATTTGCTCTTCAGTACAGAAGATATGCGCATCATCTTGAGTAAAGCCACGTACACGCATTAAGCCGTGTAATGCACCTGATGGTTCGTTACGGTGACAACAACCAAACTCAGCCATACGTAATGGAAGATCACGGTATGATTTTAAACCTTGGTTAAAGATTTGTACGTGACCCGGACAGTTCATTGGTTTGATTGCGTATTCACGCTTTTCAGATTCAGTTGTGAACATCGCATCTGCGTATTTATCCCAGTGACCTGATTTTTCCCATAAACCACGGTCCATCATTAATGGGCCTTTAACTTCTTCGTAATCGTACTCACGTAATTTTTCACGAACGAAGTCTTCTAGTTCACGGTAAATGCTCCAGCCATCGTTGTGCCAAAAAACCATGCCTGGCGCTTCTTCTTGCCAGTGCCATAAATCAAGCGCTTTACCAATACGACGGTGATCACGTTTTTCAGCTTCTTCTAAGCGTTTTAAATACGCTTTAAGTTGCTTTTTATCTGCCCATGCAGTGCCGTAGATACGTTGCAGCATCTTGTTTTCAGAATCACCGCGCCAATAAGCACCTGCCACTTTCATGATTTTGAAATGTTGACAGAACTTCATGTTTGGAACGTGTGGACCACGACACATGTCGATGTATTCTTCGTGATGGTATAAGCCTGGACGATCATCTTTCGCGATGTTCTCGTCTAGAATTTCCATTTTATAGGTTTCACCACGCGCTTCAAAAGTATCGCGTGCTTCTTGCCAGCTTACGGTCTTTTTAACAACGTCGTAGTTTGTTTTAGCAAGCTCAAGCATACGCTTTTCGATAGCATCTAAATCATCTTGGCTTAAAGAGTGTTCCATATCGATATCGTAATAGAAACCGTTATCGATGGTCGGACCGATTGCCATTTTTGCTTCAGGGAAAAGCTGCTTAACTGCATGACCAATAAGGTGCGCACATGAGTGACGGATAATCTCTAAACCATCATCATCTTTTGCTGTGATAATTTCTAAACGCGCATCTTCAGTGATTAAGTCACATGCATCAACACGAGTACCATTAACACGGCCTGCAATCGTTGCCTTGGCAAGACCTGGACCGATATCGCTCGCTACGTCATATGTACTTACTGGGTTTTCAAAACTACGCTGACTGCCGTCAGGGAGGGTAATAACTGGCATTATAAATCCTTAATACAGTGGTGATGCCTACAATGCATCACATGTAATATTTTTAAAAAAATTTTATGTAACTCTGCAACGCTTTTACGAATAAGCATTGCTATTTAAGCTTGTATTTACTGAGTCTTCGCAAATACAAGCATCTATTGTCGCTGCTCACGTGCTCAAATACAAGTAGTTAGAAGACTAAATTGACAATTAGTTAAGTCATTTCATACTTAGTGAGTCAGTACTTTTAGAGTGATGAAAATGCCAAACACGCGTACGTTCAAATTCGCAACGTTTAATTTATTAAATTACACCGCGCCACCCTACTCGTTTTACCAATTACATGAACGCTATAACAATACGCAATGGCAGCAAAAACAATTGTTTGTAGCTAATTTCTTAAATGAGGCAAACCCTGATGTGGTGGCGTTTCAAGAAGTGTTTAGTCAGCATGCTCTAGAAGTGCAATGCAAAGAAGCGGGATATGATTATTTTAAAACGGTCGATAGCCCGTCCCATGATAGCCTTTATCCGCAAGTGTTATTCAATCCTGTGGTTGCGATTGCCAGTAAATACCCGTTTAAATCGGCCGATGCACTATCGCCATGCCCTGAATTACTTGAGTACTTAAACAATCAAAATGAGTTCAAATTTAACCGCACACCGATTAAATGTATGATTGATTTACCTGATTTTGGTGAAGTCTGCTTTTATGTTGTTCACTTTAAGTCACAACGTGTGCAATCAATGGCGCATATTCTTAATATTCATAACCTTGAAGATCCGCTGCTGCAGTTGTTACACCAGACTGTGGGTACCATGCAGTCTCAAATATCGCGTTCATTGGAAGCATCTATTGTTTATTATGATGCGCTAAAAACCCAACGCGAAAAGCAATGTGCAACGCTCGTTATGGGTGACTTTAACGATGTACTTACTAGCCCTACTTTATCGTTTATGACACAAGGGTTTCATCCTACACGCTGTGAGCCCTGCATAGAACATAACGAACCCGTTGTTGGCCTCACCGACAGCTATGAGTTTAGCCGCTCGTTTTATGATAATAAAAACAAACCCTTTAGCCATTATTATCAAGGGAAAGGGAATGTATTAGATTATATTCTTGCCTCTGCACATTTTAATCCCGATTGCCAAGTTTCAAAGGTGAAAGCACTCGACTATGAAAGTTATGACAAGCATATTTCCCCTACACAACTGACCGAAGACATTAGTGTAAGTGACCATAGTGTTATCGCTATAAAAATTCATTTTTAAAGCAACTGTTTTTCATAACGTTACTTGCTATAATTGCGCAAATTAAGTTATTTAGAGAATGACCATGAGAACATGCGGTGTAGAAATTACAGGTAGCGACGTACTACTGTGTATTTTAACCAAAGACAATGACGTATTTGATATCCGTGATGTCAGACAAACACGTTTTACCTTAGGTAACGGTAATGACACAGAAGTAATGCGTAAATTCCAATTTGATTTCAAAAAATTAATGGAAGATTACCAAATTGACTCTGTAGCAATCAAAGAGCGCCAAGCTAAAGGTAAATTCGCTGGTAGTGCGAAAGGTTTCAAAATGGAAACGGCTATTCAGTTAATCGAGCACTTAGATGTGCAAGTTTTATCTGCAACTGAAATCAAAGAGCAGCTTAAGCGCAACCCAGTACCTATTGATTTTGAAGAC
Source organism: Pseudoalteromonas sp. NCCP-2140 (assembly GCF_023708065.1). Classification (NCBI taxonomy): domain Bacteria; kingdom Pseudomonadati; phylum Pseudomonadota; class Gammaproteobacteria; order Alteromonadales; family Pseudoalteromonadaceae; genus Pseudoalteromonas; species Pseudoalteromonas sp. NCCP-2140. Next base: position 273,696 of record NZ_BRCZ01000001.1, on the reverse strand, counting down.
ACAGGCCTGAAAAAATTCCAAGAAAACGCATTCATTAGTGCTTACGTGTACATCATGCGTAAAACTTATAAGCAAGATGAGCCAAAAGCTTAATTTCTGCTTATTCTTAAAAGAACGTGCTACGGCACGTTTTTTTATACCTCAAAACCCATTCTTTATTCTGCTTTATTAAAATTACACTCTGTACATTAGTCTTATAAAGCTTTTCTTTGTCGACAATCTATGTTTAGTTAATCAGGTACGCATGTTTTGAAATCATCCTAAATGATTATTTCAATTCTTTTGCATCAAGTCCATGACAACAAATTAACCGGACACGGAGAATACAATGCAGACAAAGAACACACACTGTAATGCGCTTCCACTTACTCAAAGCTATTATCAAGGCCGTACAGACATTCCATTGATAGAACAAACAATTGGACAGTACCTTGACAATATTGTCGACAATTACCCTGATCATCCCGCAATTGTGGTTCATCATCAACAGATCCGATTAACCTATAGACAATACCAGCAGCAGATTAACCAGTTAGCAATGGGATTATTATCACTTGGCGTAAAACCTGGCGACCGGGTTGGTATTTGGTCTCCTAACAATATTGAATGGTGCTTAACCCAATTTGCTACAGCCAAGATTGGTGCAATTATGGTGTGCATCAACCCTGCATACCGACCAAGCGAATTAAAATACGCACTCAATAGTGTTGAGTGTTCAACACTTATCACAGAAAGTGAATTTAAAGCCAGTAACTATATAAGCATGCTCAATGAGCTCGCACCGGAACTTAAAGATTCACAAGCAGGTGAATTAAATTTAAACGCCCTGCCACACCTAAAAAATATAATTCGTATTGGTGATGAGCCTGCTACTGGCATGTTTAGCTTCAGCGATATCATGCAACGCGCAACAGATGCCCATAAGCTAGAGCTTGATGCAATAGCTGCTACTTTAAGCTGTGACCAAGATATCAATATTCAATTTACTTCTGGTACTACGGGTAATCCAAAAGGAGCGACCTTATCGCATAAAAACATCCTCAATAACGGATTTTTGATGGCCCAAGCGATGAAGCTGACACATGAGGATAAACTCTGTATTCCTGTACCGCTATATCACTGCTTTGGTATGGTGCTTGGCAATTTAGTATGTATAAGTAAAGGTGCTACCGCAGTTTTTCCGGGTGATTCTTTCGACCCTAAAACAACCCTAGAAGTTGTTGAAAAGGAACGCTGTACAGGCCTGCATGGTGTTCCAACTATGTTTATCGCCGAGTTAGAGCTTAAAGATTTTGCAAACTATGACTTATCTAGCCTTCGAACAGGCGTAATGGCCGGCTCAACCTGCCCTGAGCAAGTTATGCGTAAAGTTCACTCATTAATGCATATGAAAGAAGTTGTAATTGGTTATGGCCAAACTGAGTGTAGCCCTATCAATAATGTGACCGAAACAGACTCGCCTCTCGAAAAACAAGTTACCACAGTGGGCCGTGCATTAGCCCATACTGAAGTGAAAATTATCGACGAGCTGGGTGATATTCAAAAAGTTGGCATACCGGGTGAAGTATGTAGTCGTGGTGCTGGAATTATGCGCTGCTATTGGAATGATGAAGAGAAAACGAAAGCAACAATTGATCAAGACGGTTGGTTACATTCTGGAGACTTAGGTGTGATGGACGAAGATGGCTTTGTTGCTATCGTTGGCCGAATAAAAGACATGATCATCCGTGGTGGTGAAAACATTTACCCAAGAGAAATAGAAGAAGTTCTCTACACCTACCCAGGTATTCAAGATGCAGCTATATTTGGCATTAGCGATGCCAAATACGGTGAAGAAGTATGCGCTTGGATCCAACCTAAAGATGATGCAGTACTTGATGAAAATGCCATTCGTGATTTCTTAAAAGATAAACTAGCCTATTTCAAAGTACCAAAGCACATCCGCTTTGTTGAAGAATACCCAATGACAGTAACAGGCAAACTTCAAAAATTTAAAATGCGCGAACAAATGCAAGAACTCCTAAGCGAAAAAGCCTTTTCGTAATCATTTACTTGCAAAATACAACCTAAATTAAAAAGCTCAGCCCGCCTGAGCTTTTTAATTTATTAAGACACCCATATTAAATTAAGACGCCCATATTTATTTAAGGAGTTAACCGAGCTTCATATCTAAAGAATAAATTTAAGAAGACACCCAACTTAATATTTCTCACTTCACAAAATTATAACTAAACTTAAATTGTTCAACTCAAGGAGGAGAAGAGCATGGCAACCCCACGTAGAAACTTAATTAGCGTTTCAAACACGCCTTATTATCACTGCATTTCACGTTGCGTTCGTCGCGCCTATTTGTGCGGACAAGACCCACTAACGGGTCGTTCATATGAACACCGGCGCGATTGGATTGAAAAGAAACTACTTCAACTTGGCAGGATATTTTGTATTGATATTTGCGCCTATGCGGTTATGAGTAATCACACTCATTTAGTACTGCACATCGATATAGCAAAAGCTAAGCGTCTCAATAATAAAGCGATTCTGATTAGGTGGCACAAGTTATTTAAAAGTACATTCCTTTGCCAACGGTTCTTAAATGGCGAATTGCTAACACAAGCAGAGCTCGCTGCGGTTAATGTCAGAGTAAATTTATATAGAGAAAGGCTAAGCAGCATTAGTTGGTTTATGCGAGTTCTTAATGAGGGTATTGCACGAAAAGCGAATCAAGAAGATGAGTGCAATGGACGGTTTTGGGAAGGTCGCTTTAAATCACAAGCTTTACTTGATGAAGCTGCACTTGCTGCATGCCTTGCTTATGTTGATTTAAACCCAGTAAGAGCAAAAGCGGCCGATTTACCTGAGCAATCTGACTACACCAGTATTAAATCTAGATTTAATGCAGCTCAAAATAATAAGCAACCAACATCGCTTATGCGCTTTGCAGGTAAAACACGTAAACATATGCCTAAGGGACTACCATTTGAGCTCAAGACATATCTGCAACTTATTGATTGGACTGGGCGCTCAATACGAGAAGATAAGCCCGGGAAAATCCCAGAAGAGGCATTACCAATACTCGAAAGGTTAAACATTTGTACAGAAAACTGGCTTACACTCACCACTTCCTTTACCCGCTCATTTAAAAATACTGCAGGTAAAGAACAAGCAATCACAGCTTATACTAATCACATGAAGCGAAAACGAAGAAGCTCAATAACTAATAGCCAAGCTTTGTTTTGCTAAACACTTAAACTTTTCATTTACTACTTTTATTCATCTATTTTAAAAAACAGAAAATTTCTGCGTACTGAATTTAATTTCATCTAGAATTAAATAACTAATTTTTAAATTTAAATAACAACAAAGAACTAAACATAATTTGTACATAAATGAACTCAACCAAAAGCTGTGGCTATCTACTTTTTACATACTAAAAGTGGGTGTCTTTTTATAAAAATGGATGTCTCTTTAATTCGCTTTAATTCCCTTTAATTCTATACGTTACACTACACCTTGTTTTAACATAGCATCTGCAACTCGTTCGAACCCTGCTATATTCGCACCAAGGACCAAGTCATGTTCATTCGAGTACTGTTTGGCGGTAGCTGAAATTGTATCGAAAATAGACTTCATAACTTGTTGAAGTTTCTCATCAACTTGCTCAACTCGCCACTTTTGCATACTGGCATTTTGAGCCATTTCAAATTGACTGGTAGCAACTCCACCAGCATTTGCAGCCTTACTTGGACCTAAAAATACATCATTGTCTTTAAACACTTTTAACGCATCAGCTGTGGTCGGCATGTTTGCACCCTCGCATACAACAGAGCAGCCATTTTCAACCAAAGCTTCAGCATCTTTTTCGGTAATTTCATTTTGAGTTGCACAAGGAAGTGCAATATCCGCCTCATATCGCCATACATGATGTCCGTCGCTAGGGTATTGATTTACAGGCGTAAACTCAGCATCTTTGTGCTCGTTCAAATAATCCCTAAGCTCAGCACCTTGTTCATTTTTTAAGTGTTTTACAAGAGCCACATCAAGCCCATCTTTACAATACAAGGTCCCTTTTGAATCACTACAGCTAAGAATAACAGCATCGTATTGGTCAAGCTTATCCATCAAATACAATGCTACATTACCAGCACCAGAAACTAGGCATCGCTTACCTCTTAAAGAATCGCCTTTAGCATCTAGCATGGCACTTAAAAAATATACAACACCATAGCCAGTAGCTTCGGTTCTCAGTGAAGAACCTGCCATAATCTCAGGCTTGCCAGTTAACACTCCTTCAAATTGATTTGTTATCCGTTTGTATTGACCGAATAAATAACCAATTTCTCTCGCCCCAACGCCAATATCACCAGCAGGTACATCTGTGTTAGCACCTATGTGACGATAGAGTTCAGTCATATATGACTGACAAAAACGCATAATTTCATTGTCACTTTTCCCTTTAGGGTTAAAATCAGCACCGCCTTTAGCGCCTCCTAATGGCAAACCTGTGAGTGCATTCTTCAAAACTTGCTCAAAGCCTAAAAACTTCACCACACTTTGATTTACACTCGGATGGAATCTCAAGCCTCCCTTATATGGGCCTAGAGTTGAGCTAAATTCGATTCTAAAACCACGGTTAACTTGCACTTTGCCGTTATCATCAAGCCAAGGAACCCTGAATATTGCTTGCCTTTCAGGCTCAACTAACCGCTCTAGAATTGCCTGCTGTTGATATTCACTGTTACCTTCTACTACCTGATTTATTGATGAAAGCACTTCTTCAACAGCTTGATAAAACTCAGGCTCATTTGGATTAGACTCTTTAACTGATTGCAGTACCTCTTCGATATATTGCATTACAAAATCCTCTTTCAAGCTGTTGAAAATATTCAGTCTATTAGAATTAAACTGACTAAGACATAATATCGATCACTCATGTTTAACGAATAGTGAACACCGCTGATTGCTCCCCATCATATTGCCACTCAAAACGCAGTGATTCATTTTGAGAATCATAAAACCAAACTTCTGCCACAAGCTCTAAGGCACTATTTGCCAGCATCACAGTCGACGTTAATTTGCTTTACTTTAAAGGTGCCTGCAATAAGCATTAATTTTAATCAGCTTTATTAACAATGAAAAAATTGTTGAAGCTCATAGCGAACTGGGAGGTGTCCGCTATGACCTAGCAATTCCTATTTAGTTGATTTGTCTGGCCATTCAAACGCGCCAACATCACCAGGAAAAACAACCGGTGATTCAATACCGTCTTTGTTTACAGCGGCAACACCAAAATAGTAGTTATCGATAACAACATTTTTCAGTGTTGCTTCGGTGACGTTGCCAACATCGCGGCTAAATTGCCATTGTGGCTCACTGGTGTAACGCCAATAAATTTTATAACTGACCACCGTTGGATCATCACTTTTATGCCACGCTAATGTTGTACTTGGCTTTACTGCACCTGAAATACTAACGCCCGTTGGTGGCGCTGGAGCCCATGCCATTGAAGCCATTGTCACTGCATTAAGTGACGTTAATTTCGCCGCATAGGCAAAATCTACATGGTCAATGGTGTCACCGTAGGTAATACCATTTTCAGTACACAAGTCTTGATGCTGTTGATTATAGTTTTCGTTAGTTTCCATTATACGCACAGCGGCAAAGCCAACATCGTTAAATGGACGGTGATGCCCTCCTCGACCAAAACGATCGAGTCGATATACCAACATGGTATCTAGATTTTCAATGTAGCGATCTGCGATTGTATCAATGTAACGCGCTAGGTTACGACTTGCAGAGTCAACTTCACCACCGGTAAAACGGCGTTTATGGGCTTGCTCTTTGGTTTCTATAACGCGAGTGCCTTCAGAGAAGATACGTGCAGTTGTGTTATCTGTTACTCCATTAATGCCGGTTGAATTACCAATCATGTCGTTGTTTAAAACACCATGAACACGCCAATTATGCTCTTGTGCATATTTAGCTAAAATTTTACCGCCAAACAAGCCTTGCTCTTCACCAGATAAAGCTGCATAAACAATTGAGCCATTAAATTTATACTTTGATAAAACACGCGCCGATTCCAGCACGCCAGCCACACCAGATGCATTATCGTTAGCCCCTGGCGCATCTGAGGTATAGTCCATTACATCAGACACTCTCGAGTCAATATCACCCGACATCATAACCATACGGTTCGCATCAACTTGACCGCGCTGAATAGCCACGATATTGACAACTTCAACAGGGTTTGGAATACGCTTTTCACCAGAAATAGTGTCTTTTACTTCGATGATTTCTAGGCAGTTACCGCAGGCTTTAGAAATCGCCTCAAACTCAGACTTGATCCAACGTCTTGCAGCACCAATACCACGTTTATTTGATTTCGTCTCAGAGAGAGTATGGCGAGTGCCAAAATCAACCAGCGTTTGAATATCTTGCTCTATACGTGTTTTAGAAACAGCATTTGCAATATCATGCAAAGCTTGTTGATCTTTATATTGAGGTGTTGTGGCATGAGCTGCCGAGATCAATAACAGCGATGAGCTAAACAAAGCACCCGTTGTTGTTATTATTTTACGCTTAAACATAGTTTCACTCCTTCAATGAATCATTAAAGGCTAACTAATATTTCATTTCGCGCAATAGTTATGAGTTAGAAAACAAATTACTAGGTTGAAACCATATACCAGCAGTGATCTAAGGTAAATTACCTTGTTTTTTTAGCGCCGGGTAACTTTATTCCTTCATTATAAAACACCATGCGATTACCCCCTTCATACTTTGCTTTGTACATGGCTTTATCGGCACACTGAATGAGATATTCTGCGTCACCATAATGCTCGGGGAACAATACGGCACCAATACTTGGCGAGTAAATAAGCTCTGCATCGTTATAAATTAAGGGTTGGCAAATCTCAGCTATCAATTCATCAACCATTTCGATGACGTCTTTTTTGTGTTTAATGCTATTGAGGATACCTACAAACTCATCGCCCCCTAAGCGCCCTACACTGTCTTCTTTTTTGAGAAAATGACGAATACGCATGGCAATGGTTTTTAATAGTTTGTCGCCAGCGCCATGACCATGAATATCATTGACTTGCTTAAAGCCATCAATATCGATAAACAGTACTGCAATCACGGTTGAAATGGTGTTAGCAATCGACAATGATTCTTCAAGCTGGGTGGTTAAGAAACTGCGGTTGGGAAGATCGGTCAGAGGGTCGTGCCCTGCCATATAAATCAGTTTTTGTTCGAGCTTTTTTTGCTCTGTAATGTCATAAGCAATAGCTACTCTAACTTGCTTTTCTTTAGACCAATAAACAGACCACAAAACGTGCACTACTCGGCCATCTTTTCTAACCCAGCGGTTTTCAAATCGTGGGTGCTGATCATTAACCACTATTTGATTAATGGCATTGATGGTTTTGGCTCTGTCTTCTGGATAGACAAAGTCGAGCATGTTTCTATTGATGGCTTCTTCTGGCGCGTATCCGAAAATTGTTTCAAAGGCTGGATTAGTAAAAAGTAACGTGCCTTTGGCATCAACTACGCATACTGCATCGAGTAGAAGCTCAATAATGTCTGACAAATAATCCGAGGTATCTTTGTTCATACGCAACTTTTAAGCTAGGTCTACACTGAGTATAGACGAAACCTAACAAGTCACTGAAAGTTTAGACCTTAGTTGGATATAACTTTTTGCAAAGCCAAGCTGAAATAGCGCTAAATACCGCAATACCCGCAAAGTCAGCAATTAAATCGACAAAGTCTAGCGTTCGAGATTCGACAAAATTCTGGCTTAGCTCTTCTAAAATCACAAATGTACTAACAATCAACACTGCTAAATAAATAGGCCGCCCAGCAACGTTCATTGTTTTAAACTTAAAGGCAAGATTGATGAATAGCGTAAGTAGTCCAAATAAACAAAAATGCCCCAACTTATCACCGTAAGGAATTGCCGCAACGAGTTCGAAAAACACCGACTTTTGCCCAGTATTGGCAAGATAGATAACCCAACCAATAAAACCAAAAAAGCCGATAGCAATTAACACAAGAATACGTTGAAACATATTTTATGGCGCCATTTGAGAGGTTAAAAATAAAAATTGATAGGCAATCACTTTATTCCAATAGTGCCAGTCATGAATGCCCGGACGTTCAACATAGTCATGGCGGATGCGCATTTTTAACATCGCCTGGTGTAGCGCTCGGTTTTGCTCAACAAAAAAGTCATCAACGCCTATATCAAGCATAATAGGTAAGGTATCAGCGCCCTTTTTCCATGCCGTATTGCCAGCAGCAATTTTATGGAGGTTGTTAATAATGGCAATGCTATCCCATTTTTCTTTGTTTTCAGCGTAACTGCCTAGTACTTTTGCAAGGTCAAACTCTGCACTAAAGGGTCTAACATCGACCCCTGCAGACATCCCTGATACTGCTGCAAACTGGGTTGGGTGATTTATTGCAATATGCAAAGCACCAAAGCCCCCCATTGATAAGCCTGTGATTGCACGGCCACTTTTAGACCGGTTGGTCGAATATTTAGAATCGATATAATTTAGTAAATCGTCTGCGATGTAGGTTTCGTATTGCGAGCTTTTGTCGATATCTGAATCGAGATACCACGAACCGAAGTTGCCATCAGGGTTAACAATGATGACATCATATTGGTCTGCCAGTTTTTCAATGTTTGTCAGCTTAGTCCAATCGCTGTGATTTCCACTGTAGCCATGTAATACATAGATAACATTGTATTTTTTTGAGTCCTGATAGCCATCAGGTAATGTCACCGTTACAGGTTTCTCGATGCTGGTTTTTTTGCCCTTAAATATGTGGGTGTCGGTTTGGTAGGCACAAAGCGGTAAGCTAAAAACGAGGGACAGCGTACAAAGCAACTTTTTCATCATTAATTCCTTTTTCTTATTATATTTTCATTTCTCACACTAGATGTAAATAACTGAATAGTTGATAGATTTTAATCTTAGTTTTTAAATTAAATGAACTGCTAAAAAACCACTCAAATGATATAGTAAGGCCACTTTGATTTTTTAAAAAGCGTCGTCTATGTATCGTTTATTTGAGCGGATGACTAATCCGTTTCCTAAAGAGCAACCCTCTCAGCCACCTAATAGCTTATTTGCTTTTTGCCGTCATTATACACGTGGCATGGAGCTTTCATTGCTGCTGATGTCGTTAAGCGCCGCTGCACTCGCAATTTTAGAAGTATCGCTATTTAGTTACATGGGGCAACTGGTCGATTGGCTTGGTCAATACACCCCAGATACCTTGTTTGTTGAACAGCAGGCTGAGCTTACAAAAATGGCGGTTATGTTGCTGGTGGTGTTACCTATTGTCGTGTTCTTTCACTCAGCGGTGTTACATCAAGCGCTGCTTGGCAACTATCCTATGTCTATCCGTTGGTTAGCACACCGTTATTTGCTTCGTCAGAGTGTTAGTTTTTATCAAAACGAATTTGCTGGCCGTATTGCGACAAAAGTGATGCAAACCTCATTGGCTGTTCGTGAATCAGTGATGAAATTGCTCGATGTACTTATGTATATCGTGGTCTACTTTGGCGCTATGGTGTTTTTGGTCGCAGAATCTGACTGGCGTTTAATGTTGCCATTATTGGTTTGGTTAGTTCTTTATGCCGCTATTCAAATGTATTTTGTACCTAAGCTAAAAAAAGTAGCCAGCTCGCAGGCTGATGCACGCTCAGAAATGACTGGCCGTGTGGTTGATAGCTACACTAACATTTCTACTATCAAATTGTTCTCGTACACACAGCGAGAAGAACAATATGCAAGAGATAGCATGGATGTGTTTTTACAACCGGTATATAAGCAAATGCGCTTAGTTACTAGCCTAAACTTCTCTATCAACACGCTAAATTATTTATTGGTATTCAGTATTGCAGCCCTCTCTTTGTATCTATGGTCAATTAGCGCCATCAGTGTTGGTGCTATCGCCATTGCGGTGAGTTTATCATTGAGATTAAACGGTATGGCACAGTGGATCATGTGGGAGATCAGTAGTCTATTTGAAAACATTGGTACTGTTGCTGATGGTATGAAAACCCTATCAACACCGATTGAAGTGGATGATAAAGAAGACGCGAGTACCCTTGCAGTTAATAATGGGTCGATAAGCTTTGAGAATGTGCAATTTAACTATGGTAAAGCTGCCAACGAGACCCATCGCGGCCCTGTTATCAATGGCTTAAATCTAGACATTAAACCGGGTGAAAAAATAGGTTTAGTGGGTCGCTCTGGCGCGGGTAAATCTACCTTAGTGAATTTATTACTGCGTTTTTATGATGTTGACTCGGGCACAATTCGTATTGATGGTCAAAACATCGCTGAGGTAAGCCAAGAAAGCTTACGTAAGCACATTGCGATGGTGACGCAAGATACCTCACTGTTACACCGCTCAGTAAAAGATAACATTCTTTATGGTAGACCCGATGCAACTGAAGATGAAATGCTTGCGGCCGCAAAGCAAGCAGAAGCAATTGAGTTCATCGAAGACCTAGAAGACAGCAAAGGCAATAAAGGCTTTGCCGCACAAGTTGGTGAACGCGGTGTGAAGCTTTCTGGTGGTCAACGTCAACGTATTGCTATTGCACGAGTGCTTCTAAAAGATGCCCCAATTCTTATATTGGATGAAGCAACCAGTGCCCTTGATTCTGAAGTAGAAGCTGCGATTCAAACTAGCCTAGACGATTTAATGACGGGTAAAACAGTAATTGCCATTGCACACCGTTTATCAACTATTGCGCAAATGGATAGACTCATTGTGCTTGATGAAGGTGGCGTGGTTGAACAAGGCTCTCACGAGCAATTAATTGCCCAAGGTGGCATCTATGCAGCCTTATGGTCACATCAAACCGGTGGCTTTATCGGCGTTGAGTAGCTAGTTTTTCACTATTAAAAAAGGCATTGAATGAGTATTCTTTCAATGCCTTTTTTATATGTTAGCAATGCTGTTTAAATCAAACGTAAACCAATCAGAACTAGCATCACAATATTTGCCAAAGCAGCGATTAAAAAGAAATAGCTGCGTGGGCTTGGATTCTTCTCAGTAGCCACACCATAATACAGCAGCATATGAATGATTCTGGCTATCACATACATCCAAATACACAGTGCAAATGCGCTGCTGTTCAAGTTTAAAAAGAACCCCAGAAATACGGTACCTAAAAATAACGGGCTATTTTCTAAGGTATTCATAAATGTGCGATGTGAACGAAACACAAAGCTGTCATGACTTAATGAATTATCGAGTTTACCAGGCACCGCATTGGGTTGTTTGGCTTTTGTGACAGCTGCAACTATCCACTGAATAGTAAGCATAATTAGAAAAACATACACAGCCGCATAAGCTGAAAAAGTAAGTTCAGGCATCTTCATTTCCTTTTATATGACAACATGAATGCCTATTCCTTGCAAAAAACCAACCAATTTAAAGCACTGATTTATAATTGGTTATTTATATGATTTAGCTTTTGCAGTACCAATTGTTCGCAAAGTGTATAAATTTTACAGCGTTGCTGAGCAATTTATGAAGTAATAATAAATGTGAGTATTATTTGAAACTTAAGAAAACTAAATTTATTTTAACAGGTCGCTAAACTAAAACGGTGCTTTAAAAAGCACCGTTAGTTTTGCTGTACGTTTATTCAAATTATTGAATATAAGCACCACCACAAACAGGGTTGTAAGTACCTGTGATATGGCCACTTTTCTCGCTTGCTAAATAGCTCACTGTATTCGCAACATCTTCAGGTTGAGCAATTTTTTGAGTTGGAGTGTGTTGCCTAATCATTTCTTTAAACTCTTCTGGCGCTTCTTTTGTTGCATCTGTTTCTACAAGACCAGGCGCGACAATATTTGAAGTGATCCCATAAGGGCCAAGCTCTTGAGCCAAATATTTATTGAAACTATCAAGCGCGCCTTTTGCAGTACCATGGGCAATAAAAGCGGGTGCTGGCATTTCTGATAAAGTACTTGAAATAAATATTAATCGACCAAACTGCTTTTCTTTCATTACTTTAGCTGCAAGTTGAGCTGTGTTGTAAGCCGCAAACATTTCATCATTTAATTTTTGAGAAAATTCTTGCCAAGTTTGATCAAGAAATGGCTTCGAAGTAAAACTCATATTCGCATTTGAGATAAGTGCATCAACTCCGCCATACTGGCTAATATTGTTGATCATTTCTTCAACTTGAAGCGGATCTCGGACGTCTGCTTTAACAGCAAAAGCCTCACCACCATTTGCGATAATTTCATCAGCAAGCTTGTTTGCAACTTCTGAGCTATTTACATAATTAATAAATACTCGGTAACCCTCAGCAGCCAATGCCTTTGCGCATGCTGCACCAATACCACGCGCACCACCTGTAATTAATGCATTTCTTTTAGACATACTAATTCCTTATTAATAAAAAATATAATTTAAGATTTGAGCAAAGATCGAAGATTTGAGACAACCTTAACTAATAGCTCTTGCGATTCATTTAAACCTTTAAGATCAATATGATTTTGAGAATCATCTAATACACCCTGAGCAATTTTTGTGCATTCGCTTACAACATCGAGTGACTGCTCTGTCAGGTTAACCAATTTAGTACGGCTATCTGTTTGTGACTTAACTCGCATAATCCAGCCATTTTTCTCTAATACTTCTACTGAGCGGCTTACGCTTGATTTTTCAAGATACAAAATGTCACAGATTTGGCTCTGTGATATGGAGCCATATTGCTTTAAAGTTAAGATCACTCCCCATTGTTCCGCAGTGATATTTATACCTGCCTGCTTAAACCGAGAAGTTAAAAGCCGATTAAATAAACGACTCGCTAAACCTGTTAAATGTCCCATAGAGACCGTTAAAGGCACTTCTGCTTGGTGTTTATTGTTTTCCAAAAGCATTCACCACACATAGTTGCATATACAACAAAATAACTTAAATAAGACTTACTTGCAATTAGCATTATTCAATTTTCTTAAATTTCGATTAAGGTTAACCTTGTTGCTATTTCTACTTTACCGCAGCCTTAAGAGCCTTTACCCTTACCTATTGATCATTTTGTGGTATGAATAATATTCCCCCACAAAAATACTAAAACTCTAATAATAAAGGTTTTTTATGCGTTTAGGTCCCGGACTTCTGGTCACCGCTGCTTTTATTGGCCCAGGTACCATCACCACGGCAAGTGTTGCTGGTGCTAATTTTGGCTTTGCTCTTATTTGGACGTTATTGTTCTCTGTAATAGCGACTATTTTACTGCAATCTATGGCAGCTCGTCTTGGTGTGGCTACTGGGCTAGATTTAGCCTCTGCACTTAGAACCACCATTCAAACACCGGTATTTAAAGCCCTGGCTGTAATATTAGTAATAAGTGCGATTGGCATTGGCAGTGCAGCTTATGAAGCTGGTAATCTGACTGGTGCAAGTTTAGGACTGCAAGAAATACTACCTTCTGTAAGCCCATTACTCTGGACTCCCCTTATTGCAATTTTAAGTGCAGTTCTTTTGTACACTGGCAAACATAAAGTCATTGAGGGTGCGTTAATTGTTTTAGTGGTGTTGATGAGTTTAGTGTTTATTTCAACGCTGGTGATGGCGGCTCCGCCACTTGGTGAAGTGCTAAAAGGATTTATACCTAGCTTACCTGATAATTCAATTACCACGGTACTTGCCTTGATAGGCACAACAATTGTGCCCTACAACCTGTTTTTACACTCTGGGGTACTTGCAGAAAAACACGATAGTTCAAAAAATATCGACAAAGTAATCAAAGAAACAAACCTTGATACCGGTATTTCGATAACTTTAGGTGGCATAATCACGTTAGCTATCTTATCAACAGCCTCTGTGGCATTTTACGGTACCGATGCAGGTAAAATTTCAGCGGCCAATATGGCTGTGCAGCTTGAGCCACTTCTAGGTGGTATGGCTCATTATTTCTTTGCTATCGGTTTATGTGCTGCCGGGCTTACTAGCGCAATCACAGCACCTCTTGCGGGTGCTTACGCTGTTTGCGGCATGCTTGGTTGGTCAACACAAATGAGTGAGACACGTTTTAAACTGGTTGCTATCACTATCCTTGTTTTTGGTGCACTGGTCGCATCACTTGGGCTTGACCCAGTTGCGGTAATCATCTTTGCGCAAGCTGCCAATGGTTTATTACTTCCAATTGTAACCTGTTACCTTGTTTGGTTGGTAAATCAAAAATCGGTGATGAAAGGCTACACTAATTCGCTTTTACTTAACCTTGTAATTGTGCCAGTAATACTGCTTATATTTGGCCTTAGCCTTTATAAACTAAGTAATCTAATTTTTTAGTTTTTAGTTTGAAAATATGTATAAAAAAAGGCCGCAAATTTGCGGCCTTTTTAATGCTTAAACGCTTATTTAGTATAAGCGCGTGGCATCGCTGAATCAGTTGTATAACGATCGCGTAGTTTGTCTTGACGCGCTTCGGTTGAAACCTCTTCACCGTTGATCCACATTTTGCTTACGTGTGAGTTAAGCTCAAATGGATCTGCAGACCACATAACTAGGTTTGCACGTTTACCTTTGGCAATTGCGCCTGAGTTTAAACCAAAAACATCAGCAATATTGCTGGTTACTGCGCTAAGTGCACCTTGTTGGCTCATACCATATGACACGGCATTACCTGCATCAAAACGTAATTGGTATACATTGTGGCTTGAGTCACCAGCAACACCAATAATGACTTTTACACCGGCTTTTTCAAGCTTACCTGCGTTAGCAAGGTTTGCATGTAATGAGTCAAAGCTACCCGGTAAGTTAGCCATAGAACTGATGATCACAGGTACATCCGCTTTAGCTAGAGCATCCGCAACCACAACAGCATCATCACCGCCATGAATCACTAAATTGATGCCATAGGTTTCTTTTAACTTAACAAGTTCATAGATGTCAGATGCGCGTTGAACACTCGCAATCAGTGGCATATCACCAGCAAGTACAGCTGCTAGCACTTTTTGCTCTGTCGATGGCTCTTTTTTGTCATCTTTTTTAGCTGACTTTTCGCCTTCAAGCTTGTCGATAAGTGTTTTCATCGACATAGCACGTGAGCCTTTGCTCTTTTCGCCTAGGTGAACAACAAGTGCAACTTGCTTTTTATTTACGCTTTCAAAGCTGCCTGATAGATCAACTACAGATGCAAGACCTGCAAAGATACTGTCACCACCGTTTGGTACAATCACATCTTGAGTAATGCCGCCTTTGCGAGCATAAGGAATTAAGCTACTGCGTGGGTTGAATGCAAGGCTAGGATCAAAATCAATCCCCGCTTTGTCATCACCACCATCACGCGACCCTGCAACAGCACCCACTTCGACTAAGCCTAATTGGTTCATAGTACCAATAAAGCCAGCAGTCACGATTTGGCCTTTTGCATCAATGGTTGTATCCGCGTTGATAGACGCAGGGTTAATAGCAACAATTTTGCCATCTTCAATAACAACGCTTGCGCCTTCAAGTACGCCTTGCTCTGTTGAAGTGTGTAGTGTTGCATTTACAATCGCTACCGATGCAGCACTTGCTGTCGCAGAAAATAAGCCAGCAGCAACAAGTGACAGCTTTAATGATTTAGTTAATTTTGTCATCAATGTTACTCCTATTTTTGACCTAGCATGAAATCACTTTGTGCTTGGTATTTATCATCGTTACGATCATAAACTTTGGCACCATCGATAAATACTTGTTCAGCTTTCGCATAAACACTGAATGGGTTTTGGTTCCAAATAACCACATCAGCTTGCTTACCTGCTTCAAGTGAACCTGTTTTATCATCAATACCTAGCGATTTAGCCGCGTTTGAAGTGATCCACTTGATTGCGTGTTGCTCAGAGATGTCGTAACCCACATCATTTGCGCGATACATCACTTTACCGGCTTCTTGGTTTAAGCGTTGGATAGTTGTATCAGAATCAGAGTGAACAACGGCACATGAATTTTTAACAGCATCTACAATTGCTACGTTCTCTTGAACCATGTCGTAGGCTTCCATTTTAAAGCCCCACCAATCAGGCCAAAGTGCCGCACAGTTACCGTTCTGGGCAAGTAAGTCAGCAATTTTGTATGCTTCAACACCGTGATGGAAAGTACCTGAGTGATAACCAAACTCTTTACCAAGGTCGATCATCATGGCCATTTCTTCTGCTTTATAGCAGTGGTTATGAATTAAAATGTCACCTTCTAACACACCAGCTAGCGTATCTAGCTTAATGTCGCGGTGAGGTGCTGCAGGGTTTTTACCCGCGGCATAATCACTTTCGTATTTATCCCACTCGCGTTTGTACTCAGTCGCTTCAATCCACGCTGTGCGATAGCCCGCCATGTTACCCATACGCGTTGATGGTAAAACACCTTTGCGGCCATAAACACGTTTCGGGTTTTCACCACATGCCATTTTTAAACCATACGGTGCTTCAGGGAATTTCATACCTTGCATCGTGTGCGAAGGAATGTTTTTAAGTGTTACTCCGCGGCCACCAATTAAGTTTGCTGAACCTGGTAGAATTTGTAATGACGTAATACCGCCTTCACGAGCACGGTTAAAGCCAGGATCTTGTGGCCATACTGAATGCTCAACCCATACTTCTGCAGTCACTGGGCTGGTCATTTCATTACCATCTTGATGAGATGCCACCGATGGAGTTGGGTATGCACCTAAATGTGAATGCACGTCAATAATACCTGGTGTTACCCATTTACCTTGTGCATCAATTGTTTTATCAGCTTGAACAGAAAGGTCTTTACCTACTTGTTGTACTTTGCCATCAACAAAGAATACATCTGCGTCATCTAAACGTTCACCAGTGCCGGTTAAAACAGTGGCATTAGTGATTAACGTACTTTGTGATGCAAGTGGCTGATAAGTGCTAGGGTATGGGTTTTTGTTAATTGAGACTTTTGGATCTTGCGGGCCATTGTCTTGGCAGCCCGCTAACGCGACACCAAGCGCCATAACCAACAAGGATGGTGCAAATTTTTGCATTCTTACGTTCCTCTTTTTTATTATTTAATTACTTTAACTAATTGTTAATTCTAATGCGAGTAAACGAGGCCAGTCACCAATATTCAAGACGAACAACCAGCCTCACAGAGCGCTATTTCTTTATGTAGTTGTTATATAACTGCTCTAACGCACCTTCGGTCGTTAAGCTCGGATCTTTGTTGATAAAATGTTTCACAGTTCGAGTTACAAAGTCTGAGTTTTGCTTATGCTGCTTGGCAAAACTTTTAATCAGTGAATCAGCATCGTTAGCTGCGGTTACTTTTTCGTGTCGATGGCGGTATTGACTCAATGCACGGTTAAAATCGCCATTGTAATCTTCTACCACCAGCTTATAGAATTCTGTTCTGTCGACTTGTAAATCATTAATGCAGTAATTAAGCGCGTCTTTAAAGTCATAAAAGACTTTGCCTTGCACATCAAATTCGGCACGCTTCTCACGAATAGTGACACTGGCATCTTCAGTTGCATAGCTGTAACCTTGAAATGCTAATCGCTCTGCTGCCTCTGCACCTAACTTCATGCCTGCTTTAATACTGTGCACAAACTCATCACTCATATCGTGAAGTTCACTCTCGTGCCACATGTGATAAATTCTCAGCGCTTTTGCATACTTTGTTGAGAGTTTCTTTTTAAGCTTTGTCACTCGCCCATCAATAGTCAGCACTCGTTCGTTATGCAGTAATGCAAAGCACTCATAACATGCTGGAATTGATATAAATTCAGCCTCTTCGCCTAAATCTATAATGCTTTGCAGCATATGCAATGGCGGACAAAAATCTCGCTCAGTTGCTTCACAACCACAATAAAAACATTGATTAAAGTGTTTTGATTCAGATGCATAGGCTTGTTGATAATAGCCTGCTAATTTTGTGGTCACTCATGCTCCTTATACTCTGAATAGCCTTTTTAAGAAAAGCTAGAGTTAATACTTAAATGTAAAAGCTACGTAAAAATTAAGCCTTTAATACGAGCCAAAACACGTTTTAAAAAATAAATGAAAAAAAATTTCAGCCTATTTGTGTCAAAATTCACACTTTAAAATAGCACTTATCAAGCGGTTAGTTTTACTTGTTCACATCTACATACTTACTTACATCTTGTCGATTTTCATTAACAGCAATTGTTCTTGTTTAGCGTAATACTTTAAATGTGCCCAGCAAACAGGAAGTGTGAAGTATCCATAAAAGCGAGGTCGCACATACTAAACGTAATACGGACAACAACTGGAGAGAAAGATGAATACGTTAACTACAGCACTCGGTACAGCATTAATTTTAGGTTCTTCATTAGCAGCAACTGATGCAGGTGCAGCACAATTTGTCGCAGCAGATGACTCTGTAGGCACGCAAGCTTGCATGGCCATTGCTTCTAACAAACCATTAAACGTATCAAGCACAATGCGCGATCTACGCTTAAGCAAACGAGTAATGACAGAAAAACTACTTTGCAATGATATGACGACTGATAAGTTTGCAAGCACTTATGGTTTTCATAACTCTGCGAAATACTTAAATTTTGAAACAGCAACAAAAACAAGTATTCAAGATATTGCTAAAGTATCTGATGACACAGTGATTGTTATTGCTGGTTCTAAATAATGATGAATTCACTGTAGCAGGTCTTTAAAGGCCTGCTACAAGTTTCTTCTTCGTTAAACGAGCGCAGCGATCAGGCCAAATAAGCCGCCAAACACCCCACCCCAAATCACTAACCAACCTAAATGTTCTTTGATCATGGTTTGAATAATATTTTTTACCATGGTTGGCGTAAGCTCATTCAAACGCTCATCAACTAAACGCTCAACTGTACCGTGTAATGAGCCACCAAGATGAGAGTTGGCAAATAGCTTTTCATCAAGAATGGTTTTAAATTCGTCGCTCTTTGAAATATCAATCACCGCCGCTTTCATTTTTTCAATGAAAGGTTCACGCATCGGCTCAAGCGCATCACGGCCACCAAACATTGATAGCATGCCACCAAATTGTGAGTTTTCGATAACCTCAATTAATGAGTCATAAGCCGGACTTAAATTAACTTCACTGATCACAGGCTCTAAATCAATATTTGGCTTAGCGAGCGCCATAACCTGATCGATTTTCTCTTCGGCGAAGAACTCGGTCATTATCAGGTTACGAATAGCCACTTTAAAAGAGGCAAACTTTAAAGTTATAACCCCAGAGCCGTATAAAAATGGTACTTTTTCGAATAGCATGTGAATAGCAAGCCAGTTAGTTACTGCGCCCGATAACGCAAATAAACCAACAGAAAGCACAATTGCTTGTTCAAATAAAAATCCGACTAATACTAAGGCAAGCGCCACTAAATTAGTAATGAGACTTTTATTCATCTGACCCCTCATAAATACTTCGATAAACTTTAACAATATTAACGCTATGGGTTTGTTAATTCATCGTCTTTTTGCCATAGTTTAATTATATGGTTAAAAGGTGAACAAAATTATGTGGAATTCGGTGAATGAACAGATTAGCCAAGCGATGCACTTTGATTTTAAGCATACCTTTAAGCGCCAATTACAATCACCCAATAACGACAAATACTTCCAAATTGGTGATGATCTACACCACTTTTTTGTGAAAGTCGCTCACTTGAGTGATCTGGAGCGCCTAGAGTGCGAAGCCTTTAATCTTGAGCTATTAACCCAAGAAAGCTTATTTATGATCCCAGATTGCATCACCACAGGTTGCAATATTGAGTTTTCATTTATCGTGCTTGAATGGTTAGAGCTTGATAAACAGCCCCATACCAATTGGCATGAAATGGGAGAACACCTTGCCCATTTACACCAAAAGCATACCCAAGCCATGTTCGGCTTAGATAACGACAACTTCCTTGGCCCGACTCTACAACCAAATCGCTGGCACAAAAAATGGGATGTATTTTTTGCTGAAGAACGCATTGGTTGGCAATTACAGTTATTACAAGAAAAAGGAATTGAGCTTGTCAACCAAGACACCTTCATCGCTTTTGTTAAAGACGCACTGCATAGCCATGTTGTAGAGCCTTCGTTATTGCACGGTGATTTTTGGCGTCGAAATATGGGCTTTTATAATAATGTACCCAGTGTATTTGACCCTGCTTGTTATTATGGTGATCGGGAATGCGATATAGCAATGAGTGAGCTTTATGCGCCATTGCCTGATAGCTTTTATGATGCCTATAACGATATCTACCCATTGCAGGTAGGTTACGAGCAACGTAGAGCCATCTATCAACTATACCCTATGCTCAATAATGCCAATATATTTGCTGGGCACTATCTTACTGAAGCAAAACAACAAATTGATCAGCTACTGAAATAAGCGAGAATTCACTGTAAAAGGAATGTCACAAACCGCTAAACACAGCTATATTTAGCTTATAAAGCGTATTAATAAAGATGCTAACCGAATTGGTAGCACTACGCTTACATCTATTCGGTTAGTGAGTTATATCAATCTAATTAAATCTAGATTCATTTTTGATGAGTTAGGGTTTAATGAAGATTGCAATTTAACGAACTCAGGCATGCCTGATTAAGGTAAAAGCTGATGAAAGACCAATACACACAACGGATTTCATGCCCTCACTGTGGCCACCACATTCATGTTGCACTTGATGCAAGTGACGGTGATCAAGATTACTATGAAGATTGCGCAGCATGTTGCAATCCCATTCATTTAAATATGCATATAGATTACGCACATAACAAACTCGAATTACATGTCGATAGTGACGACGAGCAAATATTTTAATTTGCTCGTTTGATGTATTTATTTTGCTTGTTGCGAGAGATAATTTTCGACCGTGTTGATAATGGTATAAGTTTGCTGATCAACTTCGATATTTAACTTATCACCCTCGCGGTAGTTATCGAGATTGGTAATAGAGAGTGTTTCTGGGATCAAGTGTAGCCAAAATCCCTGTTCATCAACTTCACCTACAGTGAGGCTTGCCCCGTTAACGCTCACAAATCCCTTATAAAGCACGTATTTTTGCCACTCTTTTGCTAATGCTAATTGCATTTTACAGTTATCTTGAAAGTGGTTAATTGAAAGTATCTCGGCCATACAATGAATGTGACCCGACACGATATGCCCGCCCAGTTCAGTACCAAAAGTCACTGAACGTTCAAAATTCACCGTATCATTGACAGTCAGCATACCTAGGTTGGTTAACTTCAATGTTTCATCAATCACATCAAAATTTATAACACAGCAGCCTTTCGTGTCTGATGCAAACTTCACCACGGTTAAACAACAACCATTAATGGCTATGCTCGCGCCGATATTCAAGTTTTCAGCATATTGCTGATCTACTTTTAAAGCTAGCCTCAATACACCGCCTTGGTTAGTAGCGTCAACCACAACGGCTTGCGTTTGCACAATTCCAGTGAACATCGCTTTCTCTTTTTTTCATTAAATGGATAACTGCGATTTTTATTGATCTATGAATAGATTACAATGGCTGTCTGTTTATTTAGTCGTGTAATTTATGTCTTTTTGTAGTTGGGAAGCCAAAAGGTTAATTTCGTTAGCCATTCCTGTTTTTTTGGCACAGGTAACCCTTATTTTAATGACGGTTGTTGATACCGTGATGGCAGGCCAAGTAAGTGCAACAGACTTGGCGGCACTTTCTATTGCAACAGGTATTTGGAATCCGTTAATGCTTGCATTGCAAGGCATATTATTGGCGTTAACGGGTATCATTGCGCAGTTTGCTGGTTCAAACGATAAACAAGGTATTAGTCATTATTTTCAACAGGGCCTGTATCTGGCATTAGTACTTGCCATAATCGGTTTAGGGCTGGCAAGCCTCGCTGATACTGTGCTAAGTCAATTAGATACTTCAAAGTCTATTACGGAATTAGCCGAGCAATATATTCATTTTGTTAAATGGGGTATTTTTGGGTTTTTACTTTTCAGTGTGTATCGCAATATCACTGAAGGTATGGGAATGACCAAACCTGCTTTTTACATTAGTTTAATTGGCTTAGCGGTTAATATTCCGGCCAACTACGTATTTATCCACGGTAAATTAGGTTTTCAAGCATACGGTGGCGCTGGCTGTGGTATTGCCACGGCGCTGGTATTTACAGCAATGGCGTTAACTCAGGTTATTTATTGTCACTTTAACAAAAAGATTGATGCCAAAGCATTGCTAGCCAATTTCGAAGCGCCAAAGCCCGCTACTTTGTGGACTATCACCAAAGTAGGTATTCCAATTTCATTAGCTACCTTTTTTGAAGTAACGCTATTTGCTTGTATTCCTTTGTTTATAGCGCACTTAGGTGCAGTTGCTGTTGCCGGTCACCAAATTGCAGCCAGTGTGACGACATTACTGTTCATGATGCCGTTGAGCCTCTCAATTGCCATTAGCATTCGAATAGGCAATTTGTTTGGCCAACAACATTATCAGCAGTTAAAAAATGCCGTTAAAACGAGTTATATTCTCGCGGCAATTATTGCTTTTTTACTTGCAAGTGTGACCTTTTTTGCTCGAGATATTATAAGCCAATTGTATTCTGACAACCCTGAAGTATTAGCTCTTGCTTCTTCAATCATGGTACTTGCTTGTATCTACCAGTTACCAGATGCCCTGCAAGTTTCTGCCAATGGTATTTTACGTGGATTGAAATACACGGCACCAATCGGTTATATCACCTTTGTATCCTATTGGTTGATCGGCTTTGCGCTTGGCTTCGTACTTGCTCGTACAGATTTAATTGTTCCAGCGCTGGGCCCTCATGGCTTTTGGATAGGCATTATTGTGGGGTTAAGTGCCGCAGCAATTATGTTGATGTTCACTGTTCATAGGCGATTTAAACATGCACCTTTTTTGCAAAACCAATAGCCTTTTAAACTCTATCATCGCAACAGCGTGTGTGGCACTTATTGCCTGCACGCCCTCCTCAGGTGATGTAAATCACACCTACGCGCAAAGATTAGAAAACGTACTTAAAACTGAAAGTTTTAAACTCTCTAAACCAAGTACACTAACTGTTAACCACTTTTCTGAAAATACTGAAGATAAAGCAACCATTGGCATGCTTGAACTTGCCCAGTTACGTCAATGTAAACTTGCAACCCTTATTGCTGAGCACAATAACCAGCTTGGCAAAACAGCAACGCCTGCTAATGTTCTTAGTTATCAAATTAAGTTTATTCGAAGCGCAAATGAATGCTTAGAAAGCTTCGATGAGCAAGGTGAGCTAGTTGAAAAAATAAAACTCACCGCAGTACAAAAGCAAGCAAACCTATCAAATTACTTTAAAGCTATGCTGCTCAACGAAAGCGAGTTTAAGCAAAGCTGGCAGCTAAGTTCGACACACATTGATGAAAACACCGCAGGTTTTAGCGAAACCGTGAGCGCGATGGAGCAAATTGCTAAGTTAAACAACCAAATTAATACCGGCAAAATAAACGCTATAGAGCCTGAGCAAATCATCAACCAACTCGAAGTATTAAACCGTTTTAAATACAACAAGCTTCTTATTTCGGCGGCAAGGGTGCAAACACATTACAATCAACAAATAACAGCGCTGCTCATGCAGTACTCAAAAGATGAGCTCTGCCCTGCCAACAAGAATAAACAAAAAGCACAAACACTAAGCAATGTGTTTAAAAAGTTTTATTTAGAGCAATTACAGCCTTATCAATCATTCTTAGTGGGTCGATTAGAAACCCTACAACCTCTTTACCAGCAAATATGGCGTGACACAGAAATGGGCAAATTTGTAGATAGCGAAAGTAATGATGCAATTTTACAAAATCTAAAGCGCTCTGCGAAAAGCCATGTTGCTTGGTGGCAAGGTTTTTACAGAAGGTGCGAAATTAGTCCGTTATGAATAAAAAACCAGCACTTAGCATAAAAATAGCTAAAGCTGCTTGATTCACACAACCAGTCGCTATATATTAGCCTCCGTTGTTTAGCCACGCTAACAACAGTTTTAAATCAAAATACAACCGTAGCTCAGTTGGTTAGAGCACTACCTTGACATGGTAGGGGTCGGTGGTTCGAATCCACTCGGTTGTACCATGATTTAGGTATAACCAAAGGAAAGAGCACTACCACTCTTAACGGCCCGGTCCAAAGGTCGGTGGTTCGAATCCACTCGGTTGTACCACGATTTAGGTATAACCAAAGGAAAGAGCACTACCACTCTTAACGGCCCGGTCCATAGGTCGGTGGTTCGAATCCACTCAGTTGTACCACGATTTAGGTATAACCAAATCCCTCTTGGTTATATCATGGCTTTTCCAGTACGACCGTAGCTCAGTTGGTTAGAGCGCTACCTTGACATGGTAGAGGTCGGTGGTTCGAATCCACTCGGTCGTACCAATTCTAGTTTTCTTAGTTTTAATTATTCTATATTTCAGTTGGTTAGAGCACTAACGCTTTCTATGACCCACGCCAAAATCAGTGGTTCGAATCCACTCAGTCGTACCAATTCTATTTTTCTTAGTTTTAATTATTCTATATCTCAGTTGGTTAGAGCACTACCGCTCTCTATGACCCACGCCAAAATCGGTGGTTCGAATCCACTCGGTCGTACCAATTCTAATATTCCTAATTTTAAATATTTTGTAGCTCAGTTGGTTAGAGCACTACCGCTCTCTATGACCCACGCCAAAATCAGTGGTTCGAATCCACTCGGTCTACCCTAGCACCTAACACCTAACACCTAGCGCCTAGTACCCAGCCCCTTGTAACTTGAAACTAGCCCCTCGAAACTTATATTCGTAAACTTATATTCGGAAACTAACCCGTCTGCTCTTCCAGAGAAAATATCCTCTCTACTAACTGCCACTTACTTTGTTGATTAGTACTATCTACATTCTGAAACTGCTCCATTAGGCGTTCCCATTGTTGCACCTTTGGGTTCATTGCATCTTGTTTTTCTTTTTCTGTAAAGCTAAATGAATCATCGGTTTGCAGTATCATGATAAGGGTTGTGCCAACACGATGAATCGCCATGTCGGTAATTCCTGAATCGCGAATAGCACTTATGACTTCAGGCCAAACTTGCTTAGGGCTATGGTATTGCTCGTAGGTGGCTATAAGATCTGGGTCGTTTTTTAGCTCTAATGTAAGGCAGTACTGCATCTAACTCTCCTTTTATTGTTTATGAATAAATACAACACGATACGCAAAAATCGTAATTGCAACAAAACACAGCATAGGTAATAAAAATGACGCTTGTTCAGCACTTAAAAAAGCAATGGGGTTCGCATCAATAATCATCCCCTGTAATGGCGGCATTAATGCCCCGCCAACGATTGCCATTACCAGCCCCGCAGAGGCAATACTTGCATCCGCTTTTAAGCCATTCAAAGCAATGCCATAAATAGTTGGAAACATTAAAGACATACAGGCAGAGGTGGCGACCAAAGAATACAGCCCTACTTCACCGCCGATAAAAACCACCAAACACATCAAGCTCGCAGCGGCTATTGCAAACCACATTAATAACAGCCCCGCTTTAAACCAATTTAGTAGGTAGGTGCATAAAAATCGGCTCGCAAGAAAAAAACACATAGCAATAATATTAAAATGCTGTGCCTCGGCTGCACTTAGCCCTACCTCAGCCATGCCATAGTGAATAATGAAGGTCCAACACATAATTTGAGCACCTACATAAAACATCTGTGCTATTACCCCTTCACGATAGGGTTTGTTGTTTATAAGCCTTATAAATAAAGGCTTTAATGCTTGATTGCGTTTATCTGATGCCACGAGCTGTGTATTAGGCAACCGATAAAACAAATAAACAAACAGTAAACAGATCACAACCAGTGCAATGACTACATAAGGGGTGCGAATAGTCGCTAAATCAGCGCTTTGCATGAGTTGGTGTTGTATAGGGTTGGTTACTGCAAACTGCTGTAGTGCACCGGTTAATTTACCATCGACAACCGAAGGTAGCATTTGCGCATACTCGGGATGTGCTGCTTTTTCTGCTGCTCGAAACTCTGCCACGCGAAGATTATTTAAAATCAGGTTTGAGGCCACAAACATGCCAAGTAAAGAGCCTACTGGGTTAAATGCTTGCGCTAAATTAAGTCGTTTGGTTGCAGTTTGTGGACTGCCCATTGATAAAATATACGGGTTTGCCGTTGTCTCTAAAAGCGCTAAACCGCAGGTCAATATGCATAATGCCGCAAGAAAATAGTTAAACTCGCCATTTATACTTGCTGGAATAAACAATAAAGCCCCAACGGCATAAAGAGCAAGCCCTAAAACGATGCCGTATTTATAACTAAAGCGACGAATAAACATCGCGGCAGGAATTGCCATTACGCCATAGCCTAAATAAAACGCAAATTGCACCAAGCTACTTTGCGTGTTTGAGATCAAGAATATATCTTTAAACGCCTTAACTAAGGGATTAGTTATATCATTTGCAAAACCCCAAAGCGGAAAAAGTGCCGCAACCAAAATAAAAGGTATCAGCATGTCCTTTGATACGACTCGGTCATCATTACGCTTCGTGTTTATTCTTTTGTGTGTGTTCATAAACAAGCCTGTTGTTTTAAACAAGGCTCGGTCATTACATGCCATGCCTTGTTAAATCGATTAAAACAATGTCAAACCAGTTTATAGAGTCGCACATATTTCATGTAGAAAATCACCATCAGCCAGAGTAATTTTTGTACAAATGATTAAACATAAAACATCGCTACAGCAAAAATTTCATATACAAAAACCTGTTTAAAATACGCGCTAAACGCGTTGACTCACTTCAAGCCCAAACATATTTTACAAAGAAATTCATTTTTCAAATCGTTGCAGATTAACAACGTGAGATGGCTATGGCTGAGAATAAATTTGTACAGTTACACCCACACGATAATGTCATTGTTTGCTGCCGTTCGGCGCAAAAAGGCGAGCAAATTAACATTACAAATCAGGTAATAACACTCGATTCAAGTGTCACTATCGGACACAAAATTGCCTGCCAAGATATTGCTGCCGGTGAGCAAATTTTAAAGTATGGGGCTTCAATAGGCTCTGCGACTGAAGCTATAAAAACTGGCCAACATGTTCATCTACACAATATGAAAAGTGACTACATTGCTAGCCACACTCGCCATACAGTAACGGGAGAATAATATGCGCGGCTATTTAAGAAACGATGGCTCAAAAGGCATTCGAAATACCCTAGTTGTGGTTTACTTGGTTGAGTGTGCGCACCATGTTGCACGTTCTATCGTTAATAAGATGGATCACCCTGATGTGCAACTAATCGGTTTTCCGGGCTGCTATCCAAACAACTATGCGCTTGCAATGATGAAAAGCATTTGCACTCACCCTAATGTGGGCGGTGTTTTATTAGTGTCACTAGGCTGCGAAGGTTTTAACCGTGAGTATTTGAGCGATGCTATTACTGAGTCTGGTCGTCCAGTAAATACCCTAGTGATCCAACAAAATGGCGGCACAAAAAACACTATTGCCAAAGGCATTATGCAAAGCCAAATCATGCTTGAGCAGCTTGCTCAATGCCCAATTGAGTACATGCATCTCGATGAGCTTGTCATTGGCACTATTTGTGGTGGCTCTGATGGCACCAGTGGAATTAGCGCAAACCCGGCAGTTGGTAAATGTTTTGACCGATTAATTAGCGCGGATGCTACCTGCATTTTTGAAGAAACCGGTGAACTTGTCGGTTGTGAGCAAATCATGGCTCATCGAGCCGAAAGCCCAGAACTCGCCAAGCAACTTATTAATTGTGTTGTCAAAGCAGAAAATTACTACACCAAAATGGGCTATGGCAGTTTTGCCCCAGGCAATGCTGAAGGCGGATTAACAACCCAAGAAGAAAAATCAATGGGCGCCTATGCCAAGTCTGGCGCATCGCAAATAAACGGCATTATCAAACCAGGAGAAAAGCCAAATAAAAAAGGTCTTTTCTTAATGGATGTGGTGCCCGATGGCGAACCTATGTTTGGTTTTCCAAATATTTCAGACAACCAAGAAATTGTCGAAATGATAGCCTCAGGAGCTCATATCACCTTATTTACCACAGGCCGCGGGTCTGTTGTTGGTTCTGCCATTTCACCGGTTATTAAAATCTGCGCTAACCCAGAAACCTATGCAAATCTCAGTGATGATATGGATATAAATGCCGGCGCTGTTATTGAAGGCAGTAAAACAGTAAAGCAAGTGGGAGATGAAATTTTTGAGTTGATTGTCCGAGTCGGCAATGGTGAACAAACCAAATCTGAGCAAATGGGACATCAAGAGTTTTTATTAACCTATAAAACCTTCGACAGCATTGGGCCTGCGTGCTTGAAATAAAACTGAGGAATTCATCATGAGCAATTACTTTAACCACCTTTACCCAGACGTTGCCGACCTTAAGAAAAAAGCCAAGAAACGTATTCCTCGCTTTGCCTTCGATTACCTTGAAGGCGGTTGTATGCAAGAGCATGGTGTAAAGCGAAATAGAGATGACATCAATAGTGTGCAATTACGCAGTGAACTATTAAAGCCATTTGCAGGTAGCAGTCAAACTGTCGAATTATTTGGCCATACATACGCTGCCCCATTTGGTATTGCGCCTGTTGGTTTACAAGGCTTAATGTGGCCAAAAGCCCCTGAGATTCTTGCTAAAGCCGCCGCTGAAAAAAACATTCCTTATGTGTTAAGCACGGTTTCATCATCTAGCCTAGAACGAATCGCAGAAGTATCAGAAGGCCATGCGTGGTTTCAGCTTTATAACCCGACCGATGAAAAGATTAGGCTCGATTTACTCAATCGCATCAAAGCAGCTCATTACCCTGTGCTAGTTGTCACCGTTGATGTGCCTACCTTTGGCTACAGGCCACGAGATATTCGAAATGGCCTTGCTATGCCACCGAAGATGACACTGTCTAATATTTTGCAGATGCTAGCAAGACCCCGTTGGCTTTATAAAACAGCGCTTGCTGGTAAACCAGAAATGGAAACGCTCAAGCCTTATATGCCAAAAAATATGCCTACCGATGAACTCGCAGCCTTTATGAATAAAACCGTCATGGGCCGCGTTGATCTGGAAGGTTTAAAACCGATTCGCGATTTATGGCAAGGGCCTTTGATCATTAAAGGGTTGATTAATGAGTCTGATGTACAAGCGGCCATTGCGCTCGGCGCAGATGGGGTTGTTATGTCAAATCATGGCGCGCGTCAGCTAGATGCCGGTGAATCTCCCGTCAAACCACTGCAAACAGTCGCTGCCAAGTATTCAAACGACATCAAAATTTTTATGGATAGTGGGCTTCGTAGCGGAACAAATATTGTGAGTGCACTTGCAAGCGGCGCTGACTTTACATTTTTAGGCAGGCCCTTTGTGTATGGCGT
Source organism: Pseudoalteromonas sp. NCCP-2140 (assembly GCF_023708065.1). Lineage (NCBI taxonomy): Bacteria > Pseudomonadati > Pseudomonadota > Gammaproteobacteria > Alteromonadales > Pseudoalteromonadaceae > Pseudoalteromonas > Pseudoalteromonas sp. NCCP-2140. The sequence continues at coordinate 244,307 of NZ_BRCZ01000001.1, read as the reverse complement.
GGGTGCCCTTGGCGATAGAGGCGGCATTCACACCATCAATGCCTTGATGATGCAAATTACTCAGATCATGAATCAGCTAGGCTGTGCCACTGTATCTGAACTACCCGATTTTTTGGTGAAGTAAGGAAACCTTAAGAGGTATGTTATGAAAAACACATTTAAAACGCGTCCGCTTGGAAAAACCGGCATTGAGGTTTCAACCCTCGGTTTTGGCGCGGCCTCTATGGGTAACCTATATCAAGCAGTGAGCGATGAAGAAGCTAAAAATACCTTAACTGCAGCAATTGAAGTAGGCATTTCATTATTCGATACCGCCCCTCGCTATGGTGCTGGGTTAAGTGAACGTCGTGTTGGTGATGCCCTGCGCGGTCTTGGTAAAAAAGAGTATATTCTATCAACCAAGGTTGGCAGATTGATCAAACCTGATCCCCATGCTGATGTAACGCAGCTGCGTCATGGCTTTGCCACGCCAATGCCTTTTGATGCCCAATATGACTACAGCTACGATGGCATTATGCGCTCTTTTGAAGATAGCCAACAACGTTTAGGTTTAGCTGAAATTGATATTTTACTCGTACATGATTTAGGCGTTGATACACACGCCGAGCGAGATGCCTTTTATTTTATGCAATTTGAGCAAGGCGGCTACCGCGCGTTAGAAGAGCTCAAAGCAAGTGGGCAAATTAAAGCTATCGGTTTAGGGGTTAACGAAGTTGAAATATGCCAACGTGCAATGGCAATGGGACAGTTCGATTGCTTTTTATTAGCTGGTCGTTATTCACTATTAGAGCAGCAACCTCTCGATGATTTTTTACCTGCATGTATAGAGCATGGTGCGTCTATTATCTTAGGTGGGCCCTATAACTCGGGAATATTAGCAACGGGCGTTCGTCATTTTCAAAACCCATACTACAACTATCAACCAGCGCCACAAGAAATCATCGACAAAGTCGCCAAAATTGAAGCTGTTTGTGTTGATCATAATGTCACATTAGCAGCTGCAGCTTTACAGTTTCCACTCGCGCATCCCGCCGTTGCCTCGGTTATACCTGGGCTTGGTAACGAAAAACGGGTGCACAAAACCGTCGAATTATTTAATCAGGTGATCCCGAACCAGTTTTGGCAAGATTTAAAAACAGCGGGTCTCATTGCACAGCATGCACCGACGCCAGAAAGCGGAGACGCATCATGAACACAATCAGCACACTCAACCCGATTAAGAAAATAGATAGCCATCAACATTTTTGGCAATTGAGCCGTGGCGACTATCGCTGGTTAAGTGAAGATTTAACTGTGCTTTATCAAGATTATTTACCAGAAAGACTCACTACGACCCTTGCTATTAATGACATTGCTAACACTATTGTGGTGCAAGCGGCCGACTCACATGATGAAACGCGTTTTTTACTGAAACTTGCTAAGTCCTACAGTTTTATTGCAGGTGTTGTTGGTTGGGTCGACTTTACCGATGCCAACGTCCTTAAACAGTTAACCTTATTTGCAGCAGATCCTTACTTCAAAGGTGTACGTCCTATGCTGCAAGATATTGAACAAATTGATTGGATCTTAAACCCAGAATTTACGCCAATTTTCCAATTTTTAGCGGCGCATAAGCTCTGTTTTGATGCCCTAGTGCATGAGTGTCACTTACCGCACGTACTCACTATTGCTAAGCAGCATCCTCATCTAAACATCGTTATTAATCATCTGGCTAAACCGGATTTAACAAAGCCAAAATCTGAACATTGGGAAGACATGCTCTATCAACTTGCATGCTTAAAAAATGTCTCGATTAAGTTTTCCGGGCTTATGTCACAAGCACAGGCTGATTGTGTCGATATCGATACATATCGCCCCTACTTCGAACTCATTTATCAGTTATTTGGTGCCAACCGAATTTTATGGGGCAGCGACTGGCCAGTGGTTAACATGAATGGCTGTTATACCGACTGGCATTACATCAGCGATGTGCTGATAAGTGTTCTACCAGTCTCTGAGCAGCGAAAGATTTGGTCCGATAATGCCAAGAGACTTTACCAATTATTTTAATTTCCCCAGTTAAGGACTTTTTATGAGCCAGCAAAACACAAAAAAAATAGCCCTAGTAACCGGTGGTGGAAGTGGCATCGGGCGCAGCATCTGTTTGCGTTTGGCAAAACGTGACATTCATATCATGGTGGTTGATTTAAACCTTGACGCTGCAAACTTAGTGAAAGATGAAATTCTTCGCGACAGTGGCAGTGCCGATGCGTACGCCGTCGATGTTGCAAACCATCAACAAGTTCACGAGTTATTTAATACGATTACCAAGCACTACCCCATTGATATTTTGGTTAACAACGCCGGTATTGCCCATATCGGCAATATCGAAAACACCACAGAAGCTGATTTGGACAGACTCTATAACATTAATGTTAAGGGCGTTTATAACTGTATTCATGCAGCTATCGAGAGCATGAAATCTCGAAAAAGCGGCGTCATTATTAACCTTGCTTCGGTTGCATCTTCGGTCGGTATTGCTCACAGGTTTGCTTACTCAATGACGAAAGGCGCGGTACTAACCATGACCTATTCAGTTGCAAAAGACTATATAAATGATGGCATCCGCTGTAACTGTATTGCGCCAGGTCGAGTGCACACTCCATTTGTTGATAATTTTTTAGCTCAAAGTTACCCAGAAAATCAGGCTGAAATGTTTGAAAAGCTCTCTAAAAGTCAACCTATAGGCCGCATGGGTAAACCTGAAGAAATTGCCGGACTGGTCGATTACCTCTGCTCAGATGATGCAGCCTTTATTACCGGCAGTAATTTTCCCATTGATGGCGGTTTCGTCACCTTGAATAACTAATAGAAGTAAAGAGAATCATCATGAAACTACTAAGATACGGCCCTTTTGGCCAAGAAAAACCCGGCATTATTGACAGCGATGGCAAGCTACGTTGTTTAAGTAACGTGCTCAAAGACATCAATGGCCAAGCTTTATCACCAGTAACACTCAATTTTATTAGTCAAATTGACTTAAACACCTTGCCGCTTATTGAAGAGCCTGTGCGTATCGGTTCATGTATTGCTGATGTAGGTAAGTTTATTTGTATTGGCTTAAATTATGCTGATCACGCTGCAGAATCTGGCATGGCCATTCCCAATGAGCCTGAAGTATTTAGCAAGGCCACCAGCGCGATTAGCGGCCCTAACGATAATATAATCAAGCCTAAAAATAGCGAAAAGCTAGACTGGGAAGTTGAACTTGCCATTGTCATTGGTAAACACGCCTCCTATGTCGATGTAGAAAACGCATATGATTACATTGCTGGTTATTGTGTGTGTAACGATGTGTCTGAACGAAACTTCCAGCTAGAACGCGGTTCACAATGGGATAAAGGGAAAGGCTGTGACACATTTGGCCCACTTGGCCCATGGTTAGTCACCAAAGATGAAATTCCGGATCCACTTAATTTAGATATGTGGTTAAAGGTGAACGATACCCAATACCAAAACGGCAACACAAAAACTATGGTGTTTGATCCAGCGTTTATCGTCAGTTATCTCAGCCAATTTATGAGTCTGCAACCGGGTGATGTTATCTCTACCGGAACGCCACCGGGAGTAGGTTTAGGGCAAACACCACCGGTTTACTTAAAAGAAGGCGACACAGTTACCCTTGGCATTGAAGGCCTTGGCGTACAACAGCAAGTCGTCGTTGATTATAAAAAATTACACTAATTAATAAATCCCAAATTGCATTTGATCTAGACCCAAAATCCGATAGAGCAAAGCCTATCGGATTTTTATACCAACACTAATTGGCGAGTTTCAAACCAATAATGCCAAGAGCAATCAGCAGTAAGCTGGCAATTTTTAATAGGCTTACGCCTTCTGATAATAGCGTCATGCCAATAATTGCTGAGCCAATTACGCCGATACCTACCCAAACCGCATAAGCCAAACTAAGTGGTAATGATTTAAGCGCCACGCTTAAGCAATAGAAGCTCGCAGCCATGGTTAAGATTGTAAAGAATGAAATGAGTGGTTTAGTAAAACCGTTTGATTGTTTTAGGCCATAAGCCCAAGCGACTTCAAGTAAGCCAGCAGCAATAAGTAGGATCCAATTCATGGTCGACCTCTTTATGGGGTCGTCCCCGAATTTAATTTCAGCTTTAAGGTCGTCCTCAAAGCGGTGTAGTACATCACCACACCCGACGAAATCTAGCACGCCCAAGGTAGCAAGGCAACTATAGCCAAAAAAAAGCGAGCAACCTGCTCGCTTTTCTCTACTTGGTTTTGTTTATCGCCTTTTGACTCACATTTAGCGACCAATAATCAGTGCGCCACCTTGAGCTAATAAGTTTAAGGTTAACTTACCACTGTTACTTACTTTGACTTGCTTGGTTCCTGCACTGCCATTTTTGTTATCAAACAACAATGTGACTTTTTTGCCTGCTAACATAGGTAAATCAATATCTAATGTTTTGGCTTTATTTTCACCATTCACAGCTGCTACCCACCATGTTTGTTGATGACGCCTTGCGATCGTTACATCTTGACCTGGCTGACCTGCAATATAGCGTGTTTCATCCCATACCGTTGGCATCGCCTTTAAAGTATCAAGAACAAATTGAGGTTGCTCTTCAAGGTTATTTGGCGTCAGGCCAAAATGTTGCACTGGTGATTGATAAAGCACACCTGTTGCCAGTTCAAATGTATCTGTGGTTTTACGAATAGTGCCGACTGTTTGATCTTGAGATAAGCGTTTGTTTAAAAACACTGGGGCAAAGTCCATAGCGCCAATAGCATTACGAGTGAACGGTAAAATAGTCGCGTTATAGGCATGTAAATCTAACGAATTTTGATGAAAAACAAGGTTTTCCGATGCTAGAACCGCTTCAGATGTGACGAAGTTCGGATACATTCTTTCCCAACCACGCGGTATGGTGCTGCCATGAAAGGTGATCACTAAACCATACTGATTTGCATCAGTGAGAATATCTTCATAGAGTTTAATGGTTTCTTGTTTGTCACCACCAAAAAAGTCTACTTTCAGCCCTTTTACACCAATGCTTTGTAGCCACGCCATTTCATTTCGACGTGCTGGTGCACTGTTCATTCTATTTTGTGGGGTCTGTGGTGCATCATTCCACCAGCCATTTGAGTTGTACCACAAAATAACATCAACGCCCTTACCATTAGCGTACTTAACCAATTCAGCCATTCTCTCGCGGCCAATGTTTTTATCCCACCAATTGTCGATTAATACATATTCAAAATTTAATGATGCAGCTAAGTCAATAAATTTGATTTGGTCATCGTAGTTGATACTTGGGTCTTGCCAAACAATCCAGCTCCATGTTGAACGACCCATTTTATAATCTTGGCTTGCTTGATAAAGGGGTTTAACTAAATCAAACGCCACGGTTGATTCAACGATTGGTTTTAAACTTGCTCCTAACGTGATGGTGCGCCAAGGTGTGGTTGCAGGCATTGCCATAGCCGCATAAGTTGCACCAATGCCATTGTTCTCTCCAGCCTGAGGAAATGAAATACGATAAACACCGTCTTTCGTGCCTTCGCTTAATTTTGAGCCAACATAATGGCTATCAACACCGGTTTCTGAGATTAAAAGCCAACCTTTATCGCTATTTTTAAATAATGCAGGAAAGGTATAGCCCACGCCGTTCGCTGACGGTGTTCCAAGGGCTTCGTTAAAGGTGTAAGGCTCTTCGTAACTTGGTTTTGTTTGCATCCAGCCCGTTTCAGGTAAGGCTTGTGGGCTTATAAATGTAGTTGCAGAATCTGGTAAATTAAAAGCGCTGTATTCAGCTAACACCTTGATACGGGTGTCTGTTTCAGCACCCGATATCTGATAACGAAATGCAACATCGCTATCAGACACATTAAACTCGACGCCAAGCATTCTGCCGTCTTGGTTTTCAAATTGCGCTTTGAGTGAATTTGCTGTGTAGTTTACTTCACTTACCTTCGCATTATGCAGCTTATAGCTTTCATTGACTGAAGCGGTTGTATGGCTTTTATATTTTAGGCTTTGTGAAAAATCACCCAGGTTGGTATTTAAACCAAGCTGTGATTGCTGCAAAAACTCTTGGTTGCCATAATTTACGCTATAAACAAGCTGATTTTGTTGTTTTTCGAGTTTTACAGTTATTTGTCCATCTGGGCTTGTAACGCTAAGCGGTAATTGTGCGTGAGCAAGCATAGAGCTTGTGAGAAGTGATATATAGATACTTGGTTTTATCATTGTTGTTATCCTTAAACTGCAAAAGCATTAAGTGATATCATAATACAAATGTAAACTTTTTGTCACTCAAGCCTATTAAAATAAGCTGTGATCGAAAAATGTACTCCATCCGTTAGATATTGTTACAGTTACTAGGTTGTATATTTACGGCAAAAGGCTAAGCTTTAGATAAATAACAAAAACTTAAACAATTTATGAAACTACTAACCGTATTTTTTTTATTCGCCTCATATCAAGCTCTTGCGGGCCTTACGCCTGTTAGCTTTGAAAAAAATGGCGAAATCATCACTGAAGAAGCGGTGCGTTTCAACGGCGGATATGGTTATAACTTAGATGCCAAACATGTTTTAAAGCTCGTTACTTTAGATTGGCCTCCTTATATAGACGAAAACTTATGCAACAAAGGCTGGCTTTACCAATTTGCTGTAAGCTCCTTACTTGAAAAAGGCTATGGCGTGCACATTAGCTTTTATCCTTGGGCGCGTGCCGTAAGAGAAGCTGAATTAGGTCGCGCTGATATTCTCTTTCCTGAATATTTCATTGAAGATGATGTTATTTCAGATAACTTCCTTGATAAAACCCGCAACAATTTACTCGCTTTAAGCCATGCCATTCCAGGTGGGAATCTTTCTTTCGTGGCGTTAAAAGGAACTCAAATTCCATTTAATGGGGATTTAAACTCTGTAAAAGACTTGCCTATTGGTGTAGTTCGCTCATATAAAAACACCAAAGAACTCGATGCCATGATTGATAATAAAGAAATCGATACAATCGTCGCTAATAATGAGTACCAACTAATTCATCTCTTGCTTAGTAACCGAGTAAGCCTGATTGTGGCAGATCTTGAAGTGTTAAAAGCAAGCGTTTACAAGTCTGAATTATCAAATAGCGGCAAACGACAAATTTTAGAATCACTGGTCGCATTAGAGCCTAAGCTTGAATACAAACCGCTATATTTTTCTGTCAGCAAATCAACGCCGCACTGGCAAAAAGTTTTAGAAGACTTAAATGACGAAATAGAACTAATGCAACAAAGCGGCAAGTTTGACGAGTTTATCGAAGGTATGAAGCAACAATGCTACGGATTAGACAAAGCGGCGTAACCGCCGCTTTATTTTGATTATGTGTACTGCTACTCGGGCACTCGAACCCAGCCTTCCATTAATACACGTGCACTTCGGCTCATACTTGCTTTTGTGACTTGCCAATTACCATTAACAAATGTTGCAGCAGCGCCGACTTTTAAAGTGCCAGAAGGATGACCAAAGTTTACCTCTTGTCGCTCACCACCACCTGCAGCAAGGTTTACTAAAGTTCCAGGTATGGCAGCTGCAGTACCTATTGCTACCGCAGCCGTGCCCATCATAGCATGGTGCAATTTACCCATCGACATAGCACGTACCACTAAATCAATATCGGTTTCATTTACAACTTTACCGCTTGATGCGTGATAAGTTTTAGCTGGTGCAACCCAAGCTACTTTTGGCGTATGTTGACGTGCTTTTGCTTCATCAATATGAGAAATTAACCCCATTTTCAACGCTCCATAGGCGCGAATCGTTTCTAACTTTTCAAGTGCCGATGCATCACCGTTAATGGCTTCTTGTAGCTCTGTGCCATCGTAGCCAACTTCACTGGCGTTAATGAAAACTGTAGGAATACCCGCATTGATCATCGTTGCAGACAACATACCAATACCCGGCACCTCTAATTCATCGACTAAGTTACCTGTTGGAAATAAGGCCCCTTCGCCATCTGCAGGGTCCATAAATTCAAGTTTCACTTCAGCGGCTGGAAAGGTCACGCCATCAAGCTCAAAATCACCAGTTTCTTGCACTTCACCGTTAGTAATTGGCACGTGCACTATGATGGTTTTACTAATATTGACTTGCCATACTTTAACTTCAACAACGCCGTTCTCTGGAATTTTGCTGGCATCAACAAGACCGTTTGACACAGCAAAGGCCCCGACTGCTGAAGTTAAATTACCGCAGTTACCACTCCAATCAACAAACGCCTTATCGATAGCAACTTGACCAAACAGATAATCAACATCGTGATCAGCTTTAGCGCTTTTCGATAAAATCACCGTTTTACTGGTGCTTGAGGTTGCACCGCCCATACCATCAGTTTGTTTTTGGTAAGGATCGGGGCTGCCAATCACACGTAATAACAGGTTGTCGCGCGCCTCACCTGCCACTTGGGCTGGCTCAGGTAAGTCAGTTAAGTTAAAGAACACCCCTTTACTGGTGCCGCCACGCATATAGGTCGCTGGCACCTTAATTTGTGGTTTAAACGCCATCGCTTAGTGCTCCTCAGATTCTAAAAAATCTTGCGCGAAACGTTGCAGTACACCACCCGCTGAATAAATTGACACTTCTTCAGCGGTATCTAAACGGCACGTCATTGGTACTTCAACGATTTCACCATTGGCACGGGTAATCACTAGTGTCAATGTTGCGCCTGGTGTTGGCTCACCTTTGACACTGAAACTCTCACTACCATCAATACCTAGCGTAGTTCGCGTCGTGCCTGCTTTAAACTCAAGCGGTAATACGCCCATACCAATTAAGTTAGTGCGGTGAATACGCTCAAAGCCCTCGGCTGCAATGACTTGAACACCAGCTAGGCGAACACCTTTTGCAGCCCAGTCACGTGATGAACCTTGACCATAATCGGCACCTGCCACAATGATAAGCGGTTGTTTGCGCTCCATGTAGGTTTCGATAGCTTCCCACATACGCGTCACTTTGCCTTCTGGTTCAATGCGAGCATATGAACCTTGCTTCACTTCACCATTTTCTTTAACCATTTCATTCAATAACTTAGGGTTAGCGAATGTAGCACGCTGTGCTGTTAAATGGTCACCTCGGTGAGTAGCATACGAGTTAAAATCTTCTTCCGGCAGGCCCATTTTAGCGAGGTATTCACCAGCAGCACTTGACGCTAAAATCGCATTCGAAGGTGATAAGTGGTCAGTAGTGATGTTGTCGCCCAACACAGCTAGTGCACGCATATCACTCAGAGAGCGTTCACCCGCTAATGCGCCTTCCCAATAAGGAGGACGGCGAATATAAGTACTTTGTGGGCGCCATTGGTAAAGTGGATCGTTGTCTTCACCGTAATCTACACTTAAATCAAACATTGGCTCGTAAACCTTTTTAAATTGTTCAGGTTTAACACTTTGTTTGATCACCGCATCAATTTCTTCATCTGATGGCCATAAATCCATTAGGCGAATTTCGTTGCCTTGTTGATCATGCCCTAATACATCTTTTTCGATATCAAAACGAATAGTACCGGCAATTGCATAAGCAACAACCAGTGGCGGTGAAGCTAAGAATGCTTGTTTAGCATAAGGATGAATACGACCATCGAAGTTACGGTTACCCGACAGTACAGCGGTTGCGTATAGGTCACGGTCAATCACTTCTTGCTGAATTTTTGGATCAAGCGCACCACTCATGCCATTACAGGTTGTACACGCAAAGGCAACAATACCAAAGCCAAGTTGCTCAAGCTCAGGTAACAAATTAGCTTCTTCTAAATAAGACTTAACCGCTTTAGAACCCGGTGCCAGTGATGTTTTAACCCATGGCTTACGAGTTAAACCTTTAGCGTTAGCATTACGCGCAAGTAAACCTGCAGCAATAACGTTGCGTGGGTTACTGGTATTAGTACAACTTGTGATTGCTGCAATGATACAGGCGCCATCTGGCATTAAGCCTTCTTCATTCTCAACAACGCCAGTGATACCCGCTTTATCAAGATCGCTAGTTGCAACACGGCGATGTGGATTCGAAGGGCCCGCAATATTGCGACCAACTGATGATAGATCAAAGGTTAACACACGCTCGTATTCAGCCGTTTTAAGGCTATCACTCCAAAGGCCAGTCTCTTTTGCGTATGTTTCAACTAGTTTAACTTGCTCTTCTTCACGGCCAGTTAAACGTAGATAATCAAGTGTGTTGTCATCGATGTAGAACATCGCTGCTGTTGCGCCAAACTCTGGCGTCATATTAGAGATAGTTGCTCTATCGCCTAAGGTTAGTGCATCAGCACCTTCGCCATAAAATTCAAGGTAGGTCGACACAACTCTTTCATTACGTAAAAATTCGGTGATCGCTAATACAATGTCGGTTGCAGTAATACCCGGTTGTGGCTTGCCTTTTAGTTCAACACCCACAATGTCAGGTAAACGCATGTAAGATGCACGGCCAAGCATCACGCTTTCAGCTTCAAGACCACCTACACCGACTGCAATAACACCTAACGCATCGACCATAGGTGTGTGGCTATCTGTACCAACTAATGTATCTGGGAATGCCACGCCATCACGTTTTTGGATCACCGGTGACATTTTCTCTAAATTGATTTGATGCATAATGCCGTTACCTGGCGGGATAACATCAATATTTTTAAATGCTGTTTTTGTCCAATTGATAAAGTGGAAACGGTCATCGTTACGACGGTCTTCAATAGCACGGTTTTTTTCAAATGCGTCAGGTTCAAAACCTGCGTGTTCAACCGCTAATGAGTGGTCAACAATTAACTGTGTAGGTACCACAGGGTTTACTTTTGCAGGATCGCCGCCTTTTGCAGCAATAGCATCACGCAGACCTGCTAAATCAACTAACGCTGTTTGACCTAAGATATCGTGACAAACAACACGAGCAGGAAACCATGGAAAATCTAAATCACGCTTGCGGTCAATCAATTGCGACAATGCATCATTTAGCATTTCAGGATCACAGCGACGAACTAAGTTTTCGGCAAGTACTCGCGATGTGTAAGGAAGTGTGGCATAGCTGCCCGGTTTAATTGCATCAACAGCAGCGCGGGTATCAAAGTAATCGACTCCGGTGCCTGCTAATGGTTTTCTAAAATTTGTATTCATGATGATTCTACTTGTACTTGGTGACGGTGAACAAAGGTGGGCTGATTGTTTTTGTATTTATTTCGCCCCTTCATAAAGGGGCAGCTAAGCTACCCCTATCACTGATTTAATTACGATTAACGCTCAGAAATTGGCGAATAGCTGCGCGCTTCTGGGCCCGTATAATCTGCACTTGGGCGAATAATACGGTTGTTAGCACGTTGCTCTTTCACGTGTGCTGTCCAACCCGTAACACGGCTCATCACGAAAATTGGCGTGAATAACTTAGTTGGAATCCCCATGAAGTGATACGCAGATGCATGGAAGAAATCAGCATTACAGAATAATTTCTTTTCACGCCACATAACTTCTTCACAGCGAACAGACACAGGATAAAGAACATCGTCACCCACTTCTGCAGCCAGTTTTTCTGACCATTTTTTGATGATCACGTTACGTGGATCTGATTCGCGGTAGATAGCGTGACCAAAGCCCATGATCTTGTCTTTACGCTCAAGCATACCCATTAGTGCATCTTCAGCTTGATCTGGGCTTGTGAAGCCTTCAATCATATCCATAGCGGCTTCGTTCGCACCACCATGTAATGGGCCACGTAAACTACCAATAGCACCCGTTACACAAGAGTGAATATCAGACAATGTTGATGCACACACACGCGCAGTAAATGTTGATGCATTAAACTCATGCTCTGCATATAAAATTAAAGACACATTCATTACTTGCTCAAACAGTGCTGATGGTGCTTCGTCATGTAATAAACGTAAGAAGTGTGCACCTACCGAATCATCATCTGTTTCAGTTTCAATACGAACGCCGTCATGGCTAAAACGATACCAGTAACAAATAATGCTCGGGAATACGGCAACTAGGCGGTCAATCGCATCATTCGCTTGTGAGAAATCTTGCTCCATCTCTAAGTTACCTAGCATAGAACAACCAGTACGCATTACATCCATTGGGTGCGCATCTTTAGGAATGTTCTCAAGCACTGTTTTTAGTGCATCTGGTAAACCACGTAGTGATTTTAGCTTTGCTTTATATTCAGTCAGCTCAGACTCTGTTGGTAATTCACCGCGCGACAGTAAAAAAGACACTTCTTCAAACTGTGCTTTATCTGCTAATTCACTAATATCATAACCACAATAAGTTAAACCTGAACCTGATTTACCTACTGTACACAGTGCTGTTTCACCTGCTACTTGACCACGTAAACCTGCGCCGCCTAATGCTTTATCTACCATGAGTGTTCTCCTTATATGTTGTCGTTATGATTTTTTAGCTGAGAAAAGGTTATCGAGTGTGTTTTCATATGAGTGATAATCTAAAAACTCATATAATTCCGCACGTGTTTGCATATTGTCTACTTGGCTTTGTTGTGAGCCCTCGCTAAGAATAGACGAATACACATTAAGTGCTGCTTTGTTCATCGCTCTAAATGCACTGAGTGGATAAAGTACAATTTCAACACCCACTTCGCTCAATTGCTCTTTTGTATAAAGTGGCGTTTGACCAAATTCAGTGATATTTGCAAGAATCGGCACATTTAACGCTTTAGCAAACGCTTGGTAATCTGCTAGATCATGTACAGCTTCTGCAAAGATGGCGTCTGCGCCAGCTTCAACACACGCTGCTGCGCGGTCAATCGCTGCATTTAAGCCTTCTTTTTGGAATGCATCAGTACGCGCCATAATGTAAAAATCACTGTCTGTTTTAGCATCAACCGCAGCTTTAATACGGTCAACCATTTCATCTTTAGACACGATCTCTTTATTAGGACGGTGACCACAACGTTTTTGTGCTACTTGGTCTTCAATATGGAAGCCCGCTGCGCCTGCTTTGGTCATTTCTTTAACGGTACGAGCAATATTAAAAGCACCGCCCCAACCTGTGTCAGCATCAACAAGAAGCGGTAAGTCGGTAGCGCTGGTGATTCGACGAATATCTTCAAGTACGTTATCAAGGCTAGTCATACCTAAATCTGGCATGCCGTATGATGCGTTAGCAACACCCGCACCTGAGAGGTAAAGTGCTTGGTGACCGGTTTTCTCTGCCATCATTGCGCAGTACGCGTTGACGGTGCCAACCACTTGTAATGGCTTGTTGTTGGCGATTGCCTGTTTGAACTTTAATCCTGCTGACATTGGATAACTCCTATCTTTGAACGGTTTCAGCTCTTTGGCTGACTCTATTTTTTAAATCTAAATTGTGACTGTTTAACTACGGCGCTACTGATTTTTTGCTGCGAGTAAGTCAAACTTAGTCTGAATATTTGCCTGAGACGCACTAATATGGCGCTTCATAAGCATTTCGGCTAATTCACCGTCATGGTTTTCAATGGCATTAATAATAGCCAAGTGTTCATCAAACGCTTTTGATACACGTGGCCCAACCATCCCCATTTGTACACGGTACATACGAATTAACTGGTACAACTCATTACATAAAAGATGAATTAAGTGTGCGTTTTTCGACCCTTTAATAATGCGATAATGAAAATCAAGGTCGCCCGCTTCTTGGTAGTATGATTCACCTTCTTTTACACGCTGTGTTTGTAAGTGCTGATTCAATAACTGTTTTAAACCCTGCACTTCTTCAGGTTCCATGTTGTCGGCAGCTAACCGACAAGCCAGCCCTTCTAAGGCACTACGAACCTGATAGACTTCGATTAAACGCTCAGCTGTTAGTGCAACGACACGGCAACCGACATTTGCTTTACGCTCTACCAAATAACAGCTCTCTAAACGATTTAGCGCCTCACGTAAGGTGGCACGGCTTACACCATAACGTTTAGCAAGTTCTGGCTCAGAAATTTTGCTGCCCTGCTCAATGGTGCCTTGTACAATTTCACGACGCATGTCGACAAACACTTGGTCTGATGCAGTTGTTATCGTGATATCGTTGTAGTTATCGTTGGCTTTTTGCTCTGTCATAAATAGGTCTATCAAAGTACTAAATTAAGATTGTCGACAATTTGTGAGTTCACTATGCGCCCTATCATTGCATGTGTCAACCTTGAGATCGGAAAAACAGACTAAAAAACTAGCAAAATGTCGACATAAAATGATATTTATCAAAAATAATGGCTATAAAGAACATTTATATTAGTAATATGTCGACACTTCAATCTCGCTCTTAAAAAGCTAAAAATATCCCCCGATAGCGCTATAAATGGTATGATCCAGCTATTATTACGTGATGTGAGAGCCATTTAGTGGACGCTAATACATATATTCCTGACTCATTTATTGATGATGTAAAAAGCTACCTTCCTGAACATTTATTATTAGACGACTTTATTGCAGCCTGTCGCCGCCCATTGAGACGATCTGTTCGCGTAAATACTTTAAAAATGTCAGTCGCTGAATTTGAGCGTCAATGCGCCAAAAAAGGATGGGAATTAACAGCAATTCCATGGTGTGAAGAAGGATTCTGGCTAACACGCCCAAGCGACGAAGAAGCGGCCCTTGCAATCGGTAATACCGATTTACACTTAAGTGGTGCTATGTATGTGCAAGAAGCCAGCTCAATGTTACCGCCGGTAGCACTGAGAGCCGAAGTTCAGCAGAGCGATGCGGTACTTGATATGGCATCGGCACCAGGTTCAAAAACATCACAAATCGCCGCCATGATGGATAATAGTGGCGTGTTAGTGGCCAATGAGTTGTCATCGTCACGCTTAAAAGTATTGGCTGCAACCCTCAAACGTATGGGTGTGGGTAATTGTGCATTATCACATTTTGACGGTGTGATATTCGGGGATTACATGTATGAGTGCTTCGACAGCATTTTGCTAGATGCCCCGTGTTCAGGTGAAGGCACGGTTCGTAAAGATGCAGACGCCTTAAAAAATTGGTCAATCGAATCTAATATTGATATTGCTGCTGTGCAAAAAGCCCTTATCAAAAGTGCCTTTTATGCCTTAAAACCAGGCGGCACATTAGTCTATTCGACCTGTACTTTAACACCGCTTGAGAACCAACAAGTGTGTGAGTATCTATTAGCAGAGTTCCCTGATTGCATCGAAGTACAATCGCTCAATACTCTGTTTGATGGTGCAGACAAAGCGACAACCAGCGAAGGTTATTTGCATGTTTGGCCGCAAACTTACGACAGTGAAGGTTTCTTCATCGCTAAATTTAAGAAAGTAGCATCAAGCGCTAACCCAAATCAAAAAGTTAAAAAAGGCGCATTTCCGTTTGCTGAATTTGATAAAAAACAAAGCCAAGCGTTTATGCAAACAATTAAAAAACAGTTCGGTCTAAAATCACTTAAAGGCACGTTAATGCAGCGTGATAAAGAGCTCTGGTTGTTTCCTGATGGCTTTGATGAACTGCAAGATAAAATTAAATACTCACGTTTAGGTATTCAACTTGGTGTGATCCACAAAGGTGGTGTTCGCTTAACTCACGAGTTTGCCACTGTCTTTGGCCAATATTGCGATAAAAATACCTTTGAGATGTCTGCTTGCCAAGCAAACGATTACTTTAACGGTAAAGATATTAGGCTCGAAAAACCAACGCAAGATAATGGTGAAGTAGTTTTAATGTTATGTGGTTGTCCGGTAGGACTTGGTAAGTGGCAAAAGAATAAAATTAAGAACTCATTACCGCGTGATTTGGTCCAAAATGCCCAGTTGATAACTTGGGTATAAGTTGCGCATAAAGACTGTATAAATAAGGCGCTAATTTAGGTAAAAAGCTGTAACAGACTGATTTTAAAATAGTATAAAATTTGTACATTTACCGTGCAATTTCCTGCTGATTAACTACACTTAAAAGTACTTTCTACTTCTCCCTACTGAATTTAGAAGGTGTTTTTTTATAGTTAGCGCAGGCTCACACGAGCCACCCCCTAAGCCCAGAACAATGCGGATTCGTTCTGGGCGTTTTTTTATTCAAAAGTCGCATAGCAAAGCATCAGCCTTTTTGATTTCATTGTAAAAACAATGATAAAGGATTGATTATGCTTAAACCCATGTGCGTCGTACTACCACTTTTACTTAGTAGCCAAACTCTGGCAAAAAGCAGTGATTACCTAGGTTTTGACTACCCTAATAAGGCTAAAAATGCCGTAAGCATCAGCTTTGATGACGCAAGACATAGCCAAGTTGATACCGGTTTAGCGCTTTTAAACAAGTACCAAGTAAAAGCGACATTTTATGTATCCCCTTTTAATGTAAAAGAACGTGTTGAAAAGTGGCAAATGGCAGTAAAAACAGGTCACGAAATTGCTAATCATACAGCAAGCCATTTATGTACAGGCAACTTTGAATGGCTACGTAAACTTGGTGTTTCACTTGAACAATTTACGTTAAAAGAAATGGAGCAAGATATCCTGAAGGGGCAAGACTATTTAAAAGCGACACTCAACGTGACACCAACCGCTTTTGCCTACCCTTGCGGTAACACCTTTGTTGGACGTGGTGCTAATACTAAAAGTTATGTGCCGTTAATAGCTAAACACTTTAAAACTGGTCGAACTTGGCTAGACGAAACGGCGAATAACCCTAATTTTACAGATTTTTCGCAGTTAACCAGTTTACCTATTGATGGGCTGACTTTCGAAGAGATTAAAAAAACCATAGAGCAACACAGAACCAACAATAGTTGGATCATTCTAGCTGGCCACGATATTGGTAAGCGAGATCAGTACACCACCGGCAGCGACGTACTCGAGCAGCTCATTGTTTATCTACAAGATCCTAAAAATGGCTTTTGGTTAGATACGGTAAGTAATGTTGCTGACTACGTTGAGGCGAATCGTAAAGCATTCGATTAATTATCGTTTAAATCGAATTCAGTTATTTGGTTATCAGCGTGAATAAGTTCATATTTAGCGAGTAAACCGTCATTGAGCTCAATTAAGCTGATAGCCGCATTACTGACTAAATACTTTTGTCCTTCGCCTATGGTTTGGTGTTTATCAACTTCCATTTGCCAACGCTTAGTGAAAAAGTTAAGTGGGCTTTTCGGGGCATATAAAATTGAGTCGAGCTTATCGAGTATATTGATAAGTTTGCGTGGGAACTCATTTTTAATACCACTGGCAGTCAACTGCCAAATTCGGTTTTTATGTTTACCAAAGCGCTTTTGCACTGAAAAACAAAATGAATAATGAACATCACCAGAGAGGATCAAGGTTTCTTTTGGTGTATCTTCACGGCGAAAAGTATCTAGCAGCTTTTTAGCAGAACCTTCATGTGCCATCCAGTTTTCAACATCAACCAATAATGGTTGCCCGCAAAAATTAAAAATTGCTTGGATTGCTTCAATCGATTTAACACCAAACACCGGTGCTGGAGATACGATAATCACTTTATCGTGAGACAATAAGCTTTCTTCTAATTCCGTGAGCCTTTCCCAATCAAGTAAGCCTGATGGTTCATTGAAGTTTTGTTCATTACGCCAGCGATGGGTTCGGGTATCAAGTACCACAACTTTGGGAATGGTATTAAGCTCGTAATGCCAGTGGTTAAAATTGAGTATTAGCTTATCAAAGTCGTTAAAATGCCAGCTCTGTTGTTGCAGGCTTTGTTTAAAACTGGCTAATAAAGACAGCGAGTTATCACCTGCATCATTACCAATCCCTTGCATTAACCAATAACTAATCAGGCCATTATTTACAATACGACGGCTAGCCGGGTGCTGATAAATAGCTTGCTCCCACCCTGCTGTTAAGTTCCAATCATCGGTGACATCATGATCGTCAAACATCATTAATGTCGATACATTGGCAAATAACCTTTCAACACTTTGAAGACCCTTTGCAAAGCCAAGCAGTGCGTCTTTTTCAAGTTTAAATAAATTAGCGTATTTAGGGGCTAATGCTGGGCATTCTATTGATTCAAACTCAATCAACTGCCAAGTAACCGCACTGAAGTTTAATAAATAAAGCGCTATAAATTCTTGAAAATGAATTAAGTGGTTTTCAGCTTTTAAGCTTGAGAAGTGCGGCTCATCTTTTTTAAGCCAATAACCAACACCAAATTTACTCCGTTTCTGCCAAGGTACTTTGGGTAAGTGTAAATGGCGCTGATAAAGTTGCTGCTCAAACCCTGCAGGTAAATCTAAATCAAGCGCTGGCTCTTGAAACACACCAAACAAGCTAATCACTTTTTCAATCGCGAGCAGCATAGGTCCTGCGACATCATCCGCATATATTTGATCGCCAGATAACAATAATAGGTCTGCACCTGCATTAAGAGATTGGCGCTGATCATTTTGCCAATTATCTGCAGCAACAAGGCTGTCTTTTGCAGGATGATGAGGGTTACGACACGAACCATGAAGAATTCTATCGAGTCGATTTGGGATAACAAATGCAGGAGATTCAGCACGTTCATAGCAAAACGACGACAAATCAATGCTTTTATCTTCATCATGTAGCGAATAATAGATCAGTGAGTCAACTGCAAACTGACCACTGACAGGCATGACATTGATGAAATTTAAGTAAAGCTGTTGCCCTAATTGAATTGACTCTAAGTTCGAGTATGTTTCAACACCGCTAAACTCAATTCGGTAGTGGCAAGGCACAGTTGTGACAAATTGAAAGCACACTCGCCCTGCATCTGCTCGGCGTACCATTGGCCCCATTACTAACTGAGGTAAATTCGATACGCCGTGCACTATTACGCCCTTTTAGCTTGATTGAACAACGAATAAAAGTTGTTAGTTGTTGCTTCAGCTAACTCGTTAAAAGTAAGCCCTTTTAACTCAGCGATGTAGTAAGCGACATCTTCAACATAGGCTGGTTGATTTGTTTTACCACGATATGGAACAGGCGCTAAATACGGTGAATCTGTTTCGATCAATAAGCGATCTAGCGGAATTTGCTTTACAACGTCTTTTAACTCTACGGCATTTTTAAACGTAACAATGCCCGAAATCGAAATATAAAAGCCCATATCAATGGCTTTTTTGGCCATTTCCCAGTTTTCTGTAAAGCAATGCAATACACCACCACAATTCTCGGCATTGTGCGCGCGCATTAAGTTAATAGTGTCTTCTCTAGCGTCTCGTGTGTGAATAATAAGCGGCTTATTTAGCTCATTAGCAACCTCGATATGACCCACGAAACTTTCTTGCTGAACAATATGGGTGTCTTTTGAGTAATAGTAATCAAGACCGGTTTCGCCAATAGCAACCACTTTGTCGTGGCTTGCAAGTGAAATAAGCCTTTGCTTATCGAGTGCGTCTTTTTGATCAAGTGGATGCACACCGCATGATGCAGAAACATCTGGATAGTGTTTAATTTTATCCAGCATACTTGGAAATTGATCTAAAGTTACGCTTACACATAAAAAGTGTTCTACTTTCTTTGCACGAGCATTATCGAGTACTTGGTCTAAGTCTAAGTCGAGTTTATCAAAATCTAAACGATCTAAATGACAATGAGAATCTACAATCATGGTACTACTTTTATTACATGGTATAGGTCGGATTGCCGGAGTTTAACATAGTACCGAGCAGTTTTTCGATTTTCGCATTCAAATTGGTTTTATCATCGATAAAATTAACACCAATGCCTGGTGGGTTTGAGCTTTGTGCACCTTGCGGTGTGATCCAAGCAACTTTACCTGTTACCACATCGTCTTCTAGTGCATCTGGTAATGTGACCTTTAAAGCCAATGAATGACCCATTTCAAAGCGCATATTAGTGCGAACAAACAAACCACCATTTTTTAGATAAGGCATATAACAGCGATATAATTCTTCTAAGTCTTCAATATCTACTAATAATTCTTGCACGATACTTCCTAATTTTGGCTTTCACGTAAAGTAAACGCTAATTGTGAAATTGCTAGTTCCAAGTTTAAACCAAGCACATGTGAACTGTTATAAAGAAACTCTGAAATTGCAGATTGTGCTTTCTGATAATTGAAAAAGTCCATTCCTAAAACCAATTGCGTTTTAAGATGCTCTGTTAAAAACAAAACAAATACATTAACCAAGCTATGATCTTTATTTAATATGTCGACTAACGCACTGAAATTATGGCTGTCTTTTATCTCAGTTGCAAATTTATAAAGAGAATCGACAGCTTCAAGTTGGTTGTCATTTTGCCACTGCTGAACAAGAAGTGGCTGCCTAGCGAATAACTCCAACCATGAATAATTAGCAATGTTTAATGATGCTAACCATTTTTTCGTATATTCAGAGTTAACTTTTATTTCGTGTACGGCACAGCGACTTAAAATTGTTGCAGGTAATAATGCAGTTTGTTCGCACGTTAACAATAAATAACGGCGCAAGCTTGGCTCTTCAAGGGTTTTTAATAAAGCATTAGCCGCTGCAGTGGTCATTTTCTGACACTGTTCAAGTACCACTACTTTGTTACCATTTTGTGCCGCTGAATGGTTGATAAAATCACTGATTTCACGAATTTCATCAACGCCTATTGTTTGGCCTTCCACCTTTACAACGCGTTTATCAGGATGAGTACCCGCTTGATTAAGTTGACAGCTTTTACAATTGCCACAGGCTTTTAAATTTACAGGTGACGCGCAAAGTAAGCCATCGGCGAGCGAATCGACTAAACATTGTTTGCCAACACCTTTATCACCATTAAATAGCTGGGCATGATGAAAGCGTTGCTGTGCAAAACTTTGCGCTAGTTGCTGATAAAGCCCTTCAAGCCACGGCAAAGGCATATTAATTTAAACCTGCAAAAAAGTTATCAAGCACGGTTGTGATTGCCGCATGTACTTCTGGCATTGTTTGGTTTGCATCCACTGTTTTGATACTGCTATCAGTTTTAGCTATTTCAAGGTAGCGTGCGCGAGTGCGCTCAAAAAAGCCTAATGCTTCTTGTTCAATACGATCAAGTTCACCACGGCCTTTTGCACGAGCAAGCCCCACAGCTGGGTCAATATCTAAATAAATGGTTAAATCAGGTTTTAAACCATTTAGCACCATATCAGCTAAAAAAGAGAGTTTAGTCTGTTCAATACCACGACCACCACCTTGATATGCTTGAGATGAAAGATCATGGCGATCACCTAAAACCCAGGTACCCTTTTCAAGTGCGGGATTAATAACATTAGCAACTAATTGCGAGCGTGCTGCGTACATGATTAACAGCTCTGTTTCGCCCGTCACTGTTTCTTGGTGAGCCTGTTTGACGATATTACGCAGCTCTTCAGCCATAGCTGTACCGCCAGGCTCACGTACATTAATAAAATCGACTTGCTTGTTTTCTAAATAAGCTTGGCATACGGCAATAGCCGTTGATTTTCCGGCCCCTTCTAGGCCTTCAATCACTATAAATTTCGCTGTCATAGACTCAATTCTGGTTGTTAGTTTAATTGGTACTGCTTTACCGCACGATTATGTTCTTGCAATGTTTTCGAAAATTGATGGCTGCCATCCCCTTTCGCAACAAAATACACATATTCAGACTCAGGGGGATTAACCGCGGCCAAAATCGCTGCTTTCGAAGGCATGGCTATGGGTGTTGGCGGCAAGCCTTTTATCTTGTACGTGTTATACGGTGTATAGGTTGTTAAATCTTTTCGCTTTATATCACCGTCAAAATCAGCACCAATACCATAAATAACTGTTGGATCGGTTTGTAAGCGCATATTGGTTTTTAAACGATTGGTAAATACCGCAGAAATTAGTGGTCGCTCAGAAGCAAGGCCCGTTTCTTTTTCGATGATAGAAGCCAGTATTAACGCTTCATACGGTGAGCTTAATACTAAATCTGCAGCTCTAGTTTGCCATGCAGCGTCTAATTCCTGCTGCATTTTGCTGTATGCGCGTTTTAATAATCCGCTGGCACTATCTTCACTATGGTAGTGATAGGTGTCAGGGAACAACCAGCCTTCTAAATTTTCTTGCGTGTTACTTATCTGCGTCGCTAAATTTTCTGTGTCTAAATCTTGTGTTAAATGCGCTTGTTTCTGAATATTAGCAACAACGTCTCGAAGTGGCTGACCTTCAATAATTGTGAAGCTAAAGCTCACTTGTGCACCTTGATTGATACGACGAATATTATCAATCACAGCGCTTGTATCCAGTTCATAAAGACCCGCTTTTAAATCAGTAAGCGTAGGATCTATTTTAGCAAGTACCTGAAATTTAAAGCAGCTATCAACCCACTGCTTTGCTTGCCATGCTTGGCAAAGCTGATTAAAGCCGGTGCCACGTTCTACTTTAAATAAAGTACTATTTTCAACTTTTAACGGCATTTTTAATGCTGATTGAAGCTGTTGATAGCCAATACCACAACATAGCAATGCTAATAACAGCACGCTAACAATGACTTTTATCACACACTCTCCTTGGCAAACTGCGCCGTTAATAGCGCTTTACTGCATTCAATATCAAACTGTGTATCAGCAATTCGAGCAACGGGCACCACGCCCATTAAACTATTACACATAAATACGGCATCCATAGCTAAAAGCTCATCTAGTTGGATTGCTTTAAATTCAATGGCTAACTTATCACATAAAGCGCTGAGATAAACCCCAGTGATACCGCAGCGGTCTAACTTAGGTGATATAACTTGACCGTCTTTAATAGCAAAAATATTTGCAGCAGAGCACTCAATCACATTGTTATCATAATCAAGTACAACAACGTCATCACATTCAAGGCTGCTCATTTGCTTTTTGATAAGCACTTGCTCTAAACGGTTCAATGTTTTTAAGCCTGCAAGTAAAGGTTGATACGCAAGTTTCACGTCGCTGACCGCTAGGTTTACACCCTGCTGTTGCCAACTTTTATAGTGTGAAACTGCAGGCATTATACTGATCAACACTTGGATACTTGGTGTATCTGGTAAGCCATAACCACGCCCACCTGCACCACGGGTGATAACTATTTTTAAAATACCGGTTTGTGTATCACTGATTGCATGATTTACTTCACGCTCAATTGCGGTTAAATCTAATTCGGGGAAAAATAGTCTTTGCGCGCATTCTTCTAAACGCGCTTTGTGTAAATCCCAGTGCTCAACGACAGAATTAACCACAGAGCCTGTGGTAAAGAAGCCGTCACCATAATTTAAGCCACGGTCTTGCGTGCTTATTGTGGTGTCTGGTGTGATTATTTTTATTGTTTGTTTTAATTTACTCATACAAAAAAGCCCAGTTAAACAACTGGGCTCTTCTTTTTAGTCCGTTGTTAAAAAGAATTATACCTTTTTAAACAGCAACGAGCCATTAGTACCACCAAAACCAAATGAATTACATAGTGCGTAATCCAATTTAGCGTCACGTGCAGTGTGCGGTACGTAGTCTAAATCACAGCCTTCATCTGGGTTATCAAGGTTGATTGTAGGGCTTACTTTCTGGTCAACAAGTGACAAGATAGTAATGATCGACTCTACCGAGCCTGCTGCACCTAACAAGTGACCCATCATTGATTTAGATGAACTTACCATCACATCTTTCGCTGCATCGCCAAAAATAGTTTTAACAGCTGATGTTTCGGCTTTATCGCCTGCATTAGTAGATGTACCGTGAGCATTAATGTAACCAACTTGGTCTGCATTAACTTGTGCATCATTTAGGGCATTTTCCATCGCTAGAGCTGCGCCTGCACCGTCTTCAGGTGGAGACGTCATGTGATATGCATCGCCACTCATACCAAAACCAACGAGTTCAGCGTAGATTTTCGCGCCACGTGCTTTAGCATGCTCATATTCTTCAAGTACGATAACACCAGCACCATCAGCAAGAACAAAACCATCACGGTCTTTATCCCAAGGACGAGATGCTGCTTGTGGATCGTCGTTACGAGTTGATAATGCACGAGCTGCATTAAAGCCACCCATACCAATTGGTGTCGATGCTTTTTCAGCACCACCGGCTACCATTGCATCTGCATCGCCGTATGCAATCATACGCGCAGCATGACCAATGTTATGTAGACCTGTAGTACAGGCTGTAACGATTGAAATATTAGGGCCACGTAAACCGTGCATAATCGATAAATGACCAGAGATCATATTGATAATGGTCGAAGGCACGTAAAACGGAGAAAGCTTACGCGGGCCGCTATTTAATAGTTTGATGTGGTTTTCTTCAATTAAAGTTAAACCACCGATGCCAGAACCCACTGCTACACCAACACGAGTGGCGTTTTCTTCAGTGATCTCTAGACCAGAATCTTGTAGTGCTTGTACACCCGCTGCAATGCCATATTGGATAAACAAATCCATTTTCTTTGCATCTTTCGGTGACATGTAAGCTGATGCATCAAAGTCATTCAGCAAACCTGCGAATTTGGTGCCGAAACTTGAGGTATCGAAATGCGTGATAGTTTGAATACCACTTTTACCGTTTAACAAACCTTGCCAAGTAGATTCAACATCATTACCTAGCGGTGTCAACATTCCTAAGCCAGTTACGACGACTCGACGTTTAGCCACGGGTTGCCTCCAATAAGGAAATTATTTTAGGTGGGGTGTATACCAAATTTATTAGTATCATTCTATAGATAGACTAAGGGCAGCTTAATGCTGCCCTTAAAATCAAAATGCGTAAAATTACTCAGCGTGAGCTGTAACGTAATCGATTGCAGCTTGAACTGTAGTGATCTTTTCAGCTTCTTCGTCTGGGATCTCAGTGTCGAACTCTTCTTCAAGAGCCATTACTAGTTCTACAGTGTCAAGTGAATCAGCACCTAAGTCGTCAACGAAAGAAGCTTCATGTTTTACTTCTTCTTCTTTAACACCTAGTTGCTCAATGATAATTTTCTTTACGCGTTCTTGGATGTCGCTCATTCTTCTTTCCTTTATTAAAAACGCCAATGCGTTATTTTCAGATTGCGGCGTAGTTTACGCCGCATAATTCTGTGATTCAAGGATTTGCTGATAATTACTTATCTGGTCAAACCTCTCGAATAGTATTTGTTCATTTATCGCTTATTTTAATAGCGAATTCAAGTATGTTTAAAGCAAGATCACAAAAAATTCAACAATTTTCGATAATCTTTCGTTAGCAAATTTTTGCTAACTTTCATTAAACCATGTACATCGCGCCATTTACGTGCAATGTTTCGCCTGATACATACGCAGCAGCGTCAGATGCTAAATAACATACCGCAGCAGCGATTTCTTCAGGTTGGCCTAAACGCCCTGCAGGTACATTTGCAAGCGTAGCTGCTTTTTGGTCTTCAGTCAGCTCGTCTGTCATATCTGTTTGGATAAAACCAGGTGCAACAACGTTCACTGTAATGCCACGTGATGCCACTTCGCGTGCTAATGACTTAGTAAAACCAATTACACCCGCTTTCGCTGCAGCATAGTTAGCTTGACCCGCATTACCCATTGTGCCCACAACAGAACCGATATTAATGATACGGCCACTTTTCTTTTTCATCATAGGGCGTAAAACAGCCTTAGATAAACGGAAAATTGAGCTTAGGTTAGTATCGATGATGTCATCCCACTCACCGTCTTTCATTCGCATTAATAAGTTATCGCGAGTAATACCCGCATTGTTAACTAATACGTCGATATCGCCTAAATCAGCCTTGATCGCAGCAAGTGTCGCCTCAATCGATTCAGGATCTGTAACGTTAAGGGCATAACCTTTACCGTTGTCACCTAGGTATTCACTGATTTTAGCAGCACCTGATTCGCTTGTTGCAGTACCCGCTACTTTTGCACCTTGTGCAACTAGCGTACTTGCAATCGCTTTACCAATACCACGGCTTGCACCAGTGATTAGGACAACCTTGCCCTCAAGAGAAAATAAATTTGTCATTCTATTCCTACTTATTTCGCTTCATCAATAGCAGCTTGCGTATTAACCGCACCACATACCATTGCTTTATCAATTCGTTTAGCAAGACCCGTTAATACTTTACCTGGGCCAAACTCATAGCTTTGTGTGATACCTTGAGCAACTAATGCTTGTACAGTTTCAGTCCAGCGAACTGGGCTGTAAAGTTGACGTACTAATGCATCTTTAATTGCTTCACTTGATTGCTCAGCTTTTACATCAACGTTATTGATTACATCACACTTAGGTGTATTAAATGTTAAAGCGGCTAAATCAGCAGCTAATTTTTCAGCAGCTGGTTTCATTAGTTCACAGTGAGAAGGTACGCTTACTGCAAGTGGTAAAGCACGTTTAGCACCTGCTTCTTTACATGCTTCTGATGCACGCTCAACTGCCGCTTTGTGACCGGCAATAACAACCTGACCTGGTGAGTTGTAGTTTACTGGTGAAACGACTTCACCATTTGCTGATGCTTCACACGCAGCTTTGATTTCGTCGTCACCTAAGCCGATGATTGCAGCCATAGAACCAACACCAGCAGGTACTGCTTCTTGCATATATAAACCACGATTTTCTACTAGTTTAACTGCTTCGCTTAAGCTTACAACGCCAGCACAAACTAATGCTGAATACTCGCCTAAACTGTGACCAGCCATAACAACATCGGCATCAGGGTTTGCGTCTAACCATTGACGGTAAATAGCAACACTAGCAGTAAGAAGTGCTGGTTGTGTACGATGGGTTTGATTTAATTCTTCTTCTGGACCATTTAGTACAAGTGCAGCTAGATCATAGCCAAGAGCTTCAGATGCTTCAGCGAATGTTGCTTTAGCAATTTGAGAATCAGCTAATAGTTCAGATAACATGCCCACAGTTTGTGAGCCTTGACCTGGAAATACGAGTGCAATTTTATGTGCCATACTTTGCTCTTATAATTAAACAAAAAAATATTCTGTAGCAGGCAGCATAACAAGTTTTAGATATGCTGCACTACTTTGTTGTTGGATGTGTTTGCTCAAAAATCGCAGCGATTTTTTCAGGGAGTTGGCGTTCGACTTCCCGCGCGGCTTCATCAATAGCAGCATGAAACGCCTTTGGTGAGGCATTGCCATGGCTTTTAACAACAATACCGCGCAATCCTACCAGACTTGCGCCGTTATACTGGTCGGGGTTCACCCGCTTGTAGAGTTTTTTTATCACTGGACGCAATAAAAACGCTAAACTTTTGTATAAGAAATGTTTGTGTAAGGCTTTGGTGAGTTTATGCATGATCAGTTTGGCAATACCTTCACAGGTTTTTAATGCCACATTACCTACAAATCCTTCGCACACAATAACATCGGCTTTTCCGCTGAAAATATCACTACCTTCACTGTAACCTGTGTAGTTGAGATATTCACACTGCTGCATTAACTGTGCAGCTTGTTTTATTCCTTCATGCCCTTTGATGTCTTCAGAGCCAATATTCAATAAACTAACTCTTGGGTTATCACACCCAAGTGCCTGCCCTGCTACCACAGAACCCATAATGCCAAATTGATAAAGGGTTTGTGCATCACAATGCACATTCGCACCTAAATCAAGCAAATAAACAGGGTTTTTACGTTCGGTTGGAACAGCAGAGATTAATGCAGGACGTTTTACGCCTGGAAGCATCTTTAATACATAGTGCGCCATAAAAAATAACGCGCCTGTATTACCAGAGCTTACACACGCTTGCGCTTCACCCGATTTAACTAAATCGAGGGCAACTCGCATTGATGAATCTTTTTTAGAACGAACCGCTGAAGCAGGTTCACACGCATTTGTGACGACTTCGCTACAATGGCGAATTATTAAACGAGGGTGTGAGACAGAATCGAGTGCTTCGAGTTCTTTTAGAATAACTTGCTGATTACCACATAAGATGAGTCTTAAGTTGGTATTAGCATTTACCGCTTGCACGGCAGCGGGGATAGATGAACGGGGGCCGTAATCGCCCCCCATCATATCTAACGCTATGGTTAGATTGGTCAGCATATAGCAATCTCTTAGTTAGAAATTACTTTAACGCCTTTGTAGTAACCGTCAGCAGTTACGTGGTGACGACGGTGAGTCTCACCAGAAACTTGATCTACAGTTAAAGTTGGACCACTGATCGCATCGTGTGAACGGCGCATGCCGCGTCTTGCACGAGACTTTTTGCTTTTTTGTACAGCCATTAGTCTTCTCCTAAGAATCTTTCTTAAGTTGTTTCAAAATATCAAATGGATTTGGTTTGTCATCTTTTGCTGCTAATTTACCAAAGCTAGTAGGCTCTGATGAATAACTGCATGAAGCTTCGTTGTGTGTAGGCACTATTGGAATAGCTAAAATCAGTTCGTCTTCGATTAACTCAAATACGTTGATTTCACCGTTTTCGTCCAGCTCTACTTCATCGTAACCTTCAGGTAGATGATCTGACTCTGCATCCAAACCAATTGGCGAATACACAAAGTCTTGTTCCAAATCCAACCCTAATTCTCCATTACAGCGTTGACAAGTTACAGTTACATGTGTTGATAAGTTACCACTTATTACCACTAAACCTTGCTCGTCAATTTTGCAATGAATCTTTACCGCTATTTCACCTGCTTCCTCCTGCACAACTTGCTCTAAACGAGAAAGTTTTTCAAGCGGGACAATACCGTCATACGTTAAACGATGTTGAGCTGCTTTGCTGGGATGAAGAGTGATGGGAATTTTCACCTTTTGCATAGGGGCTGCATCATATAGATAGTTAGTAAGTTAGTCAAAGTAAAAAACCAATTTTGGTAGGTTTTTAACGATCTTCTGCTTTGTTTTCGGATTCATTGTGGCTTATCCTTGGAAAAATACAATTTTCATCCAGAATTTATTATGAAACCAACACTTATATTAGCGTCAAGCTCACCATTTAGACAGCAATTATTAACTAAGTTTAACTTACCTTTTCAAAGTTTTTCTCCAGATATTGATGAGTCCCCTATCGCAGCTGAAACGCCAGAGCAATTAGTTGCTCGTTTAAGCGAACAAAAAGCCCGTGTTGCCAAACAACATTATAGTGAAGGTTTGGTAATTGGCTCTGATCAAGTTGCGGTATTCAACGATACAATTTTAGGTAAACCTCATACTAAAGAGAATGCCATTAAGCAGCTTTCATCGTTTAGTGGCCATACAGTGACCTTTTTAACGGGTTTAAGTGTATTTGATATACAAAGCGATAAAGCAATTACCACCGTGGTGCCATTTGATGTGACATTTAAAACACTCACACATGAGCAGATCAATGCTTATTGCGATGCAGAGCAGCCATACAACTGTGCAGGCAGCTTTAAAAGTGAAGGATTAGGCATCTGTTTATTTGAAAAGCTCAGTGGCGATGATCCTAATACATTGATAGGCCTGCCACTGATCACATTAACTAAAGTGCTGGCTGAGTTTGGTGTTGACGTGTTAACGCTGCAAGGGGCGTAGTTAAAACCTGTAAAAGTTGTTGGTATGAATCAACAACACATAACGGCGCATGTTGTTGCAACTGCGCCGGGCTATGGGCACCAAAACTCACTCCAATACAAGCAATACCTGCGGCATTAGCCATTGCCATATCGAGTTGGCTATCGCCAATCATCACAGCATCAGCTTTTGCTATACCCTGCTCGTGTAAAATTTGCTCAAGCATATCTGGAGATGGCTTCGACTCAGCATCATCTGAACATTTTACATTCAAAAAGTACTTACCAAGGCCTGACTCATTAAGAAGCCTATTAATGCCTTCACGTCCTTTACCGGTAGCCACAGCCAATTGCATATCTGCATCGCTTAACTGCTTTAAAACGGATTCTACATCTTTAAATAAAGGTGTAGGTGTAACATCTAACTCACGGTACTGTGCTTTATAACCTGCAACGAGTTCGTCGCTTAAATGTAAATGCGCCGGAAAAAGCACTTCAGTGGCTTTTGCCAGCGACAAACCAATAACGTCTTTCGCTTGTTGCTCTGTTGGAACAGGAATACCTAAATCTCGCGCAGTATTTCGCAGGCAGGTAACAATTTTTGGCACAGAGTCCATCACAGTGCCATCCCAATCAAAAATAACCAGCTTAAACTTGTTCATTATCGGCACGTAGCTTTTTGATACAGTTTTGAAGTGCATTATCGAGTGGTGCTTCAACATGCATAGTTGTTTCGTTTTTAGGGTGCATAAAACGTAAATCATGGGCGTGTAAAAACAAACGATTTAAACCAGTCAGCTTATTTACGTATTGATCAAACTCTGCAACGCCGTATTTATCATCACACGCAATTGGATGACCTTTACATTGCGTATGTACACGAATTTGGTGAGTACGCCCTGTTACCGGCGACGCTTGCACTAATGAGCACTCAGCATATCGCTCAAGCACACGAAAACGCGTGTGCGATGGTTTACCTTCGTTATTATCAACACGCACCACACGCTCACCAGACTTCAAGGTGTTTTTACGAAGTCCTTCGGTGACATTTTTCGTTTTAGAATCCCATTGACCATCAACTAATGCCCAATAGTTTTTCTCCATGGTTTTTTCACGTAACTGTTTATGTAAATCAGTTAACACTGAACGACGTTTAGAAATAAGCAAACAACCTGATGTGTCACGGTCTAGTCGGTGTACAAGCTCTAAACTACGCTCTTCAGGACGAAGTACGCGAAGCGCTTCGATTAAGCCATAACTTAGGCCACTGCCACCATGCACAGCCATACCCGAAGGCTTGTTGATCACCATTAAATACTTGTCTTCAAACAAAATGGCGTCTTCAAGTTGTTTTACTTTATCGAGTTTTTTTGGCACAAACTCTTCTTTTTCGGCCACTTTAATAGGTGGAATACGAACCACATCATTAAGTTGTAGTTTGTAGACAGGTTTTATGCGTTTTTTATTTACTCGCACTTCGCCTTTACGAAGGATTTTATAAACTGCACTTTTAGGCACACCTTTTAGGTGAGTAATAAGAAAGTTATCAATACGTTGACCTAGATGGTCTTCACCTATGGTAACAAACGAAACTTGTAAGCCGGTTTTTTCTGACATTGCCTAATCACTGATTTAAGTAAATAATTTAGTTGCTAACGCGACTGTAATAGTGGGATAATCACCGTCGCGAACATAAAGTTTGCAAGTAACAACGGTGCTTTTATCACATTAATACATTCGTGAAGCATATTCTGGGTTGCCGATCATACAGATCCGCGCTAAGTTTTCCAAAGCTTTTATAATTACCCAGCCAACACGAGCGTTCAATTATCGGCGATGCGCGTAATATATTGCCTGAATAATTTGAGCACGAATGTTGATTAATGAACATAAAAAGCAATTGAACAAGATAAATTGACTGATAGTGACGACGTAGCAACGTCATTCAGAAGCAGCTGTTGTAGCAAGACATTGAATAAAAATTTGAACATGGTCGACTTCGGGACAAAACTCGTAAATTAAAACCGCAGAATTGGCGGCAGTTTTGACACCTATAAGAATTTAATAACGTGACAACATGTTATTGTCAGCCACACCTAGTGATGCTCAATGTAAGCAA
Organism: Pseudoalteromonas sp. NCCP-2140; assembly: GCF_023708065.1. Lineage (NCBI taxonomy): Bacteria > Pseudomonadati > Pseudomonadota > Gammaproteobacteria > Alteromonadales > Pseudoalteromonadaceae > Pseudoalteromonas > Pseudoalteromonas sp. NCCP-2140. The sequence continues at coordinate 212,849 of NZ_BRCZ01000001.1, read as the reverse complement.
ACAACTTCAGGTTTTGACTTTACCCAGTCGTGAGACTGCACAAAAACAACCGTCAGAAACCACTGAACAGACGAGTTTATATCGTCATGTCAGCGACAGAATTAGTAGAGTAACAATATGAAACGTATGCTAATCAATGCGACGCAGCAAGAAGAAATGCGCGTTGCACTGGTTGATGGCCAGCGCCTGTATGATTTAGACATAGAGAGCCCAGGTCACGAACAAAAAAAAGCAAATATTTACAAGGGTAAAATTACCCGTATCGAACCGTCACTAGAAGCTGCCTTTGTTGATTATGGCGCTGAGAGACACGGTTTCCTTCCTCTTAAAGAAATAGCTCGCACCTACTTCCCACAAGGCTATACATTCCAAGGTCGTCCAAATATCCGTGACGTGATCAAAGAAGGCCAAGAAGTAATTGTGCAAGTTGATAAAGAAGAGCGTGGCCAAAAAGGCGCTGCGTTAACGACTTTTATCAGCGTTGCAGGTAGCTATTTAGTACTTATGCCTAACAACCCTCGTGCCGGTGGTATTTCTCGCCGTATCGAAGGTGATGAGCGTACTGAACTTAAAGAAGCACTGAGCCGTTTAGAACTACCTAAAGGCATGGGCTTAATTGTTCGTACTGCAGGTGTTGGTAAATCATTTGAAGAACTAGAGTACGACTTAAAAGCACTATTAGTGCATTGGCAAGCAATTCAGCAAGCTGCTGATAGCGGCCCTGCTCCGTTCTTAATTCACCAAGAAAGTAACGTAATTTTCCGCGCAATCCGTGACTATTTACGTCGTGATATTGGTGAAATTTTAATTGATAAAGCACGTGTATTTGAAGAAGCGAAAGCCCATATTGAGCGTTTCCGTCCTGACTTCATGAGCCGTGTTAAGCTTTATCAGGGCGATGTACCACTATTCACCCACTACCAAATTGAAAGCCAAATTGAGTCTGCTTTCCAACGTGAGGTTCGCTTACCATCAGGTGGCTCAATTGTAATTGACCCAACTGAAGCGCTTACGTCTATCGATATCAACTCATCTAAAGCCACTAAAGGCGGTGATATCGAAGAAACAGCACTTAATACTAACTTAGAAGCGGCAGACGAAATTGCCCGTCAATTACGTTTACGTGACTTAGGTGGTCTTATTGTTATCGACTTCATCGATATGACACCACCACGCCACCAACGCGAAGTAGAGAATCGTTTAAAAGACGCTGCTCGCCCTGACCGTGCCCGTGTACAGATTGGTAAGATCTCACGTTTTGGTCTGCTTGAAATGTCGCGTCAGCGCTTACGCCCTTCATTAGGTGAAGCAAGCCAAGGTCCATGTCCTCGTTGTAATGGCCAAGGTACGATTCGTTCTAACGAATCAATTGCACTGTCTATCCTTCGTTTAATCGAAGAAGAAGCAATCAAAGACAACACATCACAAGTAAATGCACAAGTGCCTGTGGCTGTTGCCGCTTACCTATTAAACGAAAAACGTCGTAGTGTTCAACGCATCGAAAAGCGCCATAACGTTGATGTTGTGATCATTCCTAATCAACACATGGAAACGCCACATTACGAAGTAGTTCGCTTACGTAAAGACGAAACAATCGAAACAGTAAGCTACGAGCAAGTTGTTGCTCCTGAGCCAGAAGCATTTGAAATGGCTAAAGCGCCTTCAGCACCAGTTCGTGAAGAGCCGGTTCTTAAAGGTGTTGTTATGCCAACTACACCTGCGCCTCAAGCTGCACCGAAAGCTGAGCAAACAACACCTGCGGCTAAAAAGTCAGAAGGTGGATTATTTGCTGCCATTGGTAAGTTCTTCAAGTCGTTATTCAGCAATGCCGAAGAAGAAGCTGAAAAAGAGCAAGAAGAGAAAAAAGCAGCACAAAGACGTAGCAATAATCGTCGCAACAACGACAACCGTCGTCGTAGCAACAACCAACGCCGTCGCAACTCTCGTAATAAACGCCCTGACGATGCACAAGCTAAAGAAGAAAACACAAATACTTCAAATAAGCCTGAGCAAAAAGAAGGTAACGAGAATCGCAACAAACGTCGTCGTAATTCTAACAACAGAAAACGTAATGAAAAACGTAATGATGATGTAGAACAAACGAATAAAGACACTGCACCAGAGACGAAGTCTGAGCAGCCAAAGGAAACTAAACCTAAGGTTCGTCGTCAACGTCGCAACTTACGCAAAAAAGTTCGCGTAACAGATGAAAGCGCAGATGAAGCAAAAGCAGTACAAACAACTGAAACAACTGAGCAAGCACCTAAAGCTGAAAAACCAGCTAAGCCTGCAAAAGAAAAAGTAGCAGTTGAAACTGAACAAGCAGAACAGCCAGTTGCTGAAAAGCAAGTACCTGCAGAACCAGTAAAAGCTGACGCTGAGCCTAAACAAACAGAGCAAACTGAATCGGTAGTTGAATCATCAACTGATGAAGAACAAGCTCAACCTCGTACACGCTCTCGTCGTTCACCTCGCCACTTACGTGCTGCTGGTCAACGTCGCCGTCGCCCTGAGCATGATGAAAAATCAAGTGATGAGAAAACTGATGCGCCAGCATTTATTCCAGTTGCCGACCAAGCTGCTGCTGAATATGAAGCTGAGCTAAAAGCGAAACAAGCTCAGGCTGAAACTGAAGAACCTGTTAAAGCTGAAGAACCAGTAAAAGCTGAAGAACCAGTAAAAACTGAAGAACCAGCACAAGCTGAAGAACCAGTGAAAGCTGAAGAGCCAGTTAAAACTGAAGAACCTGTTAAAGCTGAAGAGCCAGTGAAAGCTGAAGAACCAGTAAAAGCTGAAGAACCAGTAAAAGCTGAAGAGCCAGTTAAAACTGAAGAACCTGTTAAAACTGAAGAGCCAGTGAAAGCTGAAGAACCAGTTAAAGCTGAAGAACCAGTTAAAACTGAAGAACCAGTTAAAACTGAAGAGCCAGTTAAAGCTGAAGAACCTGTTAAAGCTGAAGAACCTGTTAAAGCAGAAGAGCCAGTACAAGCTGAAGAGCCAGTTAAAACTGAAGAACCAGTGAAAGCTGAAGAACCAGTGAAAGCTGAGGAACCAGTTAAAACTGAAGAATCAGTAAAAGCTGAAGAACCTGCTAAAAATGAAAAAACTGTTTTAGTAAAAGGTTCAGCAAGCGCTGCAATGGCAAAACCTACGCCAGTTGCAGATAGTGAGCCAGAGCCAACGCCAGCGGCTATGGCGCATGACAAGCGTACAGCTATTCCAGATAGCGGCCTTCGTGCAGGTTCAATTAAACCTGCTGGCAGAGCCCGTGCTGATATGGCAAAAACCTTAGTGGCTGATTAATTTAGTCACTTAATAAAAAAGCCGCGTTTATAACGCGGCTTTTTTGTATGTATTCTTCTTATAAAGTAATATCTTGTGTACCTAGGTGATTTGCATAGCCACCTACAAGAACCTTATAAACACCCTGCTCATCCGAATAAACACTGGCAGAAATATGTGAACTGCACCCCATCGCTCGGCCTTGTTCAAACTTGAAATGGTTTTCTTGCTGTACAAATACGTGTTTTGATAAATAGCATGCAAGCGCACCACTGGCACTACCGGTTGCTGACTCTTCGGGTATACCAACCAAAGGCGCAAAGTTACGACAGCTTGCGGTCAGCTCACTTTGCTCTTCACATAATTCAAAGGCATGCACACCTATCACGTTATGCTGTTGGCAGAACTCGCTAAGCGCCACTTCATCGATAGTGATTTTATCTAAGTAGCCATTCGGCACAGCGACTATAATATCCGGCAATCCTGTAGTTATTACATCGATCGGCAAGCCGGTTTCTGCCAGAGTCGTTTCACCAAGCCCTAATAAGCCTGCAAGGTCGTCATAAGCAAAGCCCCCAAGGTATTTTGGCAAGGCTTGCTCCATGGTAACTTGACCGTCTTCGGCAATTGTTACGCCTAACAGGCCCGCTTTTGTCCGTTGAGTGTAATAGCCAGGTTTTAATAACCCTTGTTCGAAGAGCGTAGCAAACACCGCTAGGGTTGCATGACCACAAAAATCAACTTCTTCCGTTGTCGTAAAAAATGATACAGCAAAGTCAACTTCATGATCTTGCGCCACAAATGCGGTTTCTGAAAAGCCAATTTCTTTTGCAATCGTCAGTTTTTCTGCGCTGGTGAGTTTATCTGCATTCAACACAACACCTGCTGGGTTGCCGCCTGTATTATTTGCACTAAACGAGTTAACTAAAAATGCAGTTATTATCATTATTGTATGCCTTGGTTTAAGTTTAATTCATAAAACAACATGCCATTTTCCTTAGATGCTTGCTTTTCAAAAGCCAACTTTTTTAAAAGTTTAATTGATGGTGTATTTGACTCATCAACACCAGCAATGAGCTTATGCCAGTGTGACGAAGTACCAGCCAAGTTTATAAATCCCTGCAATAACTCAAATGCAAGACCCTGCCCCCAATATTGCTCAGCTAACAAATAACCTATATGAGCATCATGGTTTTCGGTATAGATAAATAAAAGCCCAACAACGTCTTGGTGTTTAGATTGCAGCATTAGTAAGCGGCACTCGTTAAGCATGTTAGCCAACCACTTTTCTGCAGCAGCTATAGAATCAATACCCTGAAAATAACCTGGTAAGTTTGCAACTACAGCAGGTGTTAATATCGAAGGCAAAGCGTTAACTAAGGTAGTTTGCTCTAATTTAGCGGTATTAGAGTTTATTTCAATGACGTTTAGTCTCGGTGTATTAAATGAAAGAGCCATTTAACCTCTTAGATCTTCAGCCGTAAAATTACTTTTAAATGTAAAAGCATAGGGTGTGTCGCCGCTTTCTCGCAGATACTGCAACCTCTCTAATGCCTCTTGAGGGGTTGGAATATGGCTATCTTCAATCCACCATAAAACATAGCTATCTTCTGCTAAGCGGTTAAACCATTCACCTTTTCTGCGCATAAAATCTCTGTGGTGGGTGCGAAACATAAAATTTTTGAGATCTTCAACGCTTTCCCACACAGACATATTGATTATCATATTCGGATCATCAAACATTTTAATATTGGTGGCATCGCCTGATTCGTCTTTTAATCGCCATACAAAACCAGCACTGCTTTCAGCAACGCCATTAATTAAATCGAGATTATCAACAAAATCTTTTATTTCTGGCGCATCCAATGGATATTTAGCAAGAGCGATATTCAGTTGAGCAAGTTTCATTTATGACTCTCCTTAGCCATCTGGGAAGTGTGTACCTTGAGTGTATTAAAACTAAGCGATATAGCAATAGGAACGTCATTGATATTAGTTAAATTCACCTTGCACTATTGCTCATAAACTAAAAAGCCCAGCAAGTGCTGGGCTATAAAACGAGTATTTATAAGCTTATCGCTTAAAACTTAGAGCTTTAAGCTTGAGCCAAATTAACTTTCGTCTTGCTCCATAAAGCGCTGAAGCTGGTCTTTAAGATTAGGTGGAATACCTTTGATCACTAGTGTATCGGTTGCTTCGTTATACATGACGCGCTCACCTAAGTGTTTACGTTCAAAGCTCACGCTAACACCGCCGCCCATGCCAGAGAACTTCACCATACTAGTGACTGTTTTCTTATCAACAGGGAACGACTCTTCTAAGTCATAGCTTTGCTCTTGGCAGAAGCTTTCAAATGGGCTGTCGTCATTTTTCGATAAGGTTGCAGAAAGCTCTTTAACGTTGGCATCTTCACCGGTGGTTACGCAATCATTACAGTAATCAAAAACTTGCTTACGTAGCTCGTCTTTTTCTGACTTGTCGTATTGTTGCTCAGATAAATAGTCTTCTACAGCACTAAGCATAACTTGGCTTTGCTGTTTAGGATCAATGCCCTCTTCGCAGCCTAAAAAGTCTAAAAAGAAGTCAGCCACTTTACGACCTGCACGACCTTTAATAAACGACACATAGCGATTATCTTCTGGTTGCGTATCCCACGCAGTTAAATCGACACGTGCAGCTAGTTGCATACGCGAAATATCTAAGTGACGAGATGAAGCTAAATCAAGCTCAGAAGTAATTGAGTAATGCTCTTTAATATTGATCATCGCAATTAACAAGAAGTCACTTGCAACATATTGATAATGGCAAAAAACTAAATAACCCGTTTCGTTAAAGGCATACTTATTTAACTCTTCTTTTAGCACATTCGTTGCTTGCTCTGTCATGTGCCAAAAGCCAAGTTCGTCGTTACGGTAACTTTGCATTGCCGAAGCAACAATGCTGTTTTTCTCGCCGCTGAATGCACAGTAGCCTTTACCTGGCTTACCATTATATGCATGGTGTAGCTGCTCGATAAAAACGGCTACTTTATCGTTAACAACCATCTCATCATTGCGTAAATGAATATCTGTATCGTCATCTTTTTTGTCTACATAATGAACGACTAATTTTTTAACATCTATTGTCATCTTTGTTTTTCACGCCTCTGGTGTTAAAATACGGGAATATAACTCTTTTTATCGAACCAACTGATGCCTATCATATCAAAATATTCTAATGAGCAAGTAGAACAAATCGTTGATCAGCTGATTGATGTACTAACAGAGCACAAAGCGCCTGTTGATTTAAGCCTTATGTGTTTAGGAAATTCTATCACGCATATTTTAAAAGAGCATGTACCATCAGAGAAAAGACAAGCTGTTGCCGACAACTTTGCCAAAGCATTAGCACAGTCGGTTAAATAAGATTTATGAATTTATCGCAACAAAGTCAGTTTTCTTCAAAAGTAAGTCAGCTTTTAAGTTGGGGCCATTGGTTCACCTTTGCAAACATAGGTTTAGTGCTATTTATTAGCTTAAGCTACTTAGTTGCAGACAGTGCACCGACAACCTTCATGGGCTATTTATATATGCTCGTGACCTGGTTAAGCCACACCAGTTTTATTACTTTTATTGCCTTTGTTTTAACGATATTTCCATTAAGCTTAGTGTTTCCATACCCTCGGCATATCCGAGGGATGGCAGCCATTATTGCAACCCTAGGTGCGTCATTCTTAACGCTTGATGCCTATGTATATTTTAACTTGGGTTATCACTTAAATACGTCTGCTCTACCTGAAATCGTTTCTTTGTTGTGGCACCGCTTAACAAGCTCACCAGCATTAACAACGATTCTTGCAGGCGGCATTGTGCTGCTAATTTTAGCGTTCCAATTATTAGTCAGTAACTACACCTGGCACCATTTGGCACGCTTAAAACAATATAAGTTCCCGCGCTATGCAACCAGCACAATTTTAGTGTGCTTTGCACTTAGCCACAGTATTCATATTTGGGCAGATGCCAATTTAAAATTTGATATCACTAAACAAGATAATGTATTGCCGTTGTCTTACCCTACTACAGCAAAAAGCTTATTAGCTAAAAACGATTTGCTAGATCTAGAAAGCTACAAAGAAGCACACGATGTAAGACTTGACCCACATAATATTGATTACTTAGCACCTACTCCACTTGCCGAGTGTAAAGCTGAGTCGAGTGCGACTATCGATATTTTAGTATTTGAAAATAATGCTGACCTTGAGCAATTTGTTGCCACTGAGCCTGCACTACGCAAGACAGACTTGTTCTTACAACCTGTAGAAACAGAAGATACGTTATTTAGTTTAGTGTATGGCCTGCCAGCATTTTACAAAGCCCCTATTCTAGACAAACAGCAACTACCTGTGTGGCTTGCTGATAATCGCTCAATTCAAATTAATGGTTTTGAGCAATTCGAGTTTATTAATAACGACGACCAAAACCCAGCGGTTCGCCTTGTACGCGCAGACGCTACAACACAAGCGCGTGAATCTGCTAATGCCGTATTTGCTTTTAGTCTTGCACAGCAGAGCAATGGTATTGTTACAGCCTCTCGCTTATACAGCTCAGATAAAAAAGTTGTACAAACCGAAGGCCTTATTCAACCAAGTGATATTATCGCCACCAGCGTGGGGCATTACCTTGGTTGTAAAACACTCGCAAAACAAAGCATGTTGGGTAGTAACTTATACAAACGCCATGACGACACCGGTGTGAATTACTCGCAAAATGTGTTCATCGCATTTAAAAAAGACAGAATTACTCTGATAGATTCAGACGGTAACTTTAAAAACATTTCAGCAGCGCAAGGCTTTGCCATTGAACAAGGGCTCGATATTCCGTTCTTAGTGCAAAGCATTAAAAAGCTGAAACGATATACGCCCTAGCGCTTATTGATAAATCATTATTTCGAGCTAGCTTTAAATATTAGACACCTTATTTGATTAGGAGACACGGACGTCATGAAAGCCATAATCATTTATCTAATATTACTTACACTAGTTTGTTTTACTAATACATCACTTGCTGCCACCACAGAATACTATAAATGTGTCACAGACAGAGGCACGGTATTTAGTGAGTTCCCCTGTGGTAGCCGTGCAACCAAGCATAAAATTCAAGTAACCGACCCAGACTTACAAGCTCCGCAAAACTTTGTTAAAGAGCTCAATGAGCTTGAGCGCCAGCAAATTATCAGGAACCTCGAGGCTGAAATTCGCAGCTATAAACACCGTTTAGATATTTTAAGCCGTGATCGAGACCGAGCTCAGTATCAGCAAGAACAGCGCTTAAACCGAATTTTGTCTGATAAAGAAGCGAAGCAAATTAATAAAGACATTAAAAAACAGCTAAAAGCAATTAACAAGCAATACGGGCGCGACGTGAAAAGTGTTAATAAAAAACTCGCAAAACTTGAGAAAAAACTAGCTCGCTATAATTAAATACACTTTACTATTGGGTTTGAAGAATAAATAACATATTCTTAACACCAATAGAGTTATTGCTCTATGTTGGTATTAGTAAGGAGTTTATATGCAGCCACAACACATTGCAGAGTTAATTTTATCTGGGTTTCGCAATCACTATAAACTCTTTCAAGCAATTACTGCCAAAGCACCACTCGCGTTTGCACATCGTGATTGGCAAAAAATAAATGAGATAAGCAAACTCAGAATTAGCCATTACGATGATCGGGTTAACGAAACCATTGCTAAGCTCAAGTCGCTCAACGAACAGCAAATTATTACCTTAGATCAAACCTGCTGGCTCGAAACCAAACAGCTCTATCAGCAATTTTTGCGCTTTCACCCTCAAGCAGAACTTGCCGAAACCTTTTACAACTCTGTTTTTTGTCGTTTATTTCATCGTCGTTATTTTAATAATGACTTTATCTTTGTAAAAGCAACGCTTGCAGATGCTCCCGCACTGCCAATGGAGGTTGAATACCGCAGTTACCACCCTGTTGTTGATGGCTTAAGGCCCACAATACGCAAAATTATTAATCAGTTTGATTTTAAGGCACCCTTTGTTGATTTAGAACGCGATATTCGCTTGCTGGTAAAAGCCTTTTATAAACAAGCGCCCGACACACATCACCAAGCATGGCAAATGCGTTTTGATATACTGCAAGCCCCGTTTTACCGTAACAAAGCGGCTTATATTGTTGGCCGTGTGGTGTCAGAAAGTGGCGTACAGCCATTTATTATTGCGGTGTTACACCATGAAGACAAAGGGTTATACCTCGATGCCCTACTCACCAAATCATCGCAAATGCGGGTTATCTTTGGTTTTGCCCGTGCTTATTTTATGGTTGAAACCCATGCACCATCAGCGTTAGTACGCTTTTTAAATCAACTTATGCCAAACAAGACCCTGGCAGAGCTTTACAATGCAATAGGCTTTCATAAACAAGGTAAGACCGAGTTTTACCGAGAGTTTTTAAGTCATTTAGATCATTCAAACGATCAGCTTGTAATTGCCCCTGGTACACCGGGTATGGTGATGATGGTATTTACCCTGCCGTCGTTTGGATATGTGTTTAAAGTCATTAAAGACACCTTTGGTGAAAGCAAACCCTTTGGCCGCGATACCGTATTAAAACGCTATCAATTAGTAAAAAGCCATGACCGTGTTGGCCGCATGGCCGACACCATAGAGTATTCGAACGTCGTATTTCCACTAGCCCGATTTGATAGTAAATTACTTGCAGAGTTACATAAAACCATTGGTTCTTCGATGATTATTGAAGGCGAATGGTTAATCATCAAGCATTTATATATTGAAAGACGGATGACACCGTTAAATCTGTATCTTGAAAATGCCAGTGAACAACAAGCGTTTGAAGCAATAGAAGAATATGGCCAAGCTTTAAAAGAAATGATCGCCGTAAATATTTTCCCAGGCGACATGCTGTTGAAAAACTTTGGGGTAAGTAAACATAATCGCATTATTTTTTACGACTATGATGAAGTTCAGTACCTAACAGACATGAACTTTCGCGCCTTACCAAAAGCAAAGTCGTACGATGATTACTTAACCAATGAGCAAAGTTACTCTGTGGCACCACAAGATGTGTTTCCAGAGCAATTATGTACCTTTGTGACAGCAAACCCGGTGTATAAGCAGTATTTATTGAGTACACACCCAGAGCTTGAAGATCCAGCCTATTGGCGACAAGCACAATACAATTATAAGCAAGGTGTAGTTAGCCACATTTATCCATACCCTGCTGCACAACGATTTATCCATTATTGGTAAACACCAAGGACACACAATGAATATAAGTAAAATAGATTTAAACTTACTTGTTTACCTAGATACTTTACTAAGGGAGTGTAATGTAACTAAAGCTGCAAACCAGCTAAGCATTACCCAACCTGCCATGAGTAATGGCCTAAAAAGACTCCGCAATTTATTTAACGACCCTATTTTAGTGCGTACCAGTGAAGGTATGGTACCAACAGAGCGCGCAAAAGAGTTACAGCCAGTGATCCGCGGCATTTTAATGACCCTTGAAGAAACACTTGCACCAAACCGCGAATTTGAAGCATCACAAAGTAAACGTGTTTTTCGTATCATGGCCAGTGACTATGCTGCAAGTACCCTTGCCCCACGCTTATTAAGTAAATTACACGAAGAAGCGCCCGATACTACTCTCGATATTTTGACCCCAAGTGATGTAACTTTCCACGATGTTGAAAACGGTAAGGTAGATATGGCTATCAACCGTTTTGAAAACTTACCGCAATCGTTTCACTATAAACAAATATGGAAAGACAGTTTTTGTTGCCTAGTAAAAGCAGATAACCCAATTATCAAAGACTTCAGCCTCGACAGCTATTTAAAAGCGCGTCATATCTGGGTAAGTAAAACAGGCTTTGGTGTAGGTGTTGGTATGGACCCTAAAGATGTGCAAAAGCTAGGTTGGGTAGATGAGGCGCTCGCTCACTTTGGCAAACACCGTAATATTGCCACCTTTACCCGTAACTACCACGTAGCCATTCACTTAGCGAAAGAACAAAACTTAGTGGCAACGCTGCCTTCAAAAGCGGCGAATATCTATTTAGATGATCCGGGCCTGAAAATTCTTGAGCCGCCTTTCCCTATTCCGCCATTTGAGCTAGATATGATTTGGAGCCCGCTATTACACCGTGATGCAAGCCATATTTGGTTACGCCAAAAGGTTGCAGAAGTAGCCGACGAGCTTAAGTAAGATTTTACCAACCAGATTGTAATTATTGCTGATAAGCAAGATGTTAGCTTAGCTTATCAGCAGTCCCCCTTCTCTTAAAAACCAATAACCACCTGAAATACAATAACTTTATATTTAAGTAATGAACTGGAATATGCTTTGCAAGTATCTAATTGCATTGTTTTTAATATTCAAAAAGAGGTCATTATGAATACTCATCAAGGACAAGACGTTCATCATATTGCAGATATCATCCAAGTTATGAATAGCGGTATCGATTTTTATGAAAAAGCTCAGGAAAAAGTAACCGACCCAAGCATAATTGCCTTATTTCAACGCATGATAGATGCGCGTAAAGTAAGTGTTGAGCGCTTACAACCTTATGCTATTAACGAAAATGGCGAACGCGAAAATGGCTCTGATTTTGCTGTAGAAGCGCGTAAAGCTTATACATCAGTAATCACCAAACTCGGTGCCGACAAAAACGCCACCTATGTTAGTGAACTTGAAGAAGTTGAAGATAAAACACTAGCCGAAATCAAACACGCGCTTAAAAAACCACAACCCCATGATTGTGAAGCCGCGTTATCAAAAACCCTGCTGACAATTCAAAGTTGTCATGCTGAAATGAGTAAAATGAAAAAGCATTAAATTGTGAGAGTGCAAAGCCCAGTTAAGCTGGGCTTTTATCTGTTAGATATACTGTTATTATTTATCAATATTTAACTTCTTGGTTATAGCTTCAAATGAAAGGCAACTAAGAGCTAATCCACCATCCATACCAAAGTTCGGCTAAAGTCCAATAGCTGACATAAGACATAACTAGTTATTGCCCTTTTCGTGTTTCGCATGACTGAACTAGCTTTGGTTGGTACTTGCCTGTTGGCTTAATTTTAGTAATACTGAAAATGTCTATTGCTTTAGAGGTATACCAACAACTTGCTTCTATCAAGAACTACAGAAGGATATGAATAAATTGGCAAGGAATAATAACCAGCTCGCTTTGGCTGATGTTTTAAGGGAGTTTGAAGAAAACGGCACTACCTTTACCGCTGAGATGGTAGCCCAACGCACCGCGTATAGTAAAAACTCCATCAACAAGTACATTAATGAGAAGTTGCTTAATAAGTACATTTTTCATGCTGGTTCACGTGCCAAATACCGAATTGAAGGAATAAGCGCCTTATCAAATGACGAGTTCCTTGCCGTAATGAGTCAGTCAGCGAAAACTAAGCAAAAAAAACCGGAAGAGCAGTTTCACGACAAGCTGGTTAGTCGGAGTCTCGATGCGTTTACTTTAGCGCTGGAGGTATATAACCGACCAAGTATGAAAAACCGTGTTGAGGCCTTCGCAATCATGATGGTCAATGCTTGGGAACTGTTACTTAAAGCAGAAATACTCAAGGCTGAAGGGTATGAAAAAATTTTTAATGATGGGGATAGAAGTATATCCATTTCAGATGCGGTTAAAAGGAGGCTGCAAGAAAAAGATCCTGTCAGAATCAATTTAGAGACGATTATTGATTTACGTGACCACGCCATCCATCTGCTGATACCAGAATTACAGCCACAATTGTCCCGGCTTTTTCAAGCAACCGTTCTGAACTATCAAACACGTTATAGACATGAAATGGGTAATGCCCCTCTTGCTGGGCAAAGTGTGGGTATGCTGAGTTTGGTTGTAGATGGCCCCGCTCCAGAAGTAGCATTAATTCAAAAGTTGTATGGTAAGCATGCTGCTCAATCAGTATCGAAATTCATTAAACGCTTTGACGAAACATCGAAGACGGTTGATTCTACAGAGTTCTCAATCCCAGTTGACTACAGGCTTGCGCTTGTTAAGCGGGAAGATGAAAGCGATCTGTCACTTAGTGTGGGTGATGCCGGTGAAGGGGCTATTATAATCACGAAGACTAAAGATCCAGATGCTACACACCCCTACCATACGAAAGAGACCCTTGACGAAATAAATAAACGGCAGGCAATCATTTCAATAAAGAGTGGTGCTTTTCAGGCCGTGCTGAATAAACACAAAATTAATTATCAGACAAAGTCTGATATGCGTTGGGTGATTGATGGGAGACCTCGCTATTCTGAAAAATTCATCCGATGGTTTGTGGACAATTTAAAGCAACCCAAGTGGCTGGAATCAGCTAAGGAATTTAGACGCAACCAACTTAGGAACAAGCGCTGATATGTCAGAAATAAAGTTTGATAGTGAGACTCTTGACGGATGCCTATTCATCGGTGTTGTGTACGACTTATACCAACCGCTCTGCTTTCAAGATTTTGAATTTGGAACAGCTCCTTCCGACGTAAACTACGTTTTACACGTCCATCACAGGGCAAATGCCCTGAACGATACATTTAAGTCACTTGAAACAATCTATCAATTATTGTCATTGACGAATCTTCCGGTTGAAACACCACTTGGAAATATTTCACGTTACAACTGGGTGCGTTCGATTCTAGATGTCATGTTAGGTAGAGTAACATCGATTAGGGATTGCGTATTTCTATTGATTGAATCGGTTTGTGAGGTTGGCCTATCTCCGCGTAAGGTATCCAGAAAAACGTTAATTAGGAATGAAAAAATAATTACTAACAATAGGTTAATAGAACTAATCGATGAAGTGGCTGAAGCGGGCAAACATTTACGAGAGGAAAGAGATAGACTTTTTCACCGTGGAGAGAGAAGAGCTTTGGGGAGCCTCCCAGAATTTTATTATGCAGCAAGTGCAATGGAAGCTTTTGGAGTTTCAGGCAAGCATACTGGACCGGACGGCGAGGAGTTGGTTCTCGAAGCGGAACACAAAAATGTTATTACGGAGATAGAGGTCGATTTCCATCAAGTTGTAACTGTTCTGTCGGCAACGCTCACTGAAATATTTTCAAACCTTTACCCGATGTTTAAAGAGACATTTATTGGAAAAATGAAAGCCGGAGATGGTATAAGCAAAGACGCATTGGGTTTGATAGAGCGAGCGGAATACTACAACAGTAAGTTTTATCAAAACTAACCTATTGAAATAGAATTAGTTGAGTATTCACGACTATGATTGTTGCTATAAATGTCAGAGGTGCGGCAGCTTGTAAATTAACTTATTAAGCGCTTTACTGTTTCTTAAAGTAATATTTTTCGAACTATAGAGGATGAGTGGAAAAGCCACTGACTCATTTATGTCCAAAAACGAGTTAATCCGACACTATACTTCTTGCGCATATTAAACTGTCAGATTTTATTAAGGACTAAAAACAAATCTGACAAGATATAATAAAGGTTGATGATAACTAAGCTCTCCTAAAAAGCGTTTCAACTATTTAACATCAAGTTCCATTACAACACCGTCTTCATCGTCCTCTTCTGTGACCACAAAACCAAACTGAGAATAAAATTTGCGCATCGTATGGTGGCCAGGCATGTAGAGTATGGTTATTTTTTTACATTCTGGAATTTTTTTCATCTCGTTAATTACTAATTCTGTTGCGATTTTACCTATACCTTGGCCTTGATATTTTACATCAACCATAAACTGAGCAATGTAAAACTCATCAGGTAGCCCTTCTTCAAGCTCTTGGTAATATTGAATAAAACCGACAACCTCATCTTCACGATATATTGCCCGATTAACATAATGGGGATAGAAGCTTGATTCAGCGATAGACTCTGAATTTAACGCTACGTAATCCTCTTGCTCTTTAGTTATTTCTAAGTGAATTACATCCAGCCAATTATCCTTCGTAACATCACGCAAAGTTACATTCATAAAATTCCCTTTATTTATTTTTCAGTAAATGTATAGATATGGGTAAAGTGTATAAAAACAATACATAATTGAAAAATATGACTTTAACTATTGACGACAACTTTTAAATTACAATCGCTTGGTCGTTAAACCACCAAGTTTATTTGGTAATCAAATAATCGGGAGCACCGCCAAGCGATTTAGTTTTTTATTGCCCCGTTAAACGCTTAGCAAATGAAATAGCATAGGCTGTTGAGCGTAGCTTAAGTACTTTGTCATCACTTGGCATAAACCCTTTAGATAATAGATTTGGGTCATAATTTGTGAGATCGCAACCTGACTCACCTGTTGATTCTATGGTGAGCTTTCCTAAATTAATTGTTTTGCGATCAGCAGGCCATCGTACTGAAGGGTCCGTTAATGCATCGCCGTGCTCAGCTAATTCAGCTTGAAAACGATAATGCACCTTACCTTTTGCTAAATCCTCTTCAAGTCGCTTAGCCAGAAATGATTTAGGGAAGGTTTTCATTTGCTCTTCTGTTAGCACCTGTTCTGGCTCTTCTGGCACCATGGTCCACCTAAAGGCATGCTTAGCGCCCTTTTCATCAACCATGTAAAAGGTATGCACACCAAAATAACGAGAAGACACATACGAGGCTGGCGGGTTATGGCTTTGTAGCCAATTAAATTGCCCTAAGGTACTTGGGTTTTGTTCTCTGTATGCTTTTACTTTAGCAAAATCGATTTGACCTGTTTTTTCGTCAGGTACTAAGGTACTTAGCAAACCAAAAAATGCTTCTGGGCTGTTCCCTGCAAATACTGGCGTAGTAAGCCCTGCAATATTGTGCACATCACCATTTTCTAGTACAAACTGCACCCCCATTCCACGCGGCGAGCGTGATGTTTCATCAGCATGAGGGTTACCACCGCCCATAGAAAAGCGAATATTTGCTTTTGATGGTGCGTTAAATAAAGGGCTGATTGAATACTGCTTTGCTGCTTGATTAGGTGTAAATGTGCCAACAGCGCAAACACCTTTGGCGTGACCTTTTCTGATTCCGGGCTGCTTACCTGAAAGCTTTTCAAATAAATTAATAAAATCTTGCCCGTTTACTGGTTGCTCAGCAAAACTTGCTGTTGGTAAAACAAGGTACATAGCACAAACTAAAGACTTAATTTTTAGCATTTATCCATCCTTTAAACTTAGTTCCAACAAAAATGACCAGACTAACCTGAAAATCATTTCATCAAAGCTAATAAATATTTTTACCAACAAAAACGCTACAAACATTTAATAAACTTAGAATATTTATTTAACCACCGTTTTTTTAAAAGCTGCTAACTTTAAATTTAGGATCCTAAAAACTGCTGTGGCGCCCAGCATTTTAAAAATAATCCGTGTTCTTAACACGACTATGGCTAGTCCACTTAATCGTAAATTTTGTGGCTTGGTCAAAAACAACAAGGACCTAATTATGGTGAAACAACATAAAAAAACCACTGCAAACGCTGATGTAGATATGACTCCAATGCTCGATATTGTGTTTATCTTGCTGATATTTTTTATCGTCACAACCTCATTTGTTAAAGAGCGCGCTATTGAAGTCAATCGCCCTTTAGCAAAACCAAGTCTTGAAAACCCTAAAAAACAAGCGCAATTTACAATCACTGAAAACGACAGTATTTACTTTGCAAACCGGCTTATCACACCAGAGCAGATAATCGCTAACCTTGCGTTATTTGCCGCACAGTTTGAAATGACCAACGTGCAAGTAACAGCAAGTGAGCAAAGCAGCCACAAAACCTTAGTAACCTTGCTTGATAAAATAAAACAATATCAAGATGTGCCAATTTCTATAAGCACGTCTTTATAACTAAAAAAGGGCCTAACGGCCCTTTGCAAGTTAAATAATAAAGGAATCTAAAGGGAGTTTAGAACTTGTACTCTGCACCTACGTAGTAGTACGCACCGTTAAAGCCAAATGGTGCTGAACGACGTGAGTAAGTGAATACACCAGGGCTTGAAACAATTGTGTTGCCGCTAGCATCAACAATCGTACCCGAGCGTGAATTACCAATGGTGTTCTTATCTGGGTAAACATCAAATAAGTTATTTGCACCAATGTTAAATGACAGGTTTTCGTTAAAGAAGTAGTTAACTTTAACATCAGTTAAGATTTCAGCACCGTATGTTTGGCGGCCACCATCTTCAACTGTGTATTCGCCGTAACGGTTTAGAGATAGGTTTACAGTCCAATCTTCTAAACGGTAAAGCGCGCTTAAGTTAATGCGGTCTTCTGGTTGCCATTCTTCAATAATTGATGTTTCTTGAGCAGAAAACACATCTTCTACCGGAATAGTCTCAAGACCACTGCCTGATGGCGTAAATAAATCAACCACATCAGTTTTAGTGAAGTTAGCAGCAAAGGTGAAATCTAGCGTACCGCCAAGGCCTTCTGTGTTCCATGTGGCAACTAAATCAACACCTTCTGTTTCTGTGTCTGCACCATTTAAGAAGAACTGACCCGCACCTGCGCCTGAACTTTCAAGTGCAGCATCGAGCGTATCTGATAAACCTTTACCTAAACGGTTAGAAATAACGATACGGTCGTCGATATCAATCGAGTAGTAATCAACGGTTAAATTGATATTGTCGGTTACGTTATACACAATACCTAAGCTACGGTTTTGTGATTTCTCTTCTTTTAACTTAGGAATACCAATTGATTGCGCTAAGGTACTGTCGTTTCTAAACGTACCTACTTGCTCAGCCACTAAGCTGCCATCATCGCCTACAACAAACTGTGTACTTACGTTATTAAAGTAAAGTTGTTGCATAGAAGGTGCTCTAAAACCTGTGCTTAATGCACCGCGTAAAGACACATCTTCAGTCACAGACCAGTTACCCGCTAACTTAAAGTTAACTGTATCGCCAAAGCCTTTGTAATTATCGTAACGTACCGCACCTGAAATAATTACATCATCGATAACATAGGTTTCTGCATCCATATAGAATGAGATCACATCGCGCGACTCATCAACTGATGATGCCGGATCTGAACCACCAAAACCTTGCGTGCCGCTTGCAGCGTCAACACTACCTACCCCGCCATTTAAGCCAGAATAGATGCTCATACCATCAACAGTGTCGTAATCACGGTATGCGTATTCGCTACCTTCAAGAATACGGAACTCATCAGTACGAAGCTCAGCACCTAGTGCTAATGAGAAGTTGTCGTAATCTTTAGTGTAATCAAGGTTTAGAGTTTGCAGTGATAATTCAAGACCATATGCATATGCTGAACGAGGAATAGTGGCACGAATTTCATCAGCCGTTAAACCTTGGTCATAGCGAAGGTAGTTAGCGTAAGAGCCGTTGATAGTGTCACTGGTTGTGTAATCAATGCTGTTTTCACCGTAGGTGTACGATAAATCAATGCTTGAGTCATTATCGAACGATTTTTTATAACCAAAGTTATAAGATACGTCATCAATGACAGTATTAATTTTCGGTAAGAAACCCATAGGAATGGTTGCATCACCATCTTGTAATACAGGGTTACCATTAGCATTAGCGTTGTGACGGAAAAACGCAGCTGATTCGTTTTCACGATTTGAATAAGTGATAAAGCCATATAGCTCACCACCAGCAAGCTCATAGCCAGTATTAACGGTTAGAGCAAATTGTTGTGAATCTGCATCACCAATTCTAAACGTATCACGAGGTGCCGTTAACTCACGAGGGTCGCCTGCTAATAGCGTACCGTCATCAAGTTCAGTACAGCCGTAAAATTGACATGAGCCATGAAGGCCTGCACGGTTTGTCGGCGCACGGTCACGGTAGTTGATTGTGGTATTTAAATAACCTTCATCACCTAACGCAAAACCTTTGTTGAAATCAACAGTTACAGTTTCACCATCGCCTTCTGAATACTCACCGTAATTAATAGCTGCTTTACCGCCCTCTTCAGCGTCTTTTAATACGATATTAATAACACCTGCAATGGCATCTGAACCATATTGCGCAGCAGCACCATCACGTAATACTTCAATACGTTTGATTGCAGCAGCAGGAATAGCATTCATGTCGGTACCCGCCGTACCACGACCTACTGACGTATTAATGTGAATAAGGCTCGCTTGGTGACGGCGTTTACCATTGATAAGAACTAAGGTTTGATCTGGCCCTAAGCCACGTAATGTTGCAGGACGAAGTGCATCAGTACCATCACTGATAGACGAGCTTGAAAAGTTAAAAGACGGTGCAATGGCCTGAAGCATACGGCCTACTTCTGTTTGACCTGTATTCTCGAGTGCTTCGGCACTTAAAATATCAACCGGAACCGGTAAATCTTCAACCGAGCGTCCTGCTACACGGCTACCGACAACGGCAATTTTTTCGATGTTTTGTTCTGCTGATTGATCTTCTGCTAACGCTTGCGTATTGGCGGCAAGCAGTAATGGCACGACTGCAGCGCTGACCCCTGATACTTTGATCATGTTATTATCTATCCTATCTACTTGTTTGAGTTTTATACTCAGCAAGCCTTGTTGATCAACAACCGCATCGAGCTCAGTGCCTTCTAGCATCGCATTCAGTGCATCAAGTTTGGTGTAAAAACCAAACACAGATTGCGCTTGATATTGCTTTGCTAATTCGAAAGAAAAAATGACTGTTTGTTCGGTTTGCTTTGCAAATTCGATTAACGCCAAATCAGCTCGTTGCGCTTTGATGTCAAACTGAAGCATTTGTTTTTCAGCCGCTATTGCTACTTGGCCTGCTGTGAGGCCATAAATAACAAAAGAGGCAGGTAACAACGGCAATTGCTTACTGCGCAATTTAAACAAACAAGTGAGGAAGAAAAATCCGCTATGTAAATTTAACTTTTTTTTAATTAATTTTTTGTGACGAGAAGGTGGCGCACAATTAACATCATTACATTGGCGTATTCTCATAGACAGAACTAACCTTTTGCAGCGATAGTTAAGCTAACACGATGTTCACCTAAACGTTGATGTTCTACACCTAAGTTGGCCTGTAAAGAATCAAGCAAACCTTTAATGTCGCCAGTTTTAAACACACCAGCCACTTTTAATGAGGCAAGCTCTGGATCATTTAATTCAAAACGTGTGGCAGTATAACGACTTACTTCTTGCAGTGCTTCGCCTAAAGACTCGCCATTAAAAATCAGCATTTCTTGTTGCCATGCCAAATCACGTTGTACGTCATCAACCGATAACTGTTTAATTGGCTCTGTTTTACTTTGTTTTATCAGTGCTTTCTCACCAGATACAACAACATTAGCGCGAAGCGCTTTAATATCTGCACTGTTATCTGTGGCATCTTTTAAACGATTAAAGTCGCTAGCATCAACCAGAGTACTCGGATCAGCAATCATCACCTTGCCTTCAGTCACCACTAGTTCTAGGTCTGAAGCAGTATTTCTTTGAACATTAAACACCGTACCAAGTGCTGTAAATGATTTATCACCCGCAATAACCGTAAAAGGACGGCTCGGATCTTTGGCAACATTAAAGCGCCCTTCACCGCGGCTCAAAATCAACTGACGGCGATCGCCTGAGTAGGCAACTTCGAGTTTAGTATTGGTATTGAGCTGAACAATAGTGCTGTCTGGCAGCACAAATTCAGCTTGCTCACCCACTTTGGTTCGGTAAATTTTGCTAAATTTGGCGTAGTCGTTTTCTTCACTTTGCCAATAGCTTGAATAAATAAGCATGATAGAACCAAGCAGCATCGCTACTAAAAAGCTGGCAGCGGTTGCCATACCAAACACTGTAGGTTGTTTTTGCGGTGCTTTGTAAGGAAACAAACTGCTTAACTCAT
Organism: Pseudoalteromonas sp. NCCP-2140; assembly: GCF_023708065.1. Taxonomy (NCBI): domain Bacteria; kingdom Pseudomonadati; phylum Pseudomonadota; class Gammaproteobacteria; order Alteromonadales; family Pseudoalteromonadaceae; genus Pseudoalteromonas; species Pseudoalteromonas sp. NCCP-2140. The sequence goes on along the minus strand of NZ_BRCZ01000001.1, from coordinate 191,768 downwards.
TAAGCACACTCATTTCATCCCATAAGGTCGCAAGTTCAAACAATGCCTCTTGATGAGCCGCACTTTGGTGAGCCCACAAATGTAATTGGCTTACTTCATCTTTAGATAGGCCACGATCAATTGCACTGATCCATTGACTCGCTTGCTCTTGAATCATGTCTTTTGATGAAAATGGATGGACATTACTCATTTGTTCACCTCTTTTGCAGTGAACTCTGTGGTAGGGGTAAATGCCTGTGGTTGTACGTCGTGTGATTTCATTGCTCGGTGAACATGTAATAAGCCTTTGGCTATATGTTTTTCAACAGTACTTTCGCTAAGACTCATTTTAGCTGCAATTTCCTTTTGGCTTAAACCATAGACTTTTTTTAAGATAAAACATTTTTTAACCTGAGGGCTTAATTCGTTAGTCACTCGGCAAAAAAACAAAAAACGCTCTTTAGAAGTCACTTCATCTTCAAGTGCCATTGAACGCATGTGATGCTCAACCTGCTGTTGTTCATCTAACGATTCTTTGTATTTATTGTCCCATTTAGCGATATGATTAAGCGCCAAATGCTTAGCCGTTTTCAGCATGTAACTGTGAGTATATTCGATATTTTGCTTAAGATCAGCTTCATAACTTTTTATAAACGTCTCTTGCACAATATCTTCTACATCATCAGGGCTGACGATACGTGATACAAAGCGCCTAAGCTTGCTCGATATCTCGGTAAAAGCGGTGATAACCCCAGTTTGATCTGTCATCCTTAACTCACCTTTATTATATTTTTATTGCTTTAGGGTACGAGATTTCAGTTTAATTACAAGCCATTTGTTAAGTTTTTGTACCTTAGGTAAACAAAGATTTCATAAACTCATAAAAAACCTCTGTTTTGCGCGTCACTAGGCTGTTTTGTGGTTTTAAAAACCATACTGGCGCGTCAGCATCAACAAGGCTATTAGGGAGTATTTCGATTACCCGTCCTTCGGCTAAGTCATCTTTAATTGCAATATAAGATTTAATCGCTATGCCATGGCCTGCAATCGCCGCCTGTGTCATGTTATCTGAGTTAGATACAGTAAAACGCGTTCTCGCATTATAATTAACTATTTGCCCGCCTTCGTTAAATTTAAGCTGTCGCTGCCATGGCAAACACACCCAGTAATGGTCTTTAAGATCAGCCACCGACTTAGGTTGCCCATATTTTTCAATATAACTCGGTGCTGCGCACAAATTAAGTAAACATGCTTTGCGTTTTTTTGTGCTCAATAAAAAGTAAACTACAGGGTGTACCTTTATCTTTTTTGGGTATAAACTAAACGCTAAATGAATATGCATAGTGACGTCTTTCATGCTAATAGACTATTTTTTATGCATACCTACTTAACAATTGGACTGTGGAGTAAACATGCGTCTGCCTTTCGCACCTGCCAAATTATCATTATCTGCGTTGTTATTAGTTTCTGCTCCTTTGCTACTGCAAGGTTGTTCTGAAGCGCCACAGCAACAACAGGGTCAAATGCACCCCGCTGCTGTCGCGACTATGACAATGGAAACTCACGATGCCCCTTTTACTATTGAGCTACCAGCGACGCTGTCTGGTTCAAAAGAGGTTGAAGTCCGTGCCCGTGTCACCGGTATTCTTGAATCACGCAACTTTGAAGAAGGTCAGCGTGTAGAGCAAGGCCAATCACTGTTTACAATTGACCTTGAACCTTATCAACTTGCGGTTGACCGAGCGCAGGCTGCACTTGATGGTGCAAAAGCAGCGCTTGTTCAAGCTGATCGTGACGTTAAACGATTAGCTAAACTACGTGCCGAAAAATCTGTTTCACAACGTGATTACGATAACGCTAGTTCAGCAAATGATATTGCCAAAACTGATTTAGCCGCTGCAAAAGTCGCCTTAAAAGAAGCGCAACTAAACCTTGAATATGCGCAAGTAAAAGCCCCTGTAGCAGGTGTAATGGGACGTGAGTTTGTTTCTGAAGGAACCTATGTTTCTGGTCCAGATTTATTACTGACTCAAATGACTCAATTTGACCCTATTCGTATTCGTTTTGGCTTATCTGAGCGTGAACAACTGCAAATGCGTCAAGATGTTAAAAATGGCTCACTAACATTACCTGAGCAAGGCCACTGGAAAACACAAATTAAACTTCAAGACGGCTCTTTATACGGACAAACCGGTGAAGTTAACTTCTCTGATGTGCGTATTAATCCAAACACAGGTACCAGTGAGTTTCAGGCAATTATTCCTAACCCTGATTTTCAACTTCGCCCGGGCCAATTCGTGCGCGTTGAGTTAAGTGGTGCAGTACGCAAAAACGCTTTCATCGTTCCGCAACGTGCAGTGCTTGATAACGGCACCGGTAAGTTTGTTTATGTAGTAAGTAAAAACGAGCAAGGTATGGATGTCGCTTTACCTGCCCCTGTTACTGTAGGTGAATGGATCAAAAAACCAGAAAACGAGCAATACCAAAATTTTTGGTTAATTCGTAGTGGTTTAAAAGAAGGCGACCAAGTTATTGTTGATGGCATGGCACGTATTTTCTTCCCGGGTATGCCAGTCAATGTTGGCCAACCTGCCGCTAACCCTAGCCACGCAGAATAAGCACAGGGAGTCTTATGTTTTCTCGTTACTTTATAGACAGACCCATTTTTGCGTTTGTTATATCTATTGTTATTGTGCTTGCGGGCCTTGCTGCGATGCGCAGCTTACCTGTAGCGCAATATCCTGAAATAGCACCACCGGTTGTACAAGTAACCGCAGCCTACCCAGGTGCATCTGCCGATGTGCTTGAGCAAACGGTTGCGACACCAATTGAAAATGCCATTACCGGTGTTGAAGGCATGATGTATATGTCTTCAACGTCAACCAGTGCAGGTTCAACCACCATCGAAGTTACTTTTGAAATTGGTACTGATGTTGACCAAGCAGCCGTTAACGTAAACAACCGTGTTAAACAGGTTGAAGCCCGTTTACCTGAAGAAACGCGTCGCCAAGGTGTAGTAGTTCAAAAAGGTTCTTCTAGCTTTTTACAAGTTCATGCCTTTTATTCACCAGATGGAACACGTTCAAGTTTATGGACATCAAACTATGTCACTATGAACGTACTTGACCGTGTTAAACGCATTCCTGGCACTACCAGTGTACAAATTTTTGGTGCCAAAGATTACGCAATGCGCATTTGGTTGCGCCCTGATGTAATGAGCCAATTAGGTGTTACTGTTGAAGAAATTGCAGGGGCAATTCGCGTACAAAACTCACAATATGCGGCAGGTAAAATTGGTGCCACACCTACTACGCAATCTCCTCAAGAGCTGGTTTACAGTGTAACTGCACAAGGGCGTTTGTCTGAGCCTGAGCAGTTTGAAAATATCATTATTCGTTCAAACACAGACGGTAGTAGCTTACGCTTAAAAGACGTAGCCCGCGTTGAGCTTGGCTCAAAAGACTATAACTTCAAAGGAACAATTAACGGTAAAGAAGCGGTACTGTTAGGTATCTTCTTGCAACCTGGTGCTAACGCCCTTGATGTAGCCGAAGAAGTAAACAGTGTTATTGAAGAAATGAAAAGCCAGTTCCCTACCGGTCTTGCTCATTTAACTTCTTACGACACAACCCGCTTTGTTGAAGTATCGATTCGTGAAGTTGTAAAAACACTACTTGAAGCCATGGTATTGGTATTCTTAGTGGTGTATTTATTCTTACAAAACTGGCGCGCAACGCTTATTCCAACCCTTGCAGTACCAGTATCACTACTGGGCACATTTGCCGGTATGTATATGCTGGGTTATTCAATTAACTCACTCACCTTATTCGGTATGGTGCTGTCGATTGGTATTGTTGTTGATGATGCCATCGTGGTACTTGAAAACGTTGAGCGTATCATGCATGAAGAAGGCCTAGGTGCCAGAGACGCCGCTGTTAAAGCGATGGGCGAAGTAAGCGGCCCTGTGGTGGCAATTGTTTTAGTACTTTGTTCAGTGTTTGTGCCAATTGCGTTTTTAGGTGGCTTAACCGGTGAGCTATTCCGCCAGTTCGCTATTACTATTTCGATTGCTGTAAGTTTATCGGGTGTCGTTGCTTTAACGATGACGCCAGCGCTTTGTGTACTTATTTTAAAACAAGAACACAAGCAAACTGCCCGCTTCTTCTTATGGTTTAACGACATGTTTACCAAGATCACCGGCCGTTACGTAGGTGCTGTTGGATTTATGGTGCGCCGTGGTCTGTTAGGGCTGATCTTAATGACAGGTATGGTTGCAGCAACGATTGGCCTTTGGCAAAACACCCCTGGTTCACTTGTGCCAGATGAAGACCAAGGTTATTACATATCTGCAATTTTCTTACCTGACGGTTCGTCACTTGAACGCACAGAGCAGGTAACACAACAGGTTGTTGAGGCCGTGCAATCAAACCCAGCGAACGAAAACGTGGTGGCGTTTACCGGTTTTGACTTTATTGGCGGTGGTTACAAAAACAGTGCTGCAACATTATTCGTGACACAAAAGCATTGGGATGAGCGTGAAGTTGATACCAAGGCACTGGTGCAAGAGCTCTTCATGAAAACAGCAGGTATTAAAGAGGCGCTCGTTCTTGCCTTTAACCCTCCGGCTATTTTTGGTTTAGGTAACACAGGTGGCTTTGAGTTTTATATTCAAAACAAAGGTGATAGCGACCCAGACAAACTTCAACATGCAATGCAGTTAATGACAGCTGAAGCACAAAAGAGCCCTATCATCAGTGGCCTACAAACACTTTGGCGCCCTGATGCACCACAGCTACGTGTTGATGTTGACCGTGAACAAGCCCGCGCCATGGGTGTCGAAATTGATGATGCTTTCACTGCCCTTGCAGGTAACTTAGGAACTTATTACGTTAACGACTTCAATAAATTTGGTCGCGCATGGCAAGTACTAATGTCTGCAGATGCTGAATTTAGAATGAAGCCTGATGACATTGGTCGTATCTATGTTAAAAACAACCAAGGTACTATGGTGCCGCTTTCAGCCTTTACCACTATCGAGTATAGCCGAGGCCCTGAAAACCTAAATCGTTATAACAACTTACCTGCTGTTAAACTGATGGGTAATGCAGCTCCAGGTTACAGTTCAGGTCAAGCTATTGCTGAGGTTGAGCGTATTGCACAAGCAGTATTACCACCTAATATGACCTACGAATGGACAGGCTCTGCATTCCAAGAAAAACGCAGTTCAGGCACCACAGGAATTGCCTTAGGTCTTGCTGTGATCATGGTATTTTTGATTCTAGCAGCGCTGTATGAGCGTTGGTCGTTACCACTGTCTGTGATGCTTGCCTTGCCATTTGGTACCTTTGGTGCGCTTATAGCGGTTTGGGTTGTTGGCATGACAAACGATGTATACTTCCAAATTGGTCTAGTAACACTTCTTGGTCTTGCTAGTAAAAACGCAATTCTTATTGTTGAATACGCCTTGATGAAACATCAACAAGGCTGGAGCGCAAGTACGGCTGCTCTTGAGGCTGCGCGTTTACGTTTTCGACCTATCATTATGACTTCGCTTGCTTTCATTTTGGGCGTTGTGCCTTTAGTACTGAGCTCTGGCGCAGGTGCCGGTGCTCGTCACAGTGTTGGTACCGGTGTGATGGGCGGTATGATGGCAGCGACATTCCTTGCCGTATTCTTTGTGCCGCTGTTCTTTTATTGGTTAACGGCACGTAAGTTAACTGAAAAACGTTCAAGACAAGAGCTTGCTGATGAGATAGCAGAACATCATCAACAAGAACATGTCAAAACCCAAGAGGGTAACCTGTAAAAAATGAAGGGCAAACAATGAGTTTGCCCTTTTTTTTGATTATTTGATTACTAGCAATTTACTGCTTCGAACGCTAGTATTAAGGAAAGATGTGTGGAGTACAGCATGAATAATCAAAAATTAGCCGAATTTGAACAATATTTTCAAATCAACGAGAGCAACCGTGTCAATTTATATGCGGTTGAACCAAGTGCTGTGCCAAAAACCAATGCTGAGCTCGAAGCGGATATCCCTGCCCTATTTAAACTTGCCAACGAAGTAAACGAACTTGAACAAACAAGCTTACGACCACTGCGTAATCTGGGTGATGTTGCGCAAGAACTGGCAGCCTTTTTACAGGCACAATCTCGTAAAATTGATTTAATCATGAGTCACATCTTAGCCTCAGAGCAGCCTGACGATAACGCAAACTATTGCGATAGTTATGGCGGTGGTGGTGTAAAACTTACCTCAGCTGATGTGTATGAATTAGGGCAAACATTTCGTACTAAGTTGTTCTTGCAGCACGAAGCATCTGCCATTTATTGCTATACCGAATTAGTGGCCATTGAAAAATGCGATGATGATAAATACCAATACACATTATTGTTTACTGCCATTCGCGATGCCGACCAAGATTTAGTCGTAAGAGCAGCCCTGCACGCACAAACACGCCAACTTAAAAAACGTCAGCAAGAAAACAATCAACAAGACAGTTAAAAATCACGCTTTATCGCGCACAAAAAGCTGACATCTATGGCTAAAATGCTAAACTAGCCCCACCTTAGTTTGTTTAATACCTTCATGAAATTTAGACTTTTACCTGAATGGGCTGAGCAAGATGCCGTTATGCTCACTTGGCCTCATCAAGACACAGATTGGGCAGCAAATTTAACCGCTGTTGAGCCTGTGTATGTAGCACTTTGCCAAGCAATAAGCCAACAACAAGATGTTGTGATTGTAGCTCATGATAATACCCTCAAAGCACATATTGCAGCTTCACTTGCAAATGCGGATGTCGATGCTAATCGCATTCACTTTGTGGTGACACCGTGTAACGATACTTGGGCACGTGACCATGGCCCATTGACCTGTGCAAATATTGATGACGCAACTCAATTAAAAGTAATGGATTTTATTTTTAATGGTTGGGGCAATAAGTTTGCAAGTGATCTTGATAATCAAATTAATCAAGTACTTGTAAATCAAGTCGCGAGCCCTAAAAATGGTTATCAGCAAAGTGATCTGGTTCTTGAAGGCGGTGGCGTCGAAATCAATGAACACGGCGTGCTACTCACAACCAGCGAGTGCTTATTAAACCCAAATCGTAACCCTGAACTCACAAAAGCAGATATAGAACAAACGCTTGTTGAGCAACTAGGCGCTACGTCGTTTCTTTGGGTTGATCACGGTTACCTTGCGGGTGATGATACCGACAGCCATATTGATACGCTGGTACGTTTTGCCCCGAACAACACCCTTGTTTATGTTAAGTGCGACGATAAAAGTGATGAGCACTTTGCAGCCCTTGATGCAATGGAAAAACAACTGCAATCATTTAAAACAGCAGAGGGTGAAAACTACACGCTGATTGCTTTACCTTGGCCAAAAGCAGTGTTCGATGAAGATGGTGACAGACTACCTGCCACATACGCTAATTATTTAATTATCAATAAAACCGTTTTAGTACCAATTTATGGTGACGAAAACGACCAACTGGCGCTTGGTCAGGTTGCCAAAGCATACCCAGAGCACACTGTGGTGGGTATTAATTGTGTGCCAATTATTCACCAATTTGGCAGCTTACACTGTATTACAATGCAATTACCGCGCGGCTTTTTAGCAGGAACAAACAATGACTAAACCAACGCATTTAAAGGTTGCTCTTGTTCAGCAATCAAACACCGATAATGCTCAAGACAATATGGCAAAATCAATTGCTGGTATTCGTGATGCAGCAAGCCAAGGCGCTAAGCTTATTGTTCTTCAAGAGCTACACCGTAGCTTGTATTTTTGCCAAACCGAAGATGTAGACGTTTTTGATTTAGCAGAAACAATCCCGGGTCCAAGTACAGACACCTTAGGTGCACTTGCCAAAGAGCTCAATGTGGTGATCGTGTCATCATTATTCGAAAAGCGCGCTACGGGTCTTTATCACAATACTGCTGTGGTACTTGAAACTGACGGCAGCATTGCCGGTAAATACCGAAAAATGCATATTCCTGATGACCCAGGTTTTTACGAGAAGTTTTATTTCACACCGGGTGATTTAGGTTTTGAGCCTATTCAAACCTCTGTTGGCAAATTAGGCGTGTTAGTGTGTTGGGATCAATGGTTCCCAGAGGCGGCACGCTTAATGGCAATGGCCGGTGCTGAAATTTTAATTTACCCAACAGCCATTGGCTGGGACCCGCGTGATGAAAAAGACGAGCAAACACGTCAAAAAGACGCCTGGGTTATTTCACAACGTGCTCATGCAGTTGCCAACGGCGTGCCGGTGATCAGCTGTAACCGTGTTGGCCACGAAAGTGATCCAAGCGCTCAAAGTGAAGGTATTCAGTTCTGGGGTAACTCATTTATCGCGGGCCCTCAAGGTGAAATCTTAGCTGAAGCGAACAACAGTGATGAGCAATTATTAGTTGTTGAATTAGACCAAGCACGTAGTGAAAACATACGTCGAATTTGGCCTTACCTTCGTGATCGTCGTATCGATCACTATCAGGACTTAACCAAGATTTATCGAGACTAAGCAGTAAAAACAGTTTAAAGGAGTAGTAAATGGCGTTTGCGCAATGGGCAGCATTGCCTTGGGTAAAATCTGAAAAAGATAAAATTCAATGGGGACAACTAACCGGTAGCGGGCTTAGCATCGCAATCGCAGAAGGTGTAAAACAACACAACGAGCTGGTTGTGATTGTCACCCCAGATACACCAAGCGCCCTTCGCCTTGAAACTGAACTCGAATTTCTGTTGCCTGAAAACCCAGTCATGGTCTTCCCTGACTGGGAAACGCTCCCTTATGATCATTTTTCGCCCCATCAAGATATTATTTCGGCGCGCTTAGCCACGTTAAATACCTTAAAAAAAGAACAACAAAGCGTATTAATCGTGCCAGTGTCGACCTTAATGCTGCGTACTGCCCCTGCTTCGTTTATTTATGGTTCAACCCTTAACTTTAAAGTGGGCGATACCCTAGATACCCACACACTGCGTGAAAACTTAGAACAAGCGGGCTATTTACATGTACAACAAGTGATGGAGCACGGTGAATACGCGATTCGCGGCTCTATCGTTGACTTATACCCTATGGGTAGCCCACACCCATTCCGTTTAGACTTTTTTGATGATGAGCTCGACAGCATTCGCTTATTTGATGTTGAAAGCCAGCGCTCAGATGAAAAGGTCGACAAAATTGAGTTACTGCCAGCCCACGAATTCCCAACTAACGACTCAGACATTGAGCGTTTTCGTATCAACTATCGTGAACAATTTGGCGCAAGCTCTGAACAAGACTCAATTTATATGCAGGTGACTAAAGGAACCTGGCCTGCGGGTATCGAATATTACATGCCACTGTTTTTTGATGAATTGGCAACTATCTTCGATTACTTACCAAGTAATACAACCTTTATGCATTTTGGCGATATTGAGCATGCTGCTGATCAGTTTTGGCATGATGTGAATGTACGCTATGAAAACCGCCGTGTTGATCCGCTCAGACCTTTACTTGAACCTGTAAAACTGTATCAAAGCGTTAATGAGCTATTTGGTGAATTTGGTAAATACGCGCGCATTCGTTTATCGCAAGCAAAATTAGGCACCAAAGCGGGTCACACCAACCTTGCTAGTAAAGAGCTGCCAAATGTTCGTATTGATCATAAGTTACATGAACCGTACCAAGGTTTAATTGACTATGTGGCCAGTGAGAAAAAACAAAAAGGCCGCGTGCTGCTCTCGGTTGAATCGGATGGCCGCCGTGAATCATTACTCACCTTATTAAAACCAAGTGGTTTAAAGCTTAAAGAATTTGAATCGTTTAGCGATTTTACCAATAGTTCGAGTGATGTTGGCCTAATCGTTTCGCCACTTGAGCAAAGTGTGGTGCTAGACGGTAAGCCGCGTTTAACCATTATCACAGAGCAAGAGTTATTAGGCATTAAGGTTTCGCAACGTCGACGCCGTAAACATAAATACGAAGCCAGCCAAGATGCGCTTATTCGTAACCTTGCTGAGCTACGTGAAGGTCAACCGATTGTGCACCTTGATCACGGTGTAGGACGCTATCAAGGCCTTGAAACCATTGATGCTGCTGGTGTGATCACTGAGTTTGTTACGATCATTTACGCTAACGAGGCAAAGCTATACGTGCCCGTTTCTGCATTACATATGCTGAGCCGCTATTCTGGTGGCGAAGAGGCCTCTGCCCCGCTCCATAAATTGGGCTCCGATGCGTGGGAAAAAGCCAAGAAACGTGCTGCTGAAAAAGTCCGTGATGTGGCTGCTGAACTGTTAGATATTTACGCTAAACGCCAAGCAAAGCCTGGCAATAAATTTAAGCTTGATGGCAGTGCTTATCGTCAGTTTAGCGACAGCTTCCCATTTGAAGAAACTGACGATCAACGCAACGCCATTGAGTCTGTGCTCGGTGATATGCAAAGCAAGCAAGCGATGGACCGTTTAGTATGTGGTGACGTTGGCTTTGGTAAAACCGAAGTGGCAATGCGCGCAGCCTTTGTGGCAGTGAATGATAACAAGCAAGTTGCGGTACTTGTACCAACCACACTACTTGCACAGCAGCATTATGAAAACTTTAAAGACCGCTTTGCCGATTTACCAATTGAGGTGGGTGTTTTATCGCGCTTTAACTCAACCAAAGAGCAAAAAGACACCCTCGATAAAATGGCTGAGGGTAAATTAGATATCGTGATTGGTACTCACAAGCTTATTCAACAAGATATTCAATTTAAAGATTTGGGCTTATTGATTGTTGATGAAGAGCACCGTTTTGGGGTGCGTCAAAAAGAAAAAATCAAAGCATTACGTGCCGATGTCGATATTTTAACGCTTACAGCGACCCCTATCCCACGTACATTAAACATGGCAATGAGTGGCATGCGCGACTTATCAATCATAGCCACACCGCCTGCAAAACGTTTAGCGGTTAAAACCTTTGTTAGACAAAGAGATGCTGAACTAATTCGCGAAGCAATTCTGCGTGAGATTAAACGCGGTGGTCAGGTGTATTTCTTACATAATAATGTTGAAACCATAGACCGAGTTGCTGAAGAAATCAGTGAATGGGTACCTGAAGCCAGCGTAACAACCGCACATGGTCAAATGCGAGAGCGCGAGCTTGAGCAAATTATGAGTGATTTTTATCACCAAAAATATAACGTGATTGTGTGTACCACTATTATCGAAACCGGTATCGATGTACCGACTGCCAACACCATTATTATGGATAGAGCAGATAAGCTGGGTCTGGCACAACTGCATCAGTTGCGTGGTCGTGTAGGCCGAAGCCATCACCAAGCGTATGCCTACCTACTGACTGGTAACCCTAAATCACTCAGTAAAGATGCGGTTAAACGCCTTGAAGCGATTGAATCACTGGAAGACTTAGGTGCAGGTTTTGCGCTCGCAACCCATGACTTAGAAATTCGTGGTGCCGGTGAGCTGCTTGGTGATGATCAATCAGGTCAAATGCAAACCATTGGCTTTAGTTTGTATATGGAAATGCTTGAGCAAGCGGTTAACTCCCTCAAAGAAGGTAAAGAGCCAACCCTTGAGAACCTACTCGGTCAACAAACTGAAGTTGACTTAAAGCTGCCAGCGTTATTACCTGATGATTATATTCATGATGTAAACGTACGGTTAGGTATCTATAAACGCATTGCAAGCTGTGCTAACCTCAATGATATGGACGAGTTACAGGTAGAGCTGATTGACCGTTTTGGTCTACTGCCTGACGCCACAAAAAACTTATTCAGTTTGCAACAATTAAAACTGCAAGCAAGTAATATTGGCATTAAGAAGATTGAAGCAAACCCGAAAGGTGGTTATTTTGAGTTTAGCCAGCATACAAAGGTTAACCCTAGCTTCATTATAGGTTTGATACAAAGTGCACCGCAGGTGTATAAAATGGATGGCGCAAATAAACTGCGCTTTGCAATTAGCGAAGCCAACGCTCGCGAACGCTTAAAAATGGTCACTGCAATGATTGCAGATTTCGAAAAAAAGGTTAGCCATTAATGTTGTTTAGAAATAGTTTACTACTGCTTTGTTGCTTATTTACAAGCTCGTCATTTGCAACACGTTGGTTCGAAATTGAAGTTCTTATTTATAAACAGCGCCCTGCTCCCTACTTACAGGAAGATTTCAGCTTAAAACACGATGAAATCAAGGCTAAGCGTAGCGAGGATCTATTATCTCCTGCATACACAGAGCAAGCAAAACAGGCTTGTATTGAAGGCGATAGCCGCTTTCGCTCAGATTCTTTCACAGACTCTTTAGTCAATACCAACCCTCACTCTAACGTGTGTGATGACAGTGTTGATTTTTTAGCTAGCTATAGTCAACTGCCTGTGACACCCGTTGTTGAACCCCGTGAAGACACTGACGACATTTATTTAATGGCGCCAGAACAATTACAGTTTGTTGAGCAAAAAAATCAGCTTGATAGAAAAGGCTTAACCCCAATTTTACACACCGGCTGGCGTTTTCCTGAAATGAGTGAAAAAAGAGCACCGAGTATCCGCCTCTTTGCCGGCGAGCACTTAGCAAAACACGCAAGTCCTGTAGAAGAAAACAACGATTTTATTAGTTTAGTCAGCCCTACTGAGCGCTATATTCCCGACCAACTGCAAAATGTGCCAGAGTGGGAATTAGACGGTTTAATGAAGATTTATGTTCGTCACTACCTGTTTATAAACGCAGATTTTGATATTAGTCAGCGCTTAGAAACTGGTGATTACGAAAAAGCACGTTTTTCACAATTCAAACGTGTGATCAGTAACGAGATACATTATTTTGATCACCCACGTATGGGGATGATCGTGCAAATAAGACGCTACAACCATTAATGGATACAATTATGAAAAAATATATGGCAATTGCAGCAGCGGCTGCGGCACTTACTTTAGCTGGTTGCTCAAAAGTAAATTTAGAGAACTACGAAAAAATTGAAATTGGTATGGATAAAACTGAGGTTGAAGCTATTTTAGGTTCAGCTGATAAGTGTGAAGAAAAGACACTACACACTAACTGTATCTGGGGTAACAAAGATAAAAACATCGAAATTACCTTAGTATCAGACAAAGTATCGCTTTACAGCAAAACAGGTTTAGACGCTAAATAAACCGAAATGGGTGGCCAAGGCCACCCTTTCATCTTTCATCTTTCATCTTTCATCTTTCATCTTTCATCTTTCAGAATGTCAGTTTGTGAGTAAATACGCTCTATATTGACAATTTTGCTGCGATTTAACGTAATCTTGTAGCGCTGATACAAAGTTTCATCTTCGCTTTGTGTAAACACTAATACTACATTTAACTGATAACGCCTCTCTACGGCTTTCTTAGAGATTTTATTACTATCTAGATGATAGAGCTTACCTTCACCCCGCTTTAAATAGCGAGCAAACGGTGCCAAGCTAAATTGCATGGTTTGTTGCAAGGTATCGTAGCCAGGTAAAAACTCTTTCGCGTAAACTTGTGTGTCGCTCGAAAAATGCAACCATTGAGCGGCTTGTTTATTTTGATGGCGGCGCTTCGAAAAGATCTTCCTGACCACTTTAGGCAGGCGTTTAAAGTTTGTATATTCAAGCCAAATGTATTGGCTGGCAATTTTGTCTTTAGTTATGCTGTTTTTAAATTGAAAGCGCCATTTAGGTCGCCCCCTTACTATAGCTCGCCAGATCACCCGTGTTATGTCTTCTTTAAATATTTCACGAAGACCATAAATAACACCCAAGATCAAAATCAACGTCGCTGTTACTTCGGTAAAGTTTGAACGAGCATTTAACACAACTAACATCACAAAGGCCATGATCACAGCGGTCACCGTGCCCTTTACAATACGTTTTAAATAACTGTTTAAGTGACGCGTGCTACGTGTAAGCACCACTCCATGCTCAATCAAACGTTGTAATAGGCGCATTTTGTTGGTGATACGGTTGGCATCTTCAAGTGTCGATTGCGAGTTATATTCTTGCTCTTCACGGTAACTGTTTTCATTTTTGCAAAACTCTAATAGCTCACTGCGCTCTTTTGCAAAATCACTACTGCGCGGCCCTTCATCCAGCAGTTTCAAAAATGACTGCTCTACATGCCAGCTTAAGTAGTTATCGGCGTTTTTATAAAATGGCAGTAGCTTTTCGTCATCTGGGGTATAGCGTCTTAACTTTTTCAACAAGCCTTTGGTTTGCTGGCACAACTCAATGGCTGCAGGGTAAAACTCATCGGCTTCTTGGTGTTTTAGTGTGTCTTTAATATCGGCATTAAGCGCGAGTCGAACTTGATAACAATATAAGTTTAAGTTTTGCCGATAATCTTGCTGTTCACCTTTGTTTTTACTAACAAAGCGGCTTCTAACTAAAGGTAAGTGAATGTTGTTGGCGTTATACGCAAGGTGCGATTTAAAGTTATTATTAAAGAATGATTCTTCGCTCAGTGTTTGTGGGTTAACACTCATTTCATTCGGAATGGAGAAATACAGGTCGAGTCGTTGCTCTGTGCGTGGTTTAAGCTCAGGCTCAATAATAAAAGATAAGTTTTCGTCTTGTTTAAGCAATATCACCTCGTTTGTTAAAAGTACCTCTATAGTTTACGCGTTGATAGGCTTTCAGACAATAAAAAAGGCCCAGTAAAAACTGGGCCTTAGTAATCATTTCAAACTAGTTTAGAACTTAACGTTCATACCAGCGAAGAAACGACGACCTAGTACATCGTATGTGTACGGGTCAGTGTTTGAGTCATTGTTACCTGAGTAGTAAGGTGCTTGCTTATCGAATAAGTTGTTAACACCTGCAGAGAATGACACTGTGTCGTTCAGGATGTATGAACCGCTGATGTCGTGGTATACAACAGTACCAACGCTTGGTACTAGACACTCGCTGTCGTCAGCAAGACATGCGTAGCTGTCTAGGCCGTCGATCATACGTGCTTGGTATTGTGCATCCCAGTTGTCGCCAGACGCGTTAAGAGTGAAGTTAGACTTAACTTTCGCGTAGCTACCGATACCTGAAGTTACAAGACCTGTGTAATCGATTGTGCTTGTGCCTGAATCAACGATGTACTCATCAAGGATAGTTACATCAAGACCTGTGCGCCAGTTAAGACCTGCAGCTTCAAATGCATACTTGAAGTTTACGTCGTAACCTTTAGTAGATTCATTACCAATGTTTTGTAATTGGTTGTTGAAGCTAATGCGACCAGTGCTTTGGTTGAAGTTGATTGCAGAAGACTGACATAAAGCAGTATCTTGGTTCTTGTATGCGCCTGTAGAAGCATCAAGACAGTTTTCAACGATGTACTGGTTGTTTACGCTTGAAATTGAGTTTTCAATTTCGATTTCGTAGTAGTCAACAGTCATTGAGAAACCGTCTAACCATTCTGGAGCGTATACGAAACCAGCAGTTACTGTATCAGCAAGCTCTGGCGTTAATTGATCGTTACCACCAACAGTTACTTCAGCTTGGTCTTGTGCACCAGGGAAGTTAACTTGTTCGAATGAAGGTGATTTACCTTGGTAAAGCTCAGATACTGTAGGAGCACGGAATGCAGTTGAACGAACAGCACGTAGCATTAGTTCGTCGTTTACACGCCAAGTTAGACCTAGTTTCCAAGTCTCATCTGAACCAAATGTGCTGTAATCGAATGCACGAACAGCAGCGCTTAAGTCAACCATTTGAGCAAATGGTGCGTCAGCTAGAAGTGGAACAGCGAATTCAACGTAAGCTTCGTTTACGTCAAAACGACCACCAGTTGGTTCAACACGTGGGTCATTTGCAAGACCTTGTGAAGTTAGTGAATCTGGAACGTACCATGCTTTTTCTTCACGACGCTCGATACCAGCAGCGAAACCAACGTAACCTGCAGGAAGTTCCATTACTTCACCGTTAAGGCCAGCAGAAAGAACTAATAATTGGCTACCACCTGAGTTGTTTTCAGTGTAGTTGTACTGTGCAAGGTTGCTACCTGACCAATCAGCTTGGTTAAGTGGGTTGAAAGTACCCTCTTCGATTGCGTCTTGGATTGAACCCATGTTAAGTAGGTTAGTTGCACGGTCAACTGAGTCGTTACGACCGAATACTACTGAAGTATCCCAGCCCCAACCGTTGTCAAATGCACCGTCAAGACCGATTACTGCACGTACAGTATCAACAACTTGCTCATAACCACGAGGACCAACATCAGTCATACGACGACCGTAAGAGATGTCTTCACCGTCAGCTACACCGTGAGAAAGAAGTGAGTCACCCATCGTGTCTGCATCGTAAGTGAAGTCAAACCATACTGGCTGTGGAGCCATTTGTTGAGTTGACCAACGCTTAGAGTAAGTGAACTCAGAAACTAAACGCGTTTCATCAGTTACGTCAAAGTGGCCGATACCTGTAAGGTTTAAACGACGCATTGGCGTGTAAAGGTAGCTTGTTGCTGAGTAGTTGTAAGCATCACCTGCTGAAGTGAAGTCGTGCCACTCGCCGTCTGCTTGACCTTGTAGGTCTGCATTTTCAGCCCAAACGTGGCCGAAAGGCGTGTAAGAAGAACCACCACAGTAGAAGCTACCGTTTTCGTAATCTTCTTCGATTGGACAATCAGAGAAATCACGGTCTGCTTGAGAAGCGTCGCCACGGTCTGTGTATTGTAAACCAATTACAACGTTACCACGGTCAAAGCTTGAACCCATTGTGATATCGAAAGACGTTTCGTCTGCATCGCCTTCACCAGTGATAGCACCGTTAAGGTTCATGTCTAGACCTTCGAAGTCGTCTTTTAAGATGATGTTAACAACACCAGCTACCGCGTCAGTACCGTATACAGCAGATGCGCCGTCTTTTAGTACTTCAACTTGCTTGATCATTGATACTGGGATTGTGTTTAAGTCAACAGTAGATGCTGCGCCAGTACCAGAGTTGATCATACGACGACCATTTACTAGTACTAGAGTACGTTGTGCGCCTAAACCACGTAGGTCAACACGTGCGTTACCGCCTGAACCGTTGTTAACAGCAGGGTTAGTCATCGCACCGCTTGCTGCAGTCATTTTTTGTAGAACGCCATCGATGCTTGATGCACCCATTGCTTTGATGTCATCTGCACCAATTAAAGTTACAGGACTAGACGTCTCCATATCGGTACGCTTAATGCGAGAACCTGTAACTTGAATTTTTTCAATAGACTCTGCTGCATCATCAGCAGCTAAAACTTGCATGCTTGAGAACATTGGGATTGCTGAAACAACAGCTAAACCAAGAATTGATTTTTTCATGTGAAAACCCTACTTGTTGGAAATTTACCTTTAGTTAGGTAGCGCTCGTTATTATTAGAATCACGAGTCAGCGGAGGGCAACTTAGGCTCAGTTAACTGAACGAAAACTGAATGGCAGGTTAAAGAAAAAACAACCTCAAAATAGCGTATCCATTTTGGGTAATAAGGTTTCACGATGTATCAATGTTAACAGAAAAAAACACCTTTATATCAGCAAGGTAACATTGCTAAGTAGCAAAAAAAACACGATTGAAATCAATTGCACGCACTTTGTAATCAAGTGTAACTAAAGCCCAATAAGTGCTACAAATGAAATTTTTACAAGTTGATCACACAACGTTATAAAAACCGTAAAAGCTTGGTAAGACTGCTAACCATAGTTATTCACTTAAATTAACTAAATAGACAAAGTTAGCCCGTTAAACAGTGTATTAGAGGAAGAATTTTTGTTTTTGTTCCGTAAATTTGTAATACCGTATAAAGATACGGCTAATAAAGAACATTAAAGTAGAAAAAGATGACGTAGGGATGACGACAATCACAGCTTTTAAATAATCAAAAACTGTGATCAACAATAATAATGGAAGATGTTATCGAGTTTGCAGTGAATCGAAATAATAAAGCAAAGTTTGTGGTTGATTGTCACCAGTAGTATAAGTGAGCATCATTTTCCAGGTCATTACAGGCTCAGAGCATGCGCCAACCATAGTATCAGCAACCCAAACTTGCCCTTTCTGCTTAAACTGCAGTGGAATAAACCCCATATACATAGTGACACCTTCAAGTTTAGCAGAGAGGTTTTTAGCACCTTTCGGCAGCTTTAGGTTGATTGCAAAAGGCAACTCAGGGCTGACATCTGGGTTGCTCAGCCAAACTTCTGCATTATTAGGGTAATAACAATGACTATTGTTCTCACAACTTGTACTTGTGCTGCCCTCTTCTATACTTTGGCTATCACATGCAGCTAAAAATACACTGAAAAGGAAAACGGGTAAAAAACTAGTTCGCACTCTATTTGCCTGTATAAAATAAAAGCGGATACTAGTGAGCTACCCGCGAAAAGACAACCATGCTAGATGGAATAAGCTAATAAAAATACAATCTCTGACAAAAAATAACCAACAAAGCGCTAAAATTTGATTGATGTCATAATTTTATGCAATTGACCTA
Organism: Pseudoalteromonas sp. NCCP-2140; assembly: GCF_023708065.1. NCBI lineage: Bacteria > Pseudomonadati > Pseudomonadota > Gammaproteobacteria > Alteromonadales > Pseudoalteromonadaceae > Pseudoalteromonas > Pseudoalteromonas sp. NCCP-2140. Next base: position 173,344 of record NZ_BRCZ01000001.1, on the reverse strand, counting down.
TCTTTTTAAGGTCAAAAATTTTATCATTTCCATCGCAAAAATAAGGGTTTCTCGAGTTTGTTTTCTGAAGCTAGCACCGCTAAGTTGGCTTTAGGTAACACGCTTGTGAAGTAATAGTAGGCCCCACTTTGAATAAAAGTGGGTAATTCATTTCTAAAACGCATTTATTGCAGCGGAAGCCAGAAAATGAGCCAAACAGTAGCATCACAAACTGAGTACAATTATAAAGTTGTACGCCAATTCGCTATTATGACAGTGATTTGGGGCATCGTTGGCATGAGTGTTGGGGTTCTGATTGCTGCCCAATTAGCTTGGCCAGCACTTAACTTTGATACACCATGGTTAACTTACTCTCGACTACGTCCGTTACACACGAACGCAGTAATTTTCGCATTTGGTACAAGTGCACTTTTTGCGACGTCTTATTACGTCGTACAACGTACATGTCAAACGCGCCTTTTCTCAGATAAACTAGCAGCCTTCACCTTCTGGGGTTGGCAACTTGTTATCGTACTAGCAGCGATTACCTTACCTTTAGGTATCACAAGCTCAAAAGAATACGCAGAACTTGAATGGCCAATCGATATTCTTATCGCCGTTGTTTGGGTAACTTACGCAGTTGTATTCTTTGGTACGTTAATCAAGCGTAAAGTATCGCACATCTATGTTGCGAACTGGTTCTACGCTGGTTTCATCATTACTGTTGCCGTTTTACACATTGTAAACAGCATGGCAATTCCTGTTTCACTAACTAAATCATACTCTATCTACGCAGGTGCTGTAGATGCAATGGTTCAGTGGTGGTACGGTCACAACGCTGTTGGTTTCTTATTAACTGCTGGTTTCTTAGGTATGATGTACTACTTCGTACCAAAACAAGCTGGTCGCCCTGTTTATTCTTACCGTTTATCGGTAGTTCACTTCTGGGCTCTTGTTTCTTTATACATCTGGGCAGGTCCTCACCACCTACACTACACTGCGCTTCCAGACTGGACGCAAAGCTTAGGTATGGTTATGTCAGTTATCCTATTCGTTCCATCTTGGGGTGGTATGATCAACGGTATCATGACGTTATCAGGTGCATGGCATAAACTACGTACTGACCCAGTACTTCGTTTCTTAGTTGTTTCTCTATCTTTCTACGGTATGTCTACGTTTGAAGGCCCAATGATGGCTATTAAGTCAGTTAACGCGCTTTCTCACTACACTGACTGGACTGTAGGTCACGTACACTCAGGTGCACTAGGTTGGGTTGCAATGATTTCTATCGGTGCTATCTATCACCTAATCCCTGCACTATTCTCACAAGGCCGTATGTACAGTGTTAAACTAGTTAACACGCACTTCTGGTTACACACTGTTGGTGTTGTTCTATACATCGTAGCAATGTGGATCTCAGGTGTAATGCAAGGTCTAATGTGGCGTGCAGTAAACTCAGACGGTACGTTAATGTACAGCTTTGTACAGTCATTAGAAGCTTCGTATCCGTTCTATATCATGCGTTTCCTAGGCGGTGTATTCATCGTAACAGGTATGCTAATTATGGCTTACAACGTTTATCGTACTATTGCAGCGAAGAAAGATTCGCTTCAATTAGACGCTGACGCACAATTGGCATAATGGAGTAGCACGATGAGCAATAATAATTCACAAAACAAACACGAAATAGTCGAAAAGAACGTTGGCCTAATGGCTATCTTGACTGTCTTTGCAATCAGCTTTGGTGCGTTAGTTGAGATTACTCCACTAATGTTCCAAGACGATACGACTAAACCTGTTGATGGCTTACGCCCTCTTACAGCGTTAGAAATGGAAGGCCGTGATATCTACGTGCGTGAAGGTTGTTACAACTGTCACTCACAAATGATTCGTCCTTTCCGTGACGAGGTTGAGCGTTACGGTCACTACTCTGTAGCTGGTGAGTCAGTATGGGATCACCCATTCCAATGGGGTTCTAAGCGTACTGGTCCTGACCTAGCTCGTGTTGGTGAGCGTTACTCAGACGATTGGCACCATGCTCACTTAATGGACCCACGTGCTGTGGTTCCTGAGTCAAACATGCCAGCGTTTCCTTGGTTAGACGAAAACAGAGTCGATACGACCCATACACTTAAAAAGCTTCAAGTATTCCGTGATAGCTTCGGAATCGACAAAGCAAGCGACCGTTACGACGGTAAAGGTTACGGAAGTGACGAAGAGCTAAAAGCTGACATTGCGAAAATCGAAGCCATGAACAATGGTGAAGGCGCAACTGAAATGCAAGCTCTAATCGCTTACTTACAACAGCTTGGCACACACTTGAAGTAATTATTATGGATTACGGAACATACAGAGGCATTTTGACTCTGGTAATTTTAGTACTGTTTATTGTGATTGTTGTATGGGCATACAGCAAGCGTAGCAAAAGCCGATTTGATAACGCTGCTAATGCCATATTTGAAGATGAAAAAAAACACAACAACACAATCTCTAACGAGGAAAAGGAGTCTGAGAAATGACTAGCTTTTGGAGTATATGGGTTATCGTATTAACCCTAGCGTGTCTTGCTATCATCTTCGGCCTACTTCTGTGGAACTTAAAAAACTACACAGGTGTTAAAGAAGGCGAAAGCTGTGGTCACGAGTTTGACGGCATTGAAGAACTAAACAACCCACTACCAAAATGGTGGACTTACATGTTCTTCGCGACATTCATTTGGTCTGTATACTACCTAGCTGCTTACCCAGGTTTAGGTAACTGGGAAGGTTTAGGTAAATGGACAAGTTCTAACCAAGGTATTACTTCTTTAGCTGAGTCTAAAGAAGCGACTGAACAAGCATTAGCTAACGGTGAGAACGTTCAATTAGACCAAGAATTTATCGCTGCTGATGAGCGTTTTGGCCCAATCTTTGAGTCATTCGCAAAACAAGATATTGAAACACTAGTTAAAGATGAAAAAGCGCTTGAGATTGGTCAACGTTTATTCTCACAAAACTGTGCACAATGTCATGGTTCAGATGCACGTGGTGGTCAAGGCTTCCCTAACCTAACGGATAACGATTGGTTATATGGCGGTACCCCAGACAAGATCAAAGAAACACTTCTTTACGGTCGTGTTGCTGCGATGCCACCTTGGGGTGATGCACTTGGCGAGCAAGGCATTAAAGAAATGACTGCTCACGTACTTAGCCTTTCAGGCCGTACTGTTAACCAAAAAGACGCTGCTGCAGGTGCTGCTAAGTTTGCAATGTGTGCTGCGTGTCACGGTGCTGACGGTAAAGGTTCAGTTGCACACAACTTACCATTTGGTGCACCTAACCTAACAGATAACATCTGGTTATACGGTGGTTCTAAACGTGCTGTTGAAGAAACACTAATCAATGGCCGCGCAGGTGTAATGCCAGCATGGAAAGACATTTTAGGTGAAGATAAAGTTCACTTATTAACAGCGTACGTTTACAGCTTATCGCAAGATAAATAACCACGCGGTTAATAAAATGTATAAACAATTAATCCTTTAATTCAATAGATTAATTAAGATCAAAAAAGCCTCCATCTGGAGGCTTTTTTTTAGTCTTTTGCTTTTAAATCCGATAAAATGCGTACAACGTTTTTAAAGGTATAAGTACTATGAAACCCACTCCTTGGTATAAAAACTTTTGGCCATGGTTTTTAATCTCTTTTCCTCTTGCAGCCATCATCGGCTGTGCTGGTCTTATTTATATGGCGATTGGCAACGGCCCAGATATGGTTGTTGATGATTACTATAAAAAAGGCAAAGCAATTAACCTTGAACTCAGCAAATTTAATAAAGCAAAAGCACTTTATTTACATGGCGATTTAAATGTTGCAGGCGACAAAGTAACTTTCACTTTCACCAAGGGTGACGCAAGCAATGTTCACTCTTTAAAAATGTCATTTTATCATCGCACCATTAAAGCCAATGACTTTGATGTAAGCCTAATGAAAAACGCCCATGGCGATTTCACTGCCCTACTCGACACCCATGTTGACGGTGCATACACAGTGTTTATTGAACCAATCGATAACAGTTGGAAACTTAAAGAAGATGTCATTTTGCCAACTGATAAAACGATTTCGATTAGCCCTGAATATAAGTAGTAAACTCTAATGTCCGATAATTGCTTTCATTGTCTTGAAAGTGTGCCAAAAGGCTTTAATGCGACTGTCGAAATAGACGGTAAGGCACAACCTATGTGTTGCATTGGTTGCCAAACGGTTGCTGAGAATATCGTCGCCCAAGGCATGACCGATTACTATAAATTTAGAACTGTACGCTCTGGTAAAGTTGAACAACTTGTTCCAGAGCAACTCGAGTTGATTAAAAGTTACGATAACGAAGATATTCAAGACGAGTTTATTTCAGCCACTAATGATTTATCAGAAGTACTATTAACGGTTGAAGGCATCACCTGTGCTGCCTGTGCTTGGTTAATCGAAAAACAACTACTTAACTTAAAAGCAATCAAACGTGTTGATGTAAATACTTCGACCAACCGTGCCATGATCCAGTGGGATAAATCGGTTACACCGCTTAGCCAAATTATTACCTCATTACATGAAATCGGCTATAAAGCCTATCCGTTTCAGGCAGACCTTGAAGCGAGCCAAAAACAACAAGCCGCAAAAGCCTACATTCGCCGTTTAGGGGTTGCCGGTCTGATGACCATGCAAGTAATGATGTTTGCTTTTGCCATGTATTTTGGCATGTTCTCTGGCATGGAAGAGAACTTCGAGCAGTATTTTCGATGGATAAGCTTAGTACTTGCTTCTCCAGTTATTCTTTACAGTGCCTTGCCATTCTTAACCAATGCCATTAATGGTTTAAAAGCCAAACAGCTGAATATGGACTTACCCGTCTCATTAGCTATTTTTGGTGCTTATGGGGCAAGCTGTTATGCCACATTAATGTCGGTTGGCGAAGTTTATTTTGAATCTATCTGTATGTTTACCTTCTTATTATTATTAGGTAAATATTTAGAATTTAGAGCTCGTTTAAAAGCCAGTGAATTTACCGCTAACTTGCAAAAGTTACTGCCGCTTACAGCTCGTATTATTGATGATAATAATCAAGAATCGATAATTGCCGCAAAAAAACTAAAACTGGGTGATGTTGTATTAATCAAAGCAGGCGAGACTATTCCTGCTGATGGTATTGTTACAAAAGGTCAAACAACCGTTGATGAAGCCATGATGACGGGTGAACACCAGCCAGTTAACAAGTTTGTCAGCCATCAAGTTTACGCAGGAACGATTAACCATGATGGTGTGATCAGTATTGAGATCAACAAAATCGGTCAAAATACCCTGCTTAATCAAATTATTAAGTTACAACACACAGCGTTAACCAAGCGCCCGCGATTAGTTGAGATAACAGATAAAGTAGCGCAGTGGTTTGTTGCCTGTTTATTAGTGTTTGCCTCAATAACAGCAATTGGTTGGTATCAAATAGACCCCGAGCATGCCTTTTGGGTTACTATTTCTGTACTTGTTGCAACCTGCCCTTGTGCGCTTAGCTTAGCAATTCCAACCGCTCTCACGTGCGCTGTAGCCAGCCTTACGAAGCGTGGAATTTTAATTAAACAAGCCCATGTGTTAGAAACGCTACCACAATTAACAGATATCGCGTTTGATAAAACAGGTACTTTAACGCAAGGTCGCTTTACCATTGAACGCGTTGAACTAGTTAACACCCAGTACAGTGAAGCTGATGCATTACGCTTAGCAGCACAACTTGAAAGTTTCTCTGAGCACCCTATTGCTAATGCATTCGCTGGTTTCAACGACACAGTGAACCCTATTGAAAATGTGACTATCGAACCAGGTAAAGGCATTACCGCTTTACTAAATGATCAGCACCTTGCGATAGGTAAAAGCGGTTGGTTTGATACCGAAAAAGCAGATGCTCAGGCAACCTTATATATCGATAAACAAGTCATTGCGCGTTTTTACTTAGCCGACAGCCTACGTAATAACGCAGAAAAATTGATTACTACACTGCACTTGCAACAAATTAAGTGCCATATGTTAACGGGCGATGCCTCTAACAGTGGTGAGCGAATTGCAAAACAGCTCAATTTAGATACCGTGCATGCTGCATGTAGCCCTCGCGACAAACAAACCCATGTTGAAGCATTGGCAGCTAAAGGTGCCATTGTTGCTATGGTGGGTGATGGCGTGAATGACAGCCCAGTATTTGCCAGTGCCCATTTATCTATTGCGATGGAAACAGGCGCTGATATTTCCAAAAATAGTGCCGATGTGGTATTACTCAATAGTGATCTAACGGCCATAGAACATTTGCTTACTGTCTCGAAAAAGACGCGCCGTATTGTTAAGCAAAACTTGGCATTATCACTTATTTACAATGGTTCGATTTTACCATTGGCAGCCCTTGGGCTTGTTGCTCCTTGGATGGCTGTAATTGGTATGTCTGCAAGCTCCATTTTGGTTATTACCAACTCATTAAGGTTATTAAAACTATGAGTATCATCTACATGCTTATCCCAATTGCCATTTTATTTGTGCTGATTGCTATTGGGGTGTTCTTTTGGGCTGTAAAAAGCGAACAATTTTCTGATTTAAACAAACAGGGCCACAGTATCCTGTTCGAAGACGATAAAGAGCAGCACAACAAAAGTAATGATTGATCCGCTGTTTATTAGTGCATTTATAATGGGCTTGTTAGGTAGTGGTCATTGCCTTGCTATGTGTGGTGGCATTGCCAGTAGTTTACAACTTGCCGCCAACAAAAACCGTGCAGTGACCTTTTCGATTGCTTATAACCTAGGCCGCGCACTAAGTTACATGCTTGCCGGTGCTCTTGTAGCAGGAATTAGTAGTCGCTTTGCAGCGCAAAATACTTCTATATCGATAGCGTTGTCGTTTTTGAGTGGTATTTTTATGCTCCTTGTTGGGGTTTACATTATGCGTTTAGCGGCAACTCTACAGTGGCTAGAAAAACTTGGCAAAACCCTAGTATGGCAGCATTTAGCTAAACTTAATCGTTATTTATTACCGGTCGATACTACCCCAAAAGCCCTACTCTATGGCGCTTTGTGGGGCTGGTTGCCCTGTGGATTAGTTTATTCAGCGCTTACCTGGGCACTGACTAGCCCATCAGCATCACATGGTGCAGGTGTGATGTTATTTTTCGCGTTAGGCACCTTTCCTGCGATGATAAGCGTAGGACTCGTCAGCCAGAAAATAAACACTATTTTCAATCATGTTTGGACTAGGGTTATTCTAGGCAGCGTAATAATATGGTACGGTATATACTTATTAATTATAGCAACCGATAAGCTAATTCATTAATCTTACTGGTTGTTAACTTATTTGAATGGATTTGATGTATGGACTTCTCACAAAACAAGTCAAAAGGCTTATGCACAATTAGCTGTAATAATTGCAGTATCAGCCAGCTATGTTTGCCATTTTCATTAAACGGTCAAGAAATGGATCGTCTCGATGAAATCATCGAACGTAAGAAACCACTGCATAAAGGTGATTATTTATTTGAGTCTGGCGAAAGCTTAAATGCCATTTATGCGGTACGCTCTGGCTCGTTTAAGTCTTATACTTTGTCTGAACAAGGTGATGAGCAAATTACTGGTTTTCATCTAGCTGGTGATTTGGTTGGTTTCGATGCTATTAACAAAATGGCTCATCAAAGCTTCTCACAAGCCCTTGAAACATCAATGGTATGTGAAATTCCATTCGATACTCTAGACGAATTAGCGGGTAAACTACCTAAGCTACGCCAACAAATTATGCGTTTAATGAGTAATGAAATTAACTATGACCAAGAAATGTTATTGTTACTCAATAAAAAGTCAGCTGAAGAGCGTCTAGCCAGTTTTATTTATAATCTTGCAGAGCGTTTTGGTGAACGTGGTTTCTCACGTAAAGAATTCCGTTTAACCATGACACGTGGTGAAATCGGTAATTATTTAGGCCTTACTGTTGAAACAATTAGCCGCCTTTTAAGCCGCTTCCAAAAAGCCGGTTTTATTAAGGTTGAAGGTAAATTTATCACCATTTTGGACCAGCAAGCGCTTGCAGCAACAGCAGCGATTAAATGTAAATAGAGTTTGATTTAACGCAACTTTATATTGTTTGCCCCTTTAACTGTTCTAAATTTAGGTTACACTCAAAGTACTACTTTTTGCGGAACAGTTAAGGAGCAGCACATGGACGCAATTAAACGAATTTTAGCAGTTATAGACCCAACCAAAGAGCAGCAACACAGTTTAAGCCGCTCAATTGATCTAGCCAAAAAATCTGGCGCGACCATCACCGCTTTCCTCAGTATCTACGACTTCTCTTATGAAATGACCACAATGCTTTCTGCTGATGAGCGTGAAGCAATGCGCGAAGCCGTCATAAAAGACCGCCAAGAATGGTTAAATGAACAAATTGCACTTTATCCAGAGCTTACCATTGATAGCTGTGTGGTTTGGCATAACCGCCCTTACGAAGCCATTATCAATACCGTGATCAACGATGGTTTTGACCTTGTTGTCAAAGGCACTCATCAACACGATACACTTAAGTCTGTTATTTTCACCCCAACTGACTGGCACCTCATTCGTAAGTGCCCTGCTCCAGTTTTACTTGTTAAAGAGAAAGAGTGGCCGGCAAAAGGCAATATTTTAGCTGCTGTAAACGCAGTGAGTGAAAATGAACAACACCTTGAACTTAACAAGCGTATTATCAATGACGCTCGTTTCATTTGTGACTTGGCCAACGCAACGCTTAACCTTGTGAATGCCTACCCAGCAACTCCAGTTAATATCGCTATTGAAATCCCTGAATTCAATCCCGGTGTTTATAACGAATCAGTTAAAAAACATCACTTTGAATCAACGCTTTCATTAGCTGAAGGCTTTGATATTGATAAAGCTCATTGCCACATTGAAGAGGGTTTACCTGAAGATGTTATTCCTGATGTGGCTGCACGCCTCAACAGCGAATTAGTAGTGATAGGTACAGTTGGACGTACTGGCTTAAGTGCAGCGCTTGTCGGTAACACAGCAGAGCATGTTATTGATAGCCTTGACTGCGATGTTTTAGCACTAAAACCAGACGGCTATGTGAGCCCACTTGCTAAATAACCTTTTAAATATGCATTAAAAAAGCCCCAGTTTGGGGCTTTTTTCTTTTTATATATTTGTTACATCAATAAATAATGATTCATCAATGTTTGTTGATGAGACCACCGCCTCGCTAAAGTCATAGCTTTCACGATTGCCTTCTCTATCAAGTGGTAAATTTTCAAAATCAAATAAGTTTCTGTCTGCAAGCTGGCTTGGGCTAACATTTTGTAAAGACTTAAAGATACTCTCAACACGACCTGGAGTTTTCTTATCCCACTCAGTCAACATGGCTTTGATTGATTGACGCTGTAAGTTTTCTTGTGAGCCACATAAATTACAAGGAATAATTGGGAAGTCTTTGTGCTCAGCGTATTTAATTAAATCTTTTTCTCGGCAATATGACAACGGACGGATTACCACGTTACGCTCATCATCAGAGCGTAATTTTGGTGGCATCGCTTTTAGTCGTGAACCATGGAACATATTTAAGAACATTGTCTCAACGATATCATCCATGTGATGACCAAGTGCTAATTTGGTTGCACCAATTTTTTCGGCAAATGAATAAAGTGTGCCGCGACGAAGTCGTGAACACAGACCACAGGTTGTTTTGCCCTCTGGTACTTTTTCTTTTACTACTGAGTAAGTATCTTTATCAACGATGTAATACGGGATATTTAGCGTTTCAAAGTAATCAGGCAAAATGTGCTCAGGAAAACCAGGTTGCTTCTGATCAAGGTTTACTGCAATCACTTCAAATTTAATCGGCGCTGCTTTTTGTAAATTAAGCAAAATATCTAGCATTGCAAAAGAATCTTTACCACCACTGATACATGCCATAACAACATCACCGTCTTCGATCATGTTGTAATCAGTAATTGCGTTACCAACATGCCTTCTTAGACGCTTTTGAAGTTTATTAAATTCAAGAGTTTCTTTTCTAGTATCAGTTTGATTCATTTGCTCTGCTCATACAGGCTTTTGTAAGCCATGTTTCATAGTAAAAAGTTCGGCGTGGATTATACGGACTTTTTAAGCGAGTTGAAATGATTAGCATGGGATAATTAAAGCGCTTCACTCGTAGATATACCACGTAAAGCGAAGCGCTTTGGGAATAGACTCAAAGGTTTATGAATTTATAGGCTGAAAGCTCTAATTTTCTGACCTCTGTAAACTAACTGCTGATTTATTTTACTGTGCATTTGTAACGAGAAGCTGTACAAGCAAGGTCAGGCCAATCATCTCTGCCCCAACAGTATTTATAATTTCTAAGTGGTTTAAGATGCCAAACTACTGGCTTGCCCTTTTTATCTAAGCGAGTTTCATTTTCAAGCTGCACACGGATTAAATTTTTCTCTGCTGAGAGAATATTATAAACGAAGGTTTTTCTCGCTTCAGACGCGGAAATATAGCCCTGCTCATCATAAGAGATTTCTAATGTTTTATTTTTAAACGTTATGGTATGAAAATTAGCTTCACAAACTGGGCTATTTGTTGACTGCCATGAGCCTTGCAACTTAGTTTGCATTTCTTGGTTGATAGGTGAATGACTGCTACAAGCTGAACATAGCAGTAAAATAACAAAAATAGGCGCTGAAGTTTTCATTAAGATGCTTTTAAGTCTCTGAAAAAGTAAGGTTTAGCATATCGAGAACCGTAAAAATGTCCAGCCATACGCTTAATAAAAAACAAAGGGCACATGAGCCCTGTGCCCTTTGTTAACTTTAAGCGCTTTTAGTTTTAGCTTTTTTATTCTTTGCCATTCGTTTAGCACGTTTTATTGCCGACTTTTTCGACGCATTTTTCTGCGCTATTTTTAACACTTTGGCCTCTTTTAATTGCTTTTTAGCTGCTTTCAAGCGCTTTTTAGCATTTTCGGCTAGGTTCTCTGCTTCACTAGCGCACTCTACAGCTGCTTGTGCTTTAAGTGCTGCATCTTTTGCAAGTTCAGTGGTTCTAGCCACTTCTTTTTTACTCTTTTCGAGAATTTTTTCGAGCTTAGCAAGACGCTTCTCAAATACTGACTGTGAATTTTGCATAGTATTCTCCTTTACTGACGTGCAGACATGCGGGTTGGTTCGGTGACAATAAGCGGGTCTAGACGATTCACAATTTCGTGATCTTTTTCTGGGTAATCCAAACAGCTTAAGAAATGACGCATGCAGTTGATTCGCCCGCGCTTTTTATCATCAGATCGAATTTGTGTCCAAGGTGCATCCTTAGTATGGGTATGAAACATCATGGCATCTTTGGCATCACTATAATCATGCCATTTAGCCAAAGATGCCATATCAACTGGGCTTAGCTTCCATTGTTTGAGCGGGTCATTTTGGCGCGATTTAAAGCGTCTAAATTGCTCTTCTCTGCTGACCGAAAACCAATATTTAAATAGCTTAATACCGCTATTCACCAACATACGTTCAAGTTGAGGTGTTTGACGCATAAACTCTAAATATTCGTGATCATCACAAAACCCCATTACCTTCTCAACACCGGCTCGGTTATACCAAGAACGGTCAAATAATATAATTTCACCCTTTGTTGGCAGGTGGTTAATGTAACGCTGAAAGTACCATTGATCACGCTCTCTTGCAGATGGTTTTTCTAAAGCCACTACATGCGCCCCACGAGGGTTTAAATGCTCCATAAAGCGCTTAATAGTGCCACCTTTACCCGCCGCATCTCGACCTTCAAATAAAATCACAATTTGCTGGTTGGTCTCTTTTACCCAGCCTTGCATTTTTAAAAGCTCGATTTGCAGTTCGTGTTTATGGCGCTCGTATTCAACTACGTCCATTTTGCGTTTATATGGGTATTTACCGTCAGCATTCCACTTTAAGCTTGGGTTTTTAACATTTAGATCAAAAACCACATCCTGCTTCGCATTGGCTTCTGCTAATTTCTGTTGTTTAACTGATACAGGTTCGACATTGACTGTCTGCATAACGACTCCTTTTAAACTATAACTACCTATATTGAGATCTTTATAGTTTTACTTTAAGCCAGTTATTGCTAAGTAATTTGATCTAAATCTATATTTTCAATTCTTGAAAAATCATTTAAAAATAGAAGGTTAGCACTTAATAATTAAGTAAAAATAAGGGTGCTAAAATAAAATTAAACCTTTTATCTATAGCAAGAAACAATCAGTAAAAACGCATATTTTCATACTGTTTTCAGATCTAAAAACACGCTAATTCTTAAATGCACAGCAATACAAATAGTTAGAAAAGATATGAGTTAAAGGGAATAATGTAGATAAAATAAACAGTCAAAGTAACTGCACTGCTTACGATGAATTTCAGATTTTGATGCTAAACCAAAATACCGAGGCAACTCTTTAAAAAAAGAGACATAAGAACTATCTGCTTCACAACGAAAAAAGGACCTAATAAGGTCCCTTTTGTCGATGTTTAAACGCTTTTAGCAATATATGGTCGCTATTTAACAATCCACGGTGTGGCACTGATAAGCTCAGCATGACTGCTAAGCACTGTGTTATCGTCTTGCCAGTTGTCTGTTACTTTTATTGAACAACGCTGCTCTTTACAGCTAACGCCATTTGCCGAGATAGCGTCTTGGCCGTTAAATTTAAGTACAACACCCTGTTGTTCAGGCAGTAAGAACCACATTAATTTGCTAACAAAAAAGCCCGACAAATCAGATAACAGCTCGTCAAATTCTTCATTTAACGTATATAAGTTCGCTTTACTGAGTTCAAAATCAGCCAGATCCGTTGCTTCAATTTGTAACTTTAATTGGCATTCATGTTTTGGATTTTCTGGTTGAACAACTATTACGGCTTTATCTGTATCAAGCTGCTTATCGAATGGTAAAAGTAGTTGAGCCTTATCTGTATAAGTTAGGTCAAACTCTTGTTTTTCTGTAATTATTTTACCTGATTTAATTTTGCATACTTCGTTGCTAGCAATATCAGACAAATAAAAGTTAACTTGAGCGTATTGAAACTCGCCTTTATTAACAACTTTCAAACGATCGTAAAAGCCATCATAGGCAACAACAAATTCTGTTGCAGCGGCCTTTGAAGCAACTGCACCTAGCGCAACCGCGATGGTTGCTGCTTTTAACCATGGAAGGAGTTTATTCATCAAAGTAAGCTCTGTTTTGATTTATCATTTTATTTAATTCTTCAATATACGCTTCACCGCGCTCCGAATAAGACAACAAGCCTTGCGTTAGCTTAGTTGCATCAATTGGCTTTTGCTGGCGACGTAAATCAGCACGAATTGATCTTAAATCTTTATACGCTGCATGGGTATTAATATTTTTAAAATATGAACTTACAGCCGCACGTACCGATTTAAAAGCCGTCACTTCATGGGCTGCTTCGTTAGCACGGCGACGAGGCACCATGCCGCAACCCTTTTTGTAACACCACTGGCCGAAAAAATTTAAACCAATGCGTGCAAAGCGTGATGTACCCCATGCTGATTCATTAGCTGCTTGCATTAGCGCAAGCTCTTTAGGAATGATATCAACACGACGTAGTGCCTGGGTAAGCGACAAAGTATCTATGGTGGTTGGCAACTTGTAGCTTGTCAGTATTTTTTTAATATCTGCTTGCTGCTTGCTACTTAGTGGCTCATTGTACTCCAGCATCATGCGCGCGATTTCTAAAGTCGCACGCTGCTGTAGAATCTTTTTATTTTCGGCCTCAACATGAGGGCGAATAAAATCAAAAAATGCATGTTTCTTTTCTTTCACATCAGTAAAAGCTGCAAAATCTGGCAGTTTCACATTATGTAATGGCTTTTCTTTTTTGATTACGCGCTGGGTCCCTTTTGGCGTTGTCTGCGATTGTTCAGACCCACTTTCTACTACTTCTTTATCTACAAATGGCGATAACAACGCCCATGCAAAAAAAGCAGCAAGTAAAGCTCGAAAAACGTAATTAAGCATGTATTCTCTCATATAAACTACTACTCATGTGCGGTAACGTCACGCACATACAGAGGCGGAGTATACCAAAGCTGTGGATTTTTGGCGAATTTGCCCGAAGCACCCAACCCAAAGTTTATACAGAACCGAGTAAGAAACGGCCAATTTGCTCGCAATTTTCAAGCGCTTGCGTATACTAAAAAGCAAGCAAACGAGAAATAGGAAGGTTATTTTTATGTGCCAATCTTGGCAAGCTCGTATTATTGACCAGCAAAAATATCGTCCAAACGATAATCGCTCAGCTTGGCAAGTTGACCGCTCTCGAATTATTCACGCTGCTGCATTTAGGCGTTTGCAAGCTAAAACCCAAATTATGGGTATTGGCTTAAATGATTTTTACCGAACCCGTCTTACTCACTCATTAGAAGTGGCCCAAATTGGCAGTGGTTTATTACGCCACTTAAAAAAGCAACACCCTGAATTTACGAATTTTCCGAGCGGTAGCTTACTCGAAACCTTGTGTCTTGCTCATGATATTGGCCACCCTCCTTTTGGTCATGGTGGTGAAATAGCATTAAATTACATGATGCGTGAGCACGGTGGTTTTGAAGGAAACGCGCAAACATTAAGAATTGTGTCTAAGCTTGAGCCCTATTCAAATGGCTATGGCATGAATTTAACCAGACGCACCTTATTAGGCTTTATTAAATATCCAGCCTTTATTGATGATTTGTGGCACAGCATTCCACCTTTGAGTGAGCAACGTAGTTTTATTAAAGCTGACCATTGGCGACCAGCCAAAGGCTTATATAAAGACGATAAAGATGTTTTCGATTGGATCATTGAGCCACTGTCGAATAACGATAAAGCGCTGCTGAGTAGTCATTATAAGGTTGATGAGTTTAGAGCTAAAACCCATTACAAATCGATAGACTCAGCAATTATGGAATTAGCTGACGACATTGCGTATGCCGTTCACGATTTAGAAGATGCCATAGCTACAGAAGTTTTAACGCTGGCTGATTGGCAAAACCATGCCCTTGTACAGTTGCAAGAGCTTGACTCTGCTTGGCTAACCACCCATTTGAGCTCAATAACCGCCAGACTCTTTTCTCATCACGAGTATGAGCGTAAAGACGCTATTGGTGAGTTGGTTAACACCTTTATTATTAACGCTCAGTTAGTTGTACAAAACGCAGATTTCGAATCTGAAATACTGCAGTACACAGTAAGCCTACCGGATGAATTTGCCGAAATTCTTAACGTGCTAAAACATTTTGTTTTTAAACGTTTAATTCGCGAGCCAAAGATGCAGCAAGTTGAATTTAAAGGGCAAAACCTGTTGATTGAGTTATTTAGTGCTTTTGCCAGCGACCCAATGCGCTTATTACCTGAAACAACCCAAGAAATGTGGCTAAATGCGCACCAGCAAGGTGATAATGCTATGCGCATAATATGTGACTACTTATCAGGGATGAGTGATGAATATGCTTATAAAACCTATCAGCGCTTGTTTTTACCATCTGCTTAAGTAATTTTTGAACAGCAGTTGAAATTGTTCTAAAATCAAACAGGTTATAGTAATAACAACCTCACCCCTTGAATGCATTTTATTTAACATGGATTGAAATAATGCTCAAAAAATACCTGCTTATTAGTGCTGCTGTAGCAAGCTCATTTGCTTGCTATAGTGCAGAATCACTTCCTGATCCGCTTCTTGAAGAACGCGGCATAATCATAAAAGATGCCACTCATTTCGATTGGGTACGGCTGAATTCGGGCGAATGGCTCAAAGGCGAACTAGTCTCCATGTATGATAAAGAGATTGAGTTCGACAGTGATGTGCTCGACACATTAATTATTGATCGCGAAGATGTCTACATGATTATCTCAGATCGCCACCATACTGTGCGCTTTAACGATGGTAATGAGCTAAGCGGCACATTAAATATCTCTGGTGGTTATGTGAAAGTTGGCGAACAAGAAGCTAAATACCGTTATCGCGATTTAGTCTCTATTGCTCCTTCAGCTGAAAGCGAACTCAGTGCATGGACTGTAAAAATATCGCTAGGTGCCGATATATCAAAAGGCAATACTGACCAAACAGAGTATTCGGCTCGTGCAGATATCAAGCGCCGTACGGCGTCTAGCCGTTTCCTCGCAGAGTTTTTAGGCTATCGCACCACCAGCGATGAACAAGTTACTAAAAACAACATCCGCGCTAATGGTACCTTCGACTGGTTTTACACACAAAAAATGTATTTCCGTCCAGCCTTCTTTGAATACTACCGTGACCCGTTTCAAAATATCGCTAACAAGTATACTCTCGGTGCCGGTGTTGGTTACTATGTAATGGATACCGATAAAACAGAATGGGATTTTTCAACAGGCCCAGCTTATCAAAGAACTGAGTTTGATACTGTCACTACGGGTGAAGAGAAATCAAATTCATCTTGGTCATATTTTGTCGGCACTAATTACGAGCTTGAAGTCACCAAGAAAATTGATTTTACCTTTAATTATCGCTATCTAACTGCAAACAGTGATGCAGGTGGAGATTCTCAATATGCGATGGCTGCGTTTGAGTTTGAGATCACCGATGATATCGATTTTGATATGTCATTAGTATGGGATTATTTGGCTGACCCGATTGCTGATGAAAACGGTGTAGTACCAGAAAAAGAAGATTACAAAATGATTTTCGCGCTGGGTATCGATTTATAAACATCTCAATCAATCGATATAAAAACGCCGAGCTTAGCTCGGCGTTTTCATTTTAGTTAAAAAATATCTTATAGCGATTTAACACCCATGTTATATAGGGTAAAGCCATAAATATCAGCGTATTGATCAATGATCTTACTTGTTGGTGTTCCTGCACCGTGACCTGCATTTGTTTCAATGCGAATAAGATACGGATTTTGTTTCGCACCTTTTTCTTGTAGCTCTGCTGCAAACTTAAATGAATGCGCAGGCACAACACGGTCATCATGATCCCCTGTTGTTACTAAGGTTGCTGGGTAGCTAACACCCTCTTTTACATTGTGAACTGGTGAATAGCCTTTTAAGTACTCGAACATTTCTTTACTTTGTTCACTCGTACCGTAGTCATACGCCCAACCAGCACCCGCTGTAAAGGTGTGGTAACGCAGCATATCTAAAACACCTACAGCAGGAAGCGCAACTTTAAATAGCTCAGGGCGCTGTGTCATAACCGCACCAACTAATAAGCCACCATTTGAGCCACCACGTACCGCTAAGTAATCAGGTGAGCTGTATTGTTTTTCGTTTAAGTACTCAGCCGCAGCAATAAAGTCATCAAATACATTTTGTTTCTTAAGCTGTGTACCATTTACATGCCATTCTTTACCGTATTCGCCACCACCACGAATATTAGCAACAGCATAGATACCACCGTGCTCAAGCCATGCCGCAATTGTAGGGCTGTAGCTTGGTGTTAGGCTCACGTTAAAGCCACCATAACCATATAAAATAGTCGGATTTTTACCGTTAAGTTCGGTGCCCTTTTTGTACGAAATTATCATCGGAACTTTGGTGCCATCTTTTGATGTATAGAACACTTGTTCAGAGATATATTCTTCGCTATTAAATTTAGCGCCCGACTTGCGGTACACATCAGACTTACCTGATTCAACATCAAACGAATAGGTATTGCCTGGTGTAGTGTAATTAGTAAATGAGTAATACAGCGTTTGTGCATCGTGCTTACCGCTAAAGCCATATGCAGTTCCCACACCTGGCAGGCTGATGTCGCGTACTAATTTTCCTGATTTATCGTATTGTTTTACTTGCGAAATCGCATCAACCATATACTTAGCAAAGAAGTAGTCACCGCCTTTTGAAAGGCTAAGCACATTGTCAGTTTCTGGGATTAAATCTTGCCAATTTTCTGGGCTTGGATCAGCTGCATCAACAGTCACTACACGTTTATTTGGCGCGTTTAAGTTAGTCACTAAATACAGTTTCGAGCCGTCATTATCAATAATTGAGGTATCTGAGTCAGTGTTATCTAAAATCGTCACTAGCTCGCTGTCAGGCTTAGTTAGATCTTTGATAAACAGTTTATTACCTGAAGTTGAAGTACTTGCTGCAATTATTAAATAACGATTATCACGGGTTACATCAGCACCTATATAACGATGTTTCTGAGCCTCAGTGCCACCATAAACTAATTGGTCATCTGCTTGTGCCGTGCCTAACTTATGGTAGTAAACTTTATGTTGATCTGTTTTTGCAGACAGCTCACTACCCTTTGGCTTATCGTAGCTCGAATAATAGAATCCTTCGTTGCCAAGCCAAGAGATACCGCTGAATTTTACATCGACTAATGCTTCTTCAATTGGTTGTTTAGTCGCTGTATCAATAATGATAATTTTACGCCAGTCACTGCCGCCTTCAGAGATTTGATAGGCCGCTAGCGTGCCGTCCTCTGTGAATGTTAAGCCCGACATTGAGGTTGTGCCGTCGCTACTGAAGGTATTTGGATCTAAGAACACCTCAGCTTCTGAGTCGCCTTTTTTACGATAAACTACGTACTGATTTTGCAGACCATCGTTTTTATAAAAATAAGTGTATTCACCCTCTTTAAATGGCGCTGTGACTTTTTCGTAGTTCATCAACTTTTCAAGCGTAGTTTTTAGCTCATCGCGATAAGGAATATTTTTTAGATAAGAAAAGGTAACGTCATTTTCGGCTTTCACCCACTGGGCTGTTTCGTCGCTCATATCGTCTTCTAACCAACGATACGGATCGGCTACTTTCTCACCGAAGTATTCATCAACAACATTGCCTTTTTTAGTTTCTGGATAATTCACAGCAGCTTTAACCTCTGCAGTTTTTACTGTTTGTTCTGTTTTTGTTGGGGTAGATTCACCGCAGCCCGCCAATGCAACAACAATTGCACATGCTAGTGTTTTCTTGATCATAATAAATTTACTTTTAGTTATTGTTAATAAAATGAAAGTAAAATTAAAGCATTAGAATGTCTAGTAATTTGCGGTTAAACACTGAAAGTGCTGTAAACCAATGTAAAAACAAAAAAGCCACGTAGTAACGTGGCTCTTCAAAGCATGTATTTGCTAAGCGATTATACTTTTGTTAGCCAGCCATGAGTATCTGCTGATTTACCCCATTGAATATCATTTAATGCTTGGCGTAATTTAGCAACTTTTTCACCTGGTTCACCCGAGCCCACCTTAAACTGTTGGTCGTTATGAATAAGCGTGCCAACCGACGTCAGTACCGCAGCGGTACCTGATAATGCAGCTTCAGTACCCGGCTTAGCGGCTCTTTCTAGTAATTCAGACACAGTGAAGTTACGCTCAGATACTGTCATACCTAAATCTTTCGCAATCGTTAAAATACTATTACGCGTTACACCGTGTAAGAATGTGCTATCAAGTGCTTTTGTGATGATCTCATCACCATCAATTAGAATGAAGTTTGCAGCACCAGTTTCTTGTACATCACCACCTGGGCAGAATAAAATTTGGTCTGCTTGATGCTCTGAGCGAGCTTCTAAGATTGGACCTAATGCACTTGCATAGTTACCACCACTTTTAACCATACCCATGTGTGGTGCACAGCGCATGCCGTCTTCTTCAAGTAATACACGTAATGCTGTAGCACCGCCTGAGAAATAATCACCTACTGGCGAAAGCAATACATAAAGCAAGGAACTCATTGACGGTGCAGCCGCTTTACCGATTGCCGCTTCTGTACCAATATGGGTTGGGCGAATATACATTGAACCCGGCGGTGTTGGTGTTTCGTCTGCGTACTCTTTTACAATGTCTTTGATCATTTGCTCAAGCATGCTTTCGTCAAAGTCAGGTAAGTTTAGTAACTTAGAGCTTTGTTTCATACGAGCAATGTTAGCATCCATACGAAAGATATAGACCGAGCCATCTTCGTGACGAAATGCTTTTAATCCTTCAAAACAGGTGCTTGAGTAATGTAATACGTGAGCACCCGCATGTAATTCGATTTTATCAGATGGGACCAGCGCGCTTTCACTCCATGAGTTATCAGCAAAACGTGCTTGGATCATTTGTGGCATAAATACAGTACCAAATGCGGCCATTGTTGTTCTCTCTTGTTTGGACTACTTTTACCCCATTGTATGCTAATCCATCCCCGTTTAACCATAGCAAACTAGTGCCTTTTATCGATTAAAGTGATAATAATCCGACCATTTGGTACAAAAAATGCGCAACCCAAGTTGCGCATTGTTTACTGAGAATCATTCACTAACAAATGACTGTAAATTATCTGTAGTTCATTTTTGCTGTGAGGCGGTTAAAAAAGCCCGGGAAAAAACGCTTAATAGTCGGTGCTAAACCACTTATTCCTTCACCAATAACAACTTCATCTTTCTCGGCTTCAATGGCTTTAATCATTTTTGCAGCCGCTTTTGCCACATCCATGCCGTTTTCAATTGATTCCTCTGGCTTATTTTGCGGTTTACCGTGGCCATCTAACGAATTATGTGCAATGGCTGTTTTGATTGAACCTGGGCAAATAGTCAGGCAATTCACATTTTTATCGGCTAGTTCTGCTCTTAAGCAATCCATGAAGCCCACGACCGCATACTTAGAACCCGAATATCCAGTTCTGAACTTTGAACCGACTTTACCCGCTACACTGCTAATTGATACCACCATGCCCATACCTTGCTTCACCATCTGTGGTACGACCGCCTTAGTTAAAGCAATTAAACCAAAGTAGTTTACTTCCATCAGTTGGCGATAAACCGTAAATTCGTTTTCTAAAAATAGACTACGCTGCGACACCCCACCGTTATTGATAAGAACATCAATGCGGCCAATTCGCTCGATCACTGCTGGCATATCTTCAAGTAAGGCTTCGGGCTCTGCCAAATCAAGAGCGACCACATGATGATTACCACCGAGTCTTGTATTAAGAGCGTTGAGTTTTTCCTCATTACGGGCAGACAATACTAGCGTTGCCCCTTTTGCTGCCAGTTGCTCACAAAGTGCCTCACCAATTCCAGATGATGCCCCAGTTACCCAAACTGTTTTACCATTTAATTGCATGTGTGTTCCTTATTATTGTTGTTATGCTTTGTTAGGCCCTGCATTTTGTTCGATATGATCAGCAATATCTTTATAAAAACCAAGCATAATCAAGAACTCTGCTAATACAAATAACGGGCCTATGACCAAACCAATTAAATCATCAACAAAGGCTGGCTTTTTACCTTCAAAATAGTGACCAATAAACTGAAACACCCAACCAACAATGAAACTGCCAATGCTCACAGCTAGCCATAACTCTGTTGAAAGCGACACCACAGGCTCAGCAGCAATGCTTAACAAACTTAAGCATACAGCCATAATTAACCCCATAGATAAGCTAAGCATTAAGTAATAAAGACAGGTGAGTGCAATCACCACGGTTGCCAAGGAGATAACGGCAGGCTCTGAGATAAGCGTGACGCGTTTTAATAAACAAATAATTGCAAATACAATTAATGGAATGCCGATAAAGTGAGTGTAAATATTGCGTTTAGAACGGTGATAAAGGGCGTAATTTGTCAGTTGTTGTTTTAATGTTTTCATTGTTTTTCCTGCCAAAACTGTGTTCAAAATTCAGATTAGCAGAAAATTCACCACCAAGAATGTCAACTAGCCGACATTTAAAGTTGCTAGCTTAAACTCACACATTAAACCAGCGCATCAATAACTTTGCCTTTTTCAGCTTCAGGTCGCATATCCATGCGTTCGCGACCTTTTTGATACTCTTCATCGAGCATCGCTTGCAGCTCATTCATTTTTTCTTGCAGTGCTTTAGTATCGGCACCTTGTTGTTGCATTTGTTCAGCAAGCTTCTCTATTTGCGCTTTTATTTCATCAATTTTCTCTTTATCAACCCCGAGCCGCTGATAAACCAAAGCTTCTTGAGCTTGTGCTAAAAAAGAGCTGGGCTCAGGCTGCTTTTGTAAAAGTTGTTGTGCTGAAGATGCTGGCGTATGCATGGTATTCACATCATCGAGGCGAGTTGTTTGCGATAGCTTAGCAGCAGCCGAAGCGTGATAAGGGTTATATTGATTATGAAATGTAATTGCCACAAGTTGTCTTCCATTTAAGCTTGATTACAACTTTGTAGCAATTTTAGTTCCAAACTAGCATTGAGATTGCAATTTATCGATATCAATAATTTCAATCGTTTGATATTTAAGATTAATAATTGAATCAGCTTGCAGGGATTGTAAAATTTGATTAATGGTTTGCCGTGTTAAATAGGTCATATCGGCAAGTTGTTGCTGGGTAAGCGGCAAACAGCTTTGGTGTGACGATTGATAAAGCATGCATAACCGCTTACTCACCTTTTGCTTTGCTGTAAGGAGTGCGTGATCTTCTAATGAGTCAAACAGGTTTCGCACTTTATTGGTAAGCAGAAGCCCAAAATCATGCCAATATGCAGGGCTTTCTTGTAATAACTGGCTTAATGCCCGCTCAGGTACGTGTAAAAGTCGTACCGCAGTTTGAGCATACACATCGTGGGTGCGCTTACCACCATCAAACAGAGCCACTTCACCAAACCACATAGCACTGGTTACAAAACTGAGCACGGCTTCTTTGCCTTGGCTATTAACCCCAGAAACTCTAAGCACGCCATTAATAACACAATACAGACCGGTATTTTCATCACCACGCAAAAACAATGCATCACCAGCATTTAAGGTGATTAATTTAGCATTTTTTACTAGCTTGTCCCTAAATAATTGTGTGCGATTTTTAAACCATTTGTCTTGGTTAATTACCGAAAGGTCTTGTTCATTCAAGTGTTTATCCTTTACATTGTTGTTGTGTGCATATATCCAAGCCACCTCAAAATGCAGAATTCAGCGTTTCACAGGTTGTTTGGATATCTAAATAATAAAAGGATACGGGATGTTAAACAAACTACTTTCGACCAGCCTACTTCTTAGTGCTATTTCTACACCTGCATTTGCTAGTGATGTTAATACTGAACTTAAATCTGCCAATAAAAGCGTCAGCGAAAAAGTCATTAAATGGCGCCGTCATTTACACCAATACCCAGAGCTTAGTAACCGTGAGTTTGAAACAGCCAAATACGTAGCTAAGCATTTACGTTCGTTAGGCCTTGAGGTTCAAACAGGTGTGGCTCATACCGGTGTGGTTGCCAAACTTAAAGGGGGCAAAAAAGGTCCGCTTATTGCGCTGCGTGCAGATATGGATGCACTACCTGTAAAAGAGCAAGTAGACTTACCTTTCGCGTCAACTCAAACAACAGAGTACAAAGGCAATACCGTTGGCGTAATGCATGCCTGTGGTCATGATAACCATGTGGCTATTTTAATGGCAGCCGCTGAGTCTTTAGTAAAAATTAAAGACCAACTAGCGGGTGATATTCTGTTTGTCTTCCAACCTGCTGAAGAAGGTGCTCCTGATGGCGAAGAAGGTGGTGCTGAGCTGATGCTTAAAGAAGGCTTATTTAAAGAAAAGCCAGAAGCCGTATTTGGTTTACACGTAACCAGCTCACTTAATACCGGACAAATTGGTTTTCGTGAAGGGCCGCTAATGGCCAGCGCCGACAAATTTACAATCACAGTAAAAGGTCGCCAAACTCACGGCTCACGCCCTTGGAATGGGGTTGACCCAATTGTGGCGTCATCACAAATCATTATGGCAACACAAACCATCGCTTCACGCCAAGTTGATGTGACCAAAGCGCCATCGGTAGTTTCATTTGGTGCCATTAATGGCGGTGTGCGTAACAACATCATCCCTGATCAAGTTGAAATGGTTGGCACAATCCGTACCTTTGACCAAGAAATGCGTGCTGACATTAAAAAACGTTTAGCTAAAACCGCTGAGATGGTAGCTGAATCAGGTGGCGCAGAAGCACATGTTCACATTGATCATGGTTACCCAGTAACAGTGAACGATGTTGAATTAACCAAGAAAATGACACCAACTCTTGCTGGTGTGGTTGGCAAAGAAAACCTGATCACAACGCCACTTATCACAGGTGCCGAAGACTTTAGTTACTACGCCTTAGAAACACCAGGCATGTTCTTTTTCTTAGGTGTCACACCAAAAGGTCAAGATGCAGTTACAGCACCAAGTAACCATTCACCACACTTTTTTGCAGACGAAAAAGCTTTACAGCTTGGCGTAAATGCAATGACGCAATTAGTGGTTGATTACCTTAAATAAGCGGATTGATATAATCACTATTCCCTTCTGGCGGGTGACATCACTACCCGCCCTATTTTCTTAGTTGTTCAGCATCAATAAAGTTCATTTTGCTAGGGTTAGATTACTATAAACAGGTAAGGAAACCCCATGACATCAGAATACTTTCATTTTTTAAGCATTATCGGTGTAGCGTTTTTTGCTATTTCTGGCACCTTGCTGGGCCATGAAAAAAGTGTTGGTGGTTTTGGTGTGGTAGTCGTTGCCACAGTCACAGCTCTGGGTGGTGGCACACTTCGAGACATATTGCTTAACAAACCTGTATTTTGGATAGCTCAACCCGATTATTTGTACGCAACTTACATAGCCATATTCGCCTCTATTTTATCTATTCGTCACTTACCCGATTTAAGTAACACCACCATGCTATTAATGGATGCCGTAGGGATGGCTATTTTCAACATTATTGGTATCGAAAAGGCACTGATCGGCGGCGCAGATATGGTTGTAGCCATCACTATGGGTATGACCACAGGTATTTTTGGTGGCCTGATGCGTGATGTGATCTGCCGAGAAGTGCCTTTAGTAATGGGTGAAGAGCTCTATTCAACCGCTTGCTTATCTGGCGGGTTAACTTACGCGGCTTTATTCACCCTAGAGGTGAGTTATATTTGGTGCATTCTTGGCGCATTCGCTGTGACGGTCTGTTTAAGATTAGGCGCCATACACTTTGGCTGGCAACCTAATCTGTTTCGTAAAAGCAGCTTTAAACGCTCTTAGCAAGTCATATAAATACAGCCATCGAGTGGCATGTCCGCTGGATACTGGGTTTGTATAAAACCCAGTTTTTCATAGGCTGTTTTAGCAAGGGTATTGTGGCTATACACAAACAACGACAAACTATCGCAGTTCAATTGCTGTTTACCCTGCTCTCCTAGTAAATTTATCAACACTTTTGCAAGACCTTTACCACGTTCACTTGGCGCGATAACTAGCCGCCCTAAATGGCAACGACCTTCACGTAAATAGTATTGACCAAACCCTAACATCAGGCCTTCGTCATTAACCAACGCGAAGGAATTCAGCGCATCTAGGTTTAAATCTTTTTTAAAGCTTTGCGTATCAAATGGGTAATTAAAAAATGGCCCAGACCAAATACGCAGTTCAGCCTCTGAGTTAAACCAACCCATTAACTCGTTTAGTTGGTCACTCGTTACTTTAACTAGCTTCATGTTTTAACCTATCGTATAAACCCGATGCACGAGTAACTGATTTATTCATCGCCATGAGCAATACATTTTTATCGGCCACCAGCTCAAATGTGGTTTTCGCGCGGGTGATACCCGTGTAAACCAACTGCCTGTTAATGCCCTGATTAGCCTGTTTTATTGGTGGTAAAATCATTGCTGTGTAAGCAAATTCAGAGCCTTGCGACTTATGAATTGTCATGGCATACACTTTGTCGTGAGCAGGTAAACGTGCGGGCGAAAAGGCACGAATATTTTCTTGTTCATCAACAAACATGGCTTTTAACTGACCTTGCTCATCGTGCATTAAAATACCGATGTCGCCATTAAACAGTTTTAGCTGGTAGTCGTTTTGGCTGATCATAATTGGCATACCCACGTAATGCCTTTGATATGGCGAAATTAAACCTTGTTGAGCCAGTGCTTTTTCAATACGCTGATTAAGGCTATTTACACCATAATCTCCCTCTCTGACTGCAGCCAGTAACTGATAATGCGCAAATGCTTTATGCACACTGGCAACACTTGCCCCTTGCTGGATAAGCTGCAAATAATCGTGATATTGCAACGCCGCTTGTTGCACAAATTGCTCAATCGGTTTACTAATTACGCTGTAATTAAGTTTAAGGTCTTTAAAGCCACCTTGATTAATCGTTTGCTCAACGTAGCCCAGTAAGCCACTGTTATTGGTATTTACAGCTTGTGCTAATTGACCAATGCCGCTGCTGCCATCAAAACGATAACTTTGCTGTAAAAACGCAATACAATCGTTAAGTACAAAATGACTGCTCGCCGCGGGTATTTCGCTCTGATTATTAAAACAAACGCGATTAAGCTGCGCTGCTCTTTCACTGCTGTAATCAGGCATTTTGCCAAGCTCTAAGCCTTGGCATAGGTCGCTAAGAATACTGCCCGTATCAACCGAGGCTAATTGGTCTTTATCACCCAGTAAAATAAGTCTTGCATGGCTCGGTAGTGCCTCGATTAGTTTTGCCATAAGCGATAAATCTACCATCGATGCCTCATCAATGATCAGTACATCTAAATGCAGCGGATTACGCTTGTTATGGCGAAACTTATTGGTATGCGGAATAACGCCCAGTAAACGGTGAATCGTTTGCGCGCTTTCAGGAATAAGTGGAGCGATATTATCAGGGATCATACTAAGCTTTTGCTTTGCCCCTAAAATCGACTCGGTTAAACGCGCTGCCGCTTTACCTGTCGGTGCAACCAGCTTAATTGTTAGCGGTGCACTGGCATACAAAGATTGTAATATTGCTAGTAGCTTAGTTACTGTGGTGGTTTTACCGGTACCTGGGCCGCCAGTGATCACACTAAAGCCTTTTGTTGCGGCAATCGCACAGGCTACTTTTTGCCAGTTTAATGTTTTAATAGGATCGCTTGGGTTGGTTGTATGTTCACTATTAGGAAAATACACCTCAAGTAATGCCGTTAATTCGGCTTCATCAAGTGTGAGTTCTTTCGTTGCTAAATGATGTAAACGCGAAGCCAGTGTGGTTTCGTATTCAGCCAGTCGGGCAAAATAAAGTTTATTCGCGAACAATAGCAGTGGTTTGTCGTCCCCGACACACTCAGCATTCATTAGTTTATTAACAGCCTCATTAAGGCCAAATTCCATATCAAACGGGGTTAAAACCTCAGGGGCTGCAATGCTGGCATCAGCTAGGCTTTGCTCTCTTATTTCAAACGGGTTTTGCCAGTTTATATTCACGAGCTCTAAACAGCTGTGCTGACTTTGCTGCGCGGCCGCAAGTAATAAAATCAGGTAAAAAACCTCATTATGCGCTGCATCGTTATTCTCTATGAACGATTGTGAACCGGCTACTGTTTCTGTGCCAGTCAATAGCTCTGCGAGTTTAACATCAACTAAGCGAATACGTTTTGCCTCAAGTAAATAACTCAGTAAAGGCTGCGTTTTAAGTTCTGTGGCAGGTAACACTGAGTCGCTTTGGGTATGTTGTGCTGGCTGCTGTGGTTGCTTATTCATTGGCTCGTTTGGCTCATGGTCATCAAAGCCGAATGTCATTTGACTCATAGCATGGCTCCTTGTGCGAATAAGCTATCAAGCTCAGTTATTTGCTGTTTAGTAAGCTGATTAAAGTACACCCCTTGCCCTTCGCTCATACCACGTAAGAAGGTGTAGTAAACACCGCCTAAATGCGTATCGCTATCGTAATCTTGAATACGTTGTTTTAATAAGCGGTGCAATGCCACGGTATATATCAAATACTGCAAATGATACTGGTGACTGGTCATGGCCTGTTCTAGTTGCTCATGTTGGTAGTCAGCCGCACCATTGCCTAAAAAGTTCGATTTATAATCAAGAATATAATACTTACCCTGCCAGCAAAATATTAAATCGATAAAGCCTTTTAGTAAGCCTTGTACCTCACTAAAATCAAGCTGCCCGGGTAAGTTAAAGTGTTTTACTAACACCTGGTTAAGCTTATCGCTTGAGAGCGATAACAGCGGTAAGTTAAATTCCATTTCGACCAAACAGGTATCAGGCTCAAGTACTGATAAACTAAGGCCTTTATCGTTTAATGGGCAATTCAGTGCAGCAAGGATCCACTGCTCGGTCATTTCCTGCCAACTATCGTCAATATGGTATTTTTCGAATAACGTTTTAATCACTTTATCTAGAGCGTGGTCGTCTTGCTCAGTGGCTGGACGCTTTAACGCATAAGGGTCGGTAAAGTCTAATTGCTCAAATATTTCATGCAAACAACTACCCGGCTTTGCCCCTTTTGGGAAGCTGTAAGGTGTTAAAGCATTGGCATTTTGGGCTAAAAACTCATCTTTTTCGTGATCTTCATCACTGCGACCAAGCTCAATATGATCAGTATGCTTTTTCAGCGTTAAGCTACTAAAGCTGGTTGAGCGCCAATCACGCTGAATGTCTGCTTTAACAGTATTAACTTGATAGGCTTGCTCACTGTCAGCACCAGCAAATGTTAACTTTTCAAGCTCATCCGCTTCGCTAAACGCCTCATAGTGCATGTGCGCAGAGCCTTCACAAAATTGTTGTAACAACGCGCGCCATTCATCGCCCGATTTAATCTCTAACCCTGCAAATAATACGTGGCCAATGCTGGTACTTTGAATACCAGGGCGAGCACTACGACCTTGCGAAATATTATACATACCCACAGAGCAAAAATGCACGGCACGAGTCAATGCCACATAGAGCAAGCGTAAATCTTCAGCCAAGCGCTCTTGCTCTGCTTTTTGCATTGCGTCGTCACTTTTAGCAAGGTCATAAATCAGCTTACCGTCTTTATGGTAAAGGGCTTCTTTGCTTTCACGGTAGCCACAGGCAAACGGCATGAATACAATCGGGTACTCTAAGCCTTTTGAGGCGTGCATGGTGACAATTTTCACCAAGTTAGCATCGCTTTCTAGGCGTACTTGCACCGCTTCACCATCTTGTTGACTGACTTTTTGCGCAAACCAACGCAGCAATCTGTGGGTGCCCTCAAGCTCAATTTGCTTTTGCTGTAAGGTCTCCCCTAAATGGCGGAAATCGGTGAGCCAGCGTTCAACGTTGTAGCCTAAGCCTTGCCAGCGCGCTGCAAGTTGATTATGGCTTAATAAACGCTCGAGCATCGCCATAGCGCCCTGTTTATGCCAAATGTGAGCAAGCTGAGCAAAAAAGTTTAAATGCTCTTGCCATGCACTTTCATTTTCGTGAAGCTCATAAATGCGGTTGTAGCTTAAGCAAAACAATGGCCCAGCAAGCACACCACGCAGTAATGATTCATCATACTGTCCATGCAATGCCGTTAAAAAGTTCAGTAAATGATGACTAAGCTCTTGGTTAAAAACACTATCTCGCGATAAATACACACTGGCAATGGCGGCTTCTGCCAGTGCAGTTTTCATCAACTGTGCTTCGTTTCGGTCACGCACTAACACACAGATATCGGCAGCAGTAAGTGGTTTTCCTGCAATAGTTGCATGGCCTGCATTAGCTTGCTTGAGTAGCTCAGTAATTTTTTTCGTATATTGCAAAGCCAATGCCTGTTGAGCTACCCCTTTGCTGGTTGGCTTGTTGTTGGCTTCGGCGTACTCATCAACAAAAACCGAAAATTCAAACGCACTGGGCATTTCACCGTTTATTAAAAACGCTTTGTCTTGCTGTTTTCCCTTCGCATTGACCTTTTGAAATGGAATCGCATCGTTGTAAATAAAGCTATTAGCATTTTTAGCAAATAAACGGTTTACACTATCAACAACCCCTTCGCTTGAGCGGTAGTTGGTATCTAGGGTATATTGCTTATCATCTGAAACGGCTTGTTTTGCGCCAATATAAGTAAAAATATCTGCACCACGGAAGCCATAAATAGCCTGTTTTGGATCGCCTATCATGGCAAGCGTGGTGTTTTTAATGCCATAAATGCGGCTAAAAATACCATATTGAACTGGGTCGGTATCTTGGAACTCGTCAATCATGGCAACTGGAAATAAAGCGGCAATTTTTTCACTTAACGCTTGGCCTTGCTCACTTAAAAGCGCCTGATGCAAATTACTCAGTAAGTCATCTGGAGTAATAACGCCTTGCTCTTGCTTGCGCTTAACTAATGCATTTGCGACCCATTTAGCTGCGTATTGCACTATCGCAATATTCAAGCCGTTATTGATAAGGCTACTGATTTTAGCCATTTCATCAAACTGAGTCAGCATTTCATGACTCAGCAAGCTGCCGTTTTTCTTATAATTTGCAGGGTCGCTTAAATTCTCTGTGCTCCACACTTCGAACGAGTATTTGCTGGTACCAAATACAAAAAATAGCTCATCATTGTTTATATACTCTTCAAGCGCAGCAAGGCTGTTTTTTCGGCCTGGGGTTTTTGAACCACTTAAATCAGATGCTTTTACAGCATTAATAAACTCACTCTCACGGCACGCAGTTTTAAATGCCGGTACTTTTGCCACGAAGTTGTCGCGCGCTTGCCATATATCGTCAAGGTCGTACTCAGGGGTAATTGTTGCCCCTTGTTTATTGAGTAAACTCACTACCTGTGAATACAGTGACGCCGGCACTGGGAAAATATCGGTAATTGCTTGCGTTCGCTCTTTTGATTGTGGGTAAACAAAGGCACGCCAAAAGTCATTAAGGGTTTCTTGAATAAGCTCACGCTCATCTAGAATAAACTCTAAGTTAAACGCCACGCCGGATTCAAAAGCATGTTGTTTCAGCATTCGCTGACAAAAGCCATGAATAGTGAATATAGCGGCTTCATCCATCGACTTTGCCGCAGCGTCTAGCAAATCAAATGCGGCGTGTTTGTCAGTTACCTCGTTAATTACTTGCTCAATCAGCTCATCACCGGGCTTTTTACCAAGCAGTGCATCTCTGGCATCGATTATACGCGCCCGCACACGGTCTTTAATTTCTTGGGTGGCGGCCTCGGTGAAAGTCACCACCAGTATTTGCTCAACACTCAGCGGCGTATTCAATTGTTCATCTTCACCGGTCGCTTTTTGTAAGCCCAACAAATACCGTAAATACAAACCTGTGATGGTGTAGGTTTTACCTGTACCGGCACTGGCTTCAATAAGGCTTTGCCCACACAGCGCCATACTCATTGGATTAAGCGTTTGCATGATCTGCCTCCTGTGCTAATTCAACAATTGGCGATAACAGCAGCTCGCTCCATTTTATAAACTCTTCTTCACAGTCTTTAAGGCTTTTTATGGTTAAGCGAATGTATGGGTTCTCACCTTCACCTATGCCTATGTATTGCGGCGCGAATTTATTGTTTGCTTTAACCATGTCTTTATCTGTTTTTATGTACTCGTAACCACTGACCGGGAAAAACGCCACAGGGCGAGTTAAAAGCGTTTCATAAAGCGAAAACCAATCATTTAAATAGCTACGGGCATCGTCTTCTGACAAGGGTGAAAAACTAATTTGCTTGTCTAAACCAAGAATGAGGGTTTCAACCGGCTGGCCCATTATTTGCGCCGCTAAATGATGCACAAAGCCACGAATTACATCTTTTGCTTTAATACTGGCGGTGCGATAAAACACCTGTTTTTGACCATAAATATGATTTAACCAACCTTCTAGTGTGGTATTGGCTATTTTAATATTTACTTCAACGGGTAATGCTTCATCACCTTGAATATGCGCTTTCACTTGCCCTGCAAGCGCATCAACTCGGTGCTGCATACTTTCAAACACAAGATCGCCAACATGGGCTTGGGGTAATTCACCGCGCTGCATAATTTGCGCTTTATTAAGCGGTAGCTCTTGAATGCTCGCTTCGAGAATTTCATCAAGGTAAAAGTAGCGGCGTAATGCATCTAAACTAAATGGCTCTTCATCTTTAGCAATATCGTTAAATTGCGGTAAGCGTAAACCCAAACTTTGCTGATAAAAGCTCTCGTGCGGCTGGCAAATACTGCGAATAAACTGAGTTAACTCAACGCTGCTTTCTGGCTGAACACTAAGCGCTTGCTGTGGTTCAGGATTAACAGCTTGAGTTGGCATCCACACGGGGTTATAGCTGTGTAATTGTGTGGCTAGCGGTTTATTTGCTTTTTGCTCGTCATCAGTTTGGCTTTTATTACCTTCTTTGTTAGTGGTCAGATAATAAGCCGGGTTAAATGGCTGTAAGTGCTGATAATTAATCAGCGCCTCAGGTAGCTTTAAGTGAGTGTCTTTATCAGCAAATTCAAAACTACGGGCTATGTATTCCAAAAGCTCGCTCACTAAAGTTGAGGGCATTCTTGGTTGGTTATCAAAGCAAGAACGGCCAATATAACTGATGTATAAATTCTCACGAGCACTTAAAATCGCTTCTAAAAACAGGTAACGGTCGTCGAGCTTACGAGAACGGTCGCCTTTTTGGCGTTTTGAGAAAGGCACTAAGTCAAAACCAATTGGCTGAACGGTACGTGGGTAATCTGCATCATTTAAACCTAGCATGCACACTACTTTAAATGGCACCGCACGCATTGGCATCAACGTACAAAAGTTAACTTGCCCCACTAAAAAGCGCTGCCCTACACCTTTTTCTTGAATACCTTGTTTAACCAAGTAACTCACAATACGCTGCGAAACGGCTTGTTGGTAATCGCCATTATCATAATGCTTAATCAGTGTATCGAGCACTTTTTGCAGTACTAATAAATCCCAGCTTTGTTCACCTTCATCGCTGTACACATCGCTTAATAATTCTTTTAGAATTTCTGCCTTTTCATTAAGCGGTGCATCAGCTTGCAGCTTAGCTTTATATCGGGCCAGTACATCAATAAATTCAATGAGTTTATTTAAGGTATTTAATGCCATGCCTTCAACTTCATCGGCACTGTAAATCCCCGAAAACGGCAATTGTTCATCACGTTGTGCAACGCCAAGTAACAAGCGGTTTAGGCCATGTTGCCAGGTATTTAAATCTATTGCGGGTAAGCCAAAACTGTCTTTGTGGGCGGCATCTAAGCCCCATTTAACGCCAACGCGTTCAAGCCAAAAGCCAATTTGCTCATATTCATGAGCTTCAAGGTTAAACTTTTCGGCAATTTGTGTGACTTGCAGTAAATCAAGAATGTCAGACACACCAAAGCGTGAGTAAGGTAAATCGGCTAAACTAGCAAACGAGCTAAGTACGGGTTTTTCTTGTTCTATGGCTAAATCGGCTAACGCATAAGGAATAAAACGTCGCCCTTCGGCACCACCAAACACCGCCTCAATATACGGGCTGTATGTGCCAACATCTGGCATCATTACAATAATATCTTTCGGAGTTAGCGCTTTATTTTCATTGAATAAATTGAGTAAGTAATCATGTAGTCGTTCTACTTCACGAAGTGGCGTGTGACAATCGCTCAGCACAATACTGGTATCGTCTGCCTGAATTGGCAACTTGCCTTCGTCATTAATAAACCATTCTTTATCAGGCGTTAGTGATTCACCCTTAAAAGCTAATTGATAAATTTCAGACTGTATTTGCGATAACAAGCTTTGATCAAAATCGTTATCAAATCCGTCAAGCCACTGCGCATCAAGTTGCAGTAACTGCTCAAAATAGTCTCGGCCTAATTTACCCCATGACGAGAGTAACGGGTTACCGATAAAAAAGTACTCGTGATCAGGGTTTTTAGCGCTGTCTTCAAGCGCTTGTAGCTGCGGGCGTTTGGCATATTTAGCGGCAATCTTAGCTGCTGTTTTTTCATCGAGTGTGTCACCCCAGTAATGCTCACTGGGGTTGAAGAAAAACAAAAACACCTGCGTTTTTTTTGCAATGGCCTGAAACACTTCAAGCTGGCTACTCGCAATTGCAGAAATACCAAATAAACTAATGCGCTCAGGTAATAGGCTTGCGTCCATTTTTTCAAGGGCTGCAAGGAGTTTGTCTTGCATATTGGCGCGGTGATATTGGCTTTGCCCAAGCTCTTTACTGTGCGCCACCAGCTTACGCCAGAGATCTGGCTGCCATGGCGCAATGCCTACATCAACATCATCAAGTTCATCGATGCCCTGCTCCCAAGTGGCAATCCAATTGGGACGATACATTAAATATTGGTCATAAACGTCGGCAATTTTCTCGCACAAGGCAAAGGTTTTTTGCCCTTCACTGTCACCATCCAAATAGGTTTTCAGCGGTAAGTACAGCGGCTCATCAATGCAGTTTGGTAAAATAGCAAACAGCTTCCAAGCAAGGTTCGCTTTGTTATACGGTGATTCACTAGGTACATCAGGCAATAATTGTTGGTAAAGCTGCCATATAAAACTCGAAGGCAGCGGAAAATCAACCTGAGCGGCAATCCCTAAGTGTTCGCTTAAACCTATTTTTAGCCACTGCGACATACCTGGTGACTGCACAAGCACAATTTCTTTTTTAAAGGGACTCGTTAATGGATTAACTTTAAGAAGAGCGTGAAACCGCGCTTGCAGTGCTTCCATGCGATTTGATTGAATTATATTCAGCACTTTACACTGTCCTTGCTTGAAACTAACTAATTGACACAGTGTAAGATATTTTAATTAGATGGGATAGAGAGAAATACCCGCAAACAAGGCTTATTCCATGTTTGCGGGCATGAGCTGCGGGCATATGTTAAGGATATACGCTGCAGGCAATATCTACTGGTATGGGCTTATCGTCGATAACGCGAACTCGGTGTGCATTATCTCATCACCCTTGATACCTTTAAGCGCAATACGAATGGTAGGGTCTGCTTTTTGCCAATCGATTGTTAAATCGCCGTAGTTAACCTCATGAGTGTAATCACCCACACGGTGTTTATTAGGGCTAACATCTTTCCACTTTTCTGTAAGCCCAGAGCTAGTCATCTCGTGTATACCCAAACCACCCCAAGATTCGAGTTTCAGTTGGAATTAAAAGCGATTTAGGCAAGGCATTGATTGAAAAGAATGGTTATTCCCTTGTTAAAATCAATAACGCTGGATAAATCGCTTTTAAACCAACCCGTAGGGCGCTTCTCATGAACTTACTCTCTGCGTTGTTACTTCTTAAAAGGGAATGCCATTCCTGCAAAGTAACGCCTTGATATTAAGCCCATGAGAAACGCTGAATTCTAGATCTTGGGGTGGTTTGGGTATCTGGATAATCTAGGTTTTGTTGATACTTAGACAGCTCACCCCAGTGGGTATCGCCACTGACAATAATCACACCATTTACTTTATGCTTTTTAATAAATAAGAAAGTATTAGAAAAAACGCCCAGTTAAATTAACTGAGCGCTTGTTGGTTGGACAATATTATTAGGTTTGCTTAAATCAGCTCAGCCAGCATTTCGTCGCTGTATGGTGTTAACGCTTCACCATTTTTAACTTTACTGATGTAATCTGGGTTCGCAATGAATGGGCGACCAATCGCAATTAAGTCAAATTGGTTATTATCGATAGCTTGATTAGCTGTCTCAAAGCTATAGCTACCTACCCCGACTAAGGTACCTTTGTACGCACCGCGCATATATTCAGATGCTGACTTATCACCTAAGCTTGCAAAGCGCATGCTGTCATCAAAAATACCAACGTGTAAGTACGCAAGATTACGCGTTTCAAGGGCTGGTAATAGATAATCAAATACCGCCTTATCACCGTCACTTTCGGTCATATTAAAATACGCCCCTGGCGATAAACGTAATGCAGTTTTATCTGCCCCAATTGCAGCCACTACAGCATCAACGACTTCAAGAGCAAAACGCGACATGTTTTCTGGTGTTTGACCGTATTGATCTTCACGTTGGTTGGCAGCAAAGTGTAAGAATTGATCAATTAAGTAACCATTTGCACCATGAATTTCAACCCCGTCAAAACCCGCTTCAATTGCGTTTTCCGCCGCTTTAGCGTAGTCAGCAATTAGACCTTGAATGTCTTCAATGGTTGCCGCTTTTGGAGTAACGTAAGTTAATTCACGCATTCTTGGTACCGAACCTTCAATACCAATTGCTGATGGTGCCAGTACATCACCACCAAAAAAGTGAGGATGAGCAACACGACCTACATGCCAAAGCTGAGCAAACATTTTGCCTCCTTTCGCGTGCACAGCATCGGTCACTTTATTCCAACCTTGTATTTGTTCACTAGTAAATAAACCCGGCGTATTTGGATAACCTTGGGCATCTGGGCGGATAATCGTTGCTTCACTAATAATTAAGCCCGCATCAGCACGGCGTGCATAATAATCAACCATCGCTTGGGTTGGTACTAGGTTATCGTCGCTCATACAGCGCGTAAGTGGTGCCATTAGTACTCGGTTTTGCAGCTCTATGCTGTCGTTTAATTTAAACGGAGAAAGTAAATCGGTTGTCATGGTTTTATCCTTATCTTGAACATGCATTCAAGATAAGGGCGAAACATACACACTTCAAGGTTTATTTTGAATAATCGTTCAAGATTACGTAAACTTCGTTTATACCAATTCGCTTAATTAAGTGGTCTATTTTGAGGCAAGAAAACCTCGTTGATAACAAGGCAAAAATTTCGTTATTTAGTTGTGCTCGGCAATTGCTCCTGCATTGCTCTACCTTCTGCATCCATGCAGTCGTAAATCAGAAATTTTTAACGCGGGTAGCGACAGGTTTAATCCCTCAAAATGACTAAGTATTATTGCGGATTGGTATTATATACCGTGAGGAGCTTTAATGAGAACTGCTGAATTTGATACTGAATTTGTACTACGCCAAGCCATGCATGCTTTTATGCAATATGGCTATGCGAAGACCAGTATGCAAAAATTAAAAGAAGTAACTCACCTTCACCCGGGTTCTATTTACGCGGCTTATGGCAACAAAAAAGGCTTGTTTTTAGCCGCTACCGAGCAGTATCAAAAAGATAGAAACCAACAATTTACCGCCCTTTTTAATGACCAACAATCAATTTTATCGACCCTCAAACATTACTTAACTGTGATTGTTGATGAATGTATTGAAGGTGAAGTAGCTAAAGTGTGCTTGCTTACAAAGAGTATTTCTGAGGTTGAAGGCAACGACCCACAAATTTGCACTGTGCTGCGTGGTAACTTAAACGCTTATGAGCATGCCCTCGCCGAACAACTTCAAAAAGCGCTAGATAACAACGAATTTATAAGTAGCAAGTCAGCGCAACAGTTGGCGCGCTTTTTAGTGATGGGCATATACGGTATTCGTACCTATGCGCTGACAAATCAAGACCCTAAATCTCTGCAACAACTTGCTGACGATCTATTTGCTGCATTAGTAAATTAATTTAGCTATTAACTTTACTTGTCATATTAATTTATCACCTTATGATTAAGGTGTAGCTGTGTATAACTAAAAGAGTGAGCCTGTCATGAATAATGCAACTGCTAAACGTGTTGAAACTGAATTTGATGCTGTACTCGCCTTAGGCGCTAAGAAACGACTCGCTTATATGTTTGAAACGGTACAAGAGTTTAAACAAGTGTGGATCCTCAATGATGAACATGGCTGCGTCATGCTCTCAAACGAAGACGACGACTGCGTGCCTGTATGGCCTAGTCGTGAATTTGCCCAAAGCTGGGCAACCGGTGAATGGCAAGACTGCACCCCAAAAGCCATCCCTGTAAAAGACTGGTTAAGTCGCTGGACACCTGGCCTTGAGCAAGATGACTTACTCATCGCTGTATTCCCAACAGACCAAGACGACGGCACCATTTTATTCCCCGATGAGTTTGACTCACAACTGAGAATGCCAAAAAGACGATTTTAAGTACAAGGGAGCCAAGCGCTCCCTTTTTTTATGCGATTTGTTGTAACCGCAGTGCCGAAATATCTTTTATCGGTGGCTTGCCAAAAAAGCGTGTGTACTCGCGGCTAAACTGGGATGGACTCTCGTAACCCACTTTTAAAGCCGCAGAGCCCACATCAATTCGCTCATTCAGCATTAATTGCCTTGCCGCCTGCAACCGTAAGTTTTTACGTATTGCAATGGGCTCATCTTTACCACATCACGAAAATGTAGCCTGAATGTCGACGGGCTCATGTGTGCATCACGGGCTAAATCATCAATTGAAAATTGACTCGTGTAGTTTTCTTTTAACCAGCATAAGATCTTGGCTATTTTTTGATGGGCAGAGCCTGACATCACAATTTGCCTTAAATAAGGGCTGTGCGGACTATTTAACAAGCGCAATATAATTTCTTTTTTAATAAGTGGCGCAAGGTTAGCTTTTAATTGAGGCTCTTT
Source organism: Pseudoalteromonas sp. NCCP-2140 (assembly GCF_023708065.1). Taxonomy (NCBI): domain Bacteria; kingdom Pseudomonadati; phylum Pseudomonadota; class Gammaproteobacteria; order Alteromonadales; family Pseudoalteromonadaceae; genus Pseudoalteromonas; species Pseudoalteromonas sp. NCCP-2140. The sequence goes on along the minus strand of NZ_BRCZ01000001.1, from coordinate 135,217 downwards.
GTCGAGTTGAATAAGCCTAAGTAAAGCATCAAGTAAGCCATTGTCAGTATCAACCACCGACATGGCTTGGTGTTTAGGGAACCTGTCTTGCCCAGCAAAATCCATTTCAGCAACAATATGGCTGATTTCATGGGCATCTAAACGTAAGTAAATGCCGTAAAATGGCTGCTCTTTACTAGCACGCGTTATTTGTGAAGCTACGGGCACATCGACTGAGGTCACTAATGATTGGCCGTCAGTGTAATCATAACTATGTTCACCCAACACAACTCGCTTTGCACCTTGCAAGCTAATACCCAGCCCTAACTCATACACGCAGGCCATCGGTAATGAAACTTCGCTTCGTCTGAACACCAATAACTCAGGAATTGCTGTTTCAAAATTACCGTCTGCAATCGCTATCGCTTTAACCGCTTCTATTAATGCCTGACGCATTTAGATTACCTCTAAGAAATACTCAATTAAGTGTATCACCGTAATTTGAGGTTAGGACCATTTTAGGTAACAGTTCGTTATTTTAGGCAAAAATTAAATCATTTATGGCAAGCAGAAATCGCCATCATCAACCATAATGTATTTTCAATTTTTCGATTGCATGCTCTTTGCAATCAGCCAATGCTACAAAACCTCAATACATTCAATATCTAAAATCAAAAGAGAAATTATGAACCATAACAACACGGATTTATTTGTGTTTGTCGCGATCGCTGCTTTGGTCACCGTTCATGACAAGCCCTTGTTAAAACGAGCATGTCAGCACGCATTGAATGATGGCGTTTCAATGCAAGAGTTGTGTGATATTTTACCGCATATCAGTGTGTATTCTGGGGTGCCAAAAGCATTGCTAGCACTAGAGGTTTTAAAGTCCCTTGATGATATTAAAGGTTCAAATACGTTGCTTATCAAACGCACAGAGCAGCAACTAAAAACAGCGCTCACATTTGGCCAACTACCTTTTGGTTTAGATCAGCAAAACAACAAGGTATTTGAGCTTGCCTCTTTAGGCGCTTTATTTGCGCTAGACGATGCCAGCAGCTTAGTTAGCGAGCAACTTAAACGCTGTGTATTACTTGGTTATAGTCGTGAACAACTTGAATTATTAGTGATAGAACTTGCAAGGAAAGTCAGTAGTCACATAGCGATGCGTGCCAAATGTAATCTTGAAAAGCACTTTGCTATGGTGGGTTAAGAAAAGCGTATAAGTACTCTATTTTATCCGAGAATTTTGCTTCACATTGAAATTTGTCTAAGTTTTCGGATAGTTTAGAAAACGCCTCTGCTAAGCTTCAACTAAATAAATTGTAGAGTATTGAATTCACTTGATTAACTCGCCTTAAGTTAAAAAAATAAAAATACAACTAAGATGAAAAAACTATAAGTTTGTCTATATTTAAGAAGATATTACTTAAATAGTGAATTGTATTAATGAAATCAACGATTTTGATAAAGCTCAACTCTTTTAAAAGTAAAGGGTTCACATTAGTTGAGCTTATGGTAGCCATCTCAATTATAGGGATCTTGTCTTTAATCGCCTTGCCTAATTATCAAGGCTATGTAAATGAGTCTAAGGCAGCCACCTTATTATATAGAATCCACTCTATCGGCCTTGCTTATCAGGATGTTATTGCAACTTCACCTGATGCATTAGCAAAGCCAAATCAGCTTTCAAGTTCAAGTTTTGGTCAAGCCCCAAGCTATTTACCTGGGCTTGCCAATCAATTTTCAGAAGAGTTTGGTATTCAATTTTCAGCTCAGTTAGTTAATCACTCTGGTTATTTTAATTTTACTGGTCATGAGGCTTTTCCTGTATTATTTTTAAAAGCAAATAGTCAAAACGGATTGAATGTACTCAATGCCTTGGATCATGTAACTGAATTAAAACATTCTTTTGTGACTCCTAATATGATGATTATTGCATTAGCAACACCTTATGAGACTCACCAAACCAATTTAATACCTTCAGAAACAAATACAAACCCTCCCAAAATAAATCAAGCACCAAAACTAACTGATGCAGGGACTAATCAGCAACCTGATACTAGCAATACAGGTAATACTCAACTTCCTGACGCAAGTAACACAGGTAACACCCCTCCTCCAGACAGAAATAGTGGAGATAGCAACACAGGTAGCCAAACGAGTACAAGTACAGAAACTAGTACCAATGGTGATTCAGAATCGGGCAGTCGAAGTAATGCTGGTTCTAACTTGAATTGGCCTCCTGGCTGGGTAAAACATCCAGATCAACATATAGGCCAACAGCATGGGCATCATGATTAAAAAACTAGGAAGGTAAAAATGATTTCAACCAATAAACGATGGCAAGAAAGTATCGCGGAAGCGATGGATGAAACGCAAAATAATCAACGAAATAAAAATCGAGCATCCATTGTATTACCTAGCTGGCTTCCTTATGCCGCATATATTGCTTTTGGATTTTTGTTAGCAAAAACTCTACTAATTGGCCATGAAACCCACCCTGTAAATTACGACAGAGATTATCAAACAGGCAGCTCAGTGGCATTATTAATGATTGCAGAAGATGTTGAACATTACCGCACAACTTACGGAGAACTGCCAGACGACTTACCAAGCCCTATTGCATCTGTCATGGATGTAACTTATGAAAAAATTACCAATGAACATTTTCGCTTAACCATTCCACATGGTGATTCAACAATCACGTTTGATGCCAAAGACGACAAAATATATATGGAATGAGTATGATTGATAAAAATGAGGTACACAGAAGTAATGCCACTTTTAACTGGCTAAAACGATTTTGCATTGAAAAATCGACTAACAGCAATATTAATATTGAAGAAATGTATAACGGTGAGTCAGCCATTTCAGCATGGAAAAGTGCAGAGGCAATTTTGCAAGTCGACAGCAAAGTGTTAACAGCAATGATTGCAAAAAGTTACCAGTTAGATGTAGCAAAACCTCCTGATGATATGTCAGAAGAATTGCTTCATTATGTTTCTTTTAAAGTAGCTAGAGAGTATGGAATTTTTCCTTTAGGCTTTACAAATGGCTTATTAACAGTAGCTTCCCCTCATCCATTTGATACTGATATGGAATCAATGGTTGAATTTTTAACGACCCTTCATGTTAAATCGGTATTGGCATCACCCGAGCTCATAGCAAAATGGACGGAAATGTTTTATCAGGAGCAAATGCTATCTGAAAATGACATTATTATAAAATCAAACCAACTCAACACACGAACAAAACAAAATGAGCCCGACTCTTCAAACTCAGCCATAGTTAAAATTGTATCCGAAATGCTGTTAGAAGCGTTTATATTCAAAGCCAGTGATATTCACATTGAACCCTTTAATAATGGCGGCATAATTCGTTACAGAATAGATGGTATGTTAAGGGTCATATCAGAATTACCAGCACAAGTTTTTATTCCAATAGTACAAAGAATAAAAGCATTATCTGGCCTTAACTTAGCAAAAAAAATGGTTCCACAAGATGGAAGTGCTAGTTTAGAGCTCAAAGGTCAGGATGTGGATCTACGGGTATCGACACTACCAGTTAAAGGGGGAGAAAAAGTAGTCATCCGTCTACTGATTAAATCTGTTGTAAACAAGTTAGATGATATTGGTTTACAACAGCAAGAGCTCAATACATTTAAAAACTTACTGCAAAGTAGCGAAGGAATCTTTGTAATAACAGGCCCTACTGGGTCAGGAAAGACAAGTACGCTTTATGCTGCTCTAAAAGAATTAAACACTCCAGAAAAATGTCTTGTCACCGTTGAAGACCCAATTGAATATGAGATTGAAGGTATTGCCCAGGTTAATATTAACCCACATCAGAACCTCACCTTCTCCAGCGCCCTCAGAAGCATTTTAAGACAAGACCCCGATGTAATATTAATGGGTGAAGTTCGCGATGAAGAAACGGCAGAAATGACCTTTCGCGCTGCAATAACTGGGCATTTTGTGATGACCACCTTACATACAAGTGATGCAATTACGACTATTTCAAGGTTAATAGGTTTAGGTGTGTCACGTCCTATTATTGCAGACTCCTTAAAAGGTGTTGCAGCGCAGCGATTAATTAGAAAACTATGCCCTAGTTGTAACCTAAGTGGCCCGTTGTCCACAGATACCTATGGTAAACGTTTTAAAAGCATCTTTCCTGATATAAATATTATGTCGCCATCTGGTTGCGATGACTGCGATCAGTCCGGTTACAAAGGACGTATTCCTCTGTTCGAAATAATCACTATTGATTATCAACTAGCCGATGCAATTCGTGCTTGAGAAAGTACCAGTAAGTTAAGAGAGATTGCAGCTAAATGCGGTGCGAGATCTTTATATAAAGTAGCCTTAGAAGCACTTTCAAAAGGCCTCACTTCAGTAGAAGAAATAAATAGAGTATTAGGACAGTCTTTTTGGAAAGAGTGTGAAAGAAATAACAGCTTAGATAATTAGACAAGCTAAAATGCGGTTTAAAGTATTTGTAAATGACTAAAGTTAGCTTATAAGATTAGAAATGGCGGTGACGGAGAGATTCGAACTCTCGATACGTTGCCGTATACACACTTTCCAGGCGTGCTCCTTCAGCCACTCGGACACGTCACCTAAGGCGCTTAGAGTTTAGCGCGGCGTTATAGTATGAAAACAACCCTACAGACGCAAGGGCTTTTTAAAATAGTGCAGTTAAGTGATTAGTAATCAAACAAAAAAGGCAAGGTAAACACCTTGCCTTTTGTATATAGTCAATTCGTTCTTAACGCTGAAGCGTTGCTGAAAAATCTAACATACGGTTAAGCGACTTTAATGCGCCTTCGCGTAAGTCCATATCAACAAACACTTCTTTACCTTCTGGGTCTGTCAGTGCTTCTTCAATCGCTTTTAAGCCATTCATTGCCATCCACGGGCAATGTGCGCAGCTTTTACAGGTTGCGCCTTCACCCGCTGTTGGGGCTTCAAAGAATTCTTTCTCTGGGCATAACTGCTGCATTTTGTAGAAAATGCCACGGTCAGTCGCTACGATGAACTTTTTGTTGTCCATAGTTTGCGCTGCTTTGATTAGTTGGCTTGTTGAACCAACTGCATCAGCTAAGGCTACAATCTCCGCAGGAGACTCTGGGTGAACCAATACAGCCGCATCTGGGTGTAAGGCTTTCATATCCTTCAGTGCTTTGGTTTTAAACTCGTCATGAACGATACAGGCGCCATTCCACATGATCATGTCTGCACCTGTGTTCTTTTGAATGTAAGAACCTAAGTGTTTATCTGGACCCCAAATGATTTTTTCGCCTTGCTCATCAAGGTGCTCAACGATTTCTAGGGCACATGAAGAAGTAACAATCCAATCTGCACGCGCTTTAACAGCTGTTGATGTATTTGCATACACTACTACCTTGCGATCAGGGTGCTGATCACAAAACGCTGAGAATTCTTCAATTGGGCAACCTACGTCTAATGAACAAGTTGCAGCAAGTGTTGGCATAACAACTGTTTTATTTGGCGTTAGGATTTTTGCTGTTTCGCCCATAAAGCGAACACCGGCTACCACAATTACATCTGCGTCGTGCTTAGCGCCAAAACGCGCCATTTCTAGCGAGTCAGCAACACAACCGCCTGTTTCTTCAGCTAGTGCTTGAATTTCAGGATCAGTGTAATAATGGGCAACAAGAACCGCGTTCTTGTCTTTTAATAATTGTTTGATACGTGCCTTATACTCAGCTTGCTCGTCTTTTGATAACGGAGCTGGCTTTGGAGGGAAGATATAATCTTCAGGCATAATTTGTTCAGCTAGACTCATTTCTCGACCACTTAGTCCACAGTGCATTCATGGCGCGAATTATACGAGAATCTTAAGCTAAAGAACAGTATTGCTGTGAGCTGTTAAGATAAATAAAGGATAACTTAGAAAGAAAAGATAAATCAGCAATGGTGGGTCATGATGGACTTGAACCATCGACCAATGGATTAAAAGTCCACTGCTCTACCAACTGAGCTAATGACCCGCTCTGGATATTTAGATGCGTAAATCCGCCGATATGAGACCATTCGAAAAATGGTGGGTCATGATGGACTCGAACCATCGACCAATGGATTAAAAGTCCACTGCTCTACCAACTGAGCTAATGACCCGCTCTGGATGTTGAATTGCGTAAATCCGCCGATATAAGACCATTCGAAGAATGGTGGGTCATGATGGACTCGAACCATCGACCAATGGATTAAAAGTCCACTGCTCTACCAACTGAGCTAATGACCCGCTCTGATGCTTGTAATAAGCTGCGTAAATCCGCCGATATAAGACCATTCAAAGAATGGTGGGTCATGATGGACTCGAACCATCGACCAATGGATTAAAAGTCCACTGCTCTACCAACTGAGCTAATGACCCGCTCTGATGCTTGTAATAAGCTGCGTAAATCCGCCGATATTAGCCCATTCAAAAAGAATGGTGGGTCATGATGGACTTGAACCATCGACCAATGGATTAAAAGTCCACTGCTCTACCAACTGAGCTAATGACCCGCTCTGATGCTTGTAAAAAGCTGCGTAAATCCGCCGATATAGAACCATTCAAAAGAATGGTGGGTCATGATGGACTCGAACCATCGACCAATGGATTAAAAGTCCACTGCTCTACCAACTGAGCTAATGACCCGCTCTGATGCTTAAAATAAGCTGCGTAAATCCGCCGATATAGAACCATTCAAAGAATGGTGGGTCATGATGGACTTGAACCATCGACCAATGGATTAAAAGTCCACTGCTCTACCAACTGAGCTAATGACCCGCTCTAATTGCTTATAAAAGCTATACGTAAATCCGTCGATTAAAGATTACCATTCTAAGAGAATGGTGGGTCATGATGGACTTGAACCATCGACCAATGGATTAAAAGTCCACTGCTCTACCAACTGAGCTAATGACCCGCTCTTTTTTCCGCATTTTGGCTGTTGTTACCAATCGCCTGCTGCGGGCGCTTATAATACTTATTTAAATGCTGAGTGCAACAGAAAATATCTCTTTTTTTAAGTTTTTATGTCTAGTTGCCTAATTTTAGACCGCTTATATCAAAAAGCAGTCTAATCAGGTCAAATCTACATTTGCGACAGACGTTCTGTGGCTAATTTAGCAGCGGTAGTACTTGGGTACTGATTAATTAAATCATTAAAGGTTTTAAGGGCTTGCTCGCCTAAGCCTTGATCCGCTAATAAGTTTCCTAACTTTAACATCGCATCTGGGCGCTTATTAGAATTAGGGTATTCATTCACAACAACTTTAAAGTGCTCAGTTGCACCAGCTTGATCGTTTTGAATTGTTAACAGCTGACCTAACCAATAATGAGCATTAGATGCATACACTGAATTAGGGTAAGTAGTTAAGAATGTTTGGAACTCAGGAATTGCTTGCTCATAACGTTTATCTTTCATGATTAACGCTACAGCACGCTCATAGGCTTCGTTTTCAGATAAGTCTGAACTGATTGCCTGTGATGCACCCACATCCGTATAAGTGTTAGTAGGTTGAGTTTGTGTTGCAGCAGGCTGGCTATAAGCTTGACTTACACGGTTCTCAATCTCTTGATAAAGCTCACGCTGACGTTGTAATACTTTTTCAAGCTTATAGCTTTGCTCTTCAGTAATACCACGTACTTGACTCACTTCGTCTTGTAAAATATTAAGCTGCTGCTGAAGCTCAGCTTGCAATAAATTACGTGACTTCATCATGTTTTCTAAAGCGACTAAACGCTTCTCAATGCTCGATTGCGAGCTTGCAGCTTCTGAAACAGGAGCGGGAGCAGCCCATAACTGGGTGCTCCCGCTTAAGATCATTGCTGCCAAAATAATTTTCGGCTTCATAATGACTCTTTATTAGTAAACTAATACTGCGCGACGGTTCTTCGCGAACGCTTCTTCAGTGCGAGACTTAACCATTGGCTTCTCTTCACCATAGCTCACTACTGACATTTGGCTAGCAGAAACACCTAAGCTTTGTAAGTATTTTTCTACAGCTTGACCACGGTGCTCACCTAGTGCGATGTTGTACTCAGGCGTACCACGCTCATCAGCGTGACCTTCGATAAGTACTTTAACTGATGGGTTTTGTACTAAGAACTCAGCGTGTGCTTGTAAAAGCTCAGCATATTTGCTTTGGATTTTTGCATTATCAAAACCAAAGTAAATGATTTGTTCTTGACGTAACGCTTCGTATTTTTCACGAAGTGCTTCTTCAGCTTGTTGCTCTGGAGTAAGCGTTGCAACTTCAACAGTATCAGTGTTTGATTGCTCAACCATACCTTGGTTAGATTGGTTTGCAGCACCTTCGTCAACACCTGAAGAAGAGCTACACGCCGCTAATGTCATCACTGGCACAGCAATAAGCAGGCCTTTTAAAGTTTTATTAAGTTGCATTTAATTGATTCCTATATTGAGTAAACCAGTAAAAATTACTGTAAATAAGGCGACCAAGCCGGTGCCTTAACTTGTCCATCTAGCACAGGTAAGCGTGCTTTAAAGCGACCGTCCATAGACACTAACGCCAACACCTGTTTATTATTATGAAGCGTGCTGTAGATAATCATCGAGCCGTTTGGTGCGATACTCGGCGATTCATCTAAGCGAGTTCTAGTTAATACTTGGAACGCGCCTGTAGCTAGCTCTTTTTTAGCAAGATGGTATTGACCGTTAGTACGATTCACCATCACTAATTCTTTTCCGTCAGGTGAAATCGAACCTGCTAAATTCATATCACCATCAAACGTCATACGTTTTGATCTACCAGTTTGCAAATTTAACTTATAAATCTGGGCATTACCACCCCTTTCAGACGTAAACACGATATCTTGCCCATTTGGGTGCCAAGAAGGCTCAGTATCGATACTACGGTGATTTGTTAAACGCTTTTCTTTGCGAGTTGCAAGGTCTAAAAGGTAGACTTCTGTAGCACCATTACGGTCTTTAGAAAGTACTAATAGCAGCTTCTTGCCGTCTGGTGAAAATTGTGGTGCACCATTAATACCTGGGTGGCTTGTGATTAATTCACGTTTACCCGTATACAAGTCTTGCATGTAAATTTGGCTTTGGCGGTTTTCAAAAGTTACGTACGCAAGCTTAGTACCATCAGGTGACCAAGCTGGTGACATTAAAGGCTCTTTAGAGCGAAGTAACACTTGTTCGTTGTAACCGTCATAATCAGCAACAACTAGTTGGTAAGGCTTAGGTTCACCATCACGAACGATGACATAAGCAATCTTCGTTAAAAATGCGCCCTTTTCACCAGTAAGTGCTTCATAAACTACATCGCTAATACGGTGCGCATAACGGCGAAAACCGTTTTCAGAAATAACACTTTCACGCGCATCTAGTACATGATCTTGGCTTTTAACTAGCTTACCGTTGCTCATCATTTGTGTTTCGCCACCGGTAATTTGGCCACGGATCACATCAATAAGTTCATATCTTACTAAGTAACGCCCGCCTGGTTGTTGCTCTACTTGACCAACAAGTACTGCTTCAACACCTTGATTGACCCAAGCGCCGTAATCTACATCAGCATCTTTGCCAGGTAGTTGCGGCATATTTGTTACATCAACAGGTTTAAATTTACCACTACGCATCAAGTCAGCTGCAATAACGGTGCTCAGTTTTTCAGGGATTGCGCCTACGCCCTGGTATTTAAATGGCACGACCGCTATTGGGCGTGCACCATCAATACCTTCAGTGATAACAATTTCTAGTGCAGCACTGGCAATGCCATGAAAGCCCAGTAATACAATAAAACATGCTGTTTTTATCTGGTTGAACATATCATTCCTTTAGAATTCTGGCTTAATTGTTAAGTTAATATTTTTCAATTGCTCGAATACATCTTTATCAGGCGAAACTGGTAATGTATCGGCCATACGAACAGCTCGAAGAGCAGCTTCACACACTAATTTATCACCACCTAATGATTTGACTTGCGTTACTAAACCATTAAAGCCAAGGCGAATATTAACGCGACATTGCTTATTCTTCATTTTTTCATCGATAAGTAAAGTTTGTTGAATACGCGCCATAATTAACGCTTTATATTTATCAACTTCACTCACAACCTGTTGCTGGCGAATTTTATTACGTGCAGCTTGCTCAGCAGCTAACTGCTCTTGCAACATTTGCTCTTGCAATGCTTGCTGACGTTTACGCTCTGCTTCGGCTTCTTTACGTTTACGTTCAGCTTCTGCTTCGGCAGCTTTACGCTTGCGCTCTTCTTCAGCTTTCTTTAACGCTTGTTCTTCAGCTTTACGTTTTTCAGCAGCAGCTTTTGCTGCGGCTTCTGCCTCTTGCTTTTGCTTTTCAGCTTGTTGCGCTTTAGCTCGTTCTTTCTCTTGAATTTCACGTGCTTTTTTCGCTTGTGCTTCTGCTTCTGCTTTTTCTTTCTCTTTCGCGCGGCGTTGCTGCTCTAGCTTTTTAAGGCGTCTGTCTTCAGCTTCACGTTGCTTGCGTGCATCATTAGCACGACGTTCAAGATCACGAATACGCTTTGCTTCAGCTTGTTTTTTCGCTTCTTCTTGCTTTTTTAGCTCAGCAATTTTTTGCTCAACCTTTTGCTGATCAACCGTTACTGCAGCAACGGCTTTTTCTGGCTCAGGCATAGCTGGATTCAATGTAACTTCCATCACCTTAGGCGCTGGCATATGAAAATTCGCTGATCCAATTAAAAAACCAATAATACCGAGATGCAATAGAAGCGATTTAATTAATGACTCACGCATACTAACCCTCAAATGACTCGGTCATTAGACCCACTGAAGGAACACCGGCATTTTTCAAAAAGTCCATAAGTAACAGTACTTCTTGATAAGAAACACGGCCAGAACCTTTAATCATCACAGGTGTATCTGGATTTTTTTGTAGCTGAAGTTTAATCACCGCAGCGACATCCAACGCTTCCATTGGCGCTTCTGGATCTGTGCCAACACTTACATAGTACTTACCTTCAGCATCAATTGACGCAATAATAGGTGGCGTATCTTTAGTATCAACGAGATCAGACTCTTCCATTTTCGGCAAGTCCACTTTTACACCATGAGTAATAAGTGGCGCAGTTGCCATAAATATAATAAGTAGTACCAACATTACGTCAATGTAAGGAACTACGTTTATCTCACCTACTGGGCGACGTTTCTTACGCTGGTACATTCGCTTTAGCCTCTATTTGAGCAGCTGCTTGGCGGTGTAAAATATTGGCGAACTCTTCCATGAAGTTAATGTAATTACCTTCAAGCTTTTCTACTTTGTTTGCAAAACGGTTGTAAGCAATAACGGCAGGAATTGCAGCAAATAAACCCATTGCTGTTGCGATTAGTGCTTCAGCAATACCTGGCGCTACCATTTGTAACGTTGCTTGCTTAACTTCACCTAACGCAATAAATGCATTCATGATACCCCATACCGTACCAAATAGGCCGATATAAGGGCTGATTGAACCCACTGTTGCTAAAAACGATAGACTTGATTCTAGTTTTTCAACTTCGCGCGATAAAGCAACACGCATTGAACGATGTGTGCCTTCCATAACGATGCTTGCACTTTGTATTGAGTTTTTCTTATGACGTGCAAACTCTTTAAAACCAGCAACGAATAATGCTTCAACACCTGATGCGCCACCAGGACGCGCTGATACTTCGTTATATAATTTACTTAGGTCAATACCCGACCAAAACTTCTGCTCAAAACGCTTAGCGCCATTAAGTGCATCAGAAATCGCTTTTTTACGCTGAAAGATAATTGCCCATGACATTACCGACATACCGACTAATGCCAACATTACTAGCTGGACAAGTACACTGGCTTCTAGAATAAGATCTAAAAAGTTAAGCCCTGATCCCACGTTAAACTCCTAAAATAGATTTCTATGTAATTTGTTATATTTTTTACACTTGCATTTATTGACCACAAAGGCGGCCAAAAGTTACACCTAGTGTATCTAGTCAATTATGAACTGACAACGCTCTTGCTGTGAATTAGCCGCAAATAACGGTAAAAAGCAATTTGCTTAGTTATTTTTTAGCCATATTAAGTTTTAACACCACATTTATGCATATTTTCACCTTAATAATAAGTCACTAGAATAGCTCTCAAAAGCAACCAAAACAGACAAAAACACGGCGTTTATTCATAAATAGCGCATAAACACCCAAAAGCGCTTTTACAAATCTACTACAGAATACTTAAACTAATCCTGAATAAAGATCGTAAAATTTATAAAAACCCATTCATTCATGAACTTAAATATAAAATATCCACAATGTGAACAAAAAGAAAACAATTACATTTTACGCTCACATTAGTTTTTTTTATCTGAAAATAAAATTTTTCTAGTTTGAAGAAAAATCCATCATTGCGTATCATTTACTTATACCGAGCTAGCAACCTCATGAAAGTTTCTTTCATTAAGCTCCGTTTTTAGCAATATGAAGTTTCGTATTGCTCTAAGTTTACTTAATTTTGGATAAAACCTAATTTAAGTAGACCGTAGTTCCCTGAATTACTTCCTTCAACTTGTTGTTTGCCCGCATCCTTATGCGGGCTTTTTTTTGCCTACACAAACGTCAATGAGAATACCTATCGATATCTTAACAGCATGTGAATTACAGGTGTTAAATGAGGCTTAGAGTATGCGGTATGCGGTATGCGGTATGCGGTATGCGGTATGCGGTATGCGGTAAAAGGTAAAAGGTAAAAATCTATACACCTATGTATATACCTCAATAAAAAAGCAGCCCTTTCGAGCTGCTTGATACTGTTATTTTACACTTAACTCAGGTTTTGCTATTTCTCTGGCGTTAGCCCAAAGTGTAAATAAGCGATGTCTGAAACGAGTCGTCCGCGTGGGGTACGCTGAATAAAGCCTTGTTGAATTAAAAACGGCTCTATCACATCTTCAATGGTTTCTTTTTCTTCGCCAATTGCAGCCGCTAGGTTATCAAGGCCAACTGGGCCGCCCATAAATTTTTCGATAATAGCTAGCAAGTATTTTCTATCCATGTAGTCAAAACCGCTTTTATCGACATCAATCATATCGAGGGCTTGCTCTGCAACTGTAGCATTCACTTTACCGTCTGATTTCACTTGGGTGTAATCACGAACGCGGCGTAATAAACGGTTCGCTATTCGCGGTGTACCGCGTGAGCGCTTGGCGATTTCTGTTGCGCCTTCATCACACATGGTTAAATCTAAAAAGCTTGCTGAGCGGGCAACAATTTTTGATAAGTCTTCAACAGAATAAAACTCTAATCGCTGAACAATACCAAAACGGTCTCTAAGTGGTGAGGTGAGTGAACCAGCACGAGTTGTTGCACCAATTAAAGTAAATGGCGGCAAATCAAGCTTTATAGAGCGCGCTGCGGGGCCCTCACCTATCATAATATCCAGCTGATAATCTTCCATTGCAGGATACAAAATCTCTTCGACTTGCGGGCTCAAACGGTGTATTTCGTCAATAAACAGCACGTCGCCTTCCTCAAGGTTCGTTAAAAGCGCAGCTAAATCGCCTGCTTTTTCGAGTACTGGCCCCGACGTTGTTTTAATATTAACGTTAAGCTCGTTGGCAACAATATTTGCAAGTGTGGTTTTACCAAGACCCGGTGGACCAAATATTAATAAATGATCCAGCGCTTCGCCACGGTGGCGAGCTGCCTCGATAAAAATTTCCATTTGTTGCTTAACATGCGGCTGGCCTGTGTAATCGGTTAACAGCTTTGGTCGTATGGCACGATCAACACTGTCTTCGTTACTTTGTTCACTCGCATCTATTAAGCGATCTGCTTCAATCATGGTTTACTCACAACATTGATTTTAGAGCTTCTTTAATTAGAACCTCGGTCGTCATATCTGGTTTGTTCACTGTTTTAACCGCCTTTTGTGCTTGCGGTAGCTTATAGCCTAATGCCACAAGTGCTGATACTGCATCATCGGCAGCATTATTTGCCACTAGAGTATCATCACTTGATGGCTCAATGACGGCATTATCGCTAAATGGTGTAAATAAGTCATTACCCCAATCTTTGAGTCTGTCTTTCATTTCGAGCACTAAACGCTCAGCCGTTTTTTTACCAACACCCGGCAATTTTACCAGTGTTGTTGCATCTTCATTATTAACACAGCTTACAAATTGCTGCGCCGACATACCCGATAAAATAGCTAGACCAAGTTTTGGCCCAACACCATTGGCTTTTAAAAGCTCTCTAAATAAAGCGCGCTCGGTTTTGTTGTTAAAGCCAAATAATAGCTGGGCATCTTCACGCACCACAAAATGGGTATAAATAACCGCTTGCTCACCCACTGCCGGTAAATCATAAAAGCAGGTCATCGGCATTTGTACTTCGTAGCCTACACCACTTACTTCAATAAGAATTTCTGGCGGCTGTTTTTCTACTAGTAAGCCATTTAATCGACCAATCATATTACTTCCTTAATCGTCCTCTTACGGTTTTGCTCGCACTGCCCGCAAGTTTTATTAAATTTTGTTCTGAGTGAGCATGACAAATAGCAATTGCTAAGGCATCTGCGGCATCGGCTTGAGGGGTACCAGGCAGCTTTAAAATGTTTTTAACCATATGCTGTACTTGAGACTTATCGGCGCCGCCATTGCCTACAACGGCCTGCTTAATTTGCCTAGCTGAATATTCATAAACTGGCAGCTCTGCCATTGAAGCACCAACGATAGCAGCGCCACGTGCTTGACCGAGTTTAAGCGCTGAGTCTGGGTTGTGTGCCATAAACACTTTTTCGATAGCAAAACTGTCTGGTGAGAATTGCTCTACCAATTGACTGATCCCTTGGTAAATCATTTTTAAGCGTACCGGAAAATCGTGATCGGCCAATTTAATGCAGCCACTACCTAAATAAGTGAACTTAGCACCTTGGTGAGCAATCACGCCGTACCCTGTTAATCGTGAACCAGGATCAATCCCTAAAATAATCGCCAACTAACTGAACCGTCTATTATCATTATTATCTGCGGTTAATAATGCCAGAGCACTGTATAAATTACCAGTAACCAATTGCAATTCATAAAAAATGCCCGCAATTGCGAGCATTTTATAGTCAACCTTCAAGAGACTTTTACGCGAGCGAGCGTAATAAGCCTTGGGTATTTTTTCGCATTGTTCGCGCTATCATCAAATAGCCTAAACATGCCACAAATAAGCCACCGACTGCTGGGCCAATCACCCAAATATGAGGATGGAACTTACCTGCTAAATCGAACATTTGTTTTTGCACTATTAACAAAGCGATGTCACTGACTATGGCTGCCACTAAGCCTGCAGTAACGCCTAATAGTAAAAACTCATATAAGGTGGCATTTTTAATTAAGCGCCCTTTCGCACCTAAAGTCCGCAAAATAACAATCTCTTGCATTCGCTCGCCTAAACTTGCTTGCACTTGTGAAATAAGCACTAAAGCGCCACAGGCAACCACAATCGCTAGTACAAAGCCAATCGCTAACGATACTTGCTCAATGGTTGAGCGAATTTGTTTAATGAAACTCTCAACATCTATCACGTTAACCGTTGGGTATTGACGCAT
The DNA here is from genome assembly GCF_023708065.1 of Pseudoalteromonas sp. NCCP-2140. Classification (NCBI taxonomy): domain Bacteria; kingdom Pseudomonadati; phylum Pseudomonadota; class Gammaproteobacteria; order Alteromonadales; family Pseudoalteromonadaceae; genus Pseudoalteromonas; species Pseudoalteromonas sp. NCCP-2140. The sequence goes on along the minus strand of NZ_BRCZ01000001.1, from coordinate 119,658 downwards.
TAGCTCATTAAACTCACGTTTTTTCTCTGCTTTAACATTTACTGATGAAATATAAGTAGCAGGAAAGCTCGCTAGCACGTCAGGGCTTAAAATAATAAAGAAGTTAGGTTTAAGCGTGGTCCAATTAACCTTGCGTACACTGGTAATTTTTGCGTCAAACGACTGCGCACCAATTAAGAAAGTAAGCGTATCGCCAATTTGTATATCAAGGCGTTCAAGCATCGACTCTTCTACCGACGCCTCGGCTACTGAGTCTTCACTGAACCATGTACCGTCGATAAGCTCGTTTTGATTAGGCAAGTCTTTACGCCAAGTTAGGTTTAACTCACGGCCAATACCAGAGCGGGCTTCTTCATCTTTCTTTTCGTTGTCCTCTTGCGATACTTCGCGGGCAACCAACTCGCCATTAACAGCGTTTACACGGCCACGAACAACCGGATAGAAATCAGACGTTGGCATATCGTTTTGCGCTAAGAAGCTAGTAATAGGCTCTAACTCTTGCTCAGTAATGTTCACTAAAAATGAATTAGGTGCATTTTCAGGAAGCTGAGACTGCCAATCCGAAATCATGTCGTTCTTAAGTACAATTAAAAACAGTAATAGCTTGATAGCCAACGCAAAGCTAATTAATTGCACAGCATTCACATTTGCACGCTTTTGAATTGACGCAATCGCCAATGACCAACTATTGCCCGGACTCAAGCCAAGTTTGCGGCCACCGCCAAAAATAACCTTTGATAACCCAAATAACACCGCAATTAAAAATGCCGTCGAAAGGAACAAAATTGCACTAATTTTGATGTTGTTACTAAATAACCACATCAGTAAAAATACAGTAAGCGCCGACATAGTAAGGTGCACTTTACTTACTAATAAACGGTCGCCTAAGTTACGGCGAAGTACACGTAGCGGCGGAATATCAAATAAATCGAGTAGCGGTTTAATTGAAAACATAACCGCACAAATCACACCCGTGCTGATCGCAATAATCCAAGGCTTTACCGATGCACTCGGCAATGCTGTGCCCATGGTTTGTGCCAAATAATCCGTGGCAACCGCTTGTAAACCATAACCAATCAGTAAACCAACAATCACCGACATTGAACACACAAGGCTCAAATGTAATAAATAGATTTTACGGATCATCGCGCGGCTACCGCCCAGCGTTTTCATCATAGCAACTGGGTCGTACTGACGCTCACAATAACGTTTTGCTGATACCGCAATAGCAACAGCAGCTAAAATAATGCCTAGCAAACCAGCTAACAATAAATAGCTTTCGGCACGATTTAAACTATTAGAAATAGGTGACTGGCGGTCTTTAACACCATACCAACGCTGGTTTTCTTTCATCTGTGGTTTTAACCACGCATAAAAGGTATCTAAATTGTCTTTGTCACCAGCATAAAGTTGGCGGTAAAACACTCGGCTGCCGGGCTGAATTACCTCTGTTACAGCAATGTCTGCTTCATTGATTAAGATTCGTTGGCTGCTTGAAAACACATTAAACGGTGCATCTGGCTCTTCGGCTACAACATGACTAGCCGTAAACGTAGCAGCGCCAAGCTCTACTTTATCGCCCACTTTAATGTTTAGCGCATAAAACACAGACTCACTTAACCACACTTCACCACGACTAGGGATGTCGGTTGTTACTTCTGGTTGGCCAGTCAGACTGGTTTTTACTTTTAACTCACCTTTTAACGGATAGGTATTTGATACCGCTTTAACCGAGCCAAGTTGCATTTCGTCACCGGCAAATAACATGGTATCGAAGTAGGTTATTTTAGCGGTGCGTAAATTTTCTTGGTTGGCTTTATCTAAAAACTCGGCAGGTAAAGCATGGTTACTCGCTAAAACGCGATCAGCGGCAATAAAAGCACTGCTTTTTTCTTCAATACTTTGACCAATGCGGTCGGTAACCATAGACAGTGTTAAAACAGTGAGTACAGCTAAGGCTATTGCTGCACTGATCACTGTTAATTCGCCACGCTTAAACTCACGTGAAAACAGTTTTAGTGCTAATTTAGCCCACATTCGCTTGCACTCCTTCGCTTTCTTTTACAGTAACTAACTGCCCTGCTTCAATATGTAAAATCTGCTGACACTTTTGTGCAAGCTGCTCATCATGGGTTACTAAAATAAGTGTCGTGCCGTGCTCTTTATTTAGTTCAAATAATAAAGACTCAATTAACTTACCGTTTTTGCTATCTAGGTTCGCTGACGGTTCATCGGCAAATAAAATTTTCGGTGTGCCAATAAATGCACGAGCAATTGCTACACGTTGCTGCTCACCGCCAGATAATTGCGAAGGGTAATGACCCACGCGATGACTCAAACCTACTTTTTCAAGTAGCTCAAGTGCTTGTTGTTTAGCGTCTTTACTACCCGCAAGTTCAGCAGGAAGCATTACGTTTTCAAGGGCTGTTAAGCTTTGTACAAGCATGAAAGACTGAAATACAAAACCTACTTTTTCAGCGCGAAGTGCTGCGCGTGCTTCTTCATCTAATTCGTGTAATGCGGCTCCATCTAAATGGATACTACCGCCGGTAGATTGGTCAAGGCCTGCTAATAAACTTAATAAAGTAGACTTACCCGAACCAGAGGTGCCTACTACAGCAACTGAGTCGCCCGACTTGACATTAAAGCTGATGTCACTGAGGATGGTCAGGTCGCCCTCAACCGTGGTGACCGTTTTAGAAAGTCCTTTAACTTGAATGATGTTTAATTGAGAAAGCGCTGACATATGATGCATCCAATCCTACGTTTTATATTCGTTTTACTGTTAGTAATCAAACCACTTACGGCAGCAGCTGACAACACAATTTTAATTTTAGGTGACAGTTTAAGCGCCGCTTACGGTCTTAAACAAGAGCAAGGCTGGGTTAAATTGTTACAAGATAAGTACGATGAAAAAGACCAATCTTTATACCTAGTAAACGCCAGTATTAGCGGTGAAACCACAGGCGGTGCCCTAAGACGACTCGACGCGTTACTGAGCGAATTTGAACCCACTCATGTACTCATTGAGCTAGGCGGAAACGATGGTTTACGAGGTTTCCCTATTAAACGCCTACAAGCTAACCTACGTGATTTAATAACAAAAAGCCAACAAATCGGGGCGAAAACCGCCGTTATGGAAGTACAAATTCCACCTAACTATGGCCCGCGTTATACCAAACTTTTCACCGATAGCTTTAAAACCATTGCCGATGAAACAGATTCTGAGCTCATGCCCTTTTTCATGCTTAGCATTGCAGGCCGTCCAGAACTTATGCAAAACGATAACCTGCACCCTAATGCCGATGCTCAACCATTAATACGCGACTTTATGTACAAAACGATCAACGATTGGTTAGATTAACCTCTAGCCCATTGATTTAATACCGATTGCCTGAACAATTAACAGGCAATCGAACTGCGGAGATATTGATTTTTATAAAAAAAGCCGTACTATGGCTTGCAACGTCGGCATATAGCGCAGCTTGGTAGCGCACTGTCATGGGGTGTCAGGGGTCGCAGGTTCAAATCCTGCTATGCCGACCATTTTCTACACTCTATTCAATAAGTTACTTAACTTATCCATTTCCTTTTTCGCACATTAACCATAGATTACTTTATTTATATCGCACATTTATCGCACCATATTAATTTAAACTTATTTTCTCATTTTTAGGTCAGATTAGGTGTTGATTGGGGGGGATATATAGGAAGACAGCTAATGGCACCTTTGTTACCTTCCTCACGATAGAATTTTATAAAAGCTTTTCAGATAAATAATGTGTAATAGACGGGCAATGAATCGTGGCAGCTCACATATGACCTTATGCTTTTAGCAATTAGGATAGGGTATCGACAAACCGGTAGGTTTGAACGAGGAGCAGACTGCCATTCTAACACGTTTTTGGTCAAAACGAGTTAGGGTTGGATCGTAAAGCACATTATTTGTATGAATACTGTTGATTTACGATCCTTAAAAGTAGAGGGTGACTAAAATTAAGGAGAGATTACTTTATTCGATAGCTCTCTGACCTTTTTAACTGATACGCCAAATGCTTTACCAGTGTGTTCGATATATCTAATCACTGATTCCGATACCTCTCCATCATGCCGGTCGTATGGATCAAGATACTGATTCAAGTTGGACATTTTTATCTTTAGGGTCACTGAAGACCATTCAAGTGTTTCTTCTGGCACAAGTTTTGGGTACTGCATATGGAGTGACTGAATAGTTGCTGCAATGTCATGCAGCTCAGCAAGTGCTTTCTTTACCGTTTGAAAAGACGGCTGTGTGGTTATTTTTTCTTGTTGCTGAATAAGCAAAGCAGACGCATCGGAGTTAGCAAGTCTAGCGTGCTCGTAGCTGATAAACTGTTGAACAATGTCATAGTTATTTATAATTCTTGCAATGAATTTATTTACTGGAATCATATGCTCATTAATTTTAGCGAGTACCTCTAGTTCAAGAACTGCTTGTTTATATTCTTCACTGTCTTTCGATGCACTTATCTGACTTACTGCACTGAGCACTATAATTCCAATTAAGCAGGCAGTGTTTAGACTAACATATCTGAGTGGTTTCTCTGTTTCCTGCATCTTTCTCATAAACAGGGTCAAAAAAAGTGAGAACAGTGCCAAAACGGCAGACGAGATTGCAATTATCAAATTTTTTCCTTCGAATAATAAATAAATTGTGCAGGTATCATCGGGTATTTTAGATTTCCATAATACTGGAAACAATAAAAATACGGTTAACTTACAGAAGTAACCTGTCTGGATGCAGAGTCGATTTCTTGTATGCGCGTTCAAGTTTAAGGTTGGTTAAGACCATAATGGTCGAGATTTTTTATCAGCTCATTTTGGGGCAAAGTGAGTTACGCCTTAAGTTCCGCTCATGAAATTTCGCGACTTTCAAATTTGATTAAGTTCTATTAATCTCTTCTGGCAAACCAAGTTAAAACTTCCTTAAATTAATTACATTTTTCGTTGAATTGAAAATGCCGGTACTCACACTTGGCAAAACCAATACCTCTTTACAGTTCGTAACCCTACCCCTGCTCTTTCCGCAACTTGTCTCTGAGTGGGCTTTCTGCCGGTTTCTTTTGTTAGCTGTTTAATGGCTTTCGCTACAATCTCCTGAGAGTTGTTTCGTTTTTTAGCAGCCGTACATTTAGCAGCTTCACTCTGCCTTTGTCTTATTTCATCGCTTGATAGCTTAATTTTAGGTTTCGTACATAAATACTCTGGACAGTAACCAAGCAACTCTTCTAAGTACTCAGCTAAAGTTTCTTTTCTGTAGTTATAAGTCGTTATTTTGGCGGTTTTTGTCAAACCTTCTAACTCTTCGAGTGAGAAGCCAATAAGTTCATCATTTATCTTTGTTAGCTTTTCAAAAGCAGTCTCTTTATTTAAATGCTGAAAAGCAACAAATAGGATGAAAGCTGTTTTGTCACGTTTGCCTTTAGGCACCTTACCTAACTTTCTAAAATGAATTTGAACTGTGTTAATACACTTGAACCACCAATCCTTGATGTTGTGACCATATCGCCTTTGAATTTTTTGACGAGGTTTACTGCTTGTGGGTTTATGTGGCAGCCTAACAACTGTCGATTCTTCTTTTATTTTTAATTTATCTCTTAGTGAGCCCAAGTTTAGATAATTTATTAACTCTTCGAATTCATATTTAGGGCCACCAGCTAAAAACCTTGCTTGCAAACCTGTCGTTCCATGCACAGAGCCTGGTATTCGAAGGTTTCCACTAAGTCTTTTTGATGCTGTAGAATCAACTTCCCATTGGGAACTTATACCATTTAAACTATCAATATAAATTTGGGCTATGCTCTTCCACAGCTCCTTATTCGTTAGTGAAGCATCTACTGGCTCGTAAACCCAGTATAAATGTAACCCTCCAGAACCAGAGAAAACGTAACCTGTAAATGGCGGTATTTTCTCTCTTTTAAAATTTGCACGACCTCACCAATTAAGACTTTCTCAACCTCTCTGACTTTTTTTCCATAGACAGCTTTTTTGATATCTATATCTATCCAATTGGCTCTTAAAAGGGCTAAATTTGATACTTTAGGCCATTCATAAAACTCATTCGGACTAAAGTAAATATTTACTGCTTCGCTTTTACAATTCAATACACCCTGAACATACCTACTTGTTTTTCGCTTGAAGGTTTTTAAGTCTGTGACGCTTTTCGAGTTTCGATTTCCTAGCAAAAAAGTCCTGTGGCCTGATTCGTGGTTTTTACTAAAAAGTGCTCTTACATATTTTGGTGAATGAAAATCTATTAAATCGTAAAAGTCCTTTGGCGAGGCAATAGCGTACTCTGGCCACGACAAAGGTGGCCTTTCTTTTAAGGCAAGCATATAATTTGAAGATGCAAAGTGCGGTTGGGGTATCGCCGGTCAAGCTGCCCCTTTCGCCTTCCTTACATCTTCACCCCTTCAAAACGAGCTAGCCATTGCTCAACCGTTTCCCTAATGAACAAACGAGATTTGCCTAACTTTATTGAAGGTGGCGCTAAACGCTGTATTTGATAGCTTTCTGGATTTTCACCAGCTTCTATTGCTTTAAATTGAGCACTAATTCGGTTGTGGATTGTGCGAGGTGATAATTGTAGTAGCTCAGCTAAGTCTTTAACTGAGATAGTTTGAGATGATGACATGACAGCCCTCCAATACGTTTAATGGAGCGAAGGGCATTGTTCATGCACGTATGCACGACGCTGCATATGCAGCCATGTCTTTCCTCTTTACGTATTGAAGGCAGCCATAAAGGCGCCTGTTTTCAGTCACCGAAGTGACTCCCTTCGCAGGAACGCAGCAAATGTGCGCATGTATGAATATAAGTGATGAAACGTGAACTATCAAGAGCTGTATTTAAAGAGTTGCTTTACCTCATAGGGCTCCCACACTTAAGCATTAACTTACTATTTCTCTCCAATCAATTTAACCCAATGCTCTAATGCAGCTAACTTAATATTTTTATCTTTATGCTCCCATATCAATTTTTCTAAGAACGCCAATGCAATGTATTTCTCTACAGGAGATTCTGTTAACTCTCTTGCAAGCTTTCTTAGTCTGCTATTTGAAACATGCCTAATTTTGCTAGCAACCGTTTCTGATTCACTACGCATAGAGCTATGATGATTCATTTATTTCCTCTTCCCTTTAACTAAGACTCGTCTGTTTTTATAAAATAAGACTGCGAAAAATATAACCAAGCTTATGATCATTATATTACTAGCGATCAATGCGCCCATATTAACCTCCAAAGCTTTCAAAATTAGCCGCACAGAGTATATGCCATAAGCCTATATTCATAAAACCAACCCCTTTTTATTGAGGCATCATGAGCAATATCCTCCTCTTTTAAAAGGGGCTACGCCCCCCGCTATGTCGAAGCGATAAATCGCTCGCTTCATAGCCGGGAGCTTGGTTTTTCGCGGCTTACACGCAGATTTTTATTTGCAGATTGCACATAGGCAACTTTAACGCTAACCTAATATTGAAATAGCCCAATGGGCATTTACAAAAAACGGCGCTGTTCAGCTGCCGACAACACGTAGTGAGGACCCTCACTCTTTTCAATTTAATAGTCATGTCTCACGCCACATTTAAGGCGTTATACCGGCGCTGTCTGCTGCCGCTTTCACGTAAAGAGGAAATAAATTAAGGCGAGATCGGTCCGAGCCTTTTGCATGTGCGAAAAACAGGGGCGAATAGGCTTCAGTGTCGCTGAGCAACCAAGTTGCCAGTTAATCTTACAACCTAGGAGAATGCCATGACTTTTAATGCAAATACTGAAGTCGCTTTGTTAAAAGCGCATACTAAACTACGTGCCCGTAAACGTCACAAATCATCCAAACTGGACAAATACCGCACTCACCTTTGCAAACTCTACGAAGCTGGTGCAAGCAAAGCTGAATTACAACGTTGGCTTGCAATGAGAGGTGTCAATGTAGAATGGACGACTGTTAAAAGGTGGGTCGATAAAAATGCCTAAATTCGCCAAAGCTGAAACTCAAGCAAAAAATGTTATTAAAGGACTAACCAAAGCACAGCGCATAAAGTCTTTGGGCACTGCCAGGAACTATATGCAGTCGATAAAAACGGTTGCCAACTGGTCTAAAGATATCGGCATTAATGGTATTCAGGCTATGACTATTCAGCAAGCACGTATGTATCTTGATTACAGAGCTGAGATCGTTGGTCAAAAAGCCCTGGATATGGAACGCCAAGCTATTCAAGCAATGATGCAATTAAACGGTAAATTACAACCGAAAGAAACACTCTACCGAGTAAAGTCATGTTTAGATGAGATAAAGCGCTCTCGTGCTTACACCACAGAACAAGCCAAAGCTATTTCACATAGACAAACGGAAAGAAATCAACTCGCAACACAAATCGCCTATGCGGCCGGACTTCGAGCTCATGAGCTACTAACACTTGCCAAAGCTAATGAACGAACTCCAGATAAGCGCCCTGCTCTAGACTCAAAATGGCAAGGCCGAAATGGTGAACTTTACACAGTAGTTGGTAAAGGAGGCTTGGTTCGACATGTACTTATTCCCAATATCCTAGCCTATCAGCTCGAGCAACAACGTTTAGCTCAACCAATCACAGTAGTAGACAGAGAAATTAACTATTCTCAGCGTTATAATATTGCTGGCGGTAAAAAGTGGTCGGACTCATTTTCAAAAGCCTCCAACCGCACTTTGCTGTTTTCCACAGGCGCACACGGCCTCAGGCACAGCTATGCCCAAGAAAGAATGGTTGAACTGAAATGCTTAGGGTTAAAATACGAAACGGCCTTGGAGACCGTTTCACAGGAAATGGGGCATTTTAGAAAAGAGATAACTAAGGTATACCTTCAGTGAATGTTCATAACTAATTGCTACTATTTAATTAAATGTTGCTAGAGTCTGAGCTGGTATGTACAATTGCCTTGTTTAAATTATATAAAACAATCAATATAAGAAATATGGAAATGACTGCTCACGTTGGCTACCACACTTGCAAATTAGAGAATGGATTCGATTACATTGTCGATAATATCCCCTTCAGAAGTGGCAATGGTGCTAACCAATGGCTAACTCAGGGCTACTACTTTTGGACTGACTCGGACTACTGGGCAAAAAAGTGGGGAATTTCTAATAGAAGAGTTATAGGTCAGTTCAATATAAATTTATGCTTTAAAAAAGAAGTACTAGATTTAGTAGGTAACGTTCAGCACCAATTAGAATTTATCCAACTAAAAGATATAATCCTTGCTAAACTTGATAAAGAAGAGACACGTAAAAGTGTTACTGTTAATCAAATATTAAGTAAGTTAAGGTGCTCGAAAGAAATATTTCCATATCTAGGCGTCAAAGCACAGGATGGAAGAACAGTAGAAAATATTGATTTTGTTGATCCAAAAATTAATAAATCAAAGTTAGGTTTAGTCACACCACAGCAACTTTGAGTTTTCGAGGAAGCAAAAGACCGTATTTTCTTAAATGGTTTCATTGAACCATCTGATTTCGCAGAAAAAATGCCTACAGCATGAAGGAGATTAATATGTTAAGTTTACAAGAACGTGTACTTTTACTTCAAGAAGAGTTATCTAAAGTTTCTGCTGAAGAGCTATACAACGAACTTCAAAGCTATGAGTCTGTTGGTCCATTAGCTCACGACTTTCTGTGTGATGTACAAAAACCTTATTCAAATGAATATTGGAAACAATCATTCAATAAATTCAATTTTGAAAAATTTTGTGATGATATTTATCGTGAGATTATGATTCTCGAAGTTACTTACTTAGAGGATAGTACAAGCAAAATTGTAACAGCTTGTAATGATGACGATTATGGTAACTCTTTAGCGGCTTAAAAATGAACATTCAACTATATACTAACAAGGCAAAAGAAATAAACCTACTTGATAAGGATCAAGTTGAAGGCTTTGATGAAATCGATGAATTCGGATTTCACTATGAGCCGAATTTTTCAGAACAAACATCTGATAAATTTAATATCTTTTTTGCCTTAAGGTTAAAAGTTAAAAATTCACACTTACTTTTGCTTGAGTATGAATCAACTTTTAAGCTAGATAGAGAACTTGACGATGAGTTTATACAATCTCACTTTCCACACGTAAATGCACCTGCAATAGCTTTTCCGTATATGAGAGCTTTTGTAAGTACGCTTTTACTCAATGCAGGGTATGACCCTATAATGCTTCCAAGCGTCAACTTTTCAGCTATGTACAAGGATATGCAAGAAAAAGTTAATTAAAGGAGTTGGTGTACATCTTAGATTTAGAACATGTACACCAAATCCTGTCTTTCTGAGCAATAAATTTTAATAACTAAATTTGACTATAAAATCTAAAGCTCAAGCAAACTACTATAGTCACAGATAGTAAAAAACTATTTTCAATTATAGAAAATTGGTGGTTGAAAAGTGCGATTGCTCTTTATTTAATGCTTTTACTCACCCTATCTCTTCTTTAACTGTCAATACTCCTTCATCAACTGTTCAAGTATAAATGGTGTTAGCTTTAAATATAAACGGCCTAGAGACGGTTTAGCAAGGGGTGGGACTTAGGGCTGAGATTACGACTCATTATCTGTAGTGAATATCAACTTTCTGCATCAGAAAACGCGCTCTCTGAACCTCTCGCTCATTTGTAAATGTTGTGGTTATCACGTCTAGCAATTTAAAGAAATCACTCTCAACGGAAAAAAAGTCCCCTTTGGGTAAATTAGCAACATCAATACCAAATTTTTTAGCGAGCTTTATTATTTTCTTTTTATGATTAAAAAAAGAAACTTCTGAGTTCGGCATCTTTTTAATCCCACCCTTATACCCATTTGAATAGCTAATTACATAGTCTCTCAGTTCTTTAACTCTTCTTTTGTACTCATCAAAGTTAGACATTTTACCTTCAGATGAATTTGGGTAAATCAACTGATATAAAATATTGAAATCAACGCTTGATTGAGAGAGGTAATCTAGTCGATCAATTTCAGATTTTATGAATGATACGAAAAACTCTAAATTGCGAAGGTGGTTGTTAAAAGCCCTATCCTTTGATTGCTCAATAAAAGCTACATAACCATAAGCTACGCCAAAAATAGCCGTAAGGCCCGCTAAAAATTTATTTATTACAATCACCAACTCGATAAAATATTGGTGCCTATCATATATGTATTTTAGGCAACGATCTTGAATGCAAAAATCAAGTGAAAACGTTCCTGCTCCATTCATTTGCACCAACAGCAGGACTAAGAAAATGAAGTTTATGAAAGCATAAATACATGCCAGCTTTGTTATTTTGCTCTTCACTAGCATTAATAGTCCTTGATCTTAAATTCTGGCTCATAACGTGATAATTTATCAAGCTTATCTTGTGCAAACTTTTTATAGTCAGAGCCACCCTCTCCTTTTATAAAAAATAAAAGATGCTTTAAATAATGATATCTTTTATAAAAGTTGTATTGAGATTTTTTTCTGCTGTAGTCAATCACTATTTTATCAAATCGCTTTTCCGCAGAAATTTTGTCTGATTGCGATGGTTTGGGTCTTAAACCATCACTTCTAAGTATTTTTATAAGCTTTGCATGCTTGTCATTTTTAACACGACTAAGCTTATTAACTCTTCCTAAAATCCTTTGGTAATCGTTCCTGTATGATTTCGATTTTTGATCTTCTTGTTTTTCAGCTCTATGTTTCAGTTGATGAACAGCCGCCCTAATATTCTTTACTTCATCTTTAGAATATATAGGGTTTGGGAATGACACTACTAAGCCATGGACTTTAAGAGGTTCACTAGAAAGACGGTATACTCTAGTTTTATCAATGTTTTGTGGTAAGCCTTTTTCATTTAGCATTTCTTCTATCAGCTTAGATGTCCCGTTAAAGTCAAAATTGTGACTAGTAGAAGAAACAGTAATATCATCAACTAACCGCGTATAAGTTAGATTCAAACGCTTCAACTTTCTCACTAAGTATAATTCAACATCCCACAAAATAAGTGAAGCTATATAACTAGAGGTTAATGCTCCTTGCACAACTCTGTCACCATAACAGCATATATTGGTTATAATCTCAGAAACTTCATCAGAATACCTGAAGAGATTTTTAAACATATTCTTCACATGAAATTCTTGTATATTGTCAAAGAAATTAGAAATATCGACTTTCAAAATACTCTTTGCCCCACAGTGTTTATGAGCGCATTCAACATAATCCCGATTACCATTTTCAATGCTTTTAGGGATAGAACCATAAATGTAGGAGGGCCATCTTATACACTGTTTATTAATTCTATTATTAATGCGTCGCTGCAAAAACCTTACTTTTCGATGAGGGTTAAATATTTTCCTAATTGTTCCATCAGATTTCAAAATGGGGTTCTTAGGAGGCCTATATCTCTTATCTAGTGGCATGTTTAAGACATCATCGATATCAGATATGTCAATATTTAACACTTTTGCTAAATGAGCTTTCGACTTTATTGGACCGGCTTTAAACAGAGGAATATCTGGAGTGGTCATTTGACTAATAATTCCCTTTACAATTTTTGGAACAACCGACCCAGCACAAAAGTGCTAACAGGCTTCCGCCACACTATGAGACTCAAACCGCCTCTGAAAAAGAAAAACCAGTACAAGTCTCATAGCCTGGGTCGGTATCCTAAAGTGCCGAAGGCACGCAGCGGATTCGCCCCAGAGGGGGTTGTGAAGCAACTCTACTCTGGTCAGGGTGAATCACGCGACTGCGTCGGGGGTCCAGCACTAGGCCTAAAGGCCACCTTATATATCAAGGCAAAAGGGTTTTCTTTTTATCAATCAGAACAAGTTTGCGGACGAAACATCCGTGAAGTTTTAACAATAACTCTAAATTCAGCTTATGTAAATATTGGCTACAATTTAAAACAAGGGGTTCTAGGACTATTTAAATCATATTAAACTTAAGAGACCAAGCCACAAGGGCTTTACTCCTTTTCTCCATGTACTCCTGCAAGTTATAAACCTTTTACATTCCTTGCAACCGATTACTTAACATTTTCTTAATAATAATTGAATCACCCCCTATGTCTTCGTCACCTAAGCATGTAGCCATAGCTCTTCGTAAGCCATAAAGTACAAACTTTGAAACACCCTGCTATTTTTGTTTGCGATTTACTGCTCTTAAATCAATTAGAACTACTATTGATGTATAGAACGTTCTCTATCATTGATTGGCTTACCAATTGTTCAGATTGAAAACTAAGAATTCAGTGTCGTTTATTTTAGTAATTTCTAGAGGAATATTATTTAGTTCTGACTCCGTAATTTTGCTCTGATTGAAGCCATTTTTCTACTCCCAAACTCCCGTTCAATTACTTATCCATCTGTGCTTCAAAATCCTTAAAAATACTGCTCACATTCACTTTTGCGCCTAGCTTTGCAGCGATTAAAAACAGGCCTGCTAGTTTTCTGTGAACGAACAAGGCATCTACGGGTGGTGCGTGCCAGTGCTCTGAGGCGGTGCTCATTTTAAAGCCGAGATCTTTAATGCGTTTTGGTAAGTCGCTATTTGCAAAATCATAGTCACCTTGGTGTCGCAGTGGCTCGCAGGCGAGTAGAAATATATCGACGACATTATCTATATATTCTTGAGCAAGCCCTTGTTGAAAATAGCCAATTTGCTGTGCTGCTGTTGCAACACCTGCTCTGTTGTTACTAATCGCTCCAGATATTAACTGTAAGTAACCATCACTAATATGCTGAGGTAGTTCGCGGGTGGCGCCAAAATCTAAAAGTACTAAGCGTTGATTGTCGATTTGATATTGATAATTAGCAAAGTTTGGATCTGTTTGAACTAGTTTAAAACTAAATAATTCACGTAAAAATAGGCTGTGTAACTGTTCAACCGCTTTATTACGTAGCGCTTGCTCTGTGTTTGCCAGTTCATCTAGCTCTTGTCCTTCAACAAAACTCATTACTAGAACTTGAGAAGAACTAAGCGAATCTACCACAGTTGGAATAAGGTAATTGTCGTCACCTTTTAAACACTCGCTGTAGCGTTTTAAATAATTAGCTTCTAATTCGTAGTCAGCTTCGTTTATAAGCTGTTGTTTGGCTTCGTCTATTAGAGGTTGTATTTCTACCTCTTTGGGTAATAAGCCACTGAGCTTCAGAAGGTAAGCTAAGTTATCAACATCACTGGCAATGCCTTTTGCAATACCTGGGTATTGCACTTTAACTGCTAACTTTTCGCCCGATTCTCGATAAGCAATATGCACTTGCCCTATTGATGCCGCAGCAAATGGTCTGAGTTCAAAATGCGATAATTGATCTAGCCACGTATCACCCCAATGCTCACGCATTACTTTAACTAGCTGCTTTTGCGGCATAGCTGTCGCTTCAGCACGCAGCCTTGCTAAAATTGCAGATAGCTCAGGAGTGAGTAATTCACCACTGTCCATGGATAACAGCTGCCCCAGTTTCATTGCAGCCCCGCGAAGATTTGCTAGCTGCTCTGCAAAGCGTTGAATATTTTTGGGCTGTAACAGTAACTCTTGTCGTGATGTTTGCTTGCCCGTCGCCCATGCTTTTGTGCCTTCAAACAGCATATTACCCGCGACTTTACCAGCTAAAGAGCCAAGCCGAGCAGCGCGTGAAAACCGTGATGTTGGCACTGACTTTTGTTTATTACTCATATTGCTTCACACTATTAACTTTATGCTTTGAATACGTTGGTTGCTCAGCTTTAGATCCACTTTAGCTTTTACTATCTATAACCTTTTCGGCCGAAAAGTAAAAAGCCGCATGGCTTCCCAATGCGGCTTTTGATTAAATTAACAACTTAATAAATCGTTTTATTGAGTGTTACTGCTTACCAGACATCAACTGTTCCATTAATTGGCTAAAGTCGAAGCTGGTCGCTTTTTGTAATGGTGGATATTTTGATAATGACTGAATATGCTCACCAAGCAAGTGTTGTACGGGCTCATTTAGCCATTGTTTAGCTTGCACTATGTCGGAACGGTCAGTTAGGCCATCAAAGCTTTCAAACGGGTCCATACGTAAGTTATAGATAATCGGAAACTTTTGCTTTTCGTACTGAGCGTAATAGTTTTCGCTCGTTTCGAAATGAAGTTTCCACTGCTTGTAACGCACGGCTTTGATGCTCGATTCGTAATAATACAGAAAGCTATCACGCGCACTTTCGTCTGTTTTACCTAACCAGTAATCTAAGTTGTTTACGCCATCAATCGGTTGCTTGTGTTCTTTAAGGGCTTTTTTCGCGATATTTGGTTCACCCGCAGCAGCTGCAAGGGTTGTATAAATATCCATGTGCGACTGAATGCCATTTAATACGGTATTTGCTGGAACTTTACCTGGCCAACGAACAATCATAGGAACGCGTACGCCGCCTTCGTAAGTTGTCATTTTTTCACCGCGGAACGGTGTTGTACCGCCATGTAATCGAGCGCTGTGCTCTGGGCCATTATCAGTAGAGTAAATCACAATGGTGTTATCTAGGGCACCCATATCTTCCAGAGTAGCCATTAACTCACCCACTTGTTGGTCATGCTCAATTAAACCACTGCCGTATAAATCATGCTCTGTAGTGTAATCTGCTGCTAAGTAACGGCTTTCATCACTTAAACGCGTGTACATGTGCATGCGGCTTGGGTTAAACCATACAAAGAAAGGTTTATCAGCTTTTTGCGCTCGTTTAATAAAGTCTATGCTTGCGTCCATAAACTCTTTATCAACCGTTTTCATTCGCTCACGAGAAAGCTGGCCAGTATCTTTAATTTTTTGCTTACCTACTTTACCAAAACGAGGATCAACAGTTTTGTCATCTACATTTGTAGCGTAAGTATGTAAAACACCTCGCGTACCATACTTTTTGAAAAATTCAGGATCTTTCGGGTAATCACGTTGCTCAAACTCTTCTTGAGTATTCAAATGGTATAAATTTCCGAAAAATTCATCAAAGCCATGAACTGTAGGTAGGTGCTCGTTGCGATCACCTAAGTGGTTTTTACCAAATTGCCCTGTTGCATAACCCTGCTCTTTTAAAACCTCAGCAAGCGTATAAGAGCCCGCTTTTAAACCAAGCTCTGCGCCTGGTCGTCCCACGGTAGTCATGCCACTACGAATTGGATATTGGCCTGTGATCAATGCAGTGCGCCCGGCTGTGCAAGATGGTTGCGCATAATGGTCGGTAAACATGGTACCTTCATGGGCGAGCTTATCGATGTTTGGCGTTTTATAACCCATGGTACCAAGCCCATAAGCACTAACATTTTGCCAGCCAACATCGTCGGGGAATATGATCAGAATATTAGGTTTGTCTTTAGCAAAAGTGACAGAGCTTGCTAAATATAAAGCAGCGGATGCTACGGCGAGTAGTTTTTTCATAACAGCAGTCCTTCGTGTATTGTAAAAAATACTATGTCGTTTAGTGATAAAACGAATAGTACTTTTTTTAGTCTACTAAAACTGCTATGTACCGCAATTAATTATTAACTTTAAACACAAAAAAACCGTATTTGCTTTCACAAATACGGTTTTTAAACGCTATGAGCTTAAATGTTATTTAATAACTTCTAAGCCACCCATGTAAGGGCGTAATACTTCTGGTACAACAATTGAGCCGTCTGCTTGTTGGTAGTTCTCTAGGATTGCTACCAGTGTACGACCAACCGCTAAACCTGAGCCATTTAATGTATGAAGTAGCTCTGGCTTTTTCTCGCCTTGACGACGGAAACGCGCTTGCATACGACGCGCTTGGAAATCAACCATATTTGAACATGATGAGATTTCACGATAAGTGTTTTGTGCAGGTAACCATACTTCTAAATCGTAAGTTTTTGCTGCGCCAAAGCCCATATCACCCGTACATAAAATCACTTTACGGTATGGAAGTTCTAATGCTTGTAAGATTTGCTCAGCATGACCTGTTAGCTCTTCTAGCGCTTGCATTGAATCTTCTGGTTTTACTAGTTGTACTAATTCAACTTTGTCGAATTGGTGCTGACGAATAAGACCACGTGTATCACGACCATAGCTACCTGCTTCACTACGGAAACAAGGTGTGTGCGCTGTTAAACGAATTGGTAAGTCGCTTTCGTCGTAAATTTCGTCACGAGCACTGTTCGTAAGTGGTACTTCAGCAGTAGGAATTAAGCTAAAACCTGGTTGTTGCTGACCGTCATCATCTACTAAACCTAATGTGTGGAATAAGTCACCAGCAAACTTAGGTAATTGGCTTGTGCCGTATAAGCTTGCGCTATTAACTAGGTAAGGCACATACATTTCTGTGTAGCCGTTTTGCTCTGTGTGCGTATCAAGCATGAACTGCGTAAGAGCACGGTGCATACGTGCAACTTGACCACGCATAACAGTAAAACGTGCACCACTGATTTTAACGCCCATTTCAAAGTCTAGACCGTTAACATCTTGACCAACATCAACGTGATCTTTTACTTCAAAGTCGTATGACTTAGGCGTACCCCAGGTTGAGATTTCAACGTTTTGATCTTCGTCTTCACCTACTGGAACAGACTCATCAGGTAGGTTTGGAATAGCAAGTGCAATTTGCTTAAGCTCTTCAAGTACTGCGTCTTGCTCTGCTTTAACGCTGTCTAGTTGATCGCCAAGATTACTGACTGAATCAAGCAGCTGTTGTGCTTTTTCGTGCTCGCCTTTCGCTTTTGCTTGGCCGATAGCTTTGGAACTTGCATTACGCTCGCTTTGAAGTTCTTGCGTTTTTACTTGTAATGTTTTGCGTTTTTCTTCAAGTGCAGTTACCGCTGCAGTATCAAGTTCGTAACCGCGTGATGCTAAACGTGCAGCCGCTTGTTCGATATCTTGACGTAAATATTTAGAATCTAACATGTTCGATTTTTAACCTTTTTGCATTACCAGCTGAAGGCCCAGCCAAGCCATAAATATACACACCACCACGTTTAAGGTGATATTGAGGGCCATTTTAAAAAAGTGACCTTGTTGCAAGAGCAACAACGAATCCATTGAGAATGTTGAAAAGGTGGTCAATGCACCTAAAAAGCCAATACCAATTAAGGTTTTAGCGGGGCTAACAGCGATTATTTCTTTTTCAATCAAGCCGTATAAAATACCCATTAACAATGAACCAAGAATATTAACTGTCAACGTGCCAAAAGGGAATCCCCTTCCGAGCAGTTTTAGCATGGTTTCGCTAAGAAAATAGCGTAAACATGCCCCTGAGGCGCCACCCATTGCAATCATCATGTAAAGTTTCAAACTATTCATAACGTTTAATATCACTTTGCTCGTTGCGCTGAGTTAAATAGTCCAGCTTTTGTTTTATTTTTTGTTCAAGCCCACGATCGGTTGGGAAGTAATACTGGCGATCATTAATTGCCTCAGGAAAATACTTTTCGCCTGCTGCAAACGCACCTTCCTCATTATGTGCATACCGATATTCAGCGCCATAACCTAAGTCTTTCATTAAGCTAGTTGGTGCATTGCGTAAATGCTCTGGCACCGGATGGCTCGGCTCATTTTTAGCATCTTGCATTGCTTGATTAAATGCCATATAAACCGCGTTACTTTTCGGGGCACTGGCTAAGTAAATGGTGGCTTGTGCGATAGCACGCTCACCTTCACTTGGGCCAACACGTTGAAAAATATCCCATGCATTGAGTGCCACTTCCATTGCTCGCGGATCAGCATTGCCAATATCTTCTGTAGCAATCGCTAATAAACGCCGAGCCACATAAAGTGGGTCGCCACCCCCTGCTAAAATACGGCAATACCAATATAAAGCGCCATCAGGTGAACTTCCTCGTACTGACTTATGAAACGCTGAAATCAAGTCGTAAAACTCATCACCGCCTTTGTCGTACTTGGCTAAGTGAGTTGGCAGCACTTGGCTTAAAACATGTTGGTCAACAAGGTATTTGCCCTGTTGCTCAGTGGTTAAGTCAACCGCTTGTTCTAACAGGTTAAGTACTTTACGTGCATCGCCATCACTTGCTTGGCAAAGCGCTTGCTTAGCGTTTTCGGCAATGTCTATGTGTTTTTGGCTAAGCTCCACGTCTTCACGTAAGGCGCGCTCAATTACGTTAAATAAATCGGCTTGCTCAAGTGCTTTTAAAACATACACACGAGCACGAGACAGTATTGCATTATTAAGTGCAAATGATGGGTTTTCGGTGGTCGCGCCAACAAAAATAAAAGTACCGTCTTCGATATGTGGTAAAAATGCATCTTGCTGGGATTTATTAAAACGATGTACTTCGTCAACAAATAATAAGGTGCGCTGCCCTCGACCTGCAAGGTTTGCTTTTGCTTCGCTTACGGCCTCACGAATGTCTTTTACACCTGCTGTGACTGCCGACATTTGAATGAGGCTGGCATCGGCATGGTTTGCAATAATCTGCGCTAACGTGGTTTTACCAACACCTGGCGGCCCCCACAAAATAAGGCTGTGGCATCGGCCTGCAAGAATCGCTTGGTAAAGAGGTTTATCGGGGCTTAAAAGGTGCTGCTGACCAATGTAGTCATTAAGTGTTTCAGGTCGCATGCGCGCCGCAAGTGGGCGCACATCAGGACCAAAATTAAATCCGAGATTACTCAAGCCTTAATCACCTTGGCTTTGGTCGTCAACTTCAACGCCCTCAGGAATAGTAAATTCAAAGGTTTGAGTTGCAAGTGCTTCGTTTACTTTAGCATCTTTAAAGGTAAATAAAGACTGCTGACCTGAGGTATCTAATACTGTCAGTGATGCTAGGCCTTGCTCTTGAGCGTTAAAGCTAATGTCTAACTTTTCAACTTGGCTCTCAACGCCTTTGTTTGGCGTGACACTAAAGCCTGCATCAGTTGCCACAACTTGGTATTTAGCCCACTGCTCTGGATCTTTTGAGGTCAACAATACAAACGGTGTTGAATCAATCAGGCTGTGAGTATTCATAATCGTTACTTGCTCAGCAAAGCTGTCGAAGTAATACGTTTTGTCGCCATTTGATACAAACAAGGTGTCGTCTGGGCTTTGTTGCTGCCAGCGGATCATCATAGGTTGCTGAAGAGCAATATTCCCTTCACCTTGCATGATAGCTTCGCCTTGCGAATCGGTAACCTGCTGTGAAAACTCTGCTTTAAAACTTTTAATCGCAGCCAGTTGCTGTTGTAACGCTTCGCTGTCGTCTGCAAAACTTTGACCGCTTAATAAACAACCCATAATTAGGGCTAGGTATTTAATTTTTTTCATTAATTTGCTCCACCATTTGGCACTAAGACTTCGCGGGCACCGTTATGTCCTGGTGCGCTAACAATGCCTGATGTTTCCATTTGTTCAACTAAGCGAGCTGCGCGGTTATAACCTACACGAAGCTTACGCTGTACACTCGATACCGACACTTTGCCGGTTTCAATTACAAATGATACTGCTTCATCGTAAAGCGGATCTGACTCTTCATCACCGTCTTCACTGGTTTCTCCTGGTAGTAAAATTTCTTCTGTGGCATCGCCACTTAAAATTTCATCAATATAATTTGGTTTGCCACGTTTTTTCCAATCGTCTACAACCGCATGTACTTCGTGGTCGTCAACAAACGCGCCATGCACACGCACTGGTACACTGGTACCCGGCGGTAAGTAAAGCATGTCACCCATACCAAGTAAGTTTTCAGCGCCTTGCTGATCTAAAATGGTACGCGAGTCAATTTTACTTGAAACTTGGAACGCCATACGGGTTGGAATATTCGCTTTAATTAAACCTGTAATTACGTCAACCGATGGGCGTTGTGTTGCTAGCACTAAGTGAATACCTGCAGCACGGGCTTTTTGCGCGATACGTGCAATCAACTCTTCCACTTTTTTACCCACGATCATCATCATGTCGGCAAATTCGTCAATGACCACCACAATACTTGGCAGTTTATCTAGCTCTTCAGGGCCATCGGCCATGCCGTCGGTGTCTTTAAACAGTGGATCTAGAATCGGTTGACCCGCTTCTTTGGCATCCAACACTTTTTGGTTGTAACCTTTTAAATTACGCACCCCAAGTGCCGACATAAGCTTATAACGACGTTCCATTTCGCCTACACACCAACGCAATGCATTGGCTGCTTCTTTCATGTCGGTAACAACTTCACATAATAAATGTGGGATGCCTTCGTACACAGAAAGTTCAAGCATTTTCGGGTCGATCATGATCATACGAACATCATCAGGGCCCGATTTGTACAGTAAGCTTAATATCATTACATTAACGCCCACTGACTTACCTGAACCTGTGGTACCCGCAACAAGTAAATGTGGCATTTTGCCAAGGTCAGCGCATACCGGCTCGCCAGCAATGTCTTTACCTAACACCATAGTCAGTGGTGATGGGTTTGATTCGAACTTAGGCGCGTTAATAACTTCACTTAAGCGCACTATTTCACGGTGTTTGTTTGGCAGCTCTAAACCTACATAGGTTTTACCCGGAATAACTTCTACCACACGAACGCTTACAGCAGACAGTGAGCGTGCTAAATCTTTCGCTAGGCCAGTGATTTTAGCTACTTTAATACCCGGCGCTAAATCAAGCTCAAAGCGCGTTACAACCGGACCTGGGTAAACACCCACAACCGCAGCTTGAATGTTAAAATCAAGTAATTTGGTTTCAACTAAACGCGAGATTCCATCAAGCTCTTCTTGAGATAATGGATTTTTCGCTTTATCTGGACGGTCTAATAAATCAAGTGATGGTAAGGGGTTTGCAGGCGGCTGCTCTTCAAGCAGTGCTTCAAACTTTTCTTTTGCCGTTGGTGGTGGCTCATATGCAGGCTTTGGTTTAGGCATAGGGCGCGCAGGCGAAACAACCGTTGTAACAGGTTTTTCTGGCTCAACGACTGGGCTCTGATCAAGCGCATTCAGTGCCGATACAGTATCGAATGATTCATCATCAAGGGCACTAAAACCAATTTCTTGGTCAAGAATATCGTCTAGTTCATCAAAGCCTTTAAGGTCAT
The DNA here is from genome assembly GCF_023708065.1 of Pseudoalteromonas sp. NCCP-2140. Lineage (NCBI taxonomy): Bacteria > Pseudomonadati > Pseudomonadota > Gammaproteobacteria > Alteromonadales > Pseudoalteromonadaceae > Pseudoalteromonas > Pseudoalteromonas sp. NCCP-2140. The sequence goes on along the minus strand of NZ_BRCZ01000001.1, from coordinate 97,663 downwards.
CATCGGCTTTTTCAGCAGGCTTTTGCTTAGCTTTAACAGGCTTTGGCTCTTCTTCATCTGCATCATTAAAGCTAATAGCTGGCTCGTTTTCTGGCTCTACAAAGTTAGCGTCTGGCTCTGAAGTGGCGATATCTTGAACAGCTTCTTTTTCACGATGTAACCAAGCAGAAAATTGCTCACGTAAAAAGTAAAATGCTTTCATCACCCACTTGCCGACAAAATCGACAAATTGCACCCACGAAATACCGGTTAATAGGGTTAAACCAGCAAAGAAAAAACACAGTAATAAAATTGAGGTGCCGGTAAAATTAAAGGTAGGCATCATTGCTGTAGCAATAACATCCCCCACTACCCCACCAGATGAAAAGTTATAAATATCATCAAAATTAATGCTGCTAATGGCGGTCGCTGAAGTAATAAACAGCGCAAAGCCAATAACACGTAAGGCAAGCGTGGTGTAATCAAGCTGGAAAATACGGTGTGGTTGTTTAAATAATAAATAACCGAACAATTGAATAGCAACAGGCACTAAATAAGCAAGCCAGCCAAAAGTGAGTAATAGGATATCTGCAACCCAAGCTCCCGCTGTGCCGGTAATATTCTTAACATTAACAAATTCACCGGTTTGCGACCATGAAGGGTCCGCAGGATCAAAACTGATTAATGCACATAAAATAAATACTGCAGCAAAGGTGCTGATGATTAGCCCCGTTTCTAACAGTCTTTGAACACCATTTAGGCGCATAGCTCCCTATTCCTTATTATTCTTTACTGATCGATTAGCAGTGAAATACCTTAGCAGGAAATGCCGTTTGATGCACTTTATCTTAGCCTTGATGGACTGATAATGAACAAGTTTTTGTTACTCAATATGTATTTTAACAGTTTAGGCAATATATGGGCGAATAATGACCCCTTCTTCACCTTTTACTTCTTCCATTACCACATAAGTTCGGCTTTCACTGACATTTGGCAGTTTTAGTAGAATATCACCCAGTACATTACGATATTCCGACATATCATTTACACGTGTTTTTAATAAAAAGTCGAAATTACCCGACACTAGATGGCACTCAATTATTTCGTCGTGCTTTTTAACTGCAGCGTTAAACTCTTCGAAAACATCTGGTGAGGTTTTAGTGATGGTTACTTCTACATAAACCGACAAACCTTGGCCAAGTTTAGCAGGATCCACTACTGCTTTATATCCGAGTATATAACCCTCTCTTTCTAGCTTTTTTACCCGCTCCAAACAAGGGGTGGCACTTAGCCCTACACGCCTTGCCAGCTCTACGTTAGAGATCCGACCATCGTGCTGTAATTCCATTAAAATTTTACGGTCTATTCTGTCGAGTAATTGATGCATAAGCCAAACCAGAGTTTTGCACTGTTTAAAATATATTTTTAGATTATATCACTAGAATACCACTTAAAAAAGGTGAGACACACTGGCTGGTCATGAATATAATAGTCAAAAATTTTATCCCGTTCTATTAAGGCGAAAAACTATGATTATTGGTGTACCTAAAGAAATCAAAAACCATGAATACCGTGTAGGTATGGTTCCTGCGAGTGTTCGTGAACTAGTAAACCATGGCCACCAAGTGTTTGTTGAAACTGATGCTGGTATGGGCATTGGCTTCACTAACGAAGATTATGTTGCAGCTGGTGCTGAAATTTTACCAACAGCAGCAGACGTTTTTGCTAAAGCTGAAATGATCGTTAAAGTAAAAGAGCCACAAGCTGTTGAGCGTGCAATGTTACGCGAAGACCAAATTCTATTTACTTACCTTCACTTAGCACCGGATCTTCCACAAACTGAAGACCTAGTTAAAAGTGGCGCAGTATGTATCGCTTACGAAACAGTAACTGATTCACGTGGCGGTTTACCTCTTCTTGCTCCTATGAGTGAAGTTGCTGGTCGTATGTCTATCCAAGCAGGTGCACAAGCGCTTGAAAAATCAAACCACGGCCGTGGTATGTTACTTGGTGGTGTACCAGGTGTTGAGCCAGCTAAAGTTGTTGTTATCGGCGGCGGCATGGTTGGTCGTAGCGCAGCGCAAATGGCTGTTGGCCTAGGTGCTGATGTTGTTGTTCTTGACCGTAACATCGACGTACTACGTGCATTAGACGCACAGTTCGGTAATAAAGTTAAAGCTATCTACTCTACTGCTGACGCACTAGAAAAACACGTACTAGAAGCTGACCTTGTGATCGGTGGCGTACTAATCCCAGGTGCAGCAGCGCCTAAACTAGTAACAGCTGAGCACATCAAAGCAATGAAGCCTGGTTCTGCAATCGTTGACGTTGCAATCGACCAAGGTGGTTGTATCGCAACTTCTAAAGCGACAACACACGCTGATCCTACTTACATTGTTGATGACGTTGTTCACTACTGTGTTGCTAACATGCCAGGTGCTGTTCCACGTACTTCTACGTTCGCACTTAACAATGCAACATTACCGTTCATCATCAACCTTGCTAACAAAGGCTATAAGAAAGCGCTTCTTGACGATGCAAACTTCTTAAAAGGCTTAAACGTGATCAAAGGTAAAGTTACTTATAAAGAAGTAGCTGAAGCTTTCAACATGGAATATGTTGACCCACGTACAGCAGTTGAAAATGCTTAATTAGCATTGTGAAACAAAAAAAGCAGCGATATCGCTGCTTTTTTTATGCCTGTTTGCAAATAAATTAGTTTATCTGCAAACAATTATATTTCTGATTAACGACGCTTAGTTTGTTTAGCGCGTTGATTGTGCTTTTTAACCGCCTTACGGATTTGGTTAATTTTGGCACGCTTGTCTTTACGCTTTTCAGGAATAACCGACAGCTTAGTTTGCGTTTCGCGGCCTAGTTGCACTGTTTTACGTAAATAGTTAACCGTGTCTAAATCAAGTTCAGCCCAACCACCTTGTGGCAAGCGCTTATCAAGCTCTAACTTACCGTAACGAATACGGATAAGACGCGATACTTCAACATCTTGTGATTGCCATAAACGACGTACTTCGCGGTTACGACCTTCTGTTAAAGTCACATTGAACCAACGGTTGATACCTTCACCACCCATAGGTTTGATGTTTAAGAATTTTGCAGGACCATCTTCAAGCTCAACACCTTTTGTTAAAGTGCGTAGCGTTTCGTTAGTTACTTCACCAAACACACGAGCTGAGTACTCACGCTCTACTTCGTAGCTTGGGTGCATTAAACGGTTAGCAAGTTCACCATCGTTAGTAAACAGCATTAAACCAGCGGTATTTATATCTAGTCGGCCAACTGCAATCCAACGTTCGCCATCAACACGTGGTAAACGGTCAAATACCGTACGACGGCCTTCCGGGTCTTTACGTGTACATAGCTCGCCTTCTGGTTTGTTATACATAAGTACACGACAAATACGGTCGGCTTTGTCTTCAATTTTTACTACGTGACCGTCAACTCGAATTACATCGGTTGCTTCAACACGGTCGCCTAAACGTGCCACTTTACCATTCACGCTCACACGGTTGGCATCGATGTACTTTTCCATTTCACGACGTGAACCCACGCCAGCACGGGCTAATACTTTTTGTAACTTTTCAGTTTCTACATTACTCATTCAGATAGTTCTCTCACAGAAGGATCGCTCAATAACTGGTTGATTTTACTCTCCTGAAGTTCAGGTAACGGCGGTAATTCATCTAAACCAGCTAATGAAAAATAATCTAAGAAAGCGGATGTTGTGGCATACAACGCTGGGCGCCCAGGCACCTCTTTATGGCCAACAACTCTAACCCACTCTCTTTCTAATAAGGTTTTAATAATTCCTGAGCCAACAGAAACCCCCCGTACTTGTTCAATTTCACCACGGGTAATAGGTTGTCTATAAGCAATTAAGGATAAAGTTTCTAGTAGTGCTCGTGAGTATTTAGGTGCGCGCTCTTGCCATAAGTTTGCCAGCCAAGGCGCTAAACTAGCGCAGGCTTGAAACCTGTAACCGCTGCCTACCGCAACAAGCTTAATGCCTCGGGTTTGATAATGCGTTTGAATTTGTTCAATTGCATTATTAATGCGCGGCATAGAAACGCTTAAATCAGCTAATACTGTCTCTTTTAAATGACGTTTAGACACAGGTTTTCCAGCAACAAAAATCGCGGCTTCTATGATTTCGACTAACTGTTCATCACTGATACGTTTTGTGGCCATCGCTACTAAAGGTCATTTTAAATCACTAACGCTCTATTATGACAGAAGTCGGCCAAGGTTGGAAAAATTATTGTAAAAAAGCCAGTGTAAAACACTGGCTTTGGGGGATATTTATGAATGAATATTGAAATTAGCTATTTTTAACCATTTCAAGGGCATCATCTTCGGCAACGTCGCTGCCATATTTGCTAATGTAATTAACAAACTCAGTGCGGCTTACACGCTTATCTTTGTTGATATCCATATAGCCAAAGTGATTTGCGATATCGTCGTCATCGGCTTCTTCAATAGAAACATAACCATTTTTGTCGTTATCTAACGATTTAAAGTCATTTTCGATTGGGTCAAATTTAGCGATTTCAGCTTTAAATGCTGATTCAGATACCTCACTATCAGTTGCCACTTTGCCTGTATTTAGCTGCATGTATGCATTAAATTCAGTACGGCTGATTTGCTCATCCATATTGGTATCGATATTTGAAAAATGATCCCAAATAGCATCATCGTCAGCTTCTACCTTAGAGATATAACCGTCATTGTCATTATCTAGGCTGCCAAAATCACTGTCGATTTTTGCTAAAGAGTTACTTGCAGAACATGCTGAAAGACTTAGTGCTGCTAAAATTGTTGATGCTAAAGTTAACTTGTTCATAAGACATTTCCTTGTAGTCGATTAGATTCACTTCGAATGTTACAAGTTGAATGCCAAAATGCCTTATTGGCTAAAATCAAGCACTTACAGCTCAGTTAAGTTACGATTAAGCCTATGATTTAGCAAGCTTTTCATGGGGTGCTGTAATTTTTTCATAAAAAAAAGCGCTCCGAAGAGCGCTTTTTACAAATAACAAAAATGCCGCTATTAGATAGCTGCGTTTTGGTAACGCTTAACGAAGTCTGTTACTGCTTCGCCGTTACATTTTAACGTATTTAAGTTACCAATTTTTTCACGCACAGGTGTTAAACCTTTTTTAAGTGCAGTGATGCAAAGTTGAGTTTCTTTTTGCTCATTTTTAGCAAACACTTCAACAGCTGCTTTAGCTGCTTCTTGTGATTGTGCTTTTTTAGCAATTTCACGGATGTCAGTACCGTTACATAAAATGCTTTTTGAAAAACGTGACATTGAAATGCCATGCTTTGCTGCTTCTTTACGTGCAGCGGTAAACCCTTCGTTCGCACTTAAGCTACATAACTTTGATTCAATACGGTTATCAGCTGAAAAGTAGTGCGGGTTGCTTGCTAATGAGCCAAATGAGATACATGCAAGAGAAAGCATCACTAATTGTTTTTTCATGGTTTACCTTTAAATAGTACATAATATGAACGGATGGTTTGCGCGCATTATATAAACAAAAATCAGTAGATCAACTGAATTATTTATTTAATTTAATAATTAATAGTGAGTTAACAATGTTTTTAAATTAAGCAGCAATTGATCAACATTTACCCAATTTGATTTTCGTAATTAGCTCATGAATAAGCCCTAGTTTGATGATAGAATTGCGCTAAACACTGAAACAAAAATAATAGGTGCACCATGAAGGTAATCTCATTTAACATTAACGGCCTGCGCGCTCGTTTACACCAATTGCAAGCCGTAATTGATAAACATCAACCAGATATTATTGGCTTACAAGAAATCAAAGTACATGATGAGGCCTTCCCTCTCGAAGATGTGCAAAAAATGGGTTATCACGTTTATTTTCATGGTCAAAAAGCGCATTACGGCGTGGCTATGTTATGTAAACAAGAGCCGAAATCAGTAGTTAAAGGCTTTGCAACCGATACCGACGAATCACAGCGTCGTATGATCAGTGTTACCGTGACACAAGAAAATGGTCGTGACCTAACGGTGATGAATGGCTACTTCCCGCAAGGGGATAATATTGCCCACGAAACCAAATTCCCGTATAAGCGTCAATTCTATAAAGATTTAATGACTCACTTAGAAGATAACCACACGCCAGAGCAAGATGTTATTGTGATGGGCGATATTAATATTTCACCAACCGATCTCGATATTGGTATTGGTGAACCAAACCGTAAGCGCTGGTTAAAAACAGGTAAGTGTTCTTTCCAACCTGAAGAGCGTGAATGGTTAAGCACGTTATTAAACTGGGGCTTTAAAGATACCTTCCGCGAACTTTACCCAGAAAAAACCGAGCAATATTCGTGGTTTGATTACCGCTCTAAAGGTTTTGATGACAACCGTGGTCTGCGTATTGATGTGATCTTAGCAACTCCAGCTCTTGCTGAGCGTTGTGTTGAGTCTGGTATCGATTACGAATTGCGTGGTATCGAAAAACCATCTGATCATGCGCCAATTTGGTCAACATTTAACGCATGATAGACACTATGCAATGGCAGCTCCCATTGTGTAGCTGTGTGGCTATAATACTTTGGCTCAGCTTTGATAAACAAAGCCTGTCACATTTGCTGGCAACACCGATAAGACAAGTGGGTGTGCTCGCATGTGCCCTTGTACTTGCGGTACTGTGGCGTATTAAAGCAGGCATATTACCTGGCCTCGAATTGCATATTTTGGGGGTCACCGCAGTGACCCTAATTTTAGGTTGGCGACTGGCTATTTTTGCAAGCCTTCTTGCAAGTTTACTCTTGGTATTAGTCGCTCAGTTGCCAATATCAATACTGCCAGTGCATTTATTGTTTACTGCTTTTTTACCAATTACATTGAGCTATTTGTGTTTTGTGCTTTGCTATAGCTACCTGCCGAGACACTTTTTTATTTATATCTTTTTATGCGCGTTTTTAACCGCTGCTGTTATCGCCTGTATTAAAATACTTACCAGCGGTGTGTTTTATTACTTGCTTGGTGATTACAGTTTTATTGAGATTTCAGAAAACTATCTGATCCTGTGTGCCATAATTTGGTTTCCTGAAGCAATGCTCAATGGCATGGCCATTACCTTGATGATCACCTACCGCCCTCATTGGGTTAAAACCTTTTATGATAAGGACTATTTAGACTCATGAGTCTTCACTATCACTGCCCGCTTTGCAAACTTGAACTTACTCTAAACGACAAAACTTACCGTTGTGACAACAACCACAGTTTTGATATCGCCAAAGAGGGTTATGTCAATTTACTTCCCGTGCAAAATAAAAAGTCTAAACAACCAGGCGATAATCTTGAAATGGTGCAAGCTCGCCGCGCTTTTTTAAGTGCCGGACACTATTTGTTTTTACAGCAAGCTTTAGCAGAGCTAGTGGCCTCTCTCGAACCAAGTTCAGTGATTGATTTAGGCTGTGGTGAAGGCTTTTACACGCAAGCAATTGCAGCGCAGTCGAGTGCCGATGTATATGGTGTCGATATTTCGAAGCCCGCGGTAAAGTACGCCGCTAAGCGTTACGAAAATGCGCATTTTAGTGTCGCGTCTATTAGCCAAGCCCCTTTTGCAGATGCGCAGGCTGATGTGCTTGTTAGTGTATTTGCCCCTTTATTTGCACAAGAACTTGCTCGCCTTGCCAAACCGCAAGCTAGTTTAATTGTTGCAAGCCCTGGCCCTTGGCACCTTAAAGAGTTAAAAGCGTTTATTTATGCTGATGTGAAACCACATACAGAGATAGAACCACCAGCAGGCTTTAGCAAAGAGTCGATAAACTTGTTAGAGCAACAAGTGCTGTTGTCTGTCGATGAGATAAAACATTTAATTATGATGACGCCGTTTGCGTGGAAGTTTCGCCCAGAGCATTGGCAGCAGATAGAGCAACAAGGCCCACAAAAAGTAACGTTATCGTTTTATGTGAGCCAGTTTGTTCGCGATTAGAAGTGTTCTTTAGTGAAGGCTTTATCCATTTTTTCGAACATATCTTTTAATAATTGAGCTAAGTCAGTGTAGCGTGGTTTTTCAGTCGTTAATTGTGACTGATAACCATGCGCCTTCATTTTACTGTGCAGCTCTGTGTACCAACTTAGCATTGCTGGTTCTAAACGGGTTTCTGCACGGCGGCCTAGCCACAACAAACCTTGAAGTGGTAGTGATAAAAAGAAAAGCGCGATAGTGATAGCTTGTGGAAAATAATCACTACCTAAGTAATTCACTTGCATAAAAACGGTCAGCATTGCCAATATTGGCATCACTGTAATTGCCAGTTCAGTGGCCTTGATCACTCTAAATTCGGCAAACAATGGAGCGAGCTCTTGTCGCATCGGCCATTTTTTAGCGTATTGACGACCTGTTTGCACTTGTGACATGACACCTTTTTGCATCATCACTCCTAGGGTTTTCAACTTGTTTCACAACCGAGTGTAACACACTCCCGGATACAATCCCTGCAAAACCTGTCCTAGTTTTAATACCAAATTAATGGTTAGGAGACTAACGTTTAAAGTCTAAATGAGATAAAATGTTATCGGCTTAAGTCAACCAGACTTTAGTATAATTACAGCCTAGCTTTGTTAAGTGTAGCAACAAAATACTTATTTACTATACTGGCAAAGAATTCTAATTATCAAGCCTTAATATACACTGACTGATATCGTACTTTTAGGACCTAGCTATGTCGACGCCCCTTTGCTCACCACAACATGTTTTAGTACTTAACTGTGGTAGTTCAAGTTTAAAATTTGCCATTTTAGATGCCGCCACTTCTGACGAAGTTATTTCTGGTTTAGCTGAGCGCCTTGGCTCAGATACGCCTTCAATCAAATATAAATATAATGGTGAAAAACAACTTATTGAGCTTGCAAAGGGCCAAGCCCACGATGCAGCAATTGCTGAGCTTGTGAAGCTAGTTAATGAGCTAGGCCTTGCAGATAATTTAATTGCTGTGGGTCATCGTGTTGTGCACGGTGGTGAGCATTTCACTGAATCTGTGCTTATTGACGATGATGTACTTGCAGCTATCGAAAAAACAGCGGCACTTGCACCACTTCATAACCCTGCCAACTTATTGGGCATTCGTACTGCACAGCAAGCGTTCTCAGCGCTGCCACAAATTGCTGTATTTGATACGGCATTTCACCAAAGCATGCCAAATCTTGCTTACTTATACGCCCTACCTTACTCGCTTTATAAAGAGCACGGCGTAAGACGTTATGGTTTCCATGGCACGAGCCATTATTATGTTGCAGGTGAAGCGGCAAAATTATTAGGTAAAGAGCGCGAACAAACCAATGTGATCAGTGCGCATTTAGGTAACGGTTGTTCGGTGTGTGCGATTAAAGATGGTAAGAGCGTTGATACCAGTATGGGTCTTACACCGCTTGAAGGCTTAGTGATGGGCACTCGCAGTGGTAGTATCGACCCGGGTTTATTCACGTTTTTAACTCAGCAACTAAATTATTCAGTGCAAGAAATTGATGATTTACTTAATAAGCAAAGTGGTTTGTTAGGTATTAGTGAATTATCAAATGACTGTCGCACTATTGAAGAAGCCGCCGTTGAGGGCCACCCACAAGCGAACCTTGCACTCGATATTTTCTGCTACCGCTTAGCAAAACAAATCGCCGCATTCTTGGTGCCAGTACAACGCCTTGATGCACTTATTTTCACCGGTGGTATTGGTGAAAACTCAGATATCATTCGTGACAAAGTAATCACTCAATTAGGCTTTTTAGGCCTTGAGTGTGACGAAGCTGCAAACTTAGCGGCACGTTTTGGTAAAGAAGGCTTAATTTCAAAAGGCCAAGCGCATGCTAAAGCGTTTGTGATCCCGACTAACGAAGAATGGGTTATTGCTAACGATGCAGCCCGCATTGCAAAGGAGGGTTAAGTAAATGGCACGTAGAATTATGTTGATCCCTATTTCGACTGGGGTTGGTTTAACATCTGTATCTGTTGGTTTAGTGCGTGCGCTTGAGCAAAAAGCGCTTAAAGTGAACTTTTTCAAGCCAATTGCACAGCCACGCTCTGGCGATACAGGTCCTGAAAAGTCGACGCAAATTGTCACCCATGGCTCGCCAATTAATCCGCCGACACCATTTGAGCTTAGCTATGCAGAGCAAATGATTGGTGATGGTAAAGGCGACGATTTACTAGAAGAAATCGTAGAGCGCTTTGAAAGCACCATTAAAGAAGACGAAATTGCTATTATCGAAGGTATGGTGCCAACACGCCGCCAGCCTTATGCAGGCCGTGTAAACCGTGAAATCGCGCAAACACTGGGTGCTGATATTGTTTTTGTTTTAACGCCTAGTAACGATAGCAACGACCAAATTGAAGACCGTTTAGAAATTGCCTCAGGCAACTATGGCGGTGTTAACCACCCTCGCGTGTTAGGCTGTATTTTCAACAAAGTTAATGCACCTTTAGATGACGAAGGTCGCGCACGTGCAGACCTTGTTGAAGCCCATGAGCCTGAGCAACTTGAAAACGAATTAAACCGTTTAGCATCACTGCCTATTTTCAGAAAACACCCATTTAAGTTATTAGGTTCAATCCCGTGGGATTTCGACCTAGTAGCGCCACGTGTGCGTGATTTATGTGAATACCTAAAGGCTGAAGTTATTAATGAAGGCGACATGGCTCACCGTCGTTTACGTCGCGTTACTTTCTGTGCTCGTACTGTATCGAATATTTTAAGCCACTTTACCCCAGGTGCATTACTAGTTACTCCGGGCGATCGCTCTGATGTACTCGTTGCCGCTTGTTTATCGGCTATGAATGGTACCAAGCTTGGGGCTATTTTATTAACCGGTGGCTTTAAGCCTGAAGATCGCATCATGAAATTGTGCGAACAAGCTATGAATACCGGCCTGCCGATTCTGGCAACACAAGAAGATACATGGCGCACGTCTTTATTACTGCACAACTTCAATATGGAAGTACCGTGTGATGATGACCAACGTATCGATAAAGTAAAAGATCACAACGCTAGTAACATTGACTCTGACTGGTTAGACAGCCTTGCAAAAAGTGTTGGTCGTACTCGTAAAATGTCTCCGCCAGCGTTTCGCTTCTTACTGACAGATAAAGCCCGTCAAGCGAAGAAAACGGTTGTTTTACCTGAAGGTAATGAGCCGCGCACGATTAAAGCCGCAGCAATTTGTGGTCAACGTGGCATTGCAAAAACAATCCTACTTGGTGACAAAGAAGAGATTTTACGAATTGCTGAGCAACAAGGTGTTGAGCTAAACGATAATGTAACCATTATTGAGCCAGGTGATGTGATCAACGACTACGTTGCGCCTATGGTCGAAATTCGTAAAAACAAAGGCTTAACAGAAGTGGTTGCCCAAGAGCAATTACTGGATAACGTGGTGCTTGGTACCATGATGCTTGAACAAGGCAAAGTAGATGGCCTAGTGTCGGGTGCGGTAAATACCACAGCCAACACAATTCGCCCACCGCTACAGTTAATTAAAACTGCGCCAGGTTCATCGTTGGTATCATCAGTGTTCTTTATGCTGTTACCTGATCAAGTTCTGGTATACGGTGACTGTGCTATCAACCCAGACCCAACAGCAGAGCAACTGGCCGATATCGCGATTCAATCAGCGGATTCAGCGGCTGCGTTTGGTATTGAGCCTCGTGTTGCAATGATCAGCTACAGTACGGGTACCTCGGGTTCAGGTGCTGACGTAGAAAAAGTGCGTGAAGCCACTAAGCTTGCCCAGCAAAAGCGCCCTGATTTAGTAATTGATGGCCCGCTTCAGTATGATGCTGCAATTATGGAAAACGTAGCACTTAAAAAAGCACCTGACAGCCCGGTTGCAGGTAAAGCAACAGTGTTTGTATTCCCAGATTTAAATACGGGTAATACAACTTATAAAGCCGTACAACGTAGTGCTGATTTAATTAGTATTGGCCCTATGCTGCAAGGTATGCGTAAGCCGGTAAATGACTTGAGCCGTGGTGCATTAGTAGACGATATTGTTTACACCATTGCCCTTACAGCGATTCAAGCTAAGCAAGTTGAAAGCTTAGAAAATTAACCCTTCAAAATTTAGGCTAATTTATAAAACCTTTATAAATTAGCCTATTAGCTTCTTTATACTGACCTATTCCCATATTTATCCACAGATTCTGTGGACAACCTCAACAGCGATATTGAGTAAAACCTCAGCAATCAAAATTATTGCGCTTTATCTTAACTTTGTTTACCTATACTATAAATTCAAAGGCTTCAAAGATAGGATCGCAGATGTCAAAACAAACGTTACAACTTCATAGTGAAGAACTTACCATTCATAGTTTAGATGTCGATGCGACGATTGATCCTGCCTTACTCCAACAAGCTATTTTCTTTATTGCAAAAACGGCTGATGAGCTGTCTATTGTCTGCCCAAGTAGTTTCCAGCTCGACAGTCTGGACCAAGAAACCGACTGGCAAGCACTGGAAGTCATTGGCCCACTTGGTTTTTCGCTAACTGGTATTATGGCGAATATTTCTGGCGTGCTAGCAAAAGCGTCGATTTCAATTTTTGCTTTATCAACCTACGATACAGATTATGTATTGGTGAAAAAGCAAAGTATGGCAAAAGCTATTACAGCCCTGAAAAAAGACGGTTACCATGTGCTAGGTGATGTTAAATAAGTCATGACTAACGAAGTTCAATACTTACCCGAACGCAGCCTCAGAAAAGCGCGCTGCATGGCCATTAAAAGCCCATTTACCGGGCGTGTAAAAAGCATTAACGAGCATCCTGAGCCATTTTTTCGTTTTGCTACCCTTGGCCCAGGAATTAGTGTTGAACTAACTAGCCACAACATCATCGCGCCATTCGATGGCACCCTATTACAAGTTAAAAATGCCGGTAAAGAATACATTTTACAGGCAAAAAACGGTTTAAAAGTTTTATTAAACTTATCGTTTTCATCGGTTGAAGAACATATCAATCACACCAATATTGCTAAATTAAATGGCAGTAAAATTAGCAAAGGTGAACGATTAGCCTATTTTGATTTACGCGAGCTGAGCAGCCCTATGCTTGGCACACTATGCGTTCTCAATAGCCAACACCTTGGACCCCTATATTATTCACTATCTCAGGTCACTGCTGGGGTAGACACATTACTCACTGTAACTAAAAAGTAGAATTTATGACTATCATGTACGGTATCAGCAACTGCGATACAATCAAAAAAGCCAAGAAATATTTAACTGATAACAATCAAGAATTTACTTTCCATGATTACCGTAAAGACGGCATTAGTGCTGAGCTAGTTAACGAATTTGCAGCGCATATTGATTGGCAAGATTTAGTTAATAAACGCGGCACAACTTATCGCCAATTATCTGATGAACAAAAGCAAAACCTAGATAAAGAATCTGCATTAGCATTACTGGTTGAGCAACCAGCGATGATCAAGCGCCCGGTACTTGTGCATAACGGCCAATACCACTTAGGTTTTAAAGCAGCTCAATACGATGAGATTTTTGCCTAATGACTCACCCTGTTATTGAACTTGCTCAAGCGCTTATTCAGCGTGAATCAGTAACGCCTGAAGATGCTGGTTGCCAAGCGTTAATGAACGAACGCCTTGAAAAGCTAGGCTTTAATATTGAATCACTGTTTTTCACTGATACCTTGAATACTTGGGCTCGTAAGGGCGATGCGTCACCGCATTTTTGTTTTGCTGGCCACACAGATGTTGTACCAACAGGTCCTGCAAAAAATTGGCAGCACCCGCCTTTTTCTGCACTGGTAAAAGACGGTATGTTACATGGCCGCGGTGCAGCCGATATGAAAGGCTCTTTAGCTGCTATGGTGGTTGCCACAGAGCGTTTTGTGAATAAACACCCAGATCATAAAGGGTCAATTTCGTTTTTAATTACTTCTGATGAAGAAGGCCCGTTTATCAACGGCACAACCCGTGTTATCGACACTCTTGAAGCACGTGGTGAGAAGATTGATTTATGCCTAGTTGGCGAACCATCTTCACGTGATGTGCTTGGTGATGTAGTAAAAAATGGTCGTCGCGGTTCTTTAACTGGCTTTTTAACTGTTAAAGGTGTGCAAGGCCATGTTGCTTACCCGCATTTAGCGCAAAACCCAATTCATTTAGCTGCTCCTGCGTTAACTGAGCTGAGTCAAACCGAGTGGGATCAAGGTAACGAATTTTTCCCTGCAACGAGCTTTCAGGTTTCGAATATTAACGGTGGCACTGGTGCCGGTAATGTGATCCCAGGTGAACTTGAAATTCAATTTAACTTTCGCTTTAGCACCGAAGTAACTCACCAACAGCTACAGCAGCGAGTGGTTGATATTGTTGAGAAACACAACCTGAATTACGAGCTAAATTGGATTGTCAATGGACTACCGTTTTTAACCGACCATGGCCCGTTAGTTGATGCCACCGTGCACGCTATTAAGCAGGTGACTGGACGCGACACCGCACTTGAAACCACTGGCGGTACATCTGATGGCCGCTTTATCGCGCAAACGGGCGCCAAAGTCATTGAGCTTGGTCCGCGTAATGAAACCATTCATAAAGTAGATGAATGTGTTAGCACGGATGATTTAATTCAACTAGCTGATATTTACGAAGTCATTTTAGAGCAACTGCTTACATGAACCCAACCGAGCTTAAACAATGCGCCACGGGGTTAAGTAGCTCACATTTAGTTGAGCTACAAAACCATCGCTTGCATCGTGATATTGTCGATGATTTTTTAGCTCTGCAGCAAGGAGCAAAAGAAGCAGGTATTGATCTAACAATTGCCTCAAGCTTTCGCGACTTTCATCGTCAAAGTGCTATTTGGAATGCTAAATTTCAGGGCCTTCGGCCGGTTTACACCCTTGAGCAACAAACGGTAGATTTAGAAAGCCTAAATGATACTGAAAAGTGCCACGCTATTATGCTTTACTCAGCACTTCCGGGGGCAAGTAGACACCACTTTGGTACCGACCTAGACATCTACGATACCCGTCCTATTGACGATGATTACCAGCTGCAATTAACGCCTGATGAGTATTCGCCCACAGGACCCTTTGCCAAGCTTGCTGCATGGCTTGACGATAACCTAGAAAAGTATGGTTTTTATCGCCCTTATAAAGAGTACAAAGGTGGGGTTGCCCCTGAGCCTTGGCATATCAGCCATATTGGTGTATCTGCAAAGATGATGCAGTATTTGTCAGTTGCAACATTACAGCAATCTATTGAACAAAGTGAGCTCAGCGGCAAGCAAGCGATACTAGCTGAACTTAACACTCTGTATGAACGCTACGTATTAAATATTAATACGCCCTAATTTTAGCCATTAAAAACACCAGTACAGCGCCAAGAATTAAGGCGCTGGCTAAAACTAAACGCGCTGTTAATTGCTCATCTAAAACCACCACCCCAGCTAATGTGGCAAGCACAGGCACGGTTAGCTGCACTACACCTGCTTGGCTACTTTTAAGCCTAGGTAGTGCAATGTACCAAATGCTATAGCCAAGCCCAGATGCAAGCGCTCCAGAGGCTATCGCTAAATAAACCCCACTCGCAGTAATACCTTGCCAATCAACCACGGCTAGAAACACTAAAATTGGCACGAGTATTAAACTTCTTAGAAAGTTAAAGCTGGTTGCTTGCAACGGTGAGCTGCATGATTTTCCGCGAATACTGTAAATACCCCATGCCACGCCACTTAACGCCATAAGCATTGCTGGTATGAAAGAAGGCACTGTGGCTGAGGGCAGCATTAAGTAAATAAAACCCGCAAAAGCAACAAACAAAGCCCCCCACTGCACTTTACTGAGTGGTTCTTTATTTAAAACACTATGGCCTATCATGGTTAACTGTACTGCTGAAAATAAGATAAGTGCGCCTGTGCCTGTGTTTAAATCAACATAGGCAACTGAAAAGCACAGCGCGTAAACAAATAAACTAAGGGCACTGATATTGTTACCTTTATCGGTTAAAGGTTGTGCTGATTGTGATTTTGATCTCAATAAAGTTGTTTGCCATAAAAGTAAGCCAAGCAACATAAACGCCCCACTGGCTAAGCGAATAGCAGTAAAACTTAACGGATCAATATCACCACTTTGTAATGCCATCCGGCACAGCAAAGAGTTAGCTGCAAACGCACAAAGTGCAATCAAGGTATACAGTATGGTGCTCAACAAATGAGTTATCCTTTTGGTTTTAAAAAAGATAAGACCTAAAATTAGACAATTAACTTACGATTTTTTACATAATTTATCATAGAAGGTTAAGCCTCGTATGCTAATCTCAGTACATTGTTTAAAAGGAGTGTTCAGTGCATCGACGTTTATTTATTGGAGCTGCTTTACTGTTATCTGGTTGCAGTACCATAGGTATTACTGATCTATTCCAAGATTATACGACGCAGCTAAGACCTGTGCGCCAAGCTGTTTCTCAAAATAACATAGCAAGTGCGCAGCAACTTTTGCCGAGGAATAGCCGCGGCCATAGTAACTATTTATTGAATCAGCTTGAAACGGCCCGTCTTGAGTTTTTGGCTAAACAAAATTCTCAGGCCAATGAGACCTTTGAAGCTGTTTATCAAAATATGGAAAAAAAGCGTCAAGCAGCCAAAGTACAACTAAGTGCAGGCCTTGAACAAACAAATTCATTATTAACCAATGACTCAGTGATTGGTTATGAGCCAGCAGCCTATGAAATGACCATGCTGCATAGCTACAAAGCACTGAGTTATGTATTTGATAAACAACTTGAATCTGCATTAGTTGAAGTTAGACGTGCAAATAAAGTGCAAGAAGATGCACTTAAAGACAATCAAGCCGCACTTGATGAACAAGCAGAAAAGGCAGCCGAAGGCTACCCTGATATGGCTGAGCTTATTGGTAATGTCAAAAATGGCTTTCAAAATGCCTTTACGTTTTATTTGTCTGGCCTACTTTATGAGGCAGATAAACAGTTTGATGATGCCTATATCGATTATAAGAAAGCACTCGAAATAAATAGCGAAAATAGCTACTTACAGCAAACAGTGTTACGCCTTGCCAAAAAACAAGGGTTTGATCAGGACTTTGAAGAATTTAGCAAACGCTTTGGCAAGATAAAACAGACTCAAGCAAACACGGGCCAAGTAATTGTAATTGCAGAGCAAGGTTTGATACCAGCAAGGCAAGAGTTTCATTTACGATTACCCATTTATACCTCCCGTGGTGATGCACGCTTTTACAGTATTGCCATGCCAGTTTATCGCGATGCGCCCTATGCGGGCAGTGATAAAACCGTGAGTCTCGGTGGCGAAAATTTGCCACTGACGCCCATTGTTAGGCTTGAAGCCTTGGCAGCAAAGACGTTAAAAGATCAAAGTGCTGGCAGAATAACCCGCCAAGTTATGCGTTTGGTTGCAAAAGAAAAGATGCGCGCAGAATTGGCAAGAAGCGGCGGCGATGTCGGAAATATTTTAGCGAATATTTATAACATTGCATCAGAGCAGGCTGATACGCGAAGCTGGTCGACTTTACCTAGTCAACTGAGTATTGCGCAGCACGCGATGCCAGCAGGTCAGCACGCTTTAACCGTGCCAGGGCGTGGCGAAATAGACTTTACGGTTAGTAAGCAAGGGTTAACCTTGATTTTTCTAACCTCTATAAATAACTACTACGACACACATGTCGTACAACTCTAGGAGCAATGATGAAATACTTAGTGCCACTATTAACCATTTTACTTGTTGCGGCTTGCTCCTCACGCCCTACCACTTCTGGCATTGGTGTTGAGCATGCATCACAACAGTATAACCAACAACTGATTGTTAATAACCCTGAACTTGGCAAGAAATTAGCCATTACAGATGTAAAAACACGCCAAACAAATGGCTTAACAGATGTTGTTGTGACACTGGCAAGCCAGTATAAAAAGTCTCAATACTTACAGTATCAATTTACTTGGTATGACGCTGATGGCTTTGTTATTAGCGGCAACCACTCACCTTGGCAACCTATTAGATTATTTGGATTTGCTAAGACCCAATTACCGGGCCTAGCCCCGACAGCAAATGCTGTCACCTTCTCGCTTGCAGTGCGTGAAGTGTCAACAGAAGCACAAGAATTTGAAGATTAAGGATACTACAATGAAATTACTTTCTGTTAAGTCGGCTGCGGCCGTTGCAATGACAAGCGCTTTATTGCTGTCTGGTTGTGCTAATAAAGCCGTTGTTAGCTATGGTGATGCGCAAGCTGTTGAAACCACAGATATCAACTTTGGCTCAACGGATCTACAAAAAGTAGCAAGCCAAATGACAGACTCGTTACTTGCTTCACCTGTGGTTGGTACCATGACAGCAAATACCCGCCCTATCGTGTTTGTTGAGCGTATTAAAAACAAAACGAGCGAGCATATTGATACTGAATCTATTACTGATTCAATCTCAACACAGTTATTACGCAGTGGTAAGTTTCGCTTTGTTGATATGACCCGCGTTGAAGCTGTGCGCGAGCAACTTAATTTCCAAAACGTTGACCCACTTGTAAACCCAAATACCGCTATTGCTTTTGGCCAGCAAGTTGGTGCGCAATATATGTTATACGGCAACTTATCGAGCATTGTTAAATCAAATGCTGACAAGGCTGATGTGTATTATAAATTCACTATGCGTTTAATGGATTTAAAAAGCGGCCTAGTTGAATGGGCTGATGAAACTGAAATCCGCAAAACACGTGAGAAATCAACTTTTGGCTGGTAGTCAGGAGGGTTTATGAAATACCTAGTAGCAATCCTTGCAAGCTGTTTATTACTGAGCTCGCCTAGTTATGCTGACTATCAACGTAACAAAGCAGTACCAGTACAACAGGTGTTGTTTGGCTCAGTACAATCAGTGCGAACCATTACTGAACAAGAACTGGTCAGAGATAAAACGAACGGCTGGGAAACGTTTGGTGGTGCGCTAATTGGCGGTGTTATCGGTAATCAGTTTGGTGGCGGCAGTGGCCGCACTGTAGCAACCATTTTAGGTTCGATGATTGGTGGCTCTGTTGCTCACAACCGTCAACAAAACAGTCGCGTTGTACAGTATCAGCTCGTTGAATTGATGATCAAAGTAGAAAGCGGCGAACAGTTTATGGTTGTACAAGATAAAGACAACCAAATGCTGTTTAACCAAGGTGATAAAGTACGTTTGGTGTACCTCACCGATAACACGGTGCGTGTTGATAAAGCTTATTAAAAAAGCGAGCCTCGGCTCGCTTTTTTTAGCTTTGTCGATAATCAGCGAAGAATCGCTGCATCTTACTCATGGCTTCAGTTAAATCATCTTTGTTTGGTAAAAATACTAATCTGAAATGATCAGGATCAGGCCAGTTAAATGCGCGACCATGCACTAATAAGATTTTCTCTGCTTTGAGTAAATCTAAAATCATGCGCTCATCGTTTTTGATATTAAAGTGCGCCGTATCCACTTTCGCAAATGCGTAAAGCGCCCCTTTAGGCTTTTTACAGCTAATTCCATCAATGGCATTTAAACCACGCCATGCAATATCACGCTGAACGTACAGTCGACCACCAGGGTTTATCAAGTTATCGATTGACTGCACACCGCCTAAAGCTTGTTGAATAGCATACTGAGCAGGCACATTGGCACATAAGCGCATTGATGCCAGCATATCTAGGCCACGGCTTAAGTCGTCCATCATGCTAGTACGACCGCTTAAGACCATCCAGCCCATACGCAATCCCGCAGCGCGGTACGTTTTTGCTAGGCCATTAAAGGTGATAATTGGCACATCATCACACAGCGCACCAATCGAGCTGTGGCTGACACCGTCATACAAGATTTTCTCGTAAATTTCATCGCTCAGTAACAATAACTTGTGCTCGCGAGCAATATTGATAAGTTCCATCAACAGATCATCACTATACACCGCCCCTGTTGGGTTATTCGGGTTTATAAGCACCAACGCTTTGGTCTTTGAGGTGATCTTCGATTTAATATCAGCAATATCAGGGAACCAATCTTGTTCTTCATCACATAGATAATGCACAGGGTTACCCCCTGCTAATTTAACCGATGCAGTCCATAGCGGATAATCCGGTGCAGGAATAAGCACTTCATCGTCATTATCAAGTAATGCTTGTGTGGTCATTTGAATTAATTCGCTGACCCCATTGCCGATATAAATATTATCGACATCAAGATTAAATAATCCGCGTTGCTGATAGTGTTGATAGACAGCCACACGGGCTGAGTAGAGGCCTTTAGAGTCACAGTAGCCTTGGGCTGAATATAAGTTACGGATGATATCTTTGTGCATATCTTCAGGCATATCAAAGCCAAAGGCAGCTGGGTTGCCAATGTTTAGCTTTAATACTTTTTGCCCTTCGTCTTCCATTTTTCGAGCTTGTGCAAGCACAGGCCCACGTATGTCATAACAGACACCGTCTAGTTTGTGACTCTTTTTGATTTGTGACATGGTTACCTCTACTAATTAGCCTTAAGACTACCCCAGTAAAGGGGTACCATGCCAGAGGATTTTTGCGGTTATAACTGAAATAAATTCAAGTTTTTAGCGAGTAGCGAACCAAGCTTGTAATTTTTCTACAGAACCTGAAACTTGTTCATCAAGGGTTTGTGATTTTTCTTGTGCAGTAGATACATCGCCTTGGTTTAGGGTCAGTTCAATTTCTTGAGCAAGCGATGATAAACTTGCAGCACCAAATTGAGCCGCATTTGATTTTAAGCTGTGTGCATGCCTTGCAGCTGCTTCGTTATCTGAACCAAGGTTTGCAAGTACTTCAGAACCTAAACGCTGAAATTCACTACAACAAAAGGTCAAGGTGTCGGCAAATTGGTCACCTAAAAGTGATTCCATCCCTTCAAGTGCACTCTCATCAATTGTGATTGTCGTCATCTTTATCCCTTAATCAAAAACGTAATTATATAAATCGCAACTTTAGCCGTTCATAGCTAAAAAGCAAACCTGCTTTGCGAGTTAAGCTCATGTATACTCGGCATAGTTTTGATTTACACCTGAGTTCGTATGGCTAGAGAATTGTGCTCACATTGTGGCTTTTCAGTTAAAACCTGTTTATGTGATTCAATAAGCATAATCAATAATAAACTAAAAATCATTATATTACGCCACCCTAGTGAGGAAAAAGTTACTAAGAACACCGCTAATTTACTGAATTTAGGCTTAGATAATTGCCAGATCCTTGCGGGTGAGTCAGAACAAGACTTTTTACAGCTTGCAACATTGCCAAAAGCAACAACTGCGGTACTCTATCCTGCTGATAATGCATTATGTTTAGATGAACACACGGCCACTACAGATGCTTTAAAACAGTCTTTAACTCATTTAATTGTGATTGATGGTACGTGGAAAAAAGCCTACAAAATGCTGCAATTAACTCCAAGCCTTCAGGGGTTTCAGGCTGTGAGTTTTAAGCAAATACCACAAAACAAATACGTCATTCGTAAAGCACCACGCGCAGATAGTTTATCAACTTTAGAAGCAGTGGCTCATAGCCTTAAACTGATTGAAGGCCTTGATGTAACACCGCTATACAAATTATTAGCAGCACTGGTCGATAAGCAAACCCAACATATGCCAGATGATGTTAAGGCACGCTATTTATAATGCGTGTATCAAAACGACTTAGCGCGGGTTTTCACCGTCAGGGACCAGATTATCGCTTTGATGATCAGGTTGATTTTGACGATATTCGCGATACCTTTGGTTTTCGTACTATGGTGGTTGGCAATTGGGTTAATAAGCAAGAGCGGCTATTAGCGGCGAATTTAATTTACGATGCCTTAGCTGATCTTGCGCAAATACTGGCTTTACCCCCAACGGCAATTGGCCTTAGGGGTAAGCTTAATTTTGCCTTTGGTCATGGTGGGCAAAAAGGTGTGCAGGCTCATTACAATGCTCACAGCCAAACCCTTGCGCTTGCAAAAAATGCCGGCGGAGGCGCTCTCGCCCATGAATGGTTTCATGCGTTTGATCACCATATTTGTCAGCATTTATTCAAAGGCAGAAAGAGTATGCAATTTTGCTCAGCACTGTGGCTCGAACAATCACCGGATTTAAGCCATCCACTTAATCAGCGCTTAAATGAGTTTTATCATCAGGTATTTTTAGACTCCTCAGGTGAAAACCCAAATGCGTTTGTGAAGCAATCTATCGCTTTTGATAGGCAAGTAAAGCAACTTTATATGAGTATGCCTGAAGAACTAGCGGCTCGCTGTTTTGAAAAATGCATTGCCATGTACCCTGATATAAAAAATAGCTTTTTAGTGAGTGGGTTATCGACAAGTGGCTTAATTTACCCAGATGAGCAGCATACAATGCGCTGCTTTTCAGCACTGCTGAATTACTTTAATCAGTTAGGTTCGCTGTTGCATCAAGGCTAATTTCAACTTTCTGCACCTCGCTTATCCAAGTTAAGTAATCATCTGCACAAAGCGGTTTTGAAAAATAATACCCTTGTCCAAATTGGCAGCCATAACTTTGCAGCATTGCTAGGCTTTGCCCATCTTCAATCCCCTCAGCAACAACATGTGCACCCAAAGTAGTGGCGATATCACAGGTAGCCCGGCAGATACTCTGATCGTTCACAGAAAATGGCAGGTTTAACACAAATTGTTTATCTATTTTAACTTCATCAAAGCCTAGCTGGCTCAGATAGGCAAGCGATGAGTAGCCAGTACCAAAATCATCAATTGCAAGCTTTAAGCCGATTAAACGGTAGTCATCAAGTGTCGCTTTAATTTTTTTACTTTCTTCTAAAGTGGCTGATTCTGTAAGCTCCAACATCACAGATTCAGCCGCTACTTTTTGCTCATTTAAAATAGTGATTAACAGCACGGGTAAGTCTTTATTTAATAAATCTTTTGCTGAAATATTTATAGAAATAACGTGATCGGGTATCAGTTTACAAAACTTCGCTTGCCATTCGACGCCCCTTTCAACGACCCACTCTGTAAGCTGATTGATCACCCCTGCTGACTCTGCAATTGGAATAAACACATCTGGGCTTACTGCACCAAATACGGGATGCTGCCAACGCAGCAATGCTTCACAGCCAACAACTTTGCCTGTTTTTAAGCAAATCTGTGGCTGAAAGTGTAAGCTGAGTTGGTCTTCATCAATCGCTATTTTAAGCGCTGCAGCAATCGATAACCTTTGCTCAGACAGGCGTGCAGTTTCTGAATCAAACATGCGCCAACGCTCACCTTGTAAACGCTTTTCAGACATTGCTTGTATCGCACATTGGAAAATTTGTTTCGCGGTATTACCGTGCATTGGGTAATAAGCAACGCCGATATCAACACTGTCGACTAAATTAATTTCTTCATGGGTGAGCCCTTCTTCAAACACACCATGGATCAAACATGCAAACTGCTCAATGTGACTTAGTTCAAGTTCTCCCATTATTAGACAACCAAATGTGTTGTCATCAACATGTGCAAGCCAAGCACTTCTACTGGTTTGGATTTCAAGTTTTAGTGCATTCATACTCTGCAACTGAGTATTTAAGATACTTAATCTTTCATTGATACAAATATTGGCCTGTTCAAAGCCAAAGGTAGAACGGGCATTTGAAAGTACATGAGCCTTAAATAATAAAACTGAGAAGTGTTGTTTCTGCGAAACTTTTTTCACTATCTGCGCGAGCAAAAATTGCTTATTTGGCAGTTTAGTATCTGCATCATGCAGCATAGAATAATTAAATGCTGATATTTGCTGGCGATCTTTTAACAACAGTACGGAACATATCGCCAACGAAGTGAGCAGCAATATGGTGTTATGGACACCATGATAACCAATGCCAAATCCATTCCAAATAACTAGACTCAGCACTTGAATAACAATAGTTAAAAGCATAAAAACACGTAGGTGGGTTCGGCTATTTTTACGCCCCATTAAACTAAAAAATAGAGCACCAGCAAAACTCAAGAATCCAACGCAAGAAACGATAAATAACCACTGGCGATTGAACTGTGGTTGAATTGATGACAGTAAAGCTGCAATAAGCAAACATACAATCATTGCTTGCCATGCTTTTTTAAAAAGAGGTTTGTATGTATGAATGGCTAAAAAATGATATAAAAAGTAGCTAACAAAACACAGTGCAAATTCATTAACCGGCCATTTTGCTTCCCAATCTAAGCCATCAACTAGATAGTTGATTAAACCGTTATCTATGAGAAATCCGACCGTAACAAGCAAAAAGTAGGCACTTAACACCATATACTTTAGTTGCTGAGAGACAAAGAAATATACTGCGCACACGAACATGCATAAAATTAGCACGCCTAAAATTGCGCCATAGCTTAAAATTATTTGATGTAAATTGGTTTCAAAAGTTTTAGCAGAGACCACCCCAACTTCTATCGTCAGTGCCCTATCATGCACAAAGTTAACTAAAGCCCAGCGATGTCCTTGGCTATGCTCTATTAACCAATGCGGCCTCACATTTGATAAGCTTTCTAGTGAAGCGAGTCGCTGATTATTGGTAGCCTGATAGTTTTCATCTAAAAGATAAAACTTAGCCCAGCTTAAATTGGGTTCGCCAAGAAAAACAACATAGTTTTTATTTTCGGGTAGTTGGTATAAATCGATGACTAGCCAATGGGATGTTTTAGCTGTAAGGCGGACCGAGCTTGTTTCAAGCGCATTTAGTTTTTCTGCGCTTTGTAACGATACTTCAAGAGATTGGCTAAGTTTGGCAAGTGGTTGTTCTGAATCAAGCAACCAAACAGACAAATCATCACTGGCAGCAAAAACACTGGTGCAGTGTATCAATACACAACTCAATATTATGAGCAGCTTTGTGATAATCCAATTAACTTGCTTGCCAACAATGTGCATTTTAGCTCCGTGCTTTTAACACCAGCTAAAAGTATGGGACCGATAAGCTTAAATTGCCAATTATAGTGAACTAAATTAGGTAAAAAGTTCGAAAATATATTATGTGGCACTAAGGCCACATAAACTGGAGTTATTTATTGTCATCACTAATACGGCTCGCTACTGCCGAATTTTGATCTTTATATTTTGCGTCTTTACGAACGTTGTATGGGTTTTCAGCAGGACTTGTCATGGTTTCAAAGCTCATAGCACCAATTTTCATCATTGGGCGTAAAGCCAATGGCAATTTGCCTGAATTATAAAACTCTAACACGATATTACCAGACCAGCCTGGATCAATACGATGTGCTGTTACATGAACCATCAAACCAAGACGTGCTAACGATGAGCGACCATCTAACCAACCAACAATATCTGCTGGTAATGTAACTTTTTCGTGGGTGATAGCCAGTGCCAATTCACCTGGGTGAAGGAAAAATGCTTCTTCTTCAGCAAGCACAATTTCATCACTCATAATTGATTCCATCGCCTTGTTAAGCTGATCTTTTGGACCACTTAAGTCAACATAGGCTGCGGTATGATCTTGGAAAACTCGAAACTTGTTGCCCAAACGCAAGTCTACCGTCACACCTGAAATCATTTCTTTACTCGGTGTTGGCTCAATAACAATGCGGCCTTCGTCAATATACTGCTGAATATGGGTATCTGATAATCTCATTTATTATTCTACCTAAAACAACTTAAACATATGATTTTAAGCTGAAAAAACACGCTAAGCTCTAGTTGAAACACAACAAAAGTCGAGTGTGAATCAGTAAAGCCAAATGGAGTGGATATAGTGTGGCATATATTACACAAATCATCAGCGTGTTGCGCGAATTATTCTCAACAAAATAAGGTAAGTCATCTCAGGTTATAAGATCAGTGATTTCTGATTTAACTGAGATGCTAAGGTTTGTTTTAATTACGCGATTACAGGGAGAATGAGGATAAGTTGTTATGGATTACATTATTTTATCCGTAATAACATTGCCAGCATGTGTTGTCGCAATTTTAATAGCCAAACACTATGCTAAAAAGCACGATTTATGGCATGGCTTTCTCGTTTTTGTCGGTTCACTACTATTAACTAGCTGGTCGGTGGTGGGCTTAGTTGCTAACGAAACGTTCTTTTTCCCGCTACCTTCATTACTCACTATTGCCTTTTACTTCTACTGTTTTGGTGAAACCGATATTGTGTTCATGCCTAATTTATTAATTAATCCTGGCATTGCTATTTTCTGCTATTTTTTTGGCTACTTACTTTATCGCAAGAAGCCTCTTTAAAAACGTCTTAATTATCAGATTTAAAATAAAAAAAGCCGCTCATTGAGCGGCTTTTGTTCCATCGGGATCACATATTAAAAGCTATAACGGGCACCAATTGTGTAACGAGGTCCGTATTGACGAGCAAATAAGAACTGCTCTTCGTAACGACCGTAGCCACGCTCAGTTTCGTTATTAAGGTTTATACCTTCAAAGAAAACAGTCATGTTTTCGTTGATGTCGTAGTTAACACTTAAGTCCCATTGACCGAAAGTATCGCCAAACTGTGGCGGAGCATCAGTCGAACCTTGCGCTTGACCAACACCAATTAAGTAAGAGTCACGCCATGCATAAGTTACTTTTACTGATAAGCCGTCTTTATCATAGAAGGCTTGGAAGTTAGCTGAATCACTTAAACCTTCTAATGGAAATTGAGGTTCAAGGTCATTTGAATCAAATTCAACATCACCATCTACAAATGTTGCGTTAACCCCTAAACCAAAACCACTTTCACCAAACAAGTGCTGTACAGCAACCTCAATACCGTCAACTGATTTACTATCAGTATTTTGCGGTTGGGTAATTTTCCATACCATCAATGGATCTGAACTCGTTGGCTCAATGGCACCATCCGCATTACCATAACCTAATGCCAGCATTTCATTGAAAATTGCATTTGTAGTAGCTTGCTCGCCACGCGCTTCTACAGATGCCACAGCTTCAAGGTAACGAGGACCATTTAAGATATCGTATAAGCCATCAATCGTAATCTCTTGTGTTGCGTTTGAAATAAAATTATCTACATCTTTTTTGAAGTAACCAACCGATGCGTAGCTACCTTCGCCGTAGTAGTACTCAAGTGATAAATCGAGGTTTGTCGACTCAAACGGCAACAGGTTAGTATTACCTTGCCCGCCAGTACGTGCATCCGGTTTCGGGCTACCCGTTAAGCTTCGGCCACCAGCCAAATTACCCAGCGGCGCACGTGCCATGGTTTTACCCCATGAAACACGACCAACTAGCTCGTCTGTTATTTCAACTTTTACGTCGATATTTGGTAACCAGATATCATAATTACCTTCTTCTTGGTAAAAATTATCTGTACCGCCAGTTTCGTACTGCATGATCCACTCAGATGCACTCACCCAGTTCACCTGGCTTTCTACACGTTGACGAACCGTACTGGTCACATCGGTTTCTTCATAACGAAAACCTGCGTTGATTTGAACAAAGTAATCAGATAATTCAAATTCCCATAAGCTATTCACATAGAAGCTTTGTGTCTTCTCTTCTACGTAGCTTTCACTGTCGATACCATCAAAGAATGGGTCAATTGAATATTGATTATCGCCTAATAAATCTTCGTTTAAATAAGCAAGCTGACGAGCTAACGCTTCTTCAAAGCTATAGGTGTAATAATAATTTGGCTCTAGGGCACTACCACCACCGGCAAACTGATCTAGCATGTCGCCAGTATCATTATAAGTGAACATGCCATCAGGGAATATTTCGGTGAAAGATGGATTAAAACCAGGGCCGCCACGTAAGCCACTCCACGCAGTAAAACCACCCATAGTTTGCTTAGTATTGGCTGCACCGAATTTCACTTTAACTAGTGGGATTTCAAAGCTTTCATTGAACCAGGTTGCATGAAGCTGAGCTTGCTCAACATTAGACTCACCTGGTGAGTAAATAAACTGACTGAAGTTTGAATCTATCTCACTTGGATCAAGTACCGTCGTACCATTGTTCCAATTAACGTAAGCGTGCGGAATTTCACCAGTGCGGTAATCATACACTTTGCTCTGCAACTGATCTGAGCCAAGAATGATTTGGCCATCAGAACCTAAACCATCATCTGCGCCGTTATCTGTTTCGTTTTTCGAATCATGATAATCGAACTCAACTTCCCACTGGTCATTGATTTGCCATTCTAGGTTTAAACCAATTGAACGTGCTTTAACTTCTGTAGTGGCACGGCTTGCGGTGAATGAACCATCATTACCACTGATATCGGCATAAAGCGCTGTACCATTTTCATCAAGCTCATAACTATTAATGTTACTGCCAAACTCATTCCAAATACCCCAACCTGCAGTTTCAACACCGGTGATTGCACGACTTGCTGTATAATCAACCGTTGCAGTAAAGCTTTCAATTGGCGAGTACTGTAACGTTACTTGGCCATTAGTACGCTCACGTTCAACATCAGCAATACTGTAGTTCATGTCTTTCGGGAAGAAATGATTACCGACACGATTGCCTTCGCTATCTACTGCACGTGGGTCAATGTAGTCACCTTCATCAAGGGTTGGTAAGTTAACATTGGCCTGCCAACCTTGAATATTGGCACTTTGCTGTTGAAAATCACGTTCTTGATGAGAGAATGATGCCGCAAAACCAAATGTATCATCAGCATAGGTATTGCTGTACATCGCTGAAAACTCTGGCGTTACATCATCACCTTTTTCATTTGACGAGTCATGAATAGCTTTAATCGACGAGCTAAACTTTTCGCCTGGGCTATTTAATGGACGAGTTGTAATAATATTTACAGTAGCACCTAGACCACCACTTGGTACATCAGCTTGACCTGATTTTGCTACTTCAAGTGCACTTACACCATCAGCGGCAATATTCTCAAGGGCGTATGAACGCGTATAACCTGTGCCTGGCATTTGACGGCCATTAAGCATTACTAGGTTAAACTCAGGGCCAAAACCACGTACCGTAATTTCGCTACCTTCGCCGTTTGAACGGCTCACTGATACACCGGTAATACGCTGTAATGATTCAGCCAAGTTAGTATCTGGGAACTTACCCATTTCTTCAGCTGAAATCGCATCAACAACACCTGTTGCATCACGTTTCATATCCATGGCGCGGATCATACTGCCACGAATACCTTTAATTTCGATAACTTCAATATCGTTATCAGCTTTCTCTTGCTCATCCTGTGCATAAGCAGACATAGTGCCTAGCCCTGCGGTTAAAATCATCGCAACTGACGCTGCAAGAGGTGTTTTAATAAATTTTGTGCTTTTCATGATATACCTGCTTTTGCAATATGTTGTCATGGATACTGGGTGCTGTAATCAGCACCCATCACTTGTTGCCAATGTTAATTACGGGTTTGCAATAACTGCATTATCAATACGGTAAACCGCACCTTCACCCATCCCCCATGACGGGAACACCATAACAACGTCGATTGCACTAATATCAAGACCTGCACTTAGTAAATCGGCAAGTGTATAAGTATAGGTTTGCCACTCACCAACCACAGGCTCGACACCTTCTTGGCTTGCACTTAACGCAAGCTCCACAGCTTGACCTGCATCGTTTGATTCAATTTTGAATAACCACTGAGCATCTTGGTTGCTGGCGTTTGAAACAATCTTCATTTCAAAACGAACCACACCTTCAGATAATAAGTGCGATGCATCAAAGCTCACGCCATCATCAGCTAAAAAGCCCATTACCGTAGCGGTAGAACCAATTTGAAATTCTGCCACAGAGCCATGAGTTTCATCGTCAGTTTCGACTGTTGGCGTGCTACCAGCACAACAATCCCAAATGCTCCACTGATCTGCCACGTTTTCGGCAAACAGCGTCAGCTCTGATGCTGCCGATTCTTGCTCTGGTGCATAAATGCGAGCATTGTCGACACGGTAAACGGCACCTTCACCTTGACCCCAAGCAGGGAAAATCATGATTACATCAATAGCACTTACATCTAAACCTGCGTTTAATAAAGTACTGATTGGGAACGTGTATGTTTGCCATTCACCAGCAACAGGGTCAACACCTTCTGAGCTTGTGTTAAGGTTAACTTCTACTGCTGTTGCACCTTCATTAGACTCAACTTTTAATAGCCAAGGCGCATCTGGTGTTGATGATAAAGAGGTGATCTTCATCTCAAACTGCAGCATGCCATCATCAACCAATGCTGATGCATCAAACTGCGTACCACTACCACCTGATGAAGTACGGTTAATAAAGCCCATTACCGTAGGAGTTGCACCAATAGAGAACTCTGCAGTAACACCATGTTCTTCGTCGTCGACTACTTCAACAGGTGTTGAACCACCACAACAATCCCATAGCGGCCAATCAAGATTAGTTTCATCAGTGAATAAAGTTAATGAAGGTAATGTTGTTGTGCCGCCATTGGTAATTTCAACATTATCAACACGGTAAACAGCCCCCTCACCTTGACCCCATGCAGGGAAAATCATGATTACATCAATTAGCGATACATTTAAACCTGCGTCAGCTAATGTTTGCAGTGGGAAGGTATATGTTTGCCATTCACCAGCAACTGGGCTAACACCTTCAGTGCTAGAACTTAGGTTGAGCTCAACGGCTGTCGCGCCTTCGTCACTTTCGATTTTAAATAACCAAGGTGCATCTGGTGTAGCGGGCAGCGAAGTCACTTGCATATCAAACGTTACATAGCCGTCTTCTAGCATTGCACTAGCATCATAAGGAGAGGCTTCACCATTTTCATCGGTAATAAAGGCATCACGGCTAATAAAGCCATTTACTGTAGGCTCTGCACCCACACTAAATTCAACTACATTACCACGGTCTGCATCTTCAACTAACCCTGGCGTTGTGCCACCACAACAGTCCCACGCAGGCCAGTTAGGGTTAAAGCTGCTATCAAAGATAGTAAGTGGTGTGACTGTGCCATCACTTGGTGGGGTTGGCGCCGGGGCTGCACCTTGCACAAGTGCATCTTCTAAATTGTCGTAACCTGGGCGAACTGTTTCACAGCCTTTACCTGTGTCAGGGTCTTGCGCACATTCATAAACACGTACATAGTCAACTTCAAAAGTTTGACCATTTTCGAATGCACTTGCATCAATACCGATTGCATTAACGTTTTCAGGCCAATCACCGCCAACTGCGAAGTTAAGAATTAAATAAAACTCTTGGTCATAAGGAGATTCATCCCAAAACGTTTTTAACTCACCAGTTGTTTGGTCAAAGTACTCTGTGTACCAACCTTTATGTTTTAGAGCCAGCGCTTCACCATTTGCATTATAAAGTAGCTCTGACTTGCGCTGTGTCGCGTATAAGTAGTCATCAACATACCAGCGAATTTCACCCTCTTGCCACTCAATAGCATAAGTATGAAAGTCATCAGCAGGGTTTGACCCTTGATCAAATACATAAGCCTTACCACTGCTATCATTATTTGGCCACTCTTTACCATAGTGAAGCGTGCCGTAAATATTTGACTCGACACCATCTTCGGTTGGAACTTTTAAGTTAACCGACTCAACAATGTCAATTTCACCAGAACGAGGCCAGCCACCGTAAACTTCATCGGTTGGCATCATCCAGAACGCAGGCCAAGAACCTTGCCCACTAGGTAGCTTTGCACGTACTTCAAAGCGACCATATTTAAAATCAGCTTTGTAGCGAGTATTGATACGTGCAGACGTATAAGGTTTTGCTGCACCCTCTTCTGCAGGTAATGCAACAATATTTAGAATACCGTCTGCAACAAAAGCGTTTTCTTCACTGTCGGTATAACATTGTTTTTCGTTATTACCGCCACCCGCACAGTCTATTTCGAAATTCCATTTGTTGTCATCAATGGCATCGCCGTCAAAGTTATCTTCCCAAACCATCACCCAATCTGAAACTGGTTCAGTTGGATCAACAGTATCTATTTTTGTATCTGTGGCAGAGCCACCGCAGCCAGCTAAAGTCGCTACAGAAAGCGCCATTGCTAGTTGTGTTAAGTGTGTTTTGAATTTGTTCATTGCATTGAACCCTAACATTATGTGTTTGTTAGTACTCAACTGATATATAGAGTATAGTTTTAATCAGTCAATTGTAAGCGCTTACATTAGAGGTCAAATAAAAAGCCCTTTCAATGTAAGCGCTTTCATTAGAGTATGACACGGTTACTAAAACGTCAATAAAATATTAACATTTACTGCGAAATTGTTTTTAGTCTAGGTGGTTAACAAGACAAGACGTGAACAAAAAAGTGAGGAAGTATCCTTACAGCAAGACAAATCACTAATAACAACTTTATTAATTAAAAAGTCTCGCTGTAAAAATATTTGGTGCGATCAGTCTTCGGTAATGATGATTTCAACGGAACTTGACTGCGATTGCTGATAATACAAGCTACTAGCAAGCACACGTGCTGCAGTTTTGTATGTTTCGCTTATTTGAGCCGCGTTGTCTTTGGCTATTAAATTGCCCTGCTCTGAGCTTTCGCGAATTTCAATAGCCAGCGGAATATTAGCAAGCACCGGTACACCATGACGATGAGCTAACGTCACAGCACCATCTTTACCAAATACATGATTGGGCTCACCACAATGTCCACACAAGAAATAACTCATGTTTTCAATTAAACCAAGCACAGGGACGTTCACTTTATTGAACATAGCAATGCCCTTTTGCGCATCTGCTAAGGCCAAATCTTGAGGCGTGGTAATGATCACCGCACCACTGGCTGGCACTTTTTGGCTCATGGTTAATTGAATGTCACCGGTGCCGGGAGGCATATCAACAATTAGGTAATCAAGCTCACCCCAGGCGGTTTCGTTCATTAATTGATTAAGTGCACCTGATGCCATTGGTCCGCGCCAAACGGTTGCATCATCGCTAGGTACTAAAAAGCCGATCGATTGCGCTTTGAGGTTGTGCGCTTCAAAAGGAAGTAAGTTTTTATCATCGGCTGCTTTCGGCTCAGCACCTTGTAGGCCAAGAAGCAGCGGAATAGACGGACCATAAATATCGGCATCGAGAATACCCACTTGGGCACCCTCTTGCTCTAAAGCTGAGGCAAGATTCACCGCGGTGGTTGACTTTCCAACACCACCTTTGCCTGACGCAACGAGCACAATATGTTTAATTTGCTTAAAACTATATGTACTAGGTAATTTAACTTTTGCGCTAATTGACACAGGCACTGATAGCTTATCAGCGACAAATTTTTCAATCTCGTTGATTTCGCCACAGCCAGCGAAAGGTAGGCTAAGTTTTACCTGCCAGCTTTTATCGCTGTTTTGATTAAGCTCTTCGAGCCAGTCTTGCTCAATGCCAATGGCAAATGCGCTACTACGGTAGGCGGCTAAGGCAGCAATGATAGGTGCTTTTTCAGCCGATTTACTTGAGAATAGTTTTGACAGTCCAAACATAGCAATAAATTAGCGTTTCTTTGATGAAAAGTGCTGCGGAATTATGTAACATTCATGGCATTAAAACCAGACAATTAGATAATATCATTGCTTTAGGTTGTATATAAGCAACTCACAATGAATTAAATAATGATATTCGAGCATGTTTGCATCGAACTAATCTCAATTCGGAATGATTATGGCACAGCGAAAGATCCTGATTACTAGCGCATTACCTTATGCCAATGGCCCGACTCACTTAGGTCATTTACTAGAATATATCCAAACTGATATTTGGGCGCGTTTCCAAAAACAACAAGGTCATGAAACCTACTACGTTTGCGCGGATGATGCTCACGGCACACCAATTATGCTTAATGCGCAAAAGCAAGGGATCACGCCAGAAGAGATGGTTAAAAACGTGAGTGTTGAACGTCAACGTGACTTTGCTGATTTCAATATTGAGTTTGATAACTATCACAGCACGCACAGTGAAGAGAACCGCCATTTCAGCGAGCTAATCTACAACCGTTTAAATGAAGCGGGTCACATTAAAAAGCACACTATTTCTCAACTTTTCGACCCAGAGAAAGGTATCTTCTTACCAGATCGCTTTGTAACAGGTACTTGCCCAACGTGTAAGTCTGAAAATCAAAACGGTGACAGCTGTGATTCTTGTGGTGCAACTTACAGCCCAACTGAGCTTATCAACCCACGCTCTGTTATGTCAGGTGCTGAGCCAATCTTAAAAGATTCGGAGCATTACTTCTTCGACCTACCTGCTTTTGAAGACATGCTTAAAGAGTGGTTACACTCAGGTACGATTCAACAAGAAATGGCGAACAAGCTTGATGAATGGTTTGCAGATGGCCTACAGCAGTGGGATATCAGCCGTGACGCACCTTACTTTGGTTTTGAAATCCCAGGTGCACCGGGTAAATACTTCTACGTGTGGTTAGACGCACCTATTGGCTACATGGCGAGCTTTAAAAACCTGTGTGATAAGAAAGGGATTGATTTTGATGCATTCTGGAGCGAAGACTCAGATGCAGAGCTTTACCACTTCATTGGTAAAGATATCATCTATTTCCACAGCTTATTCTGGCCTGCAATGTTAGATGGCGCAAAATTCAGAAAGCCAACAAATGTATTTGCCCACGGTTTTGTAACTGTGAATGGCGCGAAGATGTCTAAATCAAAAGGCACTTTTGTTAAGGCGCGTACTTACCTTGATAACCTAGATCCTGAATATCTTCGTTATTACTACGCAGCAAAACTAAACAACGGCATCACTGACCTTGATTTAAACCTTGAAGACTTTGCACTACGTGTAAACTCAGACTTAGTAGGTAAAGTGGTTAATATCGCAAGTCGTTGTGCAAGCTTCATCACCAAGAAGTTTGACGGCAAGCTTAGCGACACCGTAATGGACGAAGCGCTATTAGGTGAGTTCCAAGCAGCTGCTGCAAGCATCGCAAACCACTATGAAAACCGTGATTACAGCCGTGCAATTCGTGAAATCATGGCCCTTGCTGATAAAGCAAACCAATTCATCGACGCTAAGGCACCATGGGTGTTAATTAAAGACGAAACAAAACAACAAGAAACACACGATGTATGTTCACTTGGCTTAAATATGTTCCGTGTACTTATCACCTACTTAAAACCTGTTCTTCCAGGTATGGCTGCAAACGTTGAAGCCTTCTTAAACGATGATTTAACATGGCAAGGCGCGCAAACTGCGCTTGTTGGTCACGCAATTAATAAGTTCAAACCGCTAATGCAGCGTGTTGAAATGGATAAAGTAAATAAAATGATTGAAGAATCAAAAGAAAGCCTAGTTGCTGAAAAAGACAAGATTGATCCAAACAGCCCACTAGCAAAAGAGCCAATCAGCCCAGAAATCGAATTTGATGATTTTGCGAAAGTTGATTTACGTGTAGCAAAAATTGCTAAAGCAGAACACGTTGAAGGCGCAGATAAGTTATTAAAACTAACTTTAGATTTAGGTGGCGAAACGCGCCAAGTATTCGCAGGCATTAAATCTGCGTATGCACCAGAAGACATTGAAGGCAAGCTAACGGTAATGGTAGCGAACCTTAAGCCTCGTAAGATGCGTTTCGGTATGTCTGAAGGCATGGTATTAGCTGCAGGCCCTGGCGGTAAAGAAATTTATATTCTTAATCCAGATGAAGGCTCAGAGCCTGGCATGCGTGTAATGTAATTACACAATTACTAGCGATGATAAAAAACCGTTGTGTCTAGGCACAACGGTTTTTTTGTTTATCTAGGGTGCTAAGTACAAATCATGTAAAACTCGCTCTTTTCGAGGTAAGTAATAATCATCATAATCAAGTGACACTATGACTCTTTTAGCTTTGCCTAATAACTCACTGCGAGGCACTAAACCAATCACTCGTGAGTCTGCACTATTATCACGGTTATCGCCCATCGCTAGATACATATCTTTGGGAATAACGACAGGGGCAAAATGCTGCATCACCGAGGGCGTTTTTGATACCTGAATAGCGTGCTGAACACCTGCAAGGTTTTCAATGAGTATCTGCTGCTCTTGCTCATCATCAGTTAATGTGTAATCAAGTGCTTTACCGTTAACGATCAATTTATTATCGACTAAAGTCACTGTATCGCCCGGCACGCCAATAACACGCTTTATTAAGCGATTATTTACAGCCTTAGAGTCAAATACAATAATATCACCGGCTTTTGGCTCATCTGTGCGCATTAGCGAAATATGAGTAAATGGCACACGCAGATCATAAGCCATTTTATCCGTTAAAATACGGTCCCCTACCACAATAGTCGGGTTCATTGAACCTGTTGGCACTTCATACCAATCAGCCACTGCACTTCTAAAAACACTCATCAAGCAAATAAATAAAATCAAAGAGCGGTTATTTTTCCATACCTTCAAAAGCCAGTTCATATTCGTTCCTTATTTGTTGTTAGTTTTCATAAGAGCCTGTGCGGTACAAATTAGTTCTTAACTAAATGTAACGAAATACGTCAATGATAAAAATACCATACATGATGTTAAAAATATTTGACACAGTAAGCAATGAGTAGTTTACTTAACACCAAGTCAAATATTTTTTACATAGGGTGGAAGAAAATGAGCTACAAAGAAATGACAATTTGGAGCACCTTGGTGGTAACCATAGGCCTTTTAAGCTATTACCTGTTAGGCATTAATTCACTACAAGCTGCGGGTGATCTTAGCCAAGAGACCATGGTGTCTTATTTGTATAAGGTTGTCGTGATTGCGGTGATCTTAGAGATCATTATGCAATCTGTGCTTGCTAGTATTAAACATAAAGAAGCAGACTTAGGGGATGATGAGCGTGATAAGCTCATTGAGCTAAAAAGCACCAAACTTGGTCACTGGTTCTGCTCTGCAATTATCTTAATGTGTGTATTTTTAGCGACGCAAATTGAACGTGTATCTGGACGCATGCTGTTACCTGAGGTCTCTGATCTATATAATATTATGCACTTTCTTATTATTGGTTTTTTAGTCAGTGAAATTATTACTATTGTCAGCAAAGCATATTTATATCGAAGAGACAGCTAGATGACAAAACAGCTCAGTAATACTATTCGGGAACTTCGATTTCATCACAACGAAATGACTCAGCAAGCATTGGCAGAGGCAGTTGGCGTTTCAAGGCAAACTATAGTAGCAATTGAAAAAGGTAAATATTCACCCTCGCTCGAGGTGGCTTTTAAGATTGCTCAACTGTTTGATAAGAAACTAGACGACGTGTTTTCGTATCAGTAATTAACAAAAAAGGTTAGCCAAAGAGCTAACCTTTTTTAAATTCGTATCATTTAATTTTATGACTGCTGATTTTTGAACTGCGCTTTGGCTTGCTCAACTTCATCATCACTGATACCAACTGATTCAGCCGCTTCTTTAATAAGGTGTGGCTGCGTCATCACTAATGCCATCAATTGTTGAAGCTTTTCTGGTGGGATACCTAACTGTTGGACCAGACCCATTGCCATCATTGGGTTTTCCATAAACGCTTGAAACAGCTCACGCACTTTCTCGTCACTTACATTGTGCTCTTTGAGCATTGCAATAATAGGGTTCATATTAACCTTTACTTTTAACTACTAATAAAACCAATAATATGGGCAAATTGATGTTATTCAACTAACATCACCACTTTTCCCGAGTTTTCGTTGTTATCTAAAATACGGTGAGCCTCATTCGCTTCTTGCCAATTTAAGGTTTTATAGATATTGCAATCGAACAGCCCGTTGGCCAAGTCATCATAAAAACGCGAAATAAACTGCTCTTTTAAGTCACGTTTAAACTCAATTGAACGGTTACGCAAGGTTGATGCATGAAAGGAAATACGTTTGCTAAGCAGCCTTGCAAAGTCAACCTCAGCAAAGCGCGTATCTAAAAAGGCTAACATCACAATTTGGCAATCCATTGCTGCAACGGCAGCATTTTTATTTAAATAGCTTCCTGAGACAGGATCAACAATGGTGTTAGCCTGTAAATTATTGGCTTTGAAGTATTCTACAAAATCAGCGGTTTTATAATTAATGGTGTGGTCTGCGCCAAGCTGCTTGGCATGTTCGCACTTTTCATCGCTGCCTGCAGTGATCACCACTTGGGCACCCGCGCGTTTTGCCATTTGAATTGCCGCCCCACCGACACCACTGGCTCCCGCATGAATAAGTGCCGTCTGCCCTGCTTTGAGCTGACCAAATTGAAATAAGGCAGAGAAAGCCGTTAAGTATACTTCACTGATAGCAGCGCCCTCTGCCATTGTCATTTCATCTGGTAACGGCATCACTTGCGCAGCATCAACGGCAACATACTCGCTGTAAGCACCGCCCGCACACAAGGTAAAAACACGTTTATTAAGCCAGTCACCGGATACTGCACCACCTTTCTCAACAATGGTGCCGGCGCATTCTAAACCTAATATTTCACTGTCACCTTTGGGTGCTGGATATTTGCCCTGTCGCTGTAAACAATCTGCCCGATTAACGCCGATTGCTGCAACAGCAATAAGAACTTCGTTATCTTTTAGGGCTGGTTTATCTGTTTGCGCAAAGTGTAACTGTGAGTCTTCGTGCTTAATATAACGCATATCACCTTCTATTTAATTCGTTGCCAGATCTCAGCTTCGACTAATTTGCCATTTTCATACAAGGTGTGGTGCCATAAATCACCTTCAATTTTGTAATCAAATGCCATGGTCTTACCAAGTAGTGAAGGTACATTACCATAGGAAAAAGTTTCGATAAATTGCTGGTCTTGCAAAACATATTTGCCGCCACCAGCATAATGAAAGTTGCCTTGCTTTTGAGTGATATAGCTAAAATGACTGGGTGTAATCAGTTTAACAGAGGTTATTTCTGGCGCTTTTGCCGTCACATAGCCGTCATTGGTTGCATATTTGCCTTCAACAAATTGCCAGCTACCTAATAACGGATTGGCGCTTACCATAGACGAAATAAATAAACTCGATAATAACAGTGTGTTTTTCATAGTGCGTTCCTTAGCAATTTTTAAATAGCATACGCTAACACTATGTTCCTATTAAACAGTTATAGGTTGAGATTTTTTCATTTGAGCTCTCATCGAAGAAAAGCGCCAAGACTGCTTATAAGGATAAACATCAAGCAATTGCCCATCGTTTATGGCTGTCTGTAATTGCTGCCACATTGTGGCGGTGAAAATATCTTGATGTGCAGCATTGAAGTAATCAAACGCTCGCTTATTAGCGCTAAAAAATACTTTAAACTGGCTCGGAAATACGTCGTTTTCGGCAATATCAAAGTAGCTTTCGCTGCTTAGCTCATCTAATGAGTCATCGGTTTTTGGCAGTTCTCTAAATTGACACTCTGTCATCGGGCAAATTTCATCATAGTCGTAGAACACTACTCTTCCCCAACGGGTTACACCAAAGTTTTTCATCAGCATATCACCGGGGAAAATATTAGCCCCCGCAAGCTCTTTTATCGCTTTACCGTAATCAACCATTACTTGCTGCAGTTTTCGCTCATCACAGTCGTTGATATACAAATTAAGCGGCGTCATTTTGCGCTCTACATAAACATGGCGCAAAATAAGTGCATTACCCGAGATCACTAAGCTATCGCCAATTTGCTGCTGCATTGTTTGTATAAGCTCATCACTAAATCGGCTTAAATCAAACGCTAAATAACGAAATTCGTGTGTATCAACTAGGCGGCCTACTCGGTCAGCTTGTTTAACAAAGTCGTACTTGGCCATTACTTGTTGTTTGGTGGCTGTTTTTGGTGCACTAAATTTATCTTTTATTACCTTATACACATAATCTGAGCCTGGGGTGGTAAATACCAGCATCACCATGCCCGGCGTACCCGGCGCAAGTGTGTATTTATCGTCAACGGGGCTATTACGGGTGGTATCAACTTTGTAACGATAAAACTCGGTTTTCGCGTGTTTGATAAAGCCTATGGCATTAAACAGCTCAAAACGTTGCTTATGAGGCATTAAAACACTGAGGTAATCAACGTATCGGGCGGGTTGGTCAGTGTCGACCATAAAATAAGTACGCGCAAAGCCAAACAACAAGCTGAGTTGATCAGCTCCCATCATCACGGCATCAATGTGAAGACCTTTTTCACTGTTTAATAGCGCAATCGCAAATGGCATGTTATCGCCATTTTTAGCAATACAGCGGCCTATGATGTAGCAGGCTTTATTTCTGAAAAACAATGAATTAGCGTATTCAATATAGCCATCGTTGAGAGCAAGCAGCTCATAAACTTGTGGGCATTGTTGTTTCGCTCCAGCAATCAAGGTACGCTGTAACATGGCAACATCATCAGTAAAATCAGCGTATTGTGACCGAAATACATGGCGCTTGATCAAGCTACTAATCGCACTTTCAAAGCCATTTTGCAGGGAAATGCGGCTAACCAATGAATCAAAGGGTCTTGGCCCCAGTTGATATCGTGCTTTTAGTACAAACAAGTGCACATTGCGGATTTTTCGTGAGTCCCAAATTGCACCGAAGGTTGAGTTAAAAAAGGTATGAGCAATAGGCTGGTTTTCATGGCTTTGCACCATTTCTGCGTATATTTGTTTGGCTAATAACCAAAGCGCTGGGTCGTCTACTTCGCTATAAGCAATAATTTTTACCGCTTGGCTTACCTTTTTTACTTGCCCTTCGTAAACTTGCAATCGCGATTTCATTGCCCCTTGAACTTGATGCCACTGGCGCTGTTCAAAACGACTTTGTGCGCCGAGAGTTATATTTAAAAACTCTGCAAACATAGCCTCAAAGCCAGCATACACCGCACGGGCAAGCTTAGTCGCTACGACCTGATTTAATTGTTCGCGGTGTGATTTAACAACCAAATGTGAACTCTGCTGTGGCATTATTTTTATCGCTTATGCTGATTATTTTAGTCGCCTTGTTTACACACAATAGCAAGCGCGCTTTAATTTAGGTAATTAATAAAGATAATAAATAAGATTGATCAAATGAATATTAGGCACGTCGACCTCAACCTATTGGTGTATTTAAATGTCCTCATTGACGAACAAAGTGTGTCTAAAGCCGCCAATAAACTAGCTTTGACTCAACCTGCAATGAGTAACGCCCTTAAGCGTTTACGTGATTTATTTGATGATCCATTATTAGTGAGAGCCTCTGGCACAATGACGCCAACCGCAAAAGCGCTCAGCCTTAAACCTGAAATAGAATCACTGTTAAAAATGGCTGAGGAAATTACTCAGCCAAGTGAGGTATTCGACCCGAGCACCGCGAATATTACGTTTCGGATCATGGCAAACGACTATCTTGAATCAACCCTTATTGCGCCGTTTATCACCCAGCAGCTAGCAAAGAATCCGGGGCTTAACTTTGATATTTTGAGCCCAAGCGATGTTAATCTTCAAGATATGGAAAAAGGCACCATCGACCTTGCCATTAATCGCTTTAACGGCCTGCCCCGCTCATTCCACCAAGCCAGTGTGTGGCGCGACAATTACTGCTGCTTAACACACCCAGACAACCCTTACTTACAACAGCAAAACCTTGAAGGCTACCTTGCACAAGAACACATTTGGGTGAATCGGGCTGGTTGGGGCGTAGAAGCGGCAATAACAAATAAATCAGGCAGCCAAAAACTAGGCTGGGTCGATGAGGCATTATGGCAACTAGAACAAACCCGCAATATTCGCGTATTCACCCGCCATTACATGGTGGCGAGCCTACTTTGCCAATCACCTCAACTCATAGCAACATTGCCCCGCCGCCAAGCCATGCTATTAGCAAAACACACTGATTTGGTAATAAGTCCAGTGCCATTTCAAATAGTCCCTATTGAAGTAAAAATGTTATGGAGCCCTTTGCTACATCACGCAAACCCACACCAGTGGCTGCGTAGAGAGCTACTTGCCTTTGCCAGTACCGTGGCTGATCGCTAAAAACAGTATAATATTGATAAAATCAATATCAGTTATTGAAAACAACAATTTCATTAATAATGAGTGAAGGGCTAGAGTGAAGTTAAGCACATAAACAAAGAGAAAATGATTATGAAAACTTCAGCGCAATTCACTCAACAGGACGGCCTTTACATCAATGGTCAATTACACTCATTCATCGAGCAGCAGCTTTGTAAAAAAAGCGATTTAGCTTGCGAAGAAATTTACCAAACACTGGCAACAATGGTTGATGAGTTTGGTTGCCAATGCCGTAAAACCAAACATCAAGATGATGATGTTCTACAAGCAGAGACACTGTTAAAAGCATATAGCACAGTACGTACTCACCCGCATTGTCATGTTGATGCACAAACAACAACTGCAGTGTTAGATGAATACTGCTGCCAAGTACCAGCTATTTTAGTGGTTGCGTTAATGGACACATTAACAGGCATGACAAGTAACGAACCTGGTGCAGAACACATTTATCAACGTGCAGCACAATTAACAGGCAAACCATGTGTCTACGCTGTTAAAAGCGCCAATGCCGCTTAATATGGTTAATTATTTGAGTTACTTATTCGCGCGATGATGCTTGTTGCAAAATCACTGCAACTAAGCATCGTCGCATCGGCTACTAGGTTAGCCAAATCAAACGTCATTTCATTTGCGCTAAGCGTCTGCTCTAGGGCTTTTTCTATTTTATTCGCCGCTTCGTGCCAGCCCATAAAACGTAGCATCATAACCGCACTTAAAATACTGCTTGTTGGATTTGCACTGTCTTCCCCGGCTATGCGATTAAATGTGCCATGAGTCGGTTCAAAAAAGGCCACTTCATTATTTAAGTTTGCCGCAGGCATAATACCTACCCCACCGACTTGTGCGGTTAGCATATCAGCTAAGTAATCGCCGTTTTGATTGGTTGTTACCACCACATCAAATTGCTCTGGGGTGAGCAGCGCTTGTTGTAGCATGTTATCGGCAATGACTTCTTTGATAATTAAATCATCTTGCTCGTCACGTTTGATCACTAACCAACGACCATTTTCATGCGCTACAGCGTTAAACTCTTGCTCAGCAAGGGCAAATGCCCAACGTTTAAAGGCGCCATCGGTAAATTTAAGTACATTGCCTTTGTGCACCACAGTCAGTGACTCACTGTGCTCTTTAAGGGCAAAGTTAAGGGCGTAACGCATCAGTCGCTCTGCCGCCTCTTTCGAGCTATTTTTAATGCCAATACCGCATTGGTTATCAAAGCGAAGTCGGGTGACACCCATTTCTTGGCACAGAAAATCAAGCATACGCTCGTTATCGATACTGCCAGCCTGCCACTCAATGCCTGAGTAAACGTCTTCTGAGCTGTCGCGTATTACTGTGATTTGGGTTTTTTCAGGCTCTTTTAAAGGAGATGGTAAATGCGGATAACTGCGAATGGGCCGCATGTTAACGAATAAGTCCATCTCATGACGAAGAGCCACATTTAAAGAACGGAAACCACCGCCAAGGGGGGTTGTTAATGGCCCTTTTATGGCAATTTTATACTGCCTAACGGCATGTAGGGTTTCTTGCGGGAACCAGTCGCCATCGTAAAGCGCAGCTGCTTTTTCGCCATTGAACACTTCCATCCAATGTATTTGTTTATCGCCTTGATAAGCCTGATTCACTGCAGCATCAACAATATCTCGCATCACCGGGCTGATATCTTGACCCACACCATCGCCTTCAATGTAAGCAATAACCGGGTTATCAGGAATATGCCATTGACCCTTACTATCGATAGTAATTTGCGCGCCATTCGAGGGTACTGAAATGTGTTGATACTGCATCATGCCTTCCCAGCAAGGTGTTTTAATAATATTAATATCAAGAAATAGCTAATTTGTCTGTGCTTACAAAGAAATAGCCGCTATTCAAGCAATCAATGCGTTACCTTGGTTATCTCGTCTTGCATGGCACAAAATAAGGAGGCAATAAGCTGCGTATCGAGCGTGACGGTATCTTTTTTAAGCGCAGCATCAACGGCAACCGCTTTAACATAAAGCGTTTCACATTCGAACATGTTCGCAGCACCTTTAAGCATATGAACATTTCTGCTTAAGCCATCAATGTCCATATTTTTGTATTGCTCGCGCATTTCTCGATACTGTTCTTCAAGACCTTTTATGTAGTCATCTTTAAGCGCCTGAAACTCTTTTTCAGGTAACTTGATATCGGCTAACTCATCGCAATCTAAGTAACTGGCAATTTTATGGCTAAACGCGTTTCTATCAATTGGTTTGGCGATTAAATCATTGAAGCCTTGCTTCATATAACGGGCAATTTCATGCTTCATGGTATTCGCTGTCAGTGCAATGATTGGCGCGCTTACTCCCGTTGCTTGCATCATTTTCAATGCCTCTTGACCGTCCATAATCGGCATTTGAATATCGAGTAAAATAAGGTCAAAGCTGTCTTCGAGGGTTGCTTGCACTGCGTCTTTACCATTTTCAACGGTGGTCACTGTCAGCCCCATACGCTCTAATATTCGCGCAATTAAACGTCGGTTGTCTGGGTGGTCTTCGGCAAGTAATACTCTGCCCTTTAAGTTCTCTGGTGCATCAAGCTTACTAAACGGTGAGGTTTCAACGAGCTTCACTTCGCTCATATCATTAAGCCAGCGTGTATTATCTGTAGTATAAATCGACATGGTGAAAATAAACTCACTGCCAGAGCCGACATTACTTTTAACGCTAATATCCCCATCCAATTTTTTGGCGAGGCTCTTTGAAATATTAAGGCCAAGCCCGGTACCGCCATATTGCCTAGAAATACTTGAATCCGCTTGATAAAAGGCACTAAACAAGGCTTGTTGCTCTTTGTCTGTCATGCCAATACCGGTGTCTTTTACGCTTATCGACAACTTATCGTTATGACAGCTCACCGTTAAAGTTATACGCCCCACTTGAGTAAACTTAAGGGCGTTGGTTGTTAAGTTTAATAAGATCTGCCTTAAACGACTCGGATCGGTAATTAGGTAGTCTGGCAACGGGAACTGATAATCAACACTGAACTTTAAGCCCTTATCACGGATTTGCTTGCCAATAAG
Source organism: Pseudoalteromonas sp. NCCP-2140 (assembly GCF_023708065.1). Lineage (NCBI taxonomy): Bacteria > Pseudomonadati > Pseudomonadota > Gammaproteobacteria > Alteromonadales > Pseudoalteromonadaceae > Pseudoalteromonas > Pseudoalteromonas sp. NCCP-2140. The sequence continues at coordinate 52,775 of NZ_BRCZ01000001.1, read as the reverse complement.
TGACTCAATATTGGCAATCGTGGCAAACAAGTCTGTTTCGACTAAATCTATTTCTAGCTTGTTGGCTTCAATCTTCGACATATCGAGTATATCGTTTATTAATCCAAGAACATGGCGGCTATTTTGCAATATAACGCCAATCCCATGGTTGCGCTCATGAGGCTTAATGTCCCCGAGCATAATGCCATCTGCATAGCCAATAATTGATGTCATTGGGGTGCGAATCTCATGACTGATATTCGCTAAGAAACGGCTTTTAGCTTCATTCGCATCGCGAAGCTCAGAGGCAAGCTCTTCAAGCTCCAAGGTTCTTAAATGGACTTTTTCTTCTAGATTTTTATTGAGCTCTACGTTGTCATCGTGAAGCAGCCTAAACTTATCGGCCACAGCAAACGCCAGTAACATGGCGTCCATGGCTGTGCCTATCAACCCCAATAAATATAAATTAATGGAAGTAGCAGGCAGCAAGCCTAAATTAGTTAAATTTCCGACCATATTCGGTAGCATCATAGCAATGTAAGCAAGCACAAAATAGCGTGCTGGCTTAAAGCCAATGAGCATACAGCGAATACCTATGTATAAGCCTAAACATAAAGCAACACCCGTTACTAACGTTGACCAATAAAAACCAAAGCTTGGCCATAAAATACAAAACGGAATACCCAAAGTGGCGATTACACCCACCGTGAGTGATAATTGCGCCAGTTTCGGAAATGTTTCTTTGAGTTTAAGTAAGTTGTTGTAAAATAGAATATTGGTTAAGGGCGTGAGGGCAAAGCCGAGCCAGTGAAGATGGGGATTATAGTAACCAAACAGCTGATCAGAAATATGGAAAAAATGGCTCCAAGCAAACACCCAGGATGCAGTAAATAATGCGTAATACAGGTGTGTAACATCACGGGAAACCAAGTAAATTAATAAGTTATATAAACCAAGTGCAATGCCCACCCCAAAGCACAGCATCATGATCATATTTTCGACGGTTATGTTTTGAAAATAATCTTGATAAGGCGTTAATACCAGCTTTGCGGGAGTATAAAAGTAGTCACTCTCAAAATAAGTGATAAGCGTATAGTGCTTACCTTTTTCAAGAGATAAACGATTACCATAGTGAAAAGCAAATTGATTCGGCTCGACCCCACCGGTTACAAAGTGCTGTACCGGAGCACTTGGATCAGTTATATCGTAAATGCGGCTTTCTATTTTCGAAACCAAGGTGTTATACGGGTAGAGAACTAAATCTTCAATATCACTTAGATTTTCAATTTCAACAATTAACCAATAGCTACCGCCGACAGAGCTTATTCGAGATTGTGGTTTTTTGCTGGCTCGCCAAGCATCAATCGCAGCCACCGATTGCGGAAACATATTATCATTTGCCGTAAACACTTCACCGACATCATGAAGGTTTTGATCAGCCACAGCATCGGTGTAGACAAACGTCTCTTGTGCATTAGCCGCAACACTTAATAGCAATAAAAACAGCAGAGTGCTTAAATACAGCTTTAACCGCATTCACAAAACCCCTGTAGCATTTTGGAGATGGCAACGACTAGAATTGCAGTGAAACATCAAAGCCATAGCGACGCCCTTCCCCTTTAAAGTCTTCAAGCATGCCTAGGAACGAGCTTAAATCGAACTTTAACTGACTGTATTCAGTATCAAATAAATTTTTGCCCCATAAAGTAAATGACCAATTATCAACATCATATTTTAGATGCGCATTAACAATGCTAAAGCCGTATTGGCGGGCATATGGGTTCATGTTCTGGTCAAAATAAAACTCAGACTGATAATCGTAAATAATGTTGGCCGATAACGGATACGACGCCAAGCTGGTATCGTATTTTAATCCCGCTGATACATTCCATTTAGAGGTAAACGGCAGTTGGTTATCGGTAATACTGTTGCCAAGTGGGTCAACGTAATCTTCAAATTCAGCATGAGGGATATAGCCAACTGAAAGTAGCATGGCTAATTGTTTAGTTGCTTGGTAATTAATTTCAGTTTCAAGGCCGTAAATGATTGAATCAGCCACATTTTCAAGTAATTGCACAGGAGGCATTTGCGGTATTTCTGACGCTTGGTTCATAAACACTTGTTGGTCGTTATAGTCATAGTAAAACGCCGCCCAATTCATTCTTAGTTGCTTGCCAGGCCAGAACGACTTTAAGCCAACTTCATGGGCATTCAAGCGCTCTTTGCCATAGTTTGCTAAGATTGCTTGTTCTTCAGATGACAAAAAGCCGCCGTTGTAGCCACCACTTTTACTACCATTAGCAAAACGATAATAAAGATTGCTTGCATCTGAATAGCGATAATTAACGGCAAATTGACCAGTAAAGCCATTGTCTGATTGCTCATCGGTAACGCGATAAAATGGTACAAGCACTCCGTCTAAGTCGTTCACATCAACCACCGCATTTAACGTGGCGATTGAGTCATACTCAAGTGACTCATAGTCATATCTAAGGCCGGCTGTAATCATCCATTTATCTGCGACAGGCACTTCAATTTGGCTAAATACAGCCAAATTTTGCATCTTGATTTTGTTATCGTAAATAAAGGTCGCGGTTAAGCTTGTCGGTAAAATACCCCGGAAATCACGCAAAATATCATTTAAATTATCTTGCTCAATCGTCTCATCTGCAAAATAAACACCACTGGTGAGTGTGTAATCAGCAAGTTCGTTTAATAACCTGAATTCTTGGCTGAATAGTTGAGTATCTAGCCCTAATACTCCTTCGCACAAACGAGCTGGCGAGCCATCGCAGTTAAAAGCGTGGCTTCTTTCTAAATCGTTAAAGCTCGAAAGTGAGGTAAATGTACTTTGCTCGTTTAAATGCCAATTGACTTCGGCGATAAAACCGTAGCCATCGGATTTATGAGGTGAGTCATTATTAACGCTCACTGCAAAAAAATCATCACTGCCATCATTAAAACCAAAGTTATCAAAACAGCGTGTTGAGCCCGCATCTGCTGGTGAACACAGCTCACCCGTTAAAGGGTTTGCGACAATACCAATACTCCCAACTGGCTGGGCAATACCATCCCAATCTTCAATATGCGCTTGCAGGTAAAGATCAACATCATCCCACTCGGACAAAAAAGACACACGTGCATTTTTTTGCTCCATGCCTGCTGTTGGTGAGTCTGCATAGGTATTTTTTGTTGAATATTCATAGTCTTGATAGTTAACAGCAATACGCATTACGCTGGAATCTGAGAGTTGCTGGTTCCACATACCATCGACGCTGGTGGCGTTGTTATTGGCAACACCTAATGTTAGCGAGCCATAGCTATCAAACTCAGGGCGATTTGAGCGTATAAGTATTGCACCACCGGTAGAATTACGACCAAACAAGGTACCCTGCGGGCCGCGTAAAATATCGAGTTGTTCAATATCGTACAAGTTAACAATTTGATTATTGGCAGACCCCACCGCAACACCATCAATATACATGGCAACAGGTGAGGTATTCGCCGTATTATAATCAAGTAACCCCACCCCACGGATGCTCACAGCTGGAGGCGTCCCTTCTGCGGCGTTTTGGGTGATTTTAACGTTTGGCGCAAACAAACCAATTTCAGTTGAATCTTTAAAATGCTGAGCTTTTAAAGTTTCGCCATTCACTTGGCTTACCGCCACACTAACGTCTTCAATTGCTTGCGGACGCTTTTGTGCATAAACGCTAATAACTTCCATGTCTTTTTCAGTCTCAGCTCCTTGTGCAACAGCGCTTGCCATTACACATGCAGCCAAGCTGGTGCTCGACAACATCATAAACTTAGGATCTTTAAGAAAAGGACGCTTCATTGGCTTTTAGACCTTAAAAGAGGGAAACTTGTTAAATTGTTGTAATTTAGTGGTAAGTATAGACCAAACAATAGATTAAAGTCGCATATAAATCATGAAAATTCATGACTTATACGCATACTTATTTACAACTTTGCTCACACTAACCTTTTTCGAATGCATGCTCTCCGCTGATTTCGTTTGGCCAACCACATATTGCCCGGGCTGTTTGCATACCGGCCATCACAGCAGCCTCAACGCAGCCCGCATTAACCCCTGTTTTTATCCAATCGCCAGTGATGCGCAAATTGACAAACTGACTACCATCTGTAGCCAAACGGTATTTACTCGAATCAACCACAGATAGGACATAGCGCTCACTGGGATCGACATTAACGCGCCAATATTGCTGCTCTAGTACAGGTAAAATGCTATGCGGATCACTGTAAAAAACCTGCCAATCAAACTTGTTATCAATATAGGCTTCAGGCCAAAGTGGCCGCATTTCTGCGCTAAACAAATTATGCATATTCAATTTTACTTCGGCTTTCATTTGCTCTGGGAATTGATGTGCACTGGCAGGTGGGTAGTTTTCGCAGCTAAACGCACTGCAAAAATAGGCAACATTAACTGGAGAGTTGTCACTTGGCCAATCTTCTTTATCGAGCAAGTTGCCCATTGCAGCCCAAGTATCAAACGGCTCGACAAAGCCACTTAAAATAGGCCCTTCATGAGCAGCATTAGTTTGCGTAAAGCCAAGTTGTGGGTCGGTTTTATTCAACCATACTTGGCAAGCCTGAGTCGCCACACTTTGCACTTTTGTTGCTTGTTGAGAAAGCGCGTAATCTACAGCTAAAAGTTCAGAGGCAACGTGTTCAAGTGAGGCAACCGAGACCCCTAAAATCAGTGTATCAAAATCAATACCATGACGAAGCGTCACTGTTGGCAATGGGGTACTAAAGTGTTCTTGATACACCTCTGGCCAATTACTCCAAAAAGACTCTAAATTGATTTGATATTCTTGCAATAAGTGCGCTTGTTCTGGGCTGATTTGCTCATACAGGGGTTCACTTGGCCAGCATGGCAGCTGTTTTACATCAATGAGCGGTTGATAATCTTGGCCAACTAAACTCACCTGTTGGCAAAGCTCAATCTCACTTACCTGCGGCTCACCTTGGTCAGTTTGCCCAGCAGACAAGTTATTTAACTGATGGAAGAACTTAAACTTAACGCCGCGCTGCTTTAAAAGTTCATAAATTGGTCCGAAAATGACATCGCCCATGCCTGCTTGCATTTTCCACATCACGCCGCCTTTATAGCAAAGCCCTATACGTAACATAGCAAGGGCGGCAACGCCTGCTTCAACATTGGGTTTACTAAAGTCACCTTTAGGGTAAGCGAACACCAAATCATAAAAGCCGCGCACTGGCGCTGAATCAACGCTGTAAGTTTTATTCGCACCATTTTTTTCGAGCCACTGACGAAAATCGTAGCAATTAATGACACCAAAACCGTCGCGATATACTTTGTCTTTAATCAGTCCTGTGAGCATTGCAATCGCAAGATCGGCACAAATATAAAGTCTGCGCAGCTCCGGGTTGTCATCTAGTAGATCAATAACTTGGTCTTTAAACCAACGTTTTAACTTTCTGACGATATACCAAATCACCAGCCGATCGGCCTGCTTATCTGTATGGGTGGCCTGCTTTTCGGTGAACTGCAGCAAATGAGTTATCAATGTTCGTGGGTTCGAGGCAATTTCAGTTGCACCTGCTTCAATATCATCAATAAACTGCTTTGCGCCATTTAAATGGGTATCAATGTCTGCTTTGATTTCTTGATACATGTGTTTGAGTAACGATTGATCCCGTGACTTTTTAGTCACTAAAATGGTTTTAGCATCTTGCTGCTGACAAACATGCTCAATGCCTTCGGTCCATTTTTTTAGCCATGCTAATGTCATGGTGACAAAGTCCCACACTGTTATATCTAGACTGCCATCAGCGGGGTTGCCTTCAACGGTAGGAAAATCAATTGGCCAAGTTTGCCATTCGTTATCAATAAACTCTTGTAAAGCAATAAAACTATGTGGTTTAAATGCCTGCTGCCAAGTAGCCAATGAACAACTAGCTGGTCGATTGAGTGAGTTATACACCCCTTCTAAGGTGCGAAAGCTATTCACGTAGGCGCCAAACCAAACATGTAAACCATGCTCTTCGATTCGCTGTCCAAAATGGGCGTTTCGGCCACTCGCCCCTTTACCGCCAAGGCGCCAACCCTGTTGATAAACGGTAATTTCGCGCTGGCTTTGCCAATTAGCTTGCTCGGTTAAATACACTGCCGCAGTCATCGCTGCAACACCGCCACCGACAATGGTGATTTTTTCTTTTTCCATGGTTACCCCTGTGCTGGTAACAGTTGTGTTGCGCCAAGCTGGTCAAAGTCCATATTGACGTAAAAAGGTAAATGAACCGCTTGTTTGCCAAGTGCGATGCCAAACATGTCATGCAAAGGAAAGCTCGCAAGAGCTTTTACATCCAAGCTAAAATCATTGTGTAAAAGTTTTAATTGATGAATTTTTTTGATTAGCGATGGTGAGTGAACCACGCATTGATAAACGGCTTTATCTCCTTGTCCATCGGGAAATTGTTTAAACAAAATTTGATCCATCTGCGGATGAATAAACCCGTCTAACAATTGTTTAAGAAGCGATAAATCAATGCCTTTAATTTGCGCATCAAACAAATCTGTAACGTGTTTAGAAAAATGCGATAAGTTATCGAGTAAGTTTTCCTTGGTACTTGCCTGTGTTTGCTCAATGGTTAATAGCTCATGCATCGCTAATTTAGAGTCAGGGTTAAACACATCAAAACATTCTAAAGAAATACTAAAGGCGCCCGCATCACTCACAGTCGCAGGCATTTGATATTCACAGAGGTATTTATTGTAGCCCCAGGCTTCCCGGCCATTAATCAAAGCATAAATGTTATTGACGCTAATAAATGCCGGATACCAATATAAATGACTAATATCTCCATCGAGCATTTTTGCTACTGGGAGCCAAATAATAATATCGGTTTCTTGCATCCAGCCATGCTCTGAAAACGGTGGCGTTAACGAAGAAATTTTTTCGATATCAGTGAAGGTAAGTAAACACGTGCTCCCTAACACATTAAACGAGGTTGATTCGGTTGCTAGTAGGTTTAAAGTTGCATCAACATACTTCTGCATTTTTTGCTCACAGCCAGACACAAAAAATCCGTACATTTGCGCATTGATCATTCGACAAGGTGGTTTAGCAACCGGGTTAGATAAGAAGTGGCTGTAATTTGCTTGGTCCGTCATAGTCATTACTTATATTATTGTTTAGTAATGACTATAGACTAGTTTTTAATGGTTGGTGGCAACTTCTAGATGACAACTTTCTTTTAACAGTTGCTCTGTAAATTGCTGATAGCCAAGCTGATTAAAATTCTCAGATAACGGATTCATAAAACCATGACCAAAGTCGGCTATTTCACAGCCCACCTTCGCTTTACTTTTCAATGTTGCAATCACAGGCTTTATATCAAAATGTTCTTCACTGTGAGGAAAAATAAATCGGCAAGGAACTTTGGCTTCAAGCTCAAGGTGGTGCCTGACTTGGGATGGATAAAAGGCAATAATTTTTTTAATGAATGAATTTTTTAACTCTGCTTGAGCTCGCCAAACAGCCGCTGCGCCTGCACTAAATGCAATAATCGTGGTTGGCTGACGAATAGCGGCCATTTTGACATGTACCCGTTCAAAATAACTATCATGCCCGCAATGAGTTATAAAATGCTGGTATTGAAACTGCTCGTTTATAGGGAGCTGAATTTCTCCTAGATAAGGATCGCAAAGACTCACTTTACCGCGAAGCTGCTGAGCAAGCAGCGATAAATGCGCTGTTTTACCGAATATATCTGATACCAAAAGGTAATTCATAAGCATACTTCTTATTGTTATTTTGTGCCTAATCACAATACGCCTGTTTCTGTTAAACATCCAGAGATTATTTTTGATGTTTAAAAAATAAACCTTGCGCTTAGTTAATTCTTACAGTAATCTACTTGTCTGGTTTTTAGAAACCACGCGGTTAACCCCTTACCTTGATCCAGTAATTCCCGCATATTCGTATAAATACTTGCAACTTGTTTGCTAAATGACATTTTGATGAATTTTCAAATCATCACCAAACTGTCACAAACTTAGTCAACACTGTTAGCAAGACAACAAATGTCGGTCTGTATTTTTAAATGCCTTTTAAAGCTCTACAGACACTGACAAAAGAAAGAGTGAGTTTTATTATGTCATATAAATACAACGGATCTTTGATCCAGATCGCACATCCAGTGCAATCAATCTCGGTAAATAAACAGCGTGTAATTTTTAGTGACACGCAGGGCTTAAAAAATGCCATCTTCCAAAAGGCCAGTGATGCACGCCAATTTGTGAAGTGGTTAAAAGCCAACTAAACCCTACCGATAAACGCCAGCCAACAAGCTGGCGTTTTAGTTTTCACCACCAGCCTGCATATAGCTAAATTCCTGCTACACTTATATTTTTAGTCCATAAATAGGTAGTAAAAATGCGTTTTGTGTGGTCTATTTTACTATTACTTTTTTGCCTGCCAGTTGCTGCAACCAAGCAACCGAAGGCTATTGAGTGGATCATGGTCGATTTTGCCCCCTACTACATCATGCATGATAAATATGAAGGCACAGGTCGTGATGAAAGTGTGATCAAATTATTAGAAAAAGCACTGCCTGAGGTTTCATTTAAACGCACTTTATTGCCAGCCAGTCGTGCCGTGCATGAACTATCAAACCCACAAAATAATTACTGTATGCTGTCGTTATATCAAAGCGAGCACCGCAAACAGCATATTCAGTTTACTGAACATTCATCCACTGTTGGTTTGTCGCCGTCTATTGCAATACGTAAAGAGTTAGCAACAAAACTTAAGCTAGACTCAACAAAACCTGTGTCACTTAAATCATTACTAGCCGAAAACCTTGCTTTAGGGGTCTCTATGAGTCGCTCTTTTGGAGCAAATATCGACAAAGTGATTAACGAAAGTCATGACGCTAATATTATCTCTCGCCCCGGCAGAGACACCCTCGCAAGCCTAACTTATATGCTGAAAAAAAAACGTATTGATATATTACTTGGCTACCCAAGCGAGCATTATTACTTGGCTCATTCCATGGGCTTTGAAGGTGACTTAACTCAACTATCACTTACTGAAGCTCCGGCGTTAAGCATTGGCTATATAGGCTGCACTAAAAACAAGCAAGGTGAAGTAACGGTAAAATTATTAGATGAAGCTCTTGAGAAAATCGCTCATACAGATGCTTTTCATGATGTTTTAGTTCGCTGGCTACCGGATAATTTGCAGCCCATTCTAGAAAAAAGATTAAAAGATAGAAACGAAAGTGCCGCTCATTAAGCGGCACTTTTAATTTTACCAACCCACATAGTTATGCGAACTGGCGGTCGTATTAACGGTGCTTACTTACGTACACCTTCAATGAATAAACCAATATCAACATGCGTTGAAGCCGGACCAAGGTTGTAGTCAATACCGTAGTCAGTTAATTTAAGACTTGTTTCGCCTTCAAAACCAACACGGTAACCGCCCCACGGATCTTTACCTTCACCAATTTTGTCAATTTCAAAAGTAATGGTTTTGGTTACACCATTCAAGGTAAATTCACCAGTAACATCTGCTTCGTCACCGTCTTCATCAAACTTGATTGAGGTACTTTTAAATGTTGCAGTTGGGTATTTATCAACATTTAAGAAGTCTTTACCGCGTAAGTGCTTGTCACGCTCAGCATGGTTTGAGTCGATGCTTTTAGTATCAATCGTTACATTGATTTTAGATGCATTAGGCGCTTTATCGTCATAGCTAAAATCACCTGAGAAAGTATTAAAGCGACCATGTAACCAGCTGTAACCTAAGTGCTTAATTTTAAAAGTTACAAATGCGTGTGCACCGTCTGTATCAATAACGTAGTCAGCTGCATTTGCGTTTGCTGTTGAGAAAAGTGCAGCACTTAGTGCTGTGCCTAATAGTAATTTTTTCATATTAATCATCCTTCAATGGTTTGATCATTCTAATTAAGGTTTTATCTTTATCGATAAAATGATGTTTTAGTGCCCCTAAAGCATGTAAAACAACCACAGCTATTAGCCCATACGCGGCATAAAAGTGAATTTTACCTGCAATATCTTCTTGGTTTGCGACCGACTCTGGTAATGCCGGTACAGCAAATAAATTAAATACTTCAATTGCACGGCCATCAGCCGTAGAAATTAAATAGCCAGATGTCACAATGACGATTAATGCTAAATAAATTAGCTTATGGACTGAGTGTGCAACTCGATTCATTGCTTTTGAACTACCTGCAACAGGCTCAGGTTGGGTGCCTAATAAGCGCCAACCAAATCGAAACAACAACAATGCCGCTAAGGTAATGCCTACGCTTTTATGTAAGTCCAAAGAGCCTTTGTACCAAGCGTCGTAATAGGTTAGCTCAACCATATACACGCCTAAGCCAAACAAACCAAACACCCCAAGTGCCATTAACCAGTGCACTAAGATGGCAACCCAGCCATAACTTGACTTTGAATTCTTTAACATACTCATTTCCCATGAGAATCGTGAAACTAAATATAGATTAACCGATGGGTTATATAATGAAAATAGCGTAAAACGAACAGCTTCTGTGCGTATATGCACATCTTAGGGGAAAGGGTAAAGTTGTAAGGGGAAAGGGGAAAGGGGAAAGACAGAAGGTGCTAGGTGCTAGGTGCTAGGTGCTAGGTGCTAAGTGCTAAGTGCTAAGTGCTAAGTGCTAAGTGCTAAGTGCTAAGTGCTAAGTGCTAAGTGCTAAGTGCTAAGTGCTAAGTGCTAAGTGCTAAGTGCTAGCAATATTATGAATGCTCGTTGATAAAAGCGTTTAATTCTTAACGTGATAAATTTTTAGTTTTACTCACAACCGTTTAATCACTCAACCCAATAAACTCAGCCGATTTCAAAAGAAGTCACACCGAAAATACGGTTTAATGGCAAGCTAGGACATTCGCCGGTATACATCCTGGCGGTTTCGAACGACACTTGCATGTTGTACTTCTGCGCTAAAGCGACAGCAGCTTGATTTATTTCTGGCGTATCAAGGAAAATAGCGTCAGAGGCACTCACTTTAGATTTTAAAGCAAGGAACAAAGATTCGGCCAATTGTGGTGAGTCGGCAAATAAAGGGCCAATCTTAAAGCCATTCTGACATTTGCGAATTACCCCGTATCCAGCCAATTTCCCATTGTGCATTACGCCAAACGCATCGCACTGGGGTTGGTTTAACCAGGCTTTAGTAAAGTTTGCTCTATTCGCAGGGAAAAAAGCCTGTTCGTATGCGTCAATAATTTCGAATGGCACAGCATTAAGATCAACAATATCTGCACTTTTTGGTGAATTACCAGCGCCGACTCCTGCAAAACGAATATTGCGATAGGCCAGATTAAAACCAGACTTTTTGTAGTTCTCTTGCTGCTCCACCACACCATCAAGGCCAATATTCAACCCTTTAAGGCGCTTTAACGCGGCATTCCAAATTTGTATTCCGTAACCTTTGCCACGGTAATCAGGTTTAACAATGTAGAAGCCAATAAAGCCAAATACATCGTGATAATTAATGGCAGAAATTGTAGCGATAGGCTCATCGTCAAGAAAACCAACCAGAAATCCTTCAGGATCAGCAGCAAAATAACACTCTGCATCATTAAGGCCAGGATTCCAGCCTTCTGCTGCTGCCCAATCAATCATGAGTTCGACTTCCTTCTTGGTCATGGTTTTGATTGTAAAGTGTTTACTTTGCATCTGCTTTCCTTAAAATTTCCGTTTGCTAATCAGTGAATTAAATAATACTAAAATCGCACTATCTAAGTAGATTGATTCAAATCTGAATCGCAAATTATGCGCATTCACAATTAATAATAGGCTCTAGCTTATTATGGTTATAAATATACAAACCAAAAGTATCAAACATATCTCTACCAAATTCCGAGGAAATATCCACGTAATTTTCTAGACCTTGATAGCTGTATAAAATAGCAACCTTGCCTTCGAAACCAAGAGGGACAGGCTTTCCTTTACCGACAACATTTGCGTTATCGCCATTGATACCATCCCACCCATATTTTTCTGGGTCAAAAATTAATTGCACAGAACCACAATTTAAACATTCAAGGTATATCGGAGGTAGAATGTTCACATTTTCTCGTTTGCGAAAGAAACCCTTAACTTCAACTTCTTTGTGACCTAAAACAGAATAAGCATCGTGCCCGCATTTACAATGAACAGCTTTGCTCACAAATAGCTCATCAAGTTGAAGTTGTGGTAGCTGTAAATTCTTTAATACGAAATTCGAAAAACAATTTGGTGAGTGAGCTTTCAATTCTTCTAGTGTATTCATTTTCTCCCCTAGGAGCTAATGCCCTTAAAATACTCAAATCAAGCATTTTAGGTACTTTTTATCTTGTTTATTGAAATCTATTTTTTATTAGTTCACTACTTAGTCATTTTAATGATTTCTTGCACTACTCGGTGTTTAGTATTTTCAATAAACACCTGAGTAGATAGTTAGCAATTATATTTTACTTGCTGTTATTTCAATCCTATACACTTCAACACCCTCCGTTCCAACCTCAATCGTTGCAGGTTCGTTAAGGTTTACCATTAACTTAGGTTCTTGAAATTTATTGTAAGAGCCATTTTCAAATTTATAGAGTGCTGATGTTAGTGTCACAATTTGCTCGTTCAACGTAGGGGTTACATCAAATTTAAGAATATCATCTGCAGTGACTGTTTGAGTTTTGTCTTCTTCAGTTTTAACAACGTGCGTTTTTACAAGTTGATTATTCAAATAAAGGTTAAGGTCTAATTGCAAACTTTCTGCAGCTGAGGCACCAAATGCAGCGAGAGATAACAGTACCATTCCTAACTTTTTCATTATATTTTCCTTAATAGTAGGCTTACCCCAAAATGGGGAATGCCAACTTATCAGGTACTGAGACTTGGTGCAATTGTTTAACACTCTGTAAGTTAAGTGTTTTTATTCGCATATGAAGCAAACTTTCGTTACTAGCTACTTCTTGACTGGTGATGACTCAAAGATCTCGTAATGTCGCTCAACACAAGTTGTTACTTTACCCCATAAAGAGTTTTTAACTCTTTGCTGATGATATTCAAATGCCAATTTATCTATAAACTCTTCGTATACATCAAAGCGAAGTGGGTTTTCTGTATGTTCAGTAACACTGAAAGTAATACAACCAGGCTCTTCTAGGGTAAGACGCCTATGAGTCACCAACTGAGATTTAACGTTCTCTAAGTCAGACTCAGGAACTAAAATAAACCCTTTCAACGTTACTTTTGACATAAATATCCTTATAGAATGAGTCGGAACATAACGACAAGAACTGGGTAGTCGCAAATTGCTGGCGTCCTGATATATTTATCAGGCCCTCAACTAGTAATGACCCAGTTTTAATAATTGATCTACTGCCTTTAAAACTTACCGCTTAAAGCTTAAAACTATTAACTTTCAGCTATTCGCCTTCTTCCACCAAACCAACATAAATCTGGCTATTGGCATCTACCTGAAAGCAGCTGATCAGGTTTTCTTTCACCAACTCTAACATGGCGATAAAACTAACGACAACACCACTTCTGCCCTCTTCTACCGTAAAAAGAGTACTAAAAGGCAACTGTGATTGCGCTTCTGAGAGTTTATCTAAGATTAAGCTCATGCGTTCACGGGTCGATAAGGCTTCTGCGGTAATATGATGATGTTCAAATGTTTTAGCTCGGGCCATAACGTCGCTTAGTGCAACTAACAAGTCTTTCATGTCAACGTCAGGTAACAGTACCTCACGCTCACTCAATTCTGGCACCAGTGCTTCGGCTACAAATATATCGCGGCCTTCGCGAGGGATCTCATCAAGGTTTTCTGCGGCTTTTTTAAATTGTTCGTATTCTTGTAAACGTCTTACAAGCTCAGCTCGTGGGTCTTCTTCCTCTTCAAGCTCTTCATGTTTTGGTAATAATAATCGTGATTTAATTTGTGCTAATAACGCCGCCATCACAAGGTATTCACCAGCCAGTTCAAGCTGAAACTCGCTCATCATTTCAACATAACTAACGTATTGCTCTGTAATACTAAAAATAGAGAGTTCTAGTACATCGAGTTTATGTTTTTTAATTAAATACAAAAGTAAATCGAGAGGACCTTCAAAGGTTTCTAAAATGATCTCTAACGCATCGGGTGGAATATATAAGTCTTCAGGTTTATCGACCACCGCTTTGCCATGCAAAAAAGCCAGTGGCAGCTTTTGCTGTACTGGCTCTTGTATATTATCTGGCGCGTCAAGCTCTGGGCTAGTCAATGAAGTCTCTACTCAAATGGTTTAGTATCACCGCAACCCACACGTAAGATTTCGATATCATCATCCGACAAGTCAATTACTGTGGTTGCCTGTTCAGGAAGATAACCACCATGAATAATTAAATCAACTTGCTTTTCAATGCGATCGCGAATTTCATCAGGATCAGCCTCGGTATATTGCTCACCCGGTAAAATTAAAGAACACGACATTAACGGCTCACCTAATTCAGCCAATAAAGCACAGGTGATTGGGTGTTCGATAACACGAATACCAATGGTTTTTTTCTTTTCGTTTAATAAACGCTTTGGTACTTCTTTAGTGCCTTTAAAGATGAACGTATATGGCCCAGGGGTGTTATTTTTAATCAATCTGAATAACTGATTATCAACGCGAGCATAAGTAGATAGCTCTGATAAGTCACGGCAGACCAAAGTAAAGTTATGGTGTTTTTCAATACCACGAATACGTTCGATGCGCTCTTTTGCTTGCTTATTACCAATGTTACAGCCAAGTGCATAACCCGAATCGGTTGGGTAAACAATAACACCGCCCTGCTTGATAATATCAACCGCTTGGCTGATTAAGCGTGGTTGCGGATTATCTGGATGAATATGAAAAAACTGACTCATTACACGCTCCTATTGCCCTTCCCATGCTTGCCAAACCCCTTGGCAATCTTTTGGTAAGTATAAATTTTTACCTAACTCCAACCAACTGGTCGGAAAATGAAAATCTGACCCTTGTGACGCAAGTAAGCCATATTCACGACTCAGTTCACCTAAAAACTGGCGCTCACTGGGTGCTTGCTGTGGTTGTGCAACTTCCATCGCATCGCCACCTGCGCCTTTAAATTCAATAATTAACTTACGTAGCCATTTGTTAGACATTTGATAACGCCCAGGATGAGCAAGAACGGCAACCCCACCGGCTTGGTGAATGGCAGCAATTGCGGTTTGCATATCACACCAACTACTTGGTACATAGCCTGTTTTTCCTCGCCCTAAGTACTTTTTAAATACCCCAGGAAAGTTTTTAGCAACACCACGCTCAATCAGCGCTCGGGCAAAATGCGCCCGTGTGATCTGGGCGTTTTCAGCAAATGTTTTTGCTTGGTCGTAAATGCCTTCAAAACCATTTTTAGCAAGGCGACGACCGATCTCTAAAGCGCGATCTTCACGCTTGCCTTGTTGCGCTTGTAATAGTGACAACAGTGCGTCATTTTCATCATCAACATTTAAGCCAACAATATGAATTTCAAAGCTTTCCCATTTTGTTGATACTTCAACGCCAGCAATTAATTTAAGCGGTAAATTATCATCTGCAATGACTTGGCGAGCTGGTTTTATCGCATTTAATGTGTCGTGATCGGTAATTGCAAACACATCTATGTTTTTCTCAACCGCGCGGTGTAACAATTGCTCGACTGATAGCTGACCATCTGAGTATGTGGTGTGGCTATGTAAATCGTATTTTATCAAAGGGAAAGACTGCTTTACGTAAGTTCTTGAATCAATGATGTGAGTATAACAAAAATTTAGTGCCAGGGCGTGATTATCTTTTTAGGTTAGACATATATACCCACATAAATGGGTAATTGCGATGGGTAAAAGCTAAACACGTATTAATATGTAAATTAATGCTTGACAGTATCGGCTTAGGTACGCTTTACTGTATGCACTTTCAGACACGTTAAATAAGCAATAACAATGAACAAAACAATTCAAATCACAATTTGGTGGTGGCACTCGTAACTAGCGGGTGACGAATTGTCGTGTCTAACGATTTCAAAACCCGCTCATGTAGCGGGTTTTTTTATATCTAAATTTTAAGGTTTTATAATGAATTACATAGCAACTCTTACACATCATTGGTGGCGCCTGGCTTAGCGGGACGGTAAGGGTCTATCTAATTTATAGGCATCTTTATACGAACCCCGCCAAGCATAGCTTCGCGGGGTTTTGTTTTTTAAAGAGTTTTTGGGAATGAGGGAGAATGAGGTTTGATTTTTAGTCATATAACAACGACACCGGGTGAAGTAACCAGTATCACTCAAGTGCGCGACTACATCAGTAGCCCACTTGCGTTATACAGTTTACTCGATAAGCCTAATTCACTGCTGTTAGAGTCTGCTGAAATTGATTCTAAAGACAGTGTAAAAAGTCTAATTTTGGTTGACTCAGCGCTACGTATTGTTTGCCAAGGCAAACAGGTCACACTCACTGCACAGTCAAATAACGGCAAACAATTACTGCCTTATTTACAAACTCATGTGCAAAACTGCTCTGCTGAGCTTGTAGAAGACACATTAACGTTAACCTACAACGAGGTAGCAAGCGACATTGATGAAGCCAGTAAATTAGTAGCAGATAACGCTTTTAGTGCGCTACGTAGCTGTATTAATAGTATTAAAAGCACCACAGACAACCCATTTTCTGTGTTCTTAGGCGGTGTATTTGCCTACGATATGGTTGCTAATTTCGAAACTCTTTCTGATGTGCCTGACGGCGAAAACAGCTGCCCAGATTATGTTTTCTACCTAGCCGAAACGTTAGTTGTCATCGACCATCAAGCAAAAACAACCGAGCTAATTGGCAATGTATTTAACGGCCCTGAAGTTCATGCTAATTGCTTTGAGGTTGGTCAACAGTTAGAGCGTTTAAATGCCGTATGTGACAATGCACAAAGCTACCAAGGGCAAAAGCAAACCGGCTCAAACCCAATTTCTGTTGATGTTAGCGACGAGCAATACTGCGAACATGTCATCAAGTTAAAAAACAACATCGTTGATGGCGATATTTTCCAAGTTGTTCCATCACGTACTTTTTCTCTCGCCTGCCCTGACTCACTTCATGCTTACAGCCAACTAAAACAACAAAACCCAAGCCCATATATGTTTTACATGCGCGATGAAGAATTTGTGTTATTCGGCGCATCACCCGAGTCAGCCCTCAAATATTGCGCAGAGAGTAAACAAGTTGAGGTATACCCAATTGCTGGTACTCGCCCTCGCGGCAAGTTTGCTAACGGGCAAATTAATCCAGACCTAGACAGCCGCATTGAGCTTGAACTTCGCAACGACCAAAAGGAACGTGCCGAGCACCTGATGTTAGTTGATTTAGCGCGAAATGATGTAGCCCGTATTAGCGTACCAGGTACACGTCACGCGAAAGAATTATTAAAAGTAGACCGCTACTCACAAGTGATGCATTTAGTTTCACGCGTTGTGGGTACTTTAAAACCTGAACTCGATGCGCTACATGCTTACCAAGCTTGTATGAACATGGGCACCTTAGTGGGTGCACCTAAAGTGCGCGCTGCTGAGTTAGTTCGTCAAACCGAACAAAAACGCCGCGGCAGCTATGGCGGTGCAGTGGGTTATTTAACGGGTGATGGCGCCATGGATAGCTGTATTGTTATTCGCTCTGCGTTTGTTAAAAACGGCACGGCCTACGTACAAGCAGGTGCAGGTGTGGTGTTTGATTCAGATCCACAATCAGAAGCCAATGAAACCCGCGCTAAAGCACAAGCTGTGATCACTGCGATTCAATCGACTTACGAGGCACTATAATGACGACAACATCAGCCTATAAAATCTACTTTTTAGATAACTTTGATTCATTTAGTTATAACTTAGTCGATGAACTTTCTATGTTAGGGTGCCAGTTAGTGGTATACCGTAATAACATCAGTGCACAAAGCATCTTCGACAAAATGTGCCAAGAAACCGTACCTGTGTTACTAGTGCTATCACCTGGCCCCGGCGCACCATCTGATGCAGGTTGTTTAATGGAACTCATTGAACTGTGTAAAGGCCGCTTCCCTATGCTGGGCATCTGTTTAGGCCAGCAAGCACTAACACAAAGCTACGGTGGGGTTATTGGTCATGCAGGCGAAACTGTGCATGGCAAGTCATCAATTATTGCGTTGACTGAGCACCCAGTATTCGCGGGTATGGGCGATAAAATGCCAGTTGCTCGTTATCATTCATTAATGGCAACCAAAGTCCCTGATGATGTTGAAGTAATTGCTTGTTATGAAAATATTCCAATGGCAATTTACCATCAACAAGATAATGCCCTTGGCTATCAGTTTCATCCTGAGTCAATTTTAACGCCGAATGGCGCATTGCTATTACAGCAAAGCATTGAATTTTTAACCGCACGCGTGCAGTAGAGGAATAACATGGAAGCAACAACTCAAACCCAGTTAAACCAATTATTAGCAAAGCAAGATTTATCGTTTTCGCAAGCAACTGAATTGTTTGATGCCATCATGAATGGCAAGCTTAATGATATTGAATTAACTGCAGCACTTATCGCCCTAAAACTAAAAGGCGAAACAAGTGATGAAATCGCCGGTGCTGCGGCATCAATGCGCGCCAATGCAGTGCCATTTCAAACCAGCAAAACCTTGCTTGCCGATAGCTGTGGTACCGGTGGCGATGGCTCAAACACAATTAATATTAGTACCACGGCTGCTATTGTTGCCGCCGCTGCGGGCATCAATATGGTCAAACATGGTAATCGCAGTGTGTCGAGTAATTCGGGCTCTGCGGATTTACTTAAAGCCTTGGGTATCAATATAGATATGAGCCCTGAGCAAGCGGCCCATTGTTTAGAAAATACCGGCTTTACATTTTTATTTGCGCCGCATTATCACAGTGGTGTACGCCATGCGATGGGTGTGCGTACGGCCCTTAAAAGCCGCACAATTTTTAATATTTTAGGGCCACTGGCCAACCCTGCTGCCCCTGAGGTGCAATTGCTTGGTGTTTATGACCCTTCGCTGTGTTTACCCATGGCCGAAACCTTAAAAACCCTTGGCACAAAACGCGCTATGGTGGTTCACGGTGCAGGCACTGACGAAATTGCCTTACACGGGACAACCAAAGTGGTTGAACTTAATAACGGTGAACTGAGCGAATACACGCTAACAGCGAGCGATTTTGGTCTTGCAAACTATTCACTTGAACAACTAGCAGGCCAAGGCCCAGAATATAACGCAAAAGCAAGCTTAGCGATTTTACAAGGTCAAGGTGAAATGGCGCATAACGCAGCCATTATAGCCAACGTTGCCGCCCTTCTTTATTTAACCGATAAAGCAAGCGATTTAAAAGCAGCCGCAGATCAAGTAAGCGAATTATTAGCATCAGGCAAAGCGATGGACACATTGAACGCAATTATTGAGGTAAGTCATGGCTAACGTGTTAGACAAAATTGTTGCCGACAAACGTATTGAATTAGAACAAAGAAAAGCACAGCGCCCGCTTGAGTCATTCATTAGCGAGGTTGTGCCAACCAAGCGAGACTTTGAAGGCGCATTAGCAGCAACCGGTACGCAGTTTATTTTAGAATGTAAAAAGGCCTCACCGTCAAAAGGGCTTATTCGCGAACCATTCAATTTAGAGGAAATTACATCGGTTTATAAAAAGTACGCAACCTGTATGAGCGTACTAACGGATGAAAAATATTTCCAAGGCAGCTATGAGTACCTTGAGTATGTGCGCAGCCAAGTGGAACAGCCGCTTATTTGTAAAGATTTCTTTATTGATGAGTACCAAGTTTATTTAGCACGCTTATCTGGTGGTGATGCCATTTTATTAATGCTCTCAGTTCTTGATGACGAGCAATATTTAGCGCTTCACAAGGTGGCTGATTCTTTAAATATGTCAGTACTCACTGAAGTCAGTAATGAGCAAGAAGTTAGTCGTGCACTTGCACTTAATGCCAGCCTAATTGGTATCAATAACCGCGACCTTCGTGATTTAAGTACTGATCTTGCAACAACTGAGCGTTTACGTCAGCTTATCCCAAATGACAAAGTAGTGATTTCAGAATCGGGCATTTATACCCATAAAGATGTAAAACGTCTTGCACCATTATGCGATGGCTTTTTAATTGGCAGCTCACTGATGGCTGAACGCGACTTAGAAGCCGCGTGTCGTAAAGTGATTTTAGGTGAGAACAAAGTGTGCGGTTTAACCCGTTCACAAGATGCGATGGCAGCCTACGCCAGTGGTGCTGTGTATGGTGGCTTAATTTTTTATCCTAAGTCACCGCGCTATGTCGATATAGACTGTGCCAAGCAAGTTACGCAAAGTGCCCCACTCGCGTATGTAGGTGTGTTTGTCAATGCACCTCTAGAACAAGTGGTCGATTATGCACAAAGCTTAAAATTAGCGGCCGTGCAATTACATGGCGATGAGAATAGCGAGTATATTCAAAGCCTCAGAAAGCAATTACCGCTTGGCTGTGAAATTTGGAAAGCCCAAGCCGTTAAAGGTGAATTACCTAAACCGCTTGAAGGGGTTGATCGCCATTTATACGATACTTACAGCAAAAGCCAAAAAGGCGGCACAGGCGAAGCATTTGATTGGTCAGTGCTAGAGACGGCAACCGTGCCGTTTATGTTAGCCGGGGGTTTAAACCCAGAAAATATCCATGCAGCGCTTTATCGCGGTGCTAACGGCCTTGACCTAAATTCTGGCGTTGAAGCGTCAGCGGGTAAAAAGTGCCAAACAAAATTACAAAATGCGTTTTCGCATATCAGAAATTATTGAGGTTAGAATGCAAAATCCAGCTTATTTCGGTGAATTCGGTGGTATGTTTGTACCACAGCTGCTTGTACCAGCACTCAAGCAACTAGAAGCAGAGTTTAATAAATCACAAAACGATCCTGCTTTTCAGGCTGAGTTTGAAAAACTATTAAATGAGTACGCAGGTCGCCCTACACCATTAACACTGACACGTAACTTAGTTAAAAACCCTAAGGTAAAACTGTATTTAAAGCGTGAAGATTTACTCCATGGTGGTGCGCACAAAACCAATCAAGTACTTGGTCAAGCACTCCTTACCAAACGTATGGGTAAAAAAGAAGTCATTGCAGAAACAGGTGCCGGCCAACACGGTGTTGCAACGGCCCTAGCCTGTGCCCTACTAGGCTTAAAATGCCGTATTTACATGGGTGCAAAAGACGTTGAACGTCAGCAACCAAACGTATTTCGTATGAAACTAATGGGCGCAGAGGTTATTCCTGTCACAGCGGGCTCTGGTACCTTAAAAGATGCCGTAAACGAAGCCCTGCGTGACTGGTCAGCAAATTACAAAGATGCTCACTATTTACTAGGCACTGCAGCAGGCCCTCACCCATTCCCAACCATGGTGCGTGAGTTCCAAAAAATGATTGGTGAAGAAGCAAAACAACAAGTGCTTAAAGCAGAAGGTCGCTTACCAGATGCTGTGCTTGCTTGTGTAGGTGGTGGTTCTAACGCCATTGGAATGTTTACAGACTTTATTGATGAGCCAAGCGTTAAACTAATTGGTGTAGAGCCCGCAGGTAAAGGCTTAGATACCCACCAGCATGGTGCCACCTTATGTAAAGGCACCAAAGGCATTTTACACGGTACCTATACCTACATTATGCAAGATGATGATGGTCAAATTGAAGAGTCTTACTCTGTATCAGCAGGTCTTGATTACCCAGCTGTTGGCCCACAGCATGCTCACTTGCATGAAACTGGCCGTGCTGAGTACGTAGGTATTACCGATACTGAAGCGCTTGAAGCATTCCAACTACTGGCTAAGAACGAAGGGATCATTCCTGCACTTGAATCAAGCCATGCCCTAGCATATGCCCTTAAATATGCCGAGCAACAAACCGAAGACACCATTTTAGTGGTTAACCTAAGCGGCCGAGGCGATAAAGATTTGGCTCACGTACACAGTGTTTTATCAGAAGGAGGCGCACTATGAGCCAGACTAACCGTTACGGACAACTGTTCGCCACATTAAATGAAACCAACC
Source organism: Pseudoalteromonas sp. NCCP-2140 (assembly GCF_023708065.1). Taxonomy (NCBI): domain Bacteria; kingdom Pseudomonadati; phylum Pseudomonadota; class Gammaproteobacteria; order Alteromonadales; family Pseudoalteromonadaceae; genus Pseudoalteromonas; species Pseudoalteromonas sp. NCCP-2140. The sequence continues at coordinate 30,707 of NZ_BRCZ01000001.1, read as the reverse complement.
AAGGTGCTTTTGTACCCTTCGTTACGATTGGCGATCCTAATAAAGCACTGAGTGTAGAAATCATCAAAAGCTTAATTGATGGCGGCGCTGATGCCCTTGAGCTAGGTATTCCATTTTCTGATCCGATTGCTGATGGCCCAGTGATCCAAGCTGCTAACATTCGCGCACTTGATGAAAACATTAATACCCAAGATTGCTTTGATATCATCAAACAAGTGCGCCAGTACAATGCCGATATTCCAATTGGCCTGTTATTGTATTCAAACTTAGTGTTTAAACGTGGCATTGAGAAGTTTTATCAAGATGCTAAAGAAGCCGGTGTCGATTCAATTTTAGTGGCTGACGTGCCGCTACATGAATCAAAGCTATTTCGCCAAACAGCAATGAAAAATGGCATTGACCCAATTTTTATTGCTACACCGAATGCTGATGATGACACTTTACGAGAGTGTGCGTCATATGGCCGTGGTTACACATACCTTCTTTCACGCGCAGGTGTGACAGGCACAGAAACCAAGGCACAAATGCCAGCAGATTCATTAGTTAAAAAACTAAAAGATTACCATGCTGCACCGGCATTATTAGGCTTTGGTGTATCAACACCGGAAGATGTTAAATCAGCACTTGAGTCAGGAGCCGCTGGTGCGATTTCAGGCTCTGCGGTTGTTAAAATCATCGAGGCAAACCTTGATGATCAAGCAGCAATGCTAACTGGTTTAAAAGAGTTTGTAGCCAGTATGAAAGCAGCTACAAAGTAAGTTTGTTTTATTACTTCAAAAAGGGCCATAAAGGCCCTTTTTTGTGCTTAACAATTAATGATGGCGGTGCACACCCTCTTTAATCTCTTCGATAAACTTACGATTAAAGGCCTCTAAGTCGGCTGGGCTTCGGCTTGTGACTATGCCCTCATCTACACACACCTCTTGATCAACCCAATTAGCTCCTGCATTGATCAAATCTGTTTTGATACTTGGGTATGAGGTTACTTTGCGCTCCCGTAGTTTGTTAATTTCGGCTAATAGCCATGGACCGTGGCAAATCGCGGCGATAGGTTTGTTTTTACCGGCACTGAAAAAACCATCAACAAAGGCTTTTGCTTCGCTATCTTGACGTAACGTATCTGGGTTGAATAAGCCACCAGGCAGAAGTAACGCGTCATACTCTGCAGAGTCTGCTTCGCTGACTACACGGTCAACACTGACTCGCTCACCCCATTGGTTTTCATCCCATGCTGTGATATCGCCACGCTCAAGTGACACAACTTCGACAAGTGCACCAGCTTCTAATAATGCGCTTCGTGGTGACAATAGCTCGCTTTGCTCAAAACCATTGGTTGCAAGAATGGCAATCTTTTTACCATTCAGTTGGCTATTTAAATTTGACATGTTATCTCCTTATTTTGGTAAACCTAAACAATTAATAGCAGACAACATGCCAAACTTAATAGATTGAAAATATTGAATAAATTTTCAAGTGTTCTATTTATGCTCTGTAAATACTACACCCGCTTTGCAAATCCTGCTTATAAACCGTCTTTGAGTGCTTTAGCAGGTTTAAAAACTGGCTTGTTAGCGCCTTCTATTTCAATTTCTTCACCGGTTTGTGGGTTGCGTCCTTTGCGTGCTGGGTAATAACTTAGAGCAAACGTACCAAAGCCATTAATTTGCACTTGGTCACCCTCAGAAAGAGACTTTTCGATAGCATTTAACATGCTGGTTAAGGCAGCTTGAGTGTCTTTTTTTGTTAATTCACTGTGGGCAGCCATTTGCGATACTAACGCGGCTTTATTCATAAAAAGTGCTCCAAAATACGCCGCTTAATCATCTGAGGTTAAGCGGAAAAAGATAAGGTAAAACAACCTAAACGCAGGTTTAGGCCAGATTGGCTCGGGAGGCTAAGCTTTCAGGGCTGTTAAGTCAACCTTGTATCTTGCGTGATAACTTGATACAACCCAGTATCTTTTTAAATTAGAGCATTTATAAATTTATGCATGCGATTATTGAATACATCCCGCTGATTTTATTTTTTGCGGTTTTCAAGTTAGTTGATATTTATTGGGCAACAGCCTTGCTGATGCTAACCACCTTAATTCAGGTTGCTTACTGTTATTTTAAAGATGGTAAAGTGCCAACCCGTCACTGGGTGTTTTTTGCTATAGCGGTGGTGTTAGGTACCCTCACCTTAGTGTTCCACGATGAGCAGTTTGTGAAATGGAAAGCCACCATTGTGTATGCCATTTTCAGTGTTACTTTGTTAGTAAGCCGCTATGTACTTGGCAAAAACCTAGTGAAAAAAGCGCTTAGCTCGATTTTAGAAAATGCCTCTGAGAGTAAACAAGAAATCAACGTACCTGAAGCGCTCTGGAACAAACTTAACCTATTTTGGGTTGCGGTGACTGCAGGTATCTCGGCGCTGAATATCTACATTGCCTATAACTTCTCGCTCGATTTTTGGGTTAACTTTAAAGTGTTTGGCTTAATGGGCATTACCTTTGTTTGCGTGTTAGCAACGATCATCACCCTATTCAAATACTTACCTGAAGATGACGAAGAGAAAGATCAAAAGCAATCTTAATGTCATAAATCTGTCGTCTTAGCTTGTTAGCGTAAACAAAAAACACGCTGAGACGACATTGAACGCTAACCAATACCGCTGGCTTGAATTTACCCTCATATTTGTTTCTTTGCCGCTATTAGGCTTCTTTCTTCGTGCCTACCTCGCTAACTGGCTTATTCCTGCCCTTATTATTTTAATGGCCGTGTGCGGCATGTTGCTTTTATCTGATCCCCATTTTAAACGCTTTCGTTTAACTAGCCTTGGGCAATTTAGTGCGGTAAAACGTCGCTTATTTAGTTTCTTCTTTTTAGGGGCGTTATTCTCCGGAATGTTTTACGGCATCATGAACCAAGAAAACTGGTTTTCACTGCCACGAAACTCATTTAACGATTGGCTAATGTTGTTATTGCTCTACCCCATTTTATCGGTGATGCCGCAAGAACTTATTTTTAGAACCTATTTTTTCCATCGTTATAAACGCATTATGCCAAGTAAAACAGTGCGTATTATTGTCAGCGCATCAGTGTTTGCGTTAGCTCACATTGTCTATGCGAATGTATTGGCCGTACTGTTGGCATTTTTAGGGGGGCTGTTGTTTTCTTATACGTACGCGCAAAGCCGCTCAACCTTCGTGTGTGTGATTGAACATAGCTTATGGGGACTTTGGATGTTTACCCTTGGCTTGGGTGATGTGCTTGATGCGGGGGCCTTTTAATGTAATAGGTATAAAAAAGCCGCGCAAAGTGCGCGGCTAAGTATTGAACTGGTTTTTAAAATCCGAAAATACTAAATGCAAAAAACTTAGTCGCCACCGTATTTACAAAGATTAGTAATAAAATGGCAGGGATAAACGTTGATAGCGAGAAGTTCACATACTTCTCTGTAAAGCTACCAACATAGCCTTCACAGCCTTGGCTTAGCTCTGCCGATAAGTTTGCTTTTTTCCAACGATACATAACGAATAAACACACCATTAAACCATTAAGCGGTAAAATTGTGTCGTAAAACACATCATAAACGATATCAAATAAGCTCTTATCTGCACCGCCATAGCTAACAAACTTTGTAAGCGAGTCAACCATACCAAATGACATGGTACACAGCACAGTCAATACACCTGTAGATAAGGTTAAGATAGCCAGTGCTTTTTTACGGCTGATACCTTTGCGGTCACTTAATGTTGCAGTTGGCACCTCTACAATTGATACAAGTGACGTAATTGCAGCAAAAAAGACAAGTAAGAAGAATACAAACGCAACAATTGATGCACCCACGTAGCCAATATCAGCTTGTAACGCTAATAAAATTTTTGGTAGGTAGACAAAAATCATCGATACTGACGAGTCAGATAAAGTACTTGGGTCAGTATCTGGGTTAAAACTGAAAATAGCTGGAAGCACCATTAGACCAGCAATAAATGCCACCATCGAATCAGTAACTGCAACCATTTTTGCACTACCAACAATATCGTCTTTCTTAGAGATATACGATGCATAGGTCATTAAGATACCCATACCTAGTGACAACGAGAAAAACGCTTGAGCTAATGCACCATTTAATACGCTGGCATCCATTTTTGAAAAGTCAGGCACAACATAGTACTTAACACCGGCCATTGCGTTATCAAGAGTTAGTACGTATACAACCAATGCGGTGAGTAGTACAAATAAAGCTGGCATCATAAACTTAGCCGCTTTTTCAATACCTTCTTTAACACCGCCCACTAAAATCAAGTTAACGATGATGGCAACCACGGCCATGTAACCAAACACGGTGTAGCTATTGATAAAAGTGCCAAAGTTATCTGGCTGGGCCAAGGCATCTAGATTACCAAATGCGGTTTGCGATAAATAACCGAAAATCCATACCGTGATCACCATATAAAAAACAGCAATCATAAATGGCGTTAATACGGCTAAAAAGCCAGCAAAGTTCCATTTAGGATCATTGCCCGCTAAAAATTTGTATGAACCAAGTGGATCTTTTTGCGCTTTACGACCCATGGCCATTTCAGCCATCATCACTGGCAAACAGATAAAAATGACAAACAATGCATAGACTAAAAGGAAAGCACCACCGCCGTTTTTTGTAGCTGAAACCGGAAAACCCACTAAGTTTCCGATACCTACAGCAGAACCGGCTGCCGCTAAAATAAAACCGAGGCGGGAGCTAAAATGCTCGCGTTTTTCGCTCATTTAAAAACCTTATTATTATTTTCTCAACCCAGCGACTCTACCAGTGTTACACCGCGTATTTCAAGCTTTATAAGTTAAAGTTATATGGGTTTGTGTAAAGATTATTACGCGAATAATCTCTCGTCTATTGCTAAGAATATGCTACTATTTTTTAAAAATAACATTGAGAACACACCATGCTGTATATGATTTATTCAACTGATGTTGAAAATAGTTTAGAGGCTCGCAAATCTGCACGCCCTGCTCACTTAGCACGCCTTCAAGAATTAGACGATCAAAACCGTTTATTTACGGCAGGCCCATTGCCAGCCATTGATAGTGAAGATCCGGCTGACGCTGGTTTTACTGGTTCATTAGTGGTAGCAGAATTTGACTCATTAGAAGCTGCACGCGAATGGGCTGCAAACGATCCGTATATTGCGGCGGGTGTTTACGACAACTCAGTCGTAAAACCATTTAAAAAAGTATTTGGTTAACCTCTGAACTTAACTGAATCAATAATTCAGTGTTTGTTCACGGCTTATTAACTAAGATTTGGCTATTGAATTACAGAATTTAACGTAATTACTTGAATTTTAGTTAATTGGTTAATTAAACTAAATGGGTCTGGTTTAGGAGTTCCCCGTCATGCGCATATTATTAGCCTTCAGTTTTAGTCTTTTATTTGCATTATCAAGCTTTCATGCTGATGCCAATAAGAAACAAGCCCAAGAGGTGACTAAAAAGCAGGCTGTGACGATCGCCAAAAAATCTGAAGACGGCCGAACCCTAAAAATCACAGAGCAAGATAAAGTATTTACCGTAAGAATTTTAAAAACGAACGGCCACGTGGTTGATGTCCATGTGAACAAAAAGACTGGCGAAGTGAAAAAGGATTAAGAATGCGAATTTTAGTTATTGAAGATGATTTACACTTAGCAGATAACCTTCGTAATGCCCTAGAAAAAGAGCGTTACAGCGTTGACCTTTGTCACGATGGTGAAGCTGGTTTATTCCATATTACCGAATACCCGCTAGATATGGCGGTAGTCGATTTAGGCTTACCTAAAGTAGATGGTATTGAATTAATTACCAAAGCTCGTGCACAAGGTATTACTATTCCTATTTTGATTTTAACGGCACGTGACCGTTGGCAAGATAAAGTAGAAGGCTTAGATGCTGGTGCAGATGACTACCTAACTAAACCTTTCCACGTTGAAGAGCTAATTGCCCGCTGTAATGCACTTATCCGCCGCAGCGCAGGTAAAGCAAACCCAGAAATGACAGCTGGCCCTATTAAAATTCATACTCGCTCACAGCAAGTATGGGTAAACGATAAAGAACTTAGCTTAACAGCATACGAATACAAAGTTTTAGAATACCTAATGGTTAACCCGCAAAAGGTAATTTCTAAATCTGAACTAACAGAGCACATTTACGACCAAGACTTCGACCTTGATTCAAACGTAATTGAAGTTTTCGTATTGCGTTTACGTAAGAAGCTTGACCCTGATGGTACCCTTAACCCAGTTGAAACATTACGCGGCCGTGGTTATAGGCTAAAAAGTCAGTGGTAGCATCGCAAATACCGCTTAAAGTAAGGCAAGGATTTATCCTTGTCTTTGTTTTATTAGTCGCCCTACCAATTCTGTTTTTCTCAATTGGTAAGGCTTACTACGCCTCTTTGGTCGAAGCGACCGAAAAAACCCTCGAAGCTCACTTATATTCATTAATCTCTGAAGTCGATTTCACTGAACGCGGCATCGTTATGCCAAGTACTATCTTAACGCCAGAGCTAAACAGATTAAACTCAGACACCTATGCGATGGTTTATCGCGGTGACTTGCCGGTTTGGTACTCCGAATCGGCGACCAATATCAACTTTATTCCTGATAACTTTGAAGCCCCTGCAGGCTCTGCTGATTTTCGCCGTGTTGAATACAACAATACCGTGTACTGGCAGTTAACGCTTACCGTTATTTTAGAAAACATTGACCAATCAGAGCATGCACGTTTTATTCTATTAAAGCGTAATGATGCCCTACTGAGGCTGATGGATGGCTTTAAGCAAACACTCGTAAATTGGATGTATGTCATGGGTGTGGCCATTGCTGCGCTAATGGCAATCGGTTTTGTTTGGAGTGCAAGGCCACTGCAACGACTCGACAAAGAAATAAAAGCCATTGAGTCGGGTGATAACCAACAAATAAAAGGTCTTTACCCGGTTGAACTACAAACCATTAAAGCCGATTTAAACTTATTGCTTGAATCGCAGCAGCGCCAAAAAGAGCGTTATCGTGCATCGTTAAGCGACCTTGCTCATGCATTAAAAACGCCATTGGCAGTGCTTAAATCAAGCCCATTAGCCAATGATGCGGATGCACAAGAGCAGCTAGACCGAATTAATGTGATGATCGAACACCAGTTAAAGCGCGCTGCAACAGGTGCGTCTGACACCTGGAAGAAACAAACCCATATCAAGCCTGTTATTGATTCAATCTTAAGCGCGATGAGCAAGGTTTATCGCGACAAAGATATTATTTTTACCTCAGAGGTCAGCGAAAAAGACTATTTCTTGGGTGATAAAACAGATTTGATGGAACTACTTGGTAATTTAATCGATAATGCCTGTAAAGCTTGCCGTTCACAGGTCGATATAAAGGTTAAGCAGAACAAAAAGTTAACACTCAGTATAAGTGATGATGGCCCAGGTGTTCCTGAGCACAAGCGTGAATCATTACTAACTCGCGGTACCAGACTCGATACCTACGAAAGCGGCCATGGTGTCGGCATGGCTATCGTGTCGGATTTAGTCAACTCGTATAATGGCACATTAACCATTAAAGATGCAGAGAAACTAGCCGGTGCTGAGTTTATATTAGAGTTTAATTACCATGATAAAAAATAAAACATCAATACTCGTTAAGGGCAGCTTTTTAGCTTTAATTGCAAGTGCATCGCATGCTCAAGCAGAGCAAACGTGTGAGCTTGCGAGCAACAATACCGATGACACAAAACGCTATATTCAATGTCTAGATCAAGTTATCGCCGATATTCAGCGTGATCAAAAGATGTGGATTAATAAGCTCACTATGGATCTTGAGAAAATTAAAGAAGATACTGGTAACAGCCAATTGCTACCAATTTTTAATCGCAGCATCAAGAACCAAGAGCGTTATTTAGAAGACAGCTGTCGTTGGCGTTATTTACAAAAAATGCCAAATGGTACGAAAGCCGCTATTGCTTACAAGCAATGTGAAATTGAGATCCTAAAAAACCACGTGCAGGTTTTACAGCGACCTCTAAAGTAATAGCAACTCACACAGTTTGAGAAGTAAAAAGGCGCTTAAGCGCCTTTTTATACCAATTCGCTTAATTAAGTGGTCTATTTTGAGGCAAGAAAACCTCGTTGATAGCAAGGCAAAAATTTCGTTATTTAGTTGTTCTAAATCAGAAATTTTTAACGCAGATAGCGACAGGTTTAATCCCTCAAAATGATTAAGTATTATTGCGGATTGGTATTACTCTTCAAGTTTTAGCTCTTCGCCATTGCCAAGCAAGGTAGCAAGCCATCGCCCTTCTTGACTAGTCTCTAAGGCTATTTTAACTATCATGGTCAATGGAACTGATAACAGCATACCCACGGTCCCCATCAGCCAGCCCCAAAAAATCAAGGATAAAAACACCACTAGCGTCGATAAACCCAGCCCTTTACCCATAAAACGCGGCTCGACGATATTACCCATCACCGTGTTTATAACTAAATAGCCACCAGCAATAAACCCTGCAACCAGTGGGCCTTGAGTGATCAAAGCGAGTAACACTGGAGGCACAGCGGCAATGATAGAGCCAATATTAGGAATGTAGTTAAGCATAAAGGCCACTACAGCCCAAAGTATAAAATAATCAACATCAAGTGCCCAAAGCATAAAGCCTGCAAGCATACCTGTGCCTAAACTAACCAGCGTTTTAATAGCCAGATAAGAGTTAATTGAATCTAAAAAGCGATCAACCTGCTGCATTTTCATTTCAGGATCGTCCAGTGCTAAATGCACTTTTTTACTCAGCATAGGTCCTTCAAACAACATGAACACCACGGTTAGGATAATCAAAAACAAATTCGCCATCACGCCACCAAGGCCTGTGAGCATGTTGGTTGCAACATCAATCATTTTGCCCGGATCGAATAAAGAGATGATCTGCTCTTTATCAATCAGGATGTTATAACTCGCTGCAACATTAACCACCCAGACAAACTCTTCTTTTAGTTGTGCTTTGTACTCAGGCAGCTTTTCAGAGAAATCGGTCATCGATTGCCCAACCAACCCGGCAAGGCTTATCCCTACACCAACAATCATCAACATCACAAACACAACGGCAATCCCTTTGGGGATACCGTATTTAGCAAAGAAACGAATTAAGGGATTACAAATAATGGCAATAAAGGCTGCCAACACAAATGGGATAACAATCACACTTGCAGCTTTAATACCCGCTAAAACAACGACTAAAGCAGCAAATATCACTAAACTTTTATTTACACCAGTCAGGCTCGACAAAATAAAATCCTTGTTAGTTTTTTTATCAGTGTAAGTGAAATACGCCGCAAAAGAAATCACAAAGCAGCTGGCACAATTAATGCTCATTATACGTGCATAATTTGAACAATTTATGATACATATAAGTAAGCGTGCTTTAAAAGGAGCTTTATATGGCACATTTATCCGAACAAGAACTCTCTTTTTTCAACCGTTTATTCGAGGCTGAACGGACTGATAGCGATCCAACCGATACAAAAATGTCTGTTAGGCTTAATTTGCCTGATAAATTAAATGGTTTACTTACCAATGCCAAACTGACACTACTGGCTGAAGTAGGGATTTATCAGTTGTGGTTTCCGCTTGAATTTAGCAAGGACGAGAATGGCCAACTGATCCCTGTACTTAGCGCACCAGAAGTAATAGATACCAAAGGTATCGAACGCAGCTGGCGTACGCCTGATCTCGAAATACACACAGAACAATTTCAAATATTGTCTTTATCAAGTACGGGCGTGTTACTCAAGCCAAAGCGTCAATCACCCGATCTTAATAAAGAGATACTGTTGGCATTTAATTTACCTTCTGAAGATCACATTATTCTTAGTGTGAAGCCAATACGAACGACCAGCAAAGGAATTGCCGGAAAAATAATGCAAGTGTGTCAGGGTGAAGATGCACTGCGTAAATACTTATTTGAGACCCATAAGCATCATCATGCAAAGCTGTACGAGCAAGGTAACTTTACTACTGAGCTTATCTAGTTGCAGCAGCTTAACAGCTTAGATAAGCTTGGCGTTTTGTAGCAAGTCACAACAAGGTATTTTATGAGTTACCCTATTGGAACCCCAGGTAAGCCGTGGAACGAAGAAGATAAGAAAGCATGGTTTGAATTACAGTCAGTAAAGCGTAGCTATTTAGATGATGTTGTATCGCAACTAGACTCTTTAGCAAGCGATTTCAATATTGAGCAATATGGCGCATTAAGTTACGACAGCGACAAATACCCACTTTACATTTTAAAGAGCAAGCAGTGGCAAGCTGATAAACCTGTTGTGCTGGTTACCGGTGGTGTTCATGGTTACGAAACAAGTGGTGTGCATGGTGCTTTAGCGTTTGCTAAGAGAAGTGCCAAAGACTACTTTGCTGATTTTAATATTTTAGTGGCTCCGTGTATCAGCCCATGGGGTTATGAAACGATTAACCGCTGGAATCCAAATGCCACTGATCCAAATCGCTCTTTCTATGCAGATAGCCCGGCTGAAGAGTCTGCAGCAATCATGCAGTATTTAGCCGACAACGCTATTGCACCTTATGTGCATATTGACCTACACGAAACGACAGACACTGATAATAGTGAGTTTCGCCCTGCGCTAGCAGCACGTGATGCAACGACCCACGATAACTGGAACATCCCGGATGGCTTTTATCTTGTCGCTGATAGTGAGCGCCCGCATGAAGCATTTCAAACAGCGATTATAAAATCAGTTGAGAAAGTAACCCACATCGCACCAAGTGATGAGAATAACCAGTTGATTGGTGTACCACAAACTCAATTTGGTGTGATTAATTACCAAGCGAAAAAGCTGGGGTTATGTATGGGCTTAACCGATGCAGAATATGTTACAACAACAGAGGTTTACCCTGATAGCCCACAGGCCAATGACGCAATTTGTATTGATGCACAAGTAGCCTCAATTACCGGTGCATTGAACTATATTGTTAACGAATAGTTAGTTGCATTTTAAATATGAGGTGAATAATTTATTCACCTCAAACCTAAATAGCTAGATAAAATCTACATATGTACAAATTTAATGAAAAAGTTATGTTTTTTGAAATTTGTATACTAAATAACTAGACACATACATAGAATTGTATAAAATTCGCGCTCTTTTTAATTCAAAAGGGAAGCAAATTGGAATTTAAGAATCACTATGGCAGTGTCAGTATCATCACCGATGGTCCAATTATTATTGGACAATTTTCTGGTAATATTAACGCACGTTTAGTCAATGACTTTGCAGTCGATTTAAAAAAGCATATTTCTGCTTTAGCTGGAAAGCCGTGGGCGTATATTAGTCATTCTACCCAATTACTTGCTACCACCCCTGATGCAGAACGTGGTTTTACCCAATTATTTCGTGCCCTGCAAGGCACTAACTGTATAGCCACCGCTTATATGTTTAGCTCGTCTATTGTGCTTAATCAGATGAAACGCATTATTGCGCAAGCGCAATCACCGATTCAAATAATGGACTGTTTATTTGATGATTTAGACAGCGCTAAGGCTTATGTGCTTAAGCAGCTCGAATTTGCAGAAATGGCTTGTTAAAACAAGCCATTTTCGTTTCTGGAGCCGTGATTGAGGTTAATCTCGGTAAAACTTAGTGTCTTTAGTTATTGCGATATCAGCATCTTCTAATGCTTGAATATGAAAACTGATAGGCGTTACTTTTGTTTTCAGTTCGTAGCCATCTGCAACCACAGTGACAGGCACACGTTTCATTTGACCAGCCTCAACTGTAATACTCTCAGGCACCTGTAAGCTTGCTTCTTCAATACCACTGATGCCGATTGAATAGCTCAAGCTATGCTGTGTTTTGTTGATAATTGATAAGGTATATGGGTTTTCTACTAAGCCTTCAAAATTTACACGGTACAGGGCATTACGGTCACGAATGACAGAAGCCTCAATAGGTGTACGCATTGCCATCCACACAACCATGCCCACGACAAACAGCGCTGTTAAACCACCATAGCCAAGCAGTTTTAACCTAAATAGATTGGTCGTTTTGCCTTCCATTTGTTTTTCAGAGGCGTACCTGATCAGGCCTTTTTGATAGTTGAATTTTTCCATAGTGCTATCGCACGCATCAATACATAAGCCACAGTTTATGCATTCATACTGCAAGCCATTACGAATATCGATACCGGCTGGGCATACTTCAACACATAGGTTACAGTCTACGCAGTCACCTAAGCCTAACTCTTTAGGATCGGCTTTACGTTTACGCGCACCACGAGACTCCCCTCGCGCTTGATCGTAGGTAACAACTAACGTGTCTTTATCAAACATCACTGATTGAAAACGTGAATAAGGGCATGCGACAGTACACATTTTTTCACGTAAGAATCCCGCATTGCCATAGGTACAAAATGCAAACAGGAATACCCAAAAACTGACGATCCCAGACATTTCTAAAGTAAATAAGCTCATGTATAAAGACTTAGCGGGGATGAAATAAGCCATAAATGACATAGATGTAAGCAAAGAGATCAGCAGCCAAGCTGCATGCTTAGTGATTTTCTTCTGCCACTTACTCACTGACCAATCTGCTTTATCAAGTTTAATACGTTGATTACGGTTACCTTCTACTTTGTGTTCGACCCAAGTAAACATCAGCATCCAAATTGTTTGTGGGCAAGTGTAACCACACCAGACACGACCTAACCAGTTAGTGACGAAAAACAAAGCAAATGCCCCTGTCATAAATAACATGGCTAAGATCATAAAATCTTGTGGTAATAGCGTTAAGCCAAACAAAGTAAATTTTTGGCTGGCTACGTCGAGTAATACAGCTTGACGGCCATCATAGGGGATCCACGGAATGGCGATGAACGTCAGCATTAGCACCCAGCCTAAGTAACGGCGGATACGTTGGAAATATCCCTTTTGCTCACGAATATAAATTGGCCCTTCTTGGTTGTAGGGCTTGATGATTAAGTCTTGCTCTTTAATATCAAATTTCATTTTGCTACTTACTTTTGTGTCGGTAATAGCCTGATAGAGCAACAATCAGGCCAACACAAATTAAAATTAAGTTATTGATATTAAATGATTAAATTTATATCTGAACGTTCAAAAGCACGATATATCGCGAACACTCGTGATATATCGCGAATCAGCGCTTTATTGACAGCTTTTTCATCTTTGATCTAAGGGTACTTTCTGGCAGGCCCAGCAAGGTTGCAGCACCATTTTCACCTGATATTTGCCCGTTACAGCGTTTTAGCACCTCACAAATATGCTGCTTTTGTACAGCATCAAGGGAAACCACCTGCTCATTTGATTGCTCGTTACTCAAAGGTGCAGACAGCTGTAATACAGCTTGCTTAGACAGAATAGCTTCACGTTCTAGAATATTTTGTAGCTCACGAATATTACCTGGCCAATCATAATTAGCCAATTTAGTGAGTGTTGCTTTGCTTAGCCCTTTTAACTGTTTACCTAAGCGCTTGTTTAACTGCGTAATAATATTTGCTGCGAGTAGTGGAATATCTTCCTTGCGTTCACGAAGCGCAGGCACACGAATGGGAAAGACATTTAGGCGATAATACAAGTCCATTCGAAAGCTGCCCTGCTCAACCATTTGCCACAAGTTACGATTTGTTGCAGCTAACACTCGGATATCGACTTTTAAAGTTTGACTACCACCGACACGCTCAAACTCTTGCTCTTGTAGTACCCGCAGTAATTTACTTTGCGCCTCTAATGGCAGCTCTGCCACTTCATCTAAAAATAAAGTGCCTTTATCAGCCAGTTCAAAACGCCCTTTTCTGCGTTCATTAGCGCCGGTAAACGCCCCTTTCTCATGACCAAATAACTCAGACTCAATTAAGTTGGCGGAAAACGCCGCGCAGTTTACTTTTATGAAAGGTTGCTCAGCACGATTGCTCAAACGATGAAGGTTTCGAGCCACCAGCTCTTTACCCGTGCCGTTTTCACCTAAAATCAAAACCGTACTATTGGTTTGGCTTACCAAGGTAATTTGCTCGAGCATACTTTGAAATGAATGACTTTGCCCAACTAAGCCAGAGTCTTGCCAATCTTCGTTTAACTCTGAAATAAGGTAAGCATTTTCAGCTTGTAGCTGCTCAGATAAGTGCTGAACTTGTGCTAAGGCATCACGTAACGCCACTTCTGTTTGCTGTTGTTTGGATACATCGCGAAAAATCGCGACTGCCCCAATCAAGGCACCATTTTTATAAACTGGCGTTGAAGTATACTCAACAGCAAAATAGCTTCCATCTTTACGCCAGAATACTTCATCGTTTACATGACGGTGCTTGCCATCGAACATAGTGCAATATATTTGGCATTCATCAGCAGGATATGGTGAGCCATCTTTACGAGTATGGTGATGATATTGGTGTATTTTTTTACCAAGGAGTTCGTCTGCTTTCCAGCCTGTCATGCGCTCCGCAGCAGGGTTTACAAAAACTGCATTACCCGATAAATCGAAGCCATAAATACCTTCACCTACGGCATTTAGCAGTAATGTGGGGTCGTTTAAAAATTCCTTGATCATAGCCATCACTCAATTCGCGAAATATCACGAGCAATTATGACAAGGTTGAACATGCTTAACAAGCAATTACAAAAAAAGCGGCTAGAAGCCGCTTTAAAATATCAAATAGTTTTACAGTGTGGGCACTAAAATAATTTCACCCTGAGATACTTTCATATCTAATGGTAGTTTGCTCAACAATGCGACTTTAGGGTCGTTCATATTTAGCTTATAGACAGGGTTAACCGCTAAAAAGCCGTTAATCACTTGCATTGCTTGGTCATCTAATAAGTTTAAACTGCCCTTGAAACCCGCGGTGTCGATTGTTGTATCAACCAGTTTTACATTACGTAAAAAGACCGCTTTTTTCTCGCTGTCATAAAATGGGCTACCTTCAATTTGTAGCTTTAAACGTACTGGATACTTAAGCGCAAATGCTTTGATGACAGCACTAGAATCGGCTCCTAAAACCACCACATCACGCTTATCTGGGCCAACATTGACACTCAGGTCGTTTACTGCAAAATCAACTGGTAAGCCCATCAGCTTAATCTGTTCACTTAGTTTTGGTAATTGATTAGCAAGGGCTGCTTCAATTTCAGAATTGGTAAACGAGTAAACAGACATCCCTTGATCTGTACTTTTACATGCCCCTAAAAATAAACAGGTAAGTAGTAATAAAATTCTCATTGTTTTCCTCAAAAACACACGGAAAAAAACCGCTTAAAAAAGCGGTTTTATTCGTTAAATTGCAAATATTGCTTTAAGCCTTGCTAGTGTGTCAGCTGAAACTGAACCCTCACTGACTGCAAGTAATTGCTTTAAGTAATAATAAACATCTGCGTGCTCGCCACGGTGTTTATCATCTAACATCGCAACTTGCTCTGTCATACGCAACTGACTATCAGCCGATTCAACGCCCGCTAGAATTTCGATACGAGTTAACAGCTGCGCAGCGTTTAGATTAGTTATTAATGAAGCTTGGAACTGCGAAGGCAGTTCACTGTGGCTCTCAAGAGCTGCAAATAAAGCCGTTAATTTAGACTGCTCTGCTTGCTTGCTGATCAGCGCTGTTTTTGCGCTAATCGCGGTCTCTAACTGAGTCACGCGTGCCGATAATGCTTTTGAGTACTCAATCTCTGCAAGCTTCACTGTTAAATCTTTAAGCTGTGCAAGGTGCACCACGGTCTCAAGTGCAGACTCAAGCTCACTTAATTGCTCTGCGGCAACTTCGTCATTTTGTTGCTGAACTTGCTTTTGCTGTTCAAACTCGGCACTGCGCTTAGCAAAGGTGTCGTCATTAACTCGTCTGAATTGCTGCCATAAAGTGTTTTCAGCTTTCATTCCAGCAAAACCAATAGTCTGCCATGTTTGTTGAAGTGCTTTTAGCTCCTGGCACGCAGCAGCTAAATCATCGCTTTGCGATAACTGTGTTGCTTGCTCAACAAGTGCCGCTTTTTGCTCAGCGTTTGCTTTATGAAATGCAGCAAGTTGACCTTGAACTTGTGATTGCGCAGCTTTAAGTTGCGCTTGTAGTTCACGGTATGTTTTAGGATCGACGTTACCTGCAGAACGCCACGCTTTTGCGGTACGGTTGAACTTGCTTTCAAACTGCTTCCAATCAAACTCATCAGAAGAGGTATCAAGCTCTGTTAACTGCTGCATTTGCGAGATTATTTCAACGCGCTGTGCTTTAGCTTGTTCACGTTGCTGCTCCTGCTCTGCAAAATACTCACGACACGGCGCAAACAGTAATTCAATTTGTTGATCGAATAACTCGCCTTGTTGCTTTTCTGCATCAGTATCTAAACGCCCTAACTCATTCCAACGACGACGTAACTGTTTAACTTGCTCTGCGCGTTGTTTAGGGTCAGTGCACTCGGTTGCAACAAGTTCATTTACTTCAACAAGTAATGCATCACGCTTTGGCGCTGATGCGTATTTTTGCCAATCTTTTGCTTCTGCTAATTGCGCTTCTAAATCAGCTTTCAAGCTATTTAATGGCTGCTTATAATAGTCTGTAAGTGTTGCGTATAGCTCTTCAAAGCCTTTAAACACACCAAAGGCAACATTAAAGCGACCTTGGTCAATTAAGCGTTTTACATCGCGAGCTTTACGCTTCGCTGTTTGTTGATTTTTCTCAAACTTATTCGTCAGCGGTGACATCGCTTGCTGCCAACTGTTTACTGTTTCAGCTAAATTGGCTTTAAAGCGACCTTGTAAACGACTAGGAATACTTGCCAGCTTTTTGCGCGCTAATTTTTGCTGTTGCTCAAACTGCTGTTTTAGCCCGTCAAACTCGCTTTCGTCTTCGGTTGTCGCAACTGAGTTTAATTGATCAAATGCCTCTTTAAACTCAGCAATAGCACTAACCAGTTGCGGTAACTGTTCGACTTGGTTAAATAAATTTGTTAAATGTTGTTTTACATCACTAACATGTTTGTTCTCAGATAAGTTCGCCTTTGCTAACGCATCTTTTGCCTCTGCAACTTTTGCCTCTAACCAATCTTGCTGAATTTGCTCTGGCGTTTCTAAGCCTAATTGCAATGCATTTTCAATTTCTTCGCCAATTGCTTCAAGGCTTGCCAGGGCTAATACCTGACGTTGTTGTTCAGCTAACGCTTGCTGCGCTGCTTCATGCTCTTTACTTAAAAGTGCAATATGAGACTCAAGCTTTTGCGTAATCGCTGAATATTTCTTATCTAACGTGCTTACTTGCTCATCGCTCAGCCATTTTAGTTCGATAGCCTGCCACTGCTGTAATAACTCAGCATGTTGCATCGACACTAACTGAAAGTCATTTTTATCACGAAGCGCATTAAGCTTTGCTAATACCACACGTGTATCAGCTTCTACTTTGGCTGGCATTTCTATCGCTAAGCGTTCATTGTCAAGATGAGTCGCCAGTTGTGTGTGTGCCTCACCTTTTGCATGCTTTAATAGTGATTTAGCAAGTTGATGATTAATCACAAGCTCAACAAGTTGCAATTGCAGCTCTTCACGGCCTTCTTTAAAAGCTTTATCAATTAAGCTTGGGTTTGCTAAACGCTTTAATAACTTAACACGAACTTGAAGTTCTTTTTCTGCAAAGGCGAGTTTCTCAAGAGTTTTGACAGGTGCATAACGCTCAATAAACTCATTTTTGATATTTGCATCTAGCTGGCTATCGGTATTTAAAACCGCTTGGTTAATATGCTGTTCTGCAACGTCTTTAAGTGCTTGGTCTTGCTTGTATGCTTGCCACCACAAAACAATATCGTTCACTTTGTTTAATGCTTTTTTGCGGATCTCAGCTGAGCTGTCTTCAAGGGCAATGCTATTTAAGATGCTAAGGTCACGCTCTGTATCAAGACGTTCAACCGCAGCTAAACGCACTTGGTTTTTAGGATGCTTCCACTTTGGAGTAAACAGGTGTTTAAAGATCATTTTCACTAAACCTAGCTATTTCATTTTCTGATGCGAATTCTTTTTGCAATTGAGCTTTGCTCTTTTGCACCATTTCACCATTTGCGCCAATGGTAAACTGCTCATTGCTTTGCGAAACTTTAGCTTGATAAAGCATCACGAGTTGAACGGTTTGTTGTTTTTGTTCTTCAGACAAAGGAGTGCCGTCAGGCCACTTACCCGTTGAGGCACCATACTGAAGACGTTCAAATACTTCTGGGGTGATATTTTTAACGATGTTATCAATATTCATGTTACTTTTTCTTTTTTAAAACAACTAAATAGATGCGGCTTACAAGATACCACACAAAACCTACTGCCATTGCCGATGTATAGGCATACCACTCAAGAGACTTTGCTTCGGGGTGCATAAAGTAATAACAGAAAAAGCCCCCTAAAAATAAAATCAGTGCGAGGAAAGACTGATTCATAAACTTTTGTTGTCTACGAATGCGCGTTTCTTTTTGCATTTGCTGCAATTGCTCATTGCTTAGATCGGTGACTTGGCATTCACAATGCGGGCATTGCTTATGTTTGTCAGATATTGATTTTGCACACTGCGGGCAACTAATAATCGCCATATCTTTCTCCATACTACGCATAAAAAAGGCGCCTTTAGGCGCCCTTTATTGTACTTGTTTTATGAGTCGATGTCTTATTTGAATTTCATTCATTTGTGAAGATTCGAAAACCTGCACAACTAAATTCACTACAAAAACTCAAAAACCTGATTTATTGTTTCTGTTTCGCCTTTTCAGCTAAACGCTTTTCCCAGAAAGTCGCATTTTTAATGCCTAATTTAACTGGATCAAAAGTGATTTCGCCACCGGCTTTCTTTTGATCTTCGTAATCACGTAAGCAGTTAAGAGCAGGTTTTGCGACAAAGAAAATAGCCAAAATACCGACAATGTTGATCCAGGCCATTAAGCCAACGCCAATATCACCAATATTCCAGATGTAACCAGAGCTATTTACCATACCGTAAGCCACCATAAACATGATGACAACCTTTACAATAACCAGTGGAATATTGCCTTTGAAATAACGGTTTAAGTAAGCAACGTTCGTTTCAGCAATATAGTAATAAGCAAGAATTGTGGTAAATGCGAAGAAGAATAAAGCAATACCAACGAATGCTTCACCAAAGCCACCAAATACGCTAAATAATGCCATTTGTGTGAAAGCTGCAGAGCCTACTTCTGTTGCCGCATCAACGTTTTGCACAATGAATTGACCTGCAGGTAACTCCCCCACAATGTTGTATTGTTTAGTGATTAGAATCATTAGCGCCGTTGCTGTACAAACAAAAATGGTATCAACATAAACAGAAAATGCTTGCACTAAGCCTTGTTGAGCTGGGTGATCAACTTCAGCAGCTGATGCTGCATGTGGACCCGTACCTTGACCTGCTTCGTTTGAGTAAATACCACGTTTAACACCCCAACCAATAGCAGCACCAAAGCCTGCTTGCGCGGTAAATGCATCAGATAAGATCATTGAGAAGATACCTGGCACTTTATCTAGGTTTAAGAACACCACGATTAAAGCTAACACGATGTAACCTAGCGCCATAAATGGCACCACGATTTGTGTGAAGTTTGCAATACGTTTAATGCCACCAAAGATGATAAATGCAAGCACAATTAAGATGATTGCAAGCGCAACTAGCTTAAAGCTACCTACTTCACCAAAGCTGGTGCTAACCAATGTGCCTTCACCAAAAACTTGTGTGAATGCATTACCTACCGCATTCGCTTGAACGCCCGGAAGGAACACACCACAAGCAATAATCGCCGATACTGCAAATAATACGGCTAACCACTTTTGCTGTAAGCAGCGGTCGAAGTAATATGCTGGGCCACCGCGATATTGGCCGTCTTCTTCTGATTTATAAATTTGACCAAGTGTTGACTCTGCATACGCAGTACTTGCGCCAAGGAACGCAACTATCCACATCCAGAAAATCGCACCTGGGCCACCAAAGCCGATTGCAGCAGCAACACCGGCAATATTACCGACACCTACACGCCCTGATAACGATACAGCAAGTGCTTGGAACGAAGAAATACCCGTATCTGAATTATTAGAGCTAAGCAATAACTTACACATTTCTTTAAAATGTCTGACTTGTGCGAACCGGGTTAAAATAGAATAAAACAGACCTGCACCTAGACATAAATAAATGAGCGCACTACTCCAAATTATGTCGTTAACGGCGCTTACTAAAGCTTCCATGGATATATCCTCTATATTTATATTTTTTATTTTCGCTACGATACTCAGCGTAAGCTTGTGAGAATGCGTCACGATGACTGTGAGAAATAAAAGTGAGATTTTGTTACTTCACAGCTGAACACACTGGATATTAACTTAAACCAACCAAGTTTGTTAACAGTTAATTTTCAATATGACAAATGTCCCTACAAAATTACCACGTTATAAATCCTGCACTCCACCGATTGGTTTATTTACTCCCAGATACAATTACGGGCATCAGTTTTGCTGATGCCCGTAAGGTGAGTTATCTTAATTTATCAACTACGTTAACGATAGCCGCTAACGTATCTTGACCAAATTGATACGAGCGACGATCTGACCAACCGTAATCTGGATCTGGTAAGTCATCGTTATCTTTAAATGGCATCTCTACCGTATACGCTAATGCATTAAATTCATGCGCTACAGCAGAAGAACCGACAGTTAGATTAGCCTGGCCCGGCTCATCTTTTGGATAGCCATGTTCGTCTTGGAACTCAGGCGTCACAGTTAAAAGCGCAGCTTTAAAGCTATCTTCTAACTCTTTTAAGCGATCATCGTAGCCAGGGATACCTTCACTACCCGCAACAAAGTTATAAGGAATTGCTTCGTCACCATGAATATCTAAATGCATATCAAGGCCCGTTTCGCGCATTTTGTTAAGCACTAAGAAAACTTCAGGGCTATTTTCCATGCTAGGTGTTTGCCATTCACGGTTCAAGTTAACGCCTTTTGCGTTAGTACGTAGGTGACCACGCACACTGCCATCTGGGTTCATATTTGGCACGATGTAGAATACCGCTTTAGATAATAGTGCCGCTGCATGCGGGTCTTCATCATCAAGTAATTTATGAAGTAAACCTTCAACGTACCACTCAGCCATAGTTTCGCCTGGGTGCTGGCGCGCCGTGATCCAGATTTTTTTCTTCTCACTGCTAGGAATACCCACACGTAAAACACTCATGTCACGGCCATCAAGGGTTTCGCCTAATGTTTCTATTTCACAAGCATGCTGGCTTTGTGCCCATGCTAGTAAATCTAAGTGGCGGTCATAGCTGTATGGCGCAAAGTAAGCAAAGTACATGCTGCTACACTCAGGCTCAACTTCGAATGATAGCGTGCCGTTTGCGTACTCAGATGGTACACGGAACCAAGTTTGACGGTCGTATGATGCAACCGCATGATAACCTTCCCAGCCATCAGGGTATGCTGAGTTCTCTAGGTTATTAATGTGTAATTTATGGTTTTGAAACGCAGTTGTTTCAAGACGAAAGTGAAACCACTGGAAAAAATCAGACTGATTGTCTTTATTGATTTCTAATTGAATATTCAGTGGATCAACGGCTTCAATAACCTTGATATTACCACTGTCAAAATTGCTGGTGATTTTCATTCTATAAACCTATTGGTTAAAAATAATTCTTAGCTATTCGCTTGTTAGTTAAGAATTAAGTCAACGCTCTGTAGTTAGAACGTTTTGTTAGTAATATGGTGTAGACCCTTAACAGCCTATCACATGCTGAAAATTTGCAAAAACTTTCACGACTAAAAAAGCCAGCATAATGCTGGCTTCTAGATTCTTTGTAACTTAGGTATTAGCGAGGTAAGCTTGGGAAAGTTACTTCAGCCATATCACGCATACAGCGTACTACCTGACAGCTATAACCAAACTCATTATCGTACCAAACGTAAAGTACAACGCGGTTGTCATCTACGATTGTCGCTTGTGAATCAACAACACCTGCGTAACGGCTACCTACTAAGTCAGTCGATACGATTTCAGTAGACGCAGTGTAATCGATTTGATCACGAAGGTCTGAATGAAGTGCTGTTTCACGTAAGAACGCATTTAGTTCTTCAACAGTTGTACCTTTTTCAAGATTTAAGTTCAAGATAGCCATTGATACGTTTGGCGTAGGAACACGGATAGCGTTACCAGTTAGTTTACCTTCAAGCTCAGGTAAAGCTTTAGAAACCGCTTTTGCAGCACCTGTTGAAGTGATAACCATGTTAAGTGCAGCAGCACGGCCACGACGCTCAGCTTTGTGGTAGTTATCAATTAAGTTTTGGTCATTTGTGTACGAGTGAACTGTTTCAACGTGACCGTTTTTGATACCAAACTTATCGTTAAGTGCTTTTAACGTAGGGGTAATAGCATTGGTTGTACAGCTTGCTGCACACACAATCTTATCTTCAGATTTGATATCTTGGTTGTTTACACCGTATACGATGTTTTTGATGTTGCCTTTAGCTGGTGCAGTTAATAATACTTTTGCTGCGCCTTTTGCTTCTAAGTGCTGGCCAAGGCCTGCTTCGTCTTTCCAGATACCTGTGTTATCAACAACAAGTGCATTCTCGATGCCGTAAGCTGTGTAATCAACTTCGCTAGGAGAGTTAGCATAGATAACTTGAATGTAGCTACCGTTAGCTTTAATTGCATTGCGCTCTTTATCAATTGTGATTGAGCCATTGAATGGGCCGTGGATAGAGTCACGGCGAAGTAAGCTTGCACGCTTTTCTAAGTCGCCGTCTTTACCGCCACGTACAACGATTGCACGTAAACGTAGGTCTGCATAAGGACCTGACTTTTCGATTAATAGACGAGCTAATAAACGACCGATACGACCGAAACCGTATAACACAACATCACGTGGCTCTTTGCGCTCTGAGTTTGCGATTTCTGCTAGTTCGTCAGTTAAGTATTCTTCAACTGAGCGACCTTTCGCAGCATCGTTAAATAAATAACCATACGCTAGTTTACCAATATCGATACGTGCTGAGTTTAAGTCCATTTTGCTAATTGCTTCTAAGAAAGGGAAGCTTTCACGTAAACGTAGTTTTGTACCTTCAAACTGAGCAACTGTTTTGTGTGCTTTGATGATATCGATTGTACTGGCATTAACGAGAGGACGGCCATATACAGCGATTTCGATACCACGATTACGGTAAAGTCTACCAATAATAGGTTGCATACTTTCTGCGTAATCTTGACGTTCTTGCCAGCTGCTTGTGTATTCTAACTCGTGAGATGAGGTCATTTTTTTTACCTAATTAAACAATTTTGAACGGATAGCCTTAAAAAATGTGTTGTGATTTGAGAGCAACACATCTCAGGCAGGGGTATTCTAATTTAAACTCGAACGATTCTCCACTGTTACAGAACAAATCATTGCGCTAGAATAAAGTAGTACAAATTAAGTAGAGGTTAAGGAATGTTATTAAGAGCAAGCGTGTTGCTTGGTTTATTGGCATTAGCAGGCTGTGAAGATCCGCTTACACTAGCGAAAGTGTGCGACGAAACACCTGGCTTCTGCAGTGATTTAAATAAAGATAGTCACTGCAAAGAGCAACGTGCCGAGGTCATCATTCAACGTTATGTTGAATATAAGTCACCAACAGACGAAAACAAATACCAATTATTAAAGGATTTTGAGAAATACGATCAATGTGTGTCGCTTGCCGCCAAGATTGAGCACATAAAACTAAAAGAAAAAACCACGTCTCGTGTTGAAGGTCATTTAACAAGCATCAAAGAAATGACTCGAATTTTTCAAGATACCAAAAATACTGACCACCCAGGTTTATTGTATTACCATTGGTCGCGTAATAACGACCAATCTGCGTTAACTAAATTGCTCGCCCTGGAAGAAAAGCAAGATAAACGGGTGACTGAAGATGCCGAAATGCAGTTTTTCTTGGCAAGCTACTACGTGAAGTTTGATGATGAAAAAACCATTGATTTGCTCTACAAAACGCTAGAGCTAAATAAAGCAGGTGAAGCACCCAACCCTGAGATCTACCCTACTCTTGTGAGCTTATTCTACAAACATGAAAAGTATAAGCATGCCTACACCTTTGCACGTGTAGCACAATTATCAGGGTATGAAGATGTCGATATTTTACCTATTGAGCATCAACTCGCTGCCGCAGGCAAAAGCCTAGACAGCTTAGATGATTTAGCACAAAAAACCTACGACAGTATCCAAGAAGGAAGCTTCGTATCACCACGCGGGTTTTAGGTTTTAATAACTCGCAAGTAAAATGCTTAAACAAATAAAAAAGGCAGCTAACGCTGCCTTTTCTTATTTTGCTTTGCTTGTACCAACTTCTACACGAGTTTTTAGCTTTTGACCTGGTCTAAAAGTCACAACTCGGCGCGCCGAAATAGGAATATCTTCACCTGTTTTCGGATTGCGGCCTGGACGTTCTTTCTTATCTCGAAGATCAAAGTTACCAAATCCAGAGAGCTTAACCTGCTCGCCTTTTTCTAGCGCTGAGCGGATTTCTTCAAAAAACGCTTCAACTAAATCTTTGGCATCTTTTTTATTGATCCCGAGTTTTTCAAATAGGTGTTCAGCTATGTCGGCTTTAGTAAGCGCCATATCTAGTCCCTCAACGATGCGTTAAATTGTTCGGCCAGTGCGGCCACCACATTATCAACTACTTGATTGATATCTTTCTCTTCGAGCGTTCTATCAACCGCTTGCAGTGTTAGAGCAATCGCCAAACTCTTATAATTTGGCTCAATACCTTTGCCCTTATACACATCGAATAAGTTTAGGTCAACCAATTGATTTCCGCCAACTTTTTCTATGACATTTAAAATATCGCCAGATTTTACGTGATCTTCCACTAAAATCGCGATATCACGGCGGTTTGACGGGAATTTCGACACTGCCACTGCTTCTGGTAATTTTCTTTTTTCTAGTGCAGACATTTCGATTTCAAACACAAATGCTGTGTTGTTGATATCTAGTGACTTTTGCACTTGTGGGTGCACTGCACCAAAGAAACCTACTTTTTTACCATCAACATAAATAACGGCTGATTGGCCTGGATGTAAGCCATCAGACTGCTCTGCTTTTATCTCAAAACGTGATGAATCGTTACTAATTGCTAAAAGTGCTTCAACATCACCTTTTAAGTCATAGAAATCAACGCTACGCTTTTCTTGAACCCAATGTTCACCGTGTGCAAGACCAGAGGTTACACCACCAATGACAGCCACTTGGTTTACACCGTTTTCAGCATTTTCGTCACGTAAGAATTTTAAGCCGTGCTCAAATAAACGTACACGTGGTTGCTGACGGTTTTGATTATAAACTAATGACGCTAATAAACCCGGCATTAAGCTAACACGCATTGCTGACATTTCAGTAGAAATTGGGTGTGGTAATACAAGCGCATCACTTTGCGGGTGTAAAATTGCTTGTGCTTTTGGATCAACAAAGCTGTACGTAATTGCTTCTTGGTAACCACGAGTTACAAGCGTATTGCGGAATTTAGTGACCGCAACATGAGACTCGTCATGGTTAGTCATTTTTAATTTAGCAGTTGGTGCAACGTTAGGAATACTGTTATAGCCGTAAACACGCGCAACTTCTTCAATTAAATCTTCTTCGATACGAATATCAAAGCGATAGCTTGGTACGTCAGCACTCCATACACCATCAACAATTTTCACGTCTAAGCCTAAACGCGTTAGGATGTCAGTTACTTTTGCATCATCAATGTGGTGGCCAATTACACGGTCTAAACGCTCTCGACGTAAACGTACTTCTGTTACTTTTGGTAATTTGTCATTTGCGACAGCTTCAACAACAGGGCCTGCTTCACCGCCAACAATCTCAAGAAGTAATGCTGTCGCACGTTCCATTGCATCTTTTTGCAGTGCAAAATCGACACCACGCTCGTAACGGTGTGACGCATCAGTGTGTAAACCGTAGCTACGTGCTTGACCAGCAATAGCGACAGGGTTAAAGAACGCACTTTCTAATAAAATATCTGATGTTGCTTCAGTTACACCTGATTTTTCACCACCAAAAATACCTGCAATAGCAAGCGCTTTATTGTGATCAGCAATAACAAGCGTAGATTCGTTTAGTTTAGCTGTGTTGCCATCTAACAGAACTAACTCTTCACCCGCATTTGCGCTACGTACTTTAATACCACCTTCAATCGCGTTTAGATCAAATGCGTGCATTGGGTGACCTAGCTCTAATAACACGTAGTTTGTTACATCAACAACAGGGTCAATTGAGCGAATACCACTGCGACGCAGTTTTTCTACCATCCAAAGTGGTGTTTCTGCATCAAGGTTAATACCTTTAATTACACGACCTAAATAACGAGGACACGCTTCATCATTCACAAGCTCAATAGATACTTTATCATCAATCGTTGCAGCAACTGGTGCGATTTCAAGTGTGTTTACATCAACACTGTTAAGTACGCCTACTTCACGCGCTAGACCTTTAATACCTAGGCAATCACCACGGTTAGGTGTTAAGTCAACATCAATAATGTTGTCGTCTAGGCTTAAGTACTCACGTAAATCAGTACCGATTGGTGCATCACTTGGTAATTCCATGATGCCATCACCTTCTTCGCTGATACCTAACTCAACGAATGCGCACAGCATACCGTGTGAAGGTTGACCACGAAGTTTGGCTTTTTTAATTTTGAAGTCGCCAGGTAATACAGCGCCAACTGTCGCAACAGCTACTTTTAAACCTTGACGACAGTTAGGTGCACCACACACGATATCAAGTAGCTCATCACCACCTACGTTTACTTTAGTTACACGTAATTTATCAGCATCAGGGTGTTGACCACACTCAACCACTTCACCAACAACAACGCCTGTGAACTCTGCTGCTGCAGGCTCAACACCGTCAACTTCTAGACCAGCCATTGATAACTGTTCCGAAAGAGCCTGTGTGTCGATTGCTGGGTTAACCCACTCTCTTAACCACTTTTCACTAAATTTCATTTTATATCTTCACTCTTAACGGAACTGGTTTAGGAATTTTAAATCGTTTTCGAAAAATGCACGTAAGTCGTTTACGCCGTAACGCAACATAGTCAAGCGCTCTACACCCATACCGAATGCGAAGCCTGTGTATTTTTCTGGATCAATACCCACTGATTTAAGAACGTTAGGGTGAACCATGCCACAGCCTAATACCTCTAACCACTTGCCGTTTTTACCCATAACATCAACCTCAGCTGATGGTTCAGTAAATGGGAAGTAAGAAGGACGGAAACGAATTTCCATATCTTCTTCAAAGAAGTTACGTAAGAAGTCGTGCAGAATACCTTTTAACTCAGTGAAGCTTACATCTGTATCAACCATTAAGCCTTCCACTTGGTGGAACATTGGCGTGTGTGTTTGGTCATAATCGTTACGATAAACACGACCTGGTGAAATGATACGTAGTGGTGGCTGCTCAGTTTCCATAGTACGGATTTGTACGCCACTAGTTTGTGTACGTAACACAAGCTTAGGGTTGAAATAGAAAGTATCGTGATCAGCTCGCGCTGGGTGGTGCTCAGGAATATTTAGCGCATCGAAGTTATGAAAATCATCTTCAACTTCAGGACCTGATTTAACCGCAAAACCTAACTCACCAAAAAAGCTTTCAATACGTTCAATAGTACGAGTTACTGGGTGTAAGCCACCTGTTGGCATAACACGACCCGGTAAAGTTACGTCGATCGTTTCTGCAGCTAGTTTCTCTTCAAGAGCCTTACTTGCTAGTAACTCACGCTTTTCGTTAATGGCTGTTTGTACTTCTTGTTTTGCTTGGTTAATCACTTGACCCGCTTCTTTACGCTCTTCAGGGGCAATCTTGCCTAGCGTTTTAAGTAAGCTGGTGATTTCACCTTTTTTACCAAGGTAATTAACCCTGATATCTTCTAGTTGCGCGATTTCATTCGCACTGGCAACTGCCTCAAGTGCTTGCGCTAAAATATTTTCTAAGTTCATTGAGTACCTGGTCTTTCACAGAAGGATTTTTGTAATAGCTAATGATAACTGAAAGCAAGGACTAGATTCTAGCCCTACTAAAGCTTTAACGTTGATTTTATAAAAGGAATTGTTAATTTTCTTTGTGCAGCCATTGAGGCATGGTCAAGTTTGTCTAAAACGTCTAATAATGCACGCATATCGCGGCTTAATCGCGTTAATAAAAAGCGCGCACATTCATCAGTTAGTTCAAGGCCGCGCATATGAGCACGGCGTACGAGGGCTTCCGCTTTATCATCATCGCTCATTGAGCGAATTTGTAATGTTGTGCCCCATTTCAAACGCGATACTAAATCAGGAAGATTGATATGCAGCATGTCAGGTAATAAATCAGCTGTGACCACAAGGTATTTACCCGGCTCATTAAAGCGATTAAAAAAGTTAAATAATCCTTTCTCCCATGCATCGTTGCCTGCCACTAAGTGCACGTCATCGATACATAACACATCAAGATTTTCCAGACCTTCAAGCACAACAGGACCATAATCAATCACTTCACGCATTGAAAGTAACATGGTTGATAAACCGCGCTCTTGGGCATGAATACAGGTCGCGTACAATAGGTGGGATTTACCTGAATCACCTAAACCGCATAAGTAGGTATATTGAAATTTATTACTGAGCTTTGTGAACGCATCTTTAAGGTGACTCACTTCAAGCGAGTTCTCGCCACCAAAATAAGAAGTAAATGTTTCATCATCAGGCAAAGTAACTGGCAATGCCATTTGCATTGGTTCTTGCACTTCGATTAAAGCCCCTGCCACTGATATTCAAGCTCATCTTTATTGACCACTTGATAAAAATCACGCGGGTCCTGATACGCTTTAAAGGCACTATCAAGTTCTAACGCTTTTCTAAAATCATTCATGCTGCCAGTGTGATTAACTATAAATTGTACGGTATCAGGCGTACGTACAGATATCACAGCGCGAGTAACAACACTTAAGCTCTCTAAACGGCGTTTAGCAAATTCAATATCAACAAAGTTATTAATACCTTTAAGATAGAAGGTTGCTGTCGCAAGTTGGCCAATCATTGTTGGATCAATGGCATATTCTGCTGCTAAACCACCCGCTAAACTGTCAATCATATCTGCAACAATTTGCTGCTTATCACCCATCAAACGATTGGTATCAAATAATTCTGCATTAGTAAAACGCCAATCTAGGATCCAGGTTTCTGAATCAGCTTGTTGGTACATTCTTGCAGTAATACTGCGCTCTGCACTATAACGACTCGATGCACGCTCTACTGGCTCAGAGAAATTACCCCACACTTCTGGGATACCAACAATAGCGCGGTCTTGTAAATCAAGTAATGGCACAACCACAGGTAAACCACGACGACCTGCTTTGTCGTATATAAGCTGCTCAAGCTGCGGATAAGACTCTTGGGTAACCAGTTCACGGCGCCAGTTATCTTCAATGCCTAACCAGATAGCCACTAAAGGACGACGCGTGCCCCACAATGGCAAGCCTAGATCTTTGATTAATGCATTAATCTTATTGGCTTCAAATTTAACAACCAGATTTAAACTGCCATCAGCTTTTTCGTCATATTCGAATTTGAGCATGTAATCTGAAATGTCGCGCGTGCGCTGTTTAGCAACAGGGTTTTGATCTGCGCTTGTATCACCACTCACTTTCACCAGCACATTTAGCAGCGCCTCACGGCTTGCAGCCAAACGAGCATCACGTGATTTGTCTGCAACTTTAAGAGTATCTTGATATAAATTAGTCACCTCAACAGCGAAAGTTGAAGCACTCGAAAATAATAATAATAAACAAATAAGTA
This sequence comes from Pseudoalteromonas sp. NCCP-2140, assembly GCF_023708065.1. NCBI lineage: Bacteria > Pseudomonadati > Pseudomonadota > Gammaproteobacteria > Alteromonadales > Pseudoalteromonadaceae > Pseudoalteromonas > Pseudoalteromonas sp. NCCP-2140. Next base: position 847 of record NZ_BRCZ01000001.1, on the reverse strand, counting down.
ATCTAGACACAGGCCATTAGTTCTTGCTTTTAAACTGATTTGATCCTAAATCAAAGCCATAAACAAAGCAAAGTTAATTTAATGAACGGTAGCTGAGCGAGTTCGTGAGTTACAAGTTGGGAGTTAGCAAAGGGAAAGTTGCAAGAGTAAAGTTTGAGGGTCTGGCGTAGGTTGGGTAGAGCGGAGCGAAACCCAACAGTGTGGTAATTCGTCATGCACAATGAAGAGGTAAAGCTCATTAATAAAAGACGAATTAGCGCAAGGTGAAATAAGCCGTTTTAGAGATCGCTAACCTGTTAGACTAGTGGACATTTTTAAGAAGTTTTAATCATGGGTTATGAAGAGGGTCACATGGATTATGTTGGGTTTCGCTTCGCTCTACCCAACCTACCTCAAGAATAAATAGGGCACGTTGTGTGGATAGCTCAAAACGCAAAAAGCCCGACTCTTTCGAATCGGGCTTTCTTTAATTTGGAGCCTGGCGATGACCTACTTTCACATAGCAGCTGCTACACTATCATCGGCGCTGTTTCGTTTCACTACTGAGTTCGGCATGGGGTCAGGTGGGTCCAAAACGCTATTGTCACCAAGCAAATTTGGTTCGTTAATCGCTTTTGCAATTAACTAAAATTCGGAATTCTGATATCAAGTAAATGTCTACTTTAGTATCTTAACTTCTGTTCGTTACGCTGTCATAAAACGCGTTTGGCGTTGTATGGTTAAGCCTCACGGGTAATTAGTACAGGTTAGCTTAATGGCTCACACCACTTCCACATCCTGCCTATCAACGTTGTAGTCTTCAACGGCCCTTCAGAGACTTTAAAAGTCTAGTGAGAACTCATCTCGA